>CAYQJS010000018.1:23632-85257 GCA_964417895.1 uncultured Chloroflexota bacterium | reverse complement strand
TCCGACCCGGCGATCTTAACTTCACCGCCTGTCCAGTTTTCGGGGGGCACTATAGGTCGCCGCGCCGACGGCGTCCTGGACATCTCGCAGATACGCGTCCGCTGGATCGGCCACAACCTGCACGCCGAGACGTTGATAATTGCCGATCCAGACCTCGATCTATCCGGAGCTCATGCGGTTGCTGAGCGGGCCCGGCACGAGATGCTTCACGCGGTTCCCAAACTCTCAACTGTGACTGTCCACGTCGATCCGGCCAGCCGCGGCGAGAGTGATGCTCATGCTGATCTGGCACACCACGACCGGCGGAACACGCCAACCGGCTAAGCGGGCTGACCTTCTAAAAGACTGCCTCCAGCTCGCCGGCGCGGTCCGGGTCCAGGCTCTTCAGGCGCGGCGCCACTTCCTGCATGAAGAGCCGCATCGAGCGGGCCCGCTGCTGGCGTGTCCCGTAGTCTTTGCCGCACACGAGCAGCAGCGTGCCGAAGCCGCCGCTCTCGACGTAGTGGTTCTTGATCAGCTCGTACACGCGGTCCGGACTGCCGACGAAGTAGTGGCCGGTATCGACGATGTGGTCCCAGGTGACGTCCATCACGTCGCCGCTCGGCGGCAGGCACTTCGCAAAGTGGTAGGGGAAGGTTCTCTTCTGCCGCTCGAGGGCGGGCGTGATGCTGGGGCGCAGCTCCTCCTTGGCCTTTGTCGTGGTGTCCGACACCCAGCAGAAGCGGCACGCGCGGATCGTGCTCAGCTTCAGCTCGCGGCCGGCGTCCCTGGCCGCGGCGACGTACACGTCGTGCAGCTCGCGCATGTGGTGAGCTTCGTCGTACTGGCTGAACAGCGGCATGAAGCCGTGTCGCGCCGCCAGCGCCGCCGTCCCGTTTGAGGTGCTGTTCGCCACGCCGACCGGCATGTGGGGCTTTGTGTAGGGCCTGGGCAGCGCGTTGATCCCCTTCCCCTGCCAGAAGGCGCCCTCGTAATCGAAAGGCTCGGTCGCGGTCCAGCAGCGGATGATCAGATCAAGGGCCTCCAACATGCGCTCGCGGCGCAGCTTGGGGTCATTGGAGCCCAGCCCACGCTGGAGCATGCCGTCAGTCGCCGGGCCGCCAAACCCGAAGCCGAACATGTAGCGGCCACGCGTCAGGTGGTCCGCCATCGCCGCTTCGATGGCCACCTGCACTGGGTGGAACATGCCGATCGGCCGTACCCCGGGCCCGAGCCTGATCTGTTTCGTGAGCGCGGCGGCCTTGACGATGAACATGTCCGCCACGGAGAGCGTGTCGCGCCGGCCCGTGGTCGTGGTGCCGAGGTGCTCGCTGATCCAGGCTTCTTTGAAGCCCAGTCGATCGGCCAGCGTCACCTCGAAGAGGTCTTCGTCGTAGGTGTCCGCCGCGACTTTGTTGGTGCGCTCGCCATTGGAGAAGAGGCCGAAATCCATGGTGTGGTTCCTCCGTATTGAGGTAGTTGGCCAGCGCCAGTGTACCGCGTTCCTCTTATCGGCGGGGTGTGGTCCGACGCCGCAGCCTCCCGGCCTCGCTCCCCGGCGCTCTTCTGTGGCGGTGCTCTTATGGTAGCCTTAGATTTCGCGCTGGGGATTGCAAGGCCATCGTGCCTGATGGGGTCGCGAACGCAGCCCTGCTTGTTGTGGTCGGACTCGCTGTCGCGACCTACAGTTCCATCATCGGAGCGGGCGGCGGCTTCTTGCTCGTTCCGTTGCTCCTGTTCCTCGAGCCCGCCGACAGTGTCCCCACCATCACCACGATTTCCCTCGCCGCGGTCAGCGTCAACGGCGCGTCCGCAACCATTGCGTATGCGCGCCTCAAGCGCATCGACCTGCTATCCGGGATCCTTCTGGCCATGGGCGCCGTGCCCGGAGCCGTCGTCGGCGCATGGGCGTCGCGATTCGTTCCACGCGGGCTGTTCGACGTCGCGTTCGGCGGGCTGCTGATCGCGATCGCCGTGTATCTCGTCTATCCGCGCACGCCGTCCACAACAGTGGCGCGATCCAGGGCTGGTTGGCTGGAGCGGCGCCTCACCGACAGCGGCGGCGCCACCTATTCGTGTGCGTTCAGTCGCTGGAAGGCGATCGCCATCGGCTTTGCGGATGGGCTCATCGCCGCGCTCGCCGGGATCGGCGGAGGCATCCTGATCGTCCCCGCCATCGTTGCCTGGCTCCACTTCCCCGTGCACGTTGCGACGGCCACCTCGGCGTTCGTCTTTACCATCTCAGCGGTGACGGGGACGGCTACGCACGCGGTCGCAGGCGATTTCGCCTTCGGCCTGGAGCGTGTCCTCCTACTCGGCATCGGCCTCCTCGTAGGAGCTCAGATCGGCGCGCGGCTATCGGGGCGTCTTTCCCGCGGGGTCATCATGCGCCTGCTCGCCGCCGGCATCGCCCTCATCGGGATCGCCCTGATCGTCGGCAGCTTCTGAGCATGCCCGCAGACTCAGGTCTCAGACCACCGCGAACCGGTCGGCATCATCACGTCGGCGATCTTCCAGGCGCTCAAAAAACGTACCCATAGCTGACCAAGCTCACCTCCCCATCCTGTACTAGCCCTACTCCAGGCGCATACACCTTTTCACCAGTTACTCCTGGATCCAGCGGGGACGACTCGCTCGTTCGCACAGCGTTCTCGAATACGCCGGCGGGAACGCTAACCCGTTCTGACGTGCTGATCACCTCCGCTCGATCCTCAGCGATGCCCGCGGCCAGCTCCTGGTAGTACCTCATTCCCACCGCCGGGGATCCGGGGAGATATAGGCCGGGCTCACTTCCGTCCACATATGCCAACCACGAGCCCTCATGACTCACGCCGCCGCCTTCATAGATATCGACGTCTTCGCCGAAATAGAACACGTCGCCGGTGGCTTGATCTATGGCGAAGAAGTTACGCGCCAGCTCAGCGAGCTCGCCGCGCTCTTCACTTCGCTCTTCAACCACGCGCGTGGTTATCCCGTTTATCTCCTTTGTCTCATCCAGCACGGTGATGGTCACCCTTTCGCCGCCGCCCTCCAATACAACCTGGTAACCCGGAATGAGGACAAAGTATGCGGACTCTCCAGTATCGCTCAAGGTTCGTTGCGAGATGTTGAATTCTGTTTGCCAGTCCTGGAGCGTAGTGCTGCCGGCTTGTACAGGAGCGTCCCCATAAAAAGCTAGTAGCGTCCAGATCGTCGTCAGGGTGAGGGAGAGCATCAGTTTGTGCGTTATCACACACCTCCTTCGAATATGATAGGTTGCCTAGGTCCAGGAACCTCCCACATTAATTGCTTTTAACCCTGCATCTATAACCCTCCTTGGAGGCAACTATACACGGGAGACTCAGGGCGGAGCGACCACGGTAGCGCGTAGGCTGGTCAGCTGATCCGGCCAGTGTGACGTGGCGAGAACGGACAGCTCGTACGGTGGGTGTGCGAGCCGCGCCGACGTAAAGGTGAAGTCCCCCTGCTCGTTGGCAACAACCGTGCCGAGCTGAGATTCCATTTCGTAAACGTCAACCTTGCCGCCCGGGAGCGTCTGCCCGACCAGGGCTGTCCCCGAATCGGCCTTGATCAGTTCAACCCGGGGGGCATTCGGCATCAACCAGAAGGGCTGCGACCATGCTGTGCGTCCGTCAGCCATGGTCCCCTCCACACGGATCCACCGTTCGGTACCACGGGGGAGATACGCACTCCAGCTCGGTGGCCCCTCCTGCAGCACGTTCATGTCCTGGTCGATGAACCGGATGGTCGCGGCGTCCGGGCTCGATGCCGCGATGGCGCCGTTCAGTACACCGAGCACCCCAAACGTGGGCCCATTGCTCGCATAAAAGGCGCCCCGCTCCAAAGACTGCCGGATGGCATCCTGCGTGAGAAGGCGCGTCTTCAGCATCACCCAGCCGCGGTCGATCGCGTCGGCGCTGTGAGCATCATCGACCGCCACAGCCCACACGCGCCCCCGGTAGTTTCTCGCGTTCACCATGTCATGCCACAAGCGGGTGGCCCGAGCCGCGCGCGCTTCGGTGCTCGTGATTCCATTGAACAGCTCGATGGCAAAGCAGCCCTGCAACGTTCCCAGATCGGTCCCCGCCCAGCCGATGCGATAAGTAGGATGGTTCAGGATCGCCATTCCCCCGTCCGCCCGGATGTGATCGAGCCGCTCCTGAGCAGGGGCTTCTGGCGGCGCGACGTTGCGAACGAAAAGGCCCGTAATGTGGCCCGACTCCGCAGTGCTCTCGTACCCTGGCAGCACCAGGAAGGAGTCAGAATTCAGCTCTGCTGGGTAGGAGGTATTGTCGTGATCGGTGATGGCCATAAACTGGTAGCCGCGTTTCAAATATGCGAGCGCGAGCTCCCTTGGAGGGAGCGACTCCCATCCGTCAAACGAACGGGTCGAATGGGTGTGGAGCTGGCCTTTCCGAAAACTCCCTGAGGTCGCGTACGGGTTGTCCACAATGAAGCGAGTGGTCGAGCGCTCGACGATTTCGACTCCAACCCTCTGCTCTGGCGGGCCATGCCCCTCGGCCCCAACGGCTCGCGCGCGAATCTGATGCGCCCCTGGGGAAGGATCCATCCAGAGGAAGCGCCACCGCGTTGCGTCCGCCCGGGAACGCTCCGCCGGCTCCCATAAGCCGGTGTCGACGGCGATTTCTACGCGGTTCACGTCGCCGCCCTGACCATCGGGCGCAACGATCTCCACCAGAACGAGGTTGCCGTCCCCGATGGAGGACCCGCTGGTGGGCGACTCGATTCGAAACGAAGTCGCCAGCGCTCCGTCTCGGGAGAGAAGCGGACCACCAAACATGGTTGCCGGTATCAGAGCAGCCGCAGCCAGGCCAGCCAGGAAGCGGCGCTCCGGCTCCCCGTGACGTATGGGCAGGCGTCGGACGTGAAGCCGGCGGCGGATAGGAATAATGGCGGCTCCTCTCTCGCCGAGCGCGGAGCGGCCCTCACGAGACCCGTCGGGGGAAAAGTAAGAGCCAACTAAGAAAACGGTGCGTAGTGTAACACGGAAGTTAAGAGAATGGTAAGAGTGCGCGCTGGTTCACTACTTTGGTGATCGCCCGGTCGTGACAGAGGGTCACTTCGCATGAGCATGGGCATCTGCCCCCTCCCTAACCGTCCCCCGCAGAGCGGGGAGGGAAACCGGCCAGGTGCTTTGTTTTGGGGTTCCGAAGCCCACGGCCACGCAATCCACTAGAATGGCCCAAAGCAGAGGAGGTGCCGCCGTGGCAAAGATCCGACACATCGCCTATCGCGCGGAGGATGTTGAGGCGCTTGCCGACTTCTTCGTTCAGGGCCTCGGGCTGGAGCGGCTCCAGCGACGGGGTAACGGAGCCGTGGACGTTTCCGACGGGACCGTCAACATCACCATCCTGCCCATGACGCTGGCGCGGTCCGACGGCCAGGCGTCCAAGGCGGGCATCGAGCACATCGGCTTCACGGTAGTGGACGAGACCGATGCTCGGCAGCGCATCGAGGCGGCCGGCGCCCGCGAGATCCGGCGCGTCGACCTGGGCAACCCGGTGAACTATGAGGTGAAGTACCACTGCCCGCAGGACATCGAGGTGGACCTGGGCCACTGGGTTGGCACCGCGCCGGTCGAGGATGAGTCCCTGGTCCCGACCGCGGCGCCGTAGGGCGGGTCCCTAGCTGTCATTCTGAGCCGGTAGGCGAAGAATCCGCACCTCCTGGGCACGGATGCTTCGCTTTGCTCAGCATGACAAGAGCCCCGAGCCACCAGCCCGCGGAACGCCGTGGGGGCCGGGCATTCCTGACCCGCGTACCCTCGACACGAAGCGGGCGAGGCGTGCCTCGTCCCTACGAGCCGCCAAAATGGAAGGTCGCGGGCGAATTCTTCGGCCTGAAAGCACCCACACTCGTACGGTTTCATGGCGATGACAGATAGCGCCGCTCCGCCCATCGCGCGGGATGGGCAGCGCCTGACCGCGGACCTTACACTGCCCGGACCGGCGGAGGCGCGCTCCGGCATCGTCCTCGCCGTCCTCTGCGCCTGCGCATTCGTCATGCCCCTGGCCATGTTCATCATCCCCGCGCTCCTCGTTGCGCTCAGCGCCGACCTGGGGGTGAGCATCGGCCAGGCCGGCCAGCTGGTGACCCTGGCGGCGGTGCCCGCCGCCGTGCTCGCGCTCGTAATCGGGCCGATCAGCGATCACCGCGGGCGCAGGCCCACCCTGGTAGCGGGCACGGCCCTCCTGGGCGTCGCGTCCCTGGGCTCGGCGCTGGCGCCGACGTACGAGGTCATGGTGGCGACGCGCGTGCTCAGTGGCGTTGGTGGCGCGGCCATGGGCCCGGCCGTCTTCGCCGCCGTGGCGGACCTCTTCCCCTATGGGCAGCGGGGCCGGATCTACGGCTACATCACCGCGGCGACGACGATCTCGATCATCGTCGGCGTGCCGGCGGCCACGCTGATGGCTGCCTTCTGGCACTGGCGCTGGGCGTTCGCCGCAATGGGCCTGGTCACCCTCGCCGCCGTTGCGCTCTTGCTCCGGTTGTATCCCGCTGAAACGAGTCCCAAGTCCCAGGTCCCAGGTCCCAAGCCGGTCCCGGGTCCGAAGACAAATCGGAAACGCGGGACCGGGGACCTGGGACTTGGGACCTGGGACCCGCGTGGGACCTGGGACTCGTTAGTGGCCGCGTATGCGCCAGTGCTGCGGGCGCGGTCCGCGCGCGCGATTCTGGGATCGAGCTTCGCTATGAGCGTCGGGTCGATGGCGTTCCAGACCTACCTGGGCGCCTTCTTCATCGCTCGCTACGGGATCGGCACCGGCGATCTGGCGCCGGTGCTCGGGGTGGGCGGCCTGGGTGTGCTCATCGGCGCTCAGCTCGCCGGCCGGCTGGGCGAGCGCCTCGGGTACAGGCCGATGATGAGTGTGGCGGTGCTGGTCGCAGCGCTGTTCGTGGTCCTCCAGATGCAGACGACCACGTCGGTCGAGCTCGCCGCGTTCATCAACTTCCTGACGTGGGTCCCGATGGGGATGCGGTTCACCAGCGCCAGCATGATCATCAGCGAGGCCGTGCCCACGGCGCGTGGCACGATGAATGCGCTGAATGCCACGTTCTTCAACGCGGGCACGGTGGCCGGCTCATTCCTGGGCGGGCTCATCGTCGAAGGGGCCGGCTACGAGCCGTTGGGCGCGCTGATGCTGGCCAGCGCCCTGGCGTCGGCGGCGCTCGTTGTCCTTTTCGTGGAGGAGCGGAGCTCGGACGAACCTGAGAGCTGAGCCTTACCCCAGGATGTCGTCGACGGCGAAAGCGAGATCGGGGAAGGCGGAGGGCACAAGGCGGTCGCCGCGCCGTCGGGTGTGGACGACGCGGTAGCCGTCGGGTGTCGGATCCTGGTGAACTCGAATGACGCCCCGATCGAGATCGGCGATCCAGACCTCGGGAACACCGTGCTGGGCATAGAGTGGGAGCTTTACGCGCCGATCGTAGCCGATGGTGCTGTCCGATACCTCGACCAGTAGGAGGACATCCTCAGGTAAAGGGTGTCGCTCCTCGTAGAAGTCGGCGCGCGGCTTGACGATCATGACGTCGGGCACGGGCTCAGAGCGGCCGTCCAGGCGCAGGGGGTTCTGCACTGTAACCACCGCTGAGTCCCCCAACGCCATGAGGAAGAGTCGGTTGAGCCGGTTCACGCACGATGCGTGGCGCCCGCCGATGGGTGGCATCTCGATGATCTCCCCCTCGATGAGCTCGACGCGGTCATCCTCCGAGAGAATGCCGACCCGACCCATCTGGTAGTACTCGTCCACTGTGAACTGCCGCCTGGCCGGCTGCGCTACCATCGCTGAGCCCCTCCTGGGTCATTATCTTATGCCATCCCCCCCTGAGGGGAAGGTCACCCTTGAGGGGGAGGGTCAGGGAGGGGGTAAGTCCACAAGTTTGACCGCTCAAAGTGACCCAGGGTACGCTCCGGAATCGACAGAGATAGGAGGTGGTGTCATGGCCGCTCAGCAGGTGCGCATCTCGCGCGAGGGAGGGGACATCGGTGGGCTCCTCGCCGTTCCCGAGGTCGAGGGGAGCTTCCCCGGCGTTGTCGTGATCCCTACCATTCGAGGCCTGGACGACTTTGCGCGCTACGTCGTGGAGCGCCTCGCCGGCGATGGGTTCGCCGCCCTGGCCGTCGATATCTTCGACCATCCCGGCGTGCCATCGGACCCGTTCAAGCGCCCGGGCTCGCAGCCCGACGAGCGCACGCTGGGGGACCTCGATGCTGGTCTATCGATGCTGCAGAGCCATCGTGCGGTCGGGGGGCAGCCGATCTGCGTATGGGGGTACTGCATTGGCGGTCGCTTCGCGCTCCTCTGGCCCACCTACCAACCGAGCCTGGCGGCCGCCGCCGCCTTCCATGGCTTCCCCACCAACGACACCAGCAACCGGAACACTCCAACGGAAGCCGCGGGCCGCGTCGAGCACCTGCGTGTACCTGTTATCGCCTGCTTCGGGGAGGCGGATCGCTTGGTGCCCATGTTGGAGGTCGAGCGCTATCGGGGTGAGCTGACGAAGCACGGGACGGACTTCGAGGTCCACACCTATCCCGGGGCCGACCACGGCTGGACCAACCCGAAGGGCGATCCCTATCGGCAGGACGCAGCGGAGGACTGTTGGGAGAAGGCTCGCAAGTTCCTCACTCGGCGAATCGCCGTGCGCTCGAGCATAACGGCATAGGCTAGCAGCCAGGGTTCGCCCTCACCCCGGCCCTCGCCCGGCAGTGAGGGTTTTTGGGCTCTCCCTCACCTCAACTCCTCCCAGAGGGAGGGGAGGAGCTTTCAGGGTTCGGCCTCCAGAAATGGCGCGCCTCTGCAATCGGCTGCTCCGAGTGTTTGACTCGGCGCGCATGGGGCCGCTACCCTCCGCTCATTACACCCGCGGGAGGTCACGATAATGCTCCACCCTATTCGGCTCCCCATAGTGGCCTTTCTGGCCCTGTCCCTGGCGATAGCCGCCGTGATCGCGCCCACGCCGGTGCTCCCCGAGAGCAGCGCGCAAGGGGGTGCCGTCACGCTCGAGTGGCTCGGCCACAATGCGTGGCGGTTCACGTCTCCCACAGGCAAAGTCATCCTGGCGAACCCGCTGGTGACCAATCCGGACTCCCCCATCTCCGTCGACCGCATTCAGCGGGCCGACCTGATCCTCGTGACCGACGGCCACGGCGACGAGGTGGGCCAGGCCGTCGACATCGCGTTGAACACCGGCGCGCGGGTCGTCCCCGGCGCCTTCGACCTCGGCATCTGGTTCATGGAGCGGGGCGTGCCGGCCGCTCAGGCTCTCAGAACCAGCCCCGGCGAACGCGTTGTGGAGGACGGCATCACGGTCAGGATCGTCAGCGGAGCCCACGGGTCCCGCGTGCGTCCCACCACGGACACGGTGTACTACGGCGGTCCGGCCGGCGCTTTCGTGGTGACCTTTGAGAACGGATGGACCCTCTACTACGGCGGGAGCAGCGCCGCCACCTACGACCACCTGCTGGTGGGACAGATGTACCGGCCTCACGCTGCCATCCTGTACATGGGCGCCGCCGCTGACCCGACGAATTTCGCCATGCAGGTCAAGCTCCTCATGACTGACAACCCCAACCTCAGCGCGGTCTTCCCCGGCCACCACCGCTTCATGCAGGGGCCCGGGCAGACCACAATCGCCGAGGCGCAGGCAGCGATGGACGCCATGGGGCTCGGCTTGAGGATCACGGAGCCCTTCCCCGGGGTGGCGCTCACCTTCCCGGGATGAGGGCGCGCCCCACCAGTACACCATGACACAAGCGTTTGCCCCCTCTCCCGCGAGGGGAGAGGCAAATACTCCCTCCCCCCTGGCGGGGGAGGGATGGGGAGGGGCAAATACTCCCTCCCCCTGGCGCGGGAGGGATGGGGAGAGGGGGATCCCACTTGCTCACCAAACCCTTGTGCCGCCGAGCGCTAGCCCCCCGTGTACTCCACGACGTACATGCCGCCGGTGTAGCGGTCCGTCAGGTAGATCAGGCCATCGGCATCCACGAACAGGTCGTTGATCTGTGGGGCCTCCGAGCCGGGCGGCGTCGGCGGCACGAAGTAGCCCACGTCGGTGGGCCGGTCCGGGTCGCTGATGTCCGTAATGCGCAGGCCAGCGTTGAACCAGGTTGAGTAGATGCGCGTCTCGCTGTAGAAGCTGCCGGGCCGGTTCTCGTGGCAGTTGTGCGGGCCGAAGCGGAGCGGCCGCTCGTCGTAGCTGCTCCACGGCGAGCCTTTGGGCGGCACCGGCGGGGGAAAGCTGCTGATCATCACCGGCTGGCGCTCCTCGCGCACGTCGATCAGCCAGATGCGCTTGTCGCCGTCCTCCGCCAGGGTATTCCTGACGGACTCGCACACCTCGACCACCAGCCCGCGCCCCGGCAGGAGCAGGCTGGTGTGCGCGTTGCCTCCGTAGGGCGGACTCCAGTTGATCCGGCTGATTACCCGCGGCGCCGCGACGTTGCTGATGTCGAGGATCGCCATGCCCGCGCCGTTGCACGAGACGTACGCTCGGTCGCCGTGTGGGATGACGCCGTGCACCTGATAGCGCGCTTTCGGGTCCAGCGGCTCCCAGCGGTCTTCGTCCTCCGGATCGGTGCCGGGAACCCACCATGCGCCCGCCATGCGTGGCGCCGAGGGCTCGGAGAGGTCGACGATCTGGTAGGCGCGCTCGTTAGAATTCGGTACCCAGGCTGCGATGTGGGCGTAGGGCTCCTCGCTGTACCAGATGCGATGCACGCCGCTGCTTGGCACCGCGTGGAAGCCGATCTCCCTGGGGTCGGTCGGGTCCTCGATGCTGAACACCTTCAGGCCGGTCACAGGCACGTCGTCCGGTGCAGACGGGTAGTAGGTGGCGGCTTCGCTGTTCTGAATGAGGACGTCGCCTACGATCTGCACCTTGTGGCGGTGCGTCTTCGGCGGGTGCTGCGTCTGGCGGACGAGCCGCGGGCTCGACGGGTCGGCGCAATCCAGAATCGACAGCGCGGCGTCGGTCGTGCCCAGGTGCGCAACGTAGGCGTAGCGGCCGACCTTGAGCACCTGCATACCGTCGCCTCGGCCGTTCATGTCGGAATGGCCGATCAGCCGCGTGTTCCAGGTGTCGCTCTCCGCCTGCATCGATCGGAGCTCGGTGAGTGTGGCCACTGTTCCCTCCTCATTTGTGAGATGAACAGCCATGGTGAGCCGGAGCGGATAGACGAATGGTCAAGCTGAGCCACGGGCGAAGCATCTGTCGGCAGATCCTTCGCTGTCGCTCAGGATGACAAGCCTGCCACGGCCTCGCGCCCGAACCCGCGACGCGAGGATACCGCATGGCGCGTATAGCTAGCGGCGCGTAGTCCTTTACTTGGGTGTTCCCCAGTTTCTTTTCGCTTGCCCGTACGGGGAAAATACGGAACGTAGGGTGCCCCCAGGTCAGCGGCCAGCCGTCGGGGCCGATGGGAGTTCGGCCGACTGAGAGGGTATTGGTACAAGGACAGGGCTGGACAAAATTAACAATCTTTAATACAATGCGGCTTGCCTGTTATATGCTCCCCCCGGAATCACCTCACCGAAACCCGGAACAAACCCAGTGGAAGGAAGACCGAGGGCAAACAGGGCTGGACAAAATTAAGGATTCTTAATACAATGCGGCTTGCTCGTTATGCCGCTCGGAACTCGCCTCACCGAAGCGCGTAGCAAAACCCACCGAAAAGAAGACCGAGGGCAAACTCATGCGTCGTAAGGGTCGGGCATCCATAAATCTCCGGGTCGCCCGGATTTTTGACGTAGAACGAGCCGCGGGCGAATTGCGGAAGCGGAAACAGGTCAGCGGGGATCGCGTTATAGGAGCCGTCACAATGAGCACACAGCGACATCGGGGGTCATGATGCGTGGGATTATCTCGTTGAGCCTGCAGTTCCGATTCATCGTGGTCGTGGTCGCCGCCCTGGTGGTGTTCGCCGGCGTTCGCCAGCTGAGCGGCATGCCGCTGGACACGCTGCCCGAGTTCGCGCCGCCGTTCGTAGAGGTCCAGATTGAGGCGCTCGGGCTCAACACTTCTGAAATGGAAAGCCTGGTGACCCTCAACCTGGAGGAGATGCTCACCGGCGTCTCGTGGGTTGACACGATTCGCTCGAAGTCTGTTCCTGGAATGGCCTCGGTCACCCTCTATTTCGAGCCGGGGACCAACCTCATCAATGCCCGCCAGCTGGTCCAGGAGCGCCTGTTGCTGGCGCATCTGCTGCCGAACGTGTCCGCGCCCCCGGTCATCCTTCAACCCCTCTCGGCGACCAGCCGAGTCATGATGGTCGGGCTTTCCTCAAAAACGTTGTCCCCCGTCGAGCTGGGTGTCCTCGCCCGTTGGAAGATCCGCCCTGCGCTCATGGGCGCGACCGGCGTGGCGAACGTGGTCATGTGGGGCCACCGCGAGCGCCAGCTGCAGGTGCTAGTGGACCCCGAACGGTTGTCAGCTCTCGGTCTGTCCCTCGACCAGATCGTCGAGACCGCCGGCAACGCGTTCTGGGTGTCGCCTCTCAGTTGGCTGAAGGCGACGACGCCTGGCTCCGGAGGGTGGATCGATGGCCCCCAGCAGAGGCTCGAGGTACGCCACGTGTTGCCCATATCAGCCCCGGCTGATCTGGGCAAGGTAGCCATCGAGCAGCGCCTGGGCTCAGCTGGAGGCGCGGTCGGGCTGACCCTGGCCGACGCGGCCGAGGTGGTCGAGTCCTACCCACCCGTCATCGGCGACGCTCTCCTTCCCAACGGCTCCGGCATCCTGCTCGTCGTCGAGAAGTTTCCGTCAAGCAACACACTGGAAGTGACTCGGGCGGTGGAAGCGACGCTCGCCACCCTTGCGCCCGGTCTTCGGGAGGGCAACGTCGAAGTCGACGCCACGGTCTTTCGGCCGGCAAGCTTCGTAGAATCGGCCCTCGGCAATCTGACCCGGACGGCGCTCGTCGGCGCGATTCTCATCGTCCTGGTTTTCTTCGCCTTTCTCCGCAACTGGCGCGTCGTTGTGATCAGCGCCGTGGCGATCCCGTTGTCGCTGCTCGCCGCCCTGTTGGTACTGAACCTGCGGGGAACTACGGCCAATGTGATGGTCCTGGCGGGTCTGGTGATAGCCCTCGGCGTCGTCATCGACGACGCGATCGGCGACGTCCGCAACATCGCGCGACGCCTGGCTCAGCGTCGCACGGAGAGTGGGGACGGGTCGGCCGCGGCCATCGTCATCGGGGCCGCGAGCGAGGTTCGCGCGCCCCTGGTATTCGCGACCCTGATTGTGCTCGTGGCGGCGGCGCCATTCCTCTTCCTAGAGGGGGTAAACGGTGCGATTCTCCGGCCGCTCGGCCTGACCTTTGGGGCCGCCGTGCTCGCATCAATGGTGGTCGCGTTGACCGTCACACCCGTGCTGAGCCTCTTGCTCCTGGGGAATGCGCCGCGGGACGCCGGCGAGCCTCCGCTCGTCCGGTGGCTCCAGGCTCGCTACGAGCGGGCGCTCGCGTGGGCCATCCGTGCGCCGGGCCTGAACGTCGCCGCGGTGGCCGTGGGGTTGGCCGGCCTCGTGGCGTTCCCATTCTTCGGACAGCAGCCGCTGGTTCCGCCGTTCAAGGAGCCGCAGCTCCTCGTCCAGTGGGAAGGCGCACCCGGCACCTCACACCCGGCAATGCTCCGGATTACCAATGACGCAAGTCGTGAGCTGCGGAACATCCCGGGGGTCCGCGCCGTCAGCGCCCACGTCGGGCGCGCTCTCCTGGGCGACCAGGTGGTCGGAATCAACTCTGCCGAGCTCTGGGTCACCATCGATCCGGCTGCCAACTATGATGCGACGGCGGCAGCCGTCGCGAACACCCTCGACGGCTACCCTGGCCTCACTCACAGCACGCAGACCTATTCGCAGCAGGTAATGAGGAGGGTCGTCACGGGATCGGCGGATGACGTCGTGGTGCGCATCTATGGCGCCGAGCTGCCCGTGCTCCGCACTAAGGCGGAGGAGGTGAGACAGGCCATTTCCCGGGTCGGAGGTGTCGTCGATCTGCGCGTGGAGCAGCAGGTCGAGGAGCCGCACATCTCGATCAGGGTGGATCTCGCCAAGGCCGAGCCCCACGGACTCAAACCGGGCGACGTGCGCCGGGCGGCGGCCACCCTGGTGAACGGCCTCCAAGTTGGCAGCATGTTCGAGGGCCAGAAGGTGTTCGAGGTGGTGGTGTGGGGCCAGCCCGGGGTACGAGCGAACCTGAGCAGCGTTCGCGACCTCCTGATCGACACGCCCAGGGGTGGTCACGTGCGCGTCGGGGACGTGGCGGATGTTCGTGTCGTGCCGCAGCTGAACACACTCAACCGCGAAGCCGTGTCGCGTCGCATCGACGTGAGCTTCAATACGCGCGGCCGCGACGTTGGCGCCGTTACCAGCGAGGTGCAGCAGGCTATCGAGAGAATCCAGTTCCCGCTGGAGTACCACGCTCAGGTGCTGGGCGAGTATAAGGAGCGGGCGGCCGCCCAGCAGCGCTTGGTCGTGGTTGGGATTGTCGCCGCCATCGGGATTTTCCTCCTCCTGCAGGCAGCCTTTCAGAGCTGGGGGCTGGCGTTGCTCGCCATCGTGGTGCTGCCATGGGCCCTGGTGGGTGGTTTGCTGGCGGCGTTCTTGCTCAACGGCGGCGGCGCGCTATCGCTCGCCTCGCTCCTCGGCCTTCTCACGGTGCTGGGGATCGCTGCGCGGAACGCAATCGTGACGATTCGTCACTATCAGCGCCTCGAACAGGAGGGAGGCTCCTTCGGGCCAGGGCTCCTCATGCGGGGATCGCAGGAACGGCTCTCGCCGATCTTGCTGACCGCGGTCGCGACCGCGGTGGCCCTCGTGCCCTTCCTCCTCTTCGGCGACATCGCCGGCCATGAGATTGCGCGCCCCATGGCCATCGTCATTCTGAGCGGGTTGGTCACTGCGACCCTGCTCAACCTGTTCGTTCTACCCGCCATCTACCTGCGTTTTCGGGGGACGGCGAGCCCTAGGCGCGACTTGGGGCTGGCTGCATGATGAGTCGGAGCGGTCCCTCTCCCATCGCAATGGGAGAGGGGAGGGTGAGGGCGACCCACGACCCAGGCAAGCATCTGCACTGGTTCAGAGTGCCAACGGCGGAAGGGCCCTCACCTAACCTCTCCCACTGCGGTAGGAGAGGGATGATTGTCGCCGTCGTCGCGATAACGGCGCTCGTCGCGGGATTCGCTTCCAGTGCTGGCGTTTCCTCTAGCGTTGCGCTCCAGGAGTGGCAAACCGAGTTCGGCGTTGCCGAGCGGTCGCTGACGGATACGGGAGAATCCCGTTACTTCGTGCTCAATCCGGGATATCAGATGGTGTTGGAATCGCGCAATGAAAAGGTCACCATCACGGTGCTGGATGAAACGAAAGAGATAGGTGGCGTGACGACTCGCGTCGTCGAAGAACGAAGTGAAGAGTTCGGTGTGCTCGCTGAGGTGGCGCTGAACTACTTCGCTCTCGATCCAGCGACTGGCGACGTGTTCTATTTCGGCGAGGACGTCGACATCTACGAGAACGGTCGGCTTGTGAGTCATGATGGCTCGTGGCTGGCGTACAGGGATGGCAATCCAGGCTTGATTATGCCCGGGGATCCCTTGGTTGGGATGAAGTACTACCAGGAAGTTGCCCCAGGCATTGCCGAGGATCGGGCCGAAGTGATCGGCACCTTGGTGACGGTGACGACTCCGGCTGGGATATTCCAGAACTGCGTGGTAATGATCGAGTCATCCGAGCTGGAGCCGGGGGTCATGGATCGGAAGGTATTTGCGCCCGGGGTAGGGTTGGTTGAAAGCGGATCGCTGAGATTGCAGAGCTATGGGTACGTTCGATGATCGCGAAAAGACAAGTTCGGGAGGGGGCGATGCAGCACCGTAATCTCTGGGGTGTCGTGGCACTGGGCATAGTCGGTCTCCAGGTCGTGGCGTGCGGCGGGCCGTCAGCAGCGGCAAAGGTCCAGGCCGTGAAGATCGAGCCGATCGAGGGATCGAGCTTCAAGCGGCTGACGTTGACCGATGACGCGGTCAAGCGGCTCGGCATCGAGGTCGCGCCGCTCCGGGAGGAGCAGACGACGCGGAAGCGCCTGATTGGGGGGGAGATCTTTCAGCCGGCGGGCGTATTCGCGGTGCGCGTGCGCTTGAGCGTCAGTGATTACGAGGCATTGGACGCAACGGTCCCGGTTCGCGTCCTGCCTGGGAAAGTGTCCGCCGGTGTCCCGGCCCGGACGGTCATCGCGCAGCCTGTGCCGGCGCCTCCGGTATCGCTCGTCGCTGGGCCGGCGGCAGCCGTACTGCAGATACCGGTCGACTTCACGCTACAGGGGGTCGACCACGGTTTCGGCCCCGCGGAAAAGGTGATGGTCGAGGTTGCTCTCAAGGGCAGCGGCATGCGGAAGGCCATCCCCTACTCCGCGCTGGTTTACGAGATCAACGGCGAGACCTGGGTGTATACGAACCCGGAGCCCCGGGTCTTCGTTCGCGGTCGGGCGGTTGTCGACTACATAGACGGGAATCGCGCGGTCTTGAGGGAAGGGCCGCCCGCTGGCACCCAGATCGTGGCGGTTGGGGCGACCGAGCTGTACGGTGCTGAGTTCCGGACGGGAAAGTGAGCCCACGCCGATCAATCAGGTTGCCCTGGGCGTAGATCGCGCCTGGGTGGAGGTCACCGGCCATGATGCGTTTCATCGTTGACGCGAGTCTCCGTTATCGATTCATCGTCGTCTTTCTCTCGGTGGTGTTGTTGTTCTTCGGCGCCATCGTCCTGCCGAGAATGCCGGTGGACGTCTTCCCGGAGTTTGCCCCGCCACTGGTGGAGATTCAGGCCGAAAGCTGGGGCGCGAACACCGAAGAGATCGAGGAGCTGATCACAATTCAGCTGGAGCAGGCGCTCTACGGTACGCCTGGCCTCGCTGTCCTGCGCTCCAAGTCGGTTCCCGGGCTGTGCCAGATCAAGCTGATCTTCGCGGTCGGGATGGACCTGATGCTTGCGCGTCAGCTCGTGTCCGAGCGCCTGGCCATCGGGATAAGAGCCTTACCCCCCTCGCTCAGCATCGCTCCCCACATGCTGCCGCCGCTTTCGGCGACGAGCCGGGCCATGAAAATCGGCGTTTCCTCGAAGGACTACTCCGTGATGGAACTGTCGATGATCACCTACTGGACGATCAGATGGAAGATGATGCAGGTGCCCGGCGTGGCCAACGTGGCCATGTGGGGTGAGCGGCTGAAGCAGCTCCAGGTCCAGGCCGATCCCGAGCTGCTGCGCGCCTACGACGTTCCGCTCTATGAGGTGATGCAGGTCACCTCGTCAGCGCTTGAAACCGGCTTGCTGCACAACGAGCGCTCGGCGAAGGCCCGCACCGGGGGGTTCATCGATACGCCCAACCAGAGGCTCATGGTGCGGCACGAGCCCGCCAGCACTGACGTGGAAAACACGCCGCAAGAGCTCGCCAAGATGGCGGTCAATGCGAGATTGAAGAACGACGGCACGGCTCTCCGCCTGGGTGACCTCGGCCCTGTGGTGTGGGGCACCTGGCCTCTCATCGGGGATGCTGTCATCAACGACGGGCCCGGTCTCCTGCTCGTCGTCGAGAAGTTTCCCTGGGGCAACAGCCTCGAGGTGAGTCGGGGAGTGGAGGCGGCGATCGAGGCGCTGAAGCCCGGTCTTCCCGGGATAGACATTGACTCCACCATCTTTCGGCCGGCGAGCTTCGTCGAGTTGTCAATAGAGAACCTCACCCGCGCGCTGCTTTTCGGTTGTCTCCTCGTGATTCTCGTGCTTATCGCCTTTCTCTTCGAGTGGCGCACGGCGTTCATCAGCTTCGTCGCGATCCCCATATCGCTGGTGGCGGCTGGGGTCGTTCTTTACTTCAGAGGAACGACAATCAACACGATGATCCTGGCCGGGCTGGTGATAGCCGTGGGTGTCGTGGTCGACGACGCCATCATCGACATCGAGAACATCCTGCGGCGCCTCCGCCAGGCGCGGAGGGAGGGAAGCGACCGGTCGGTTCCAAGCATCATTCTCGATGCCTCACTCGAGGTGCGAGGCGCCATCGTCTACGCGACGCTGATCATCTTGCTGGCTCTGGTGCCGGTGTTTTTCCTCGAGGGCCTGTCGGGCTCGTTCTTCCAGCCGCTCGCGTCCTCCTATGCGCTGGCGGTGGGCGCGTCCTTGGTCGTCGCCCTCACGGTCACGCCCGCACTCAGCCTGATTCTTCTGCCCGGCGCGCCGCTGGAGCGTCGCGCGATCCCACCGCTCGTCGCCTGGCTGCAGCGCGGGTACGACTGGGTCCTCAACCGGACCATCCACAGGCCCCGCCTGGCCTACGCGACCGTGATCGCCATCGTGCTGGCCGGCGTAGCGGTGTGGCCGTTCCTCAAGTCGGAGCTGCTCCCCGAGTTCAAGGAGAGGGACTTCCTCATGCACTGGCTGGCCAACCCCGGGAGCTCCGCTGGGGAGACCACCCGGATCGTCACGCAGGCCAGCAAGGAGCTGCGGCAGATCCCGGGAGTCCGCAACTTCGGAGCCCACATCGGCCGCGCGATAGCGGCGGATGAACCCTACGGGATCTATTTCGCCGAGAACTGGATCAGCGTCGATCCCAAGGTCGACTACGATGCGACGCTGGCCCGGATTCAGGAGACCGTCGACGGCTACCCCGGGCTGGTTCGCGACGTGCAGACGTACTTGAAAGAGCGAATCCGAGAGGTGCTGACCGGAGCCAGCGACGCCATCGTCGTGCGCATTTCCGGCCCGGACACGCGCGTCCTGCGCGCCAAGTCGGAGGAGGTTAAGAACGCCCTCTCGGGAATCGAGGGCGTGGCCGATCTGAAAGTGGAGGTTCACGTTGAGATCCCCCACATCCAGGTCAAGGTGGACCTGGCGAGAGCCCAGGAGTATGGGATCAAGCCGGGCGACGTGCAGCGGCAGGCGGGCACGTTCCTGGCGGGCCTCGAAGTCAGCGATATCCACCGAGAGGGGAAGGTCTACGGCGTGCACGTGTGGACCCCGCCCGAAGCACGCGACAATCTGACCAATATTCGCGAGATGGTGCTCGATACGCCACGGGGTGGCCAGGTGCGGTTGCAGGATGTGGCCGACGTAGACATCCTGCCGACTGAGAACAGCATCTCTCGGGAGAACCTGTCGCGCAAACAAGACGTGCAAATGAACGTGAAGGGGCGCGATCTCGGCTCCGTGGCGGGCGACGTCGAGCGTGCCCTGCTGAGAGTCGAGTTCCCTCTGGAGTACAACGCGAAGGTGCTGGGAGAGTTCGCCGAGCGGCAGGCTTCCCAGGGGCGTCTCCTGGCCTCCGGGCTCGCGGCCGTCGTCGCGATCTTCTTCGTCCTGCTGACGTCCTTCGGGAGCTGGCGCATGTCGCTGCTCACCTTCGTGACCCTGCCGTGGGCCCTGGTGGGCGGCCTGCTTGCGGCCTACTTCTTCAGCCATGGCACGCTGTCGCTTGGGTCGCTCGTCGGGCTGCTCACGGTGCTGGGGATCGCGACTCGCAACGGCATCATGATGATCAGTCACTATCAGCATCTGGAAGATGTGGAAGGCGAGCCCTTTGGGCCCGAGCTGGTGGTGCGCGGGGCGCGAGAACGGCTGGCGCCCATCTTGATGACCGCGCTGGCGACAGGACTGGCCCTGGTGCCCCTGGCGATTGCCGGCTCTATCCCCGGCCACGAGATCGAGCACCCCATGGCCATCGTCATTCTGGGTGGCCTGATCACGTCGGTCGTGCTCAACCTGCTCGTGGTACCCAGCATGTACCTGCGTTTCGGGAGGCGCCGTGCTGCGGCTCCTGGCGCCGCTATGGCATAATGCACGGTCGCGCCCCGGCGCAGCGGGCTTGTAACAAACCGCCCGGCGCGCGCGTTTAGTAGGACCGAAGGTGGATTGCCGGCGAAGCGCTGGCGTGAGGAGATCACTTCATGCAGTGCTCGTCTTGCTGGGCGTCCCAGTCTTATCACAGGAGCCCAACGTGATGGCTGCAACAAACGCGGGGCTGTATAGAATGAGCCGGCCTACGTTCCACCTGGGAGGACAATGGGAGATCTGATCCCTGCGTCCATACCCTGAAATCCGCCGCCACGGTGTGTGAGCGGAAAGCGCGTATCGGCCTAATTCCCATCCTGCAGCACCCATCTCTAGGAGGAATGACACTCATGTTTTTGCCCAGTACGGTTCACCACGTCCGACGGTTTGGACGCCTTCTGGCGCTGAGCCTGGTCATGGCGTTCGCGATCCCATCCGCCGCGCAGGTCAGCGGCGACGTGGCGGTTACGGCGGCGCAGGTCGACGGCGAGGCAGGGTTCACGGCAGCGCAGGTCGACGGCGAGGGGTTCGCGGCAGCGCAGGTCGGCGGGCTCGCGCTTACGGCGGCGAACCAGGCACTCAGGATCCTCTTCGAGACCGACCGGAACCGCAACATGGAAATCTACGCGATGAATATCGATGGGACCGGGCTGGTCAACCTGACTAACCACCCGAGCGAGGACGTGAGCCCTGACTGGTCGCCCGACGGGACGAAGATCGTCTTCGAGTCCGACCGCACCCGCAACTTCGACATCTACATCATGAACGCCGATGGCTCGGGTGTGACCAACATCACCAACAACATCGCGATGGACATCTCCCCCTCCTGGTCGCCCGATGGGACGAAGATTGCCTTCGAGTCCGACCGCACCGGCGACTTTGAGATCTACGTCATGAATATCGACGGCACGGGGATCATCCAGCTGACCGACGTCCCGGGCGCTGACGAGGCTCCCTCCTGGTCGGCCGATGGCAGGCAGATCGTCTTCGAGTCGCTCCGCGACGGGAACTACGAGGTCTACATCATGAATGCCGACGGGTCGAATCAGAGGAACATGACGAACGACCCCGATCAGGACCGCAAGCCGACGTGGGCGCCCGATGGGAGGATCGCCTTTCACTCCGACCGCCAGGCCCGCAACTGGGAAATTTACACCATGAATGCCAACGGCTCGAATGTGAGGAACGTGACGAACTACCCCTGGGCCAACGATGACACTGCCACCTGGTCGCCCGACAGTTCGCTCCTCGCCTTCGAGGCGGATCGCCTCGGCAACCCCGACGTCTATATCATGAATGCCGATGGGTCGGCTGTGAGCAATATCACCAATCACCCTGCTATTGACAGGAGCCCCGTGTTTTCGCCACGCTGAGCGCCGCGTGACGTTCTGAGCCGAAGGCGAAATCCCCTCGCCCTCTTGGGAGAGGGTTAGGGTGAGGGCGCTCCCCTCCCTCAATACCGCTCATCCTGAGCCTGTCGAAGGACGAGCCTGGGGGTCGGCAACGTTCGCCGCATGGTTCGACAAGCTCACCATGAGCGGTTTTCATGGGCCTTCGGGGCGGCCCGAAGGCCCATGACTCCTCGGCATGACATTCCGCCCTGGTCCGCCCGTTAGTAGCCCCTTGCATTTCTCCACTGCTGCAGCTCCTCGCGATCAATGAGACCCCTGTCGAGCAGCTTCCGGAAAGCATCTATCGATGCCGCGTCTTTCAGAACATCGTCGACGTCGATCGAACGTTCGAGGTCTCCGAATTGCGCCATGCTCTCGATCACACCCGCGAGCCCAGCGCGCGATACGAGGCCGTCCATGACCATAGGGCCCATGCGTCGGCGGCCGTCCTCCGCCGGCGGCGGATTCTCGTCTTTCAGCATCCGTAACCGCCGCTCGTCTTCATTGAATGTCTTCTGGCGCAGGCGCGTCTCGAGGTCGTACATGTAGCGGTGATTCCCGGGGTCTTCGACGAACCAGAAACCGCGCAGGCTGGCCCGGAGGAACGCCCTCAGCTCCTCGCCGCGCTTTTCAATGGTCTGCGCGGTGGCGACGATTACCCGACCGGTAGGCCAGGCCCCCCCTCGCCGGTAGAAGTCTTCCAGGTCAAGGACCACAGCGTGCCCTTCGCTCACAAGCCGATCGGCGTCATCACCGCCCAGCGGGAGAAACTGCAACTCGCCGGAGCGGAGTCGGTCCAGCATCCCCGGATCGCTGCCGTAGCCAGCGAACGGGTTCTTGATCCATTCGATATCCTCGGGACCAACTCCAAACTTCCGCAAAGCCGTCGCGACACCGAGATAGCCCATCCCCGCGGTATCGCGGACCATGCTTTTCGACCCGCGAAGCTGTTCAGGGCGAGTAATGCCCTTTGCCCCGATCAGCTTTGGGGCCAACATCGTGCGCCAGCCCCCAACGATGAACACGTCTTCGCCACGAGCGCGCTGAATGACAGCCGACCAGACGTTGACGGCGGTGGCGATGTCCACGCCGCGCTCCCACATCTGGAGGCCGAGCGCTTCGGACTCGAATCGTGCGGGGACCAGGCCCCCTGGCTCATAAACGTAGCGTTCGAGGCCCTCCTCTTTCACAAAACCCTGTTCTTCGGCCGCTCGCCACGATCGCTCATGGCCGACGTGGTAGCCCGACTGCGCGATGACGATGGGCTTATCCAATCCACTCATCTATCGATTCCGTCCACAGAAGAGACGGCTCGAGTCTACGTCGGGCTCGTTGAGCCCATCAATTTTGCTGACGCCGTCGTGCGGCCCGGCGCTCGTCCGGGCTGGAGAAGGTGGGGTCGTCGAGCCAGGCGTCCGGGACGAGTGCGACGATGGCACGAAAGACCTCTGGCGTGAGGCGGGCGCTCAAGACCCGCGGCCTGGATCTCCCCCGTATTGCTCATCAACGGCCGCGTGGTCCTCCTGACGCAGGGAACAGACCTGGTTCGTGCTGGCAGCTCCTCTTGTGCCACGGGCCATCATGCGCTAGTGTGGGGTGTGGACGGCCCGACCGAAGCGCCGAGGGAGGACCACACCATGGAAAGCGATGTCCGACCCGGAGCGGTGCACTGGATCGATCATTTCGTCGCCCCGACGAACGACATGATCAAGTGGGAGAAGTTCATCGAGGGCACGCTCGGCGGCCGAGTCGCCCATAAGGGTGGCCTCTCGACGGTCCAATACAATCGCGGCGGCTATATCCGCAGCTTCTACGACGTCGGCCGCCACGAGATCGGCGGCTTCCTTCAGCTCGACATGCTGCCCTCGCCCTGGCCGTTGGGCCAGGGGTTGCCCCGCTACGGCTTTTTCGTGCGGCCGGAAGATATCGAGGGCCACCTCCGCCGCTTCGACGAGCAAGGCGTCGAGCACTCAGACCCGATGCGCATCTCCGACGGCGGGGACGAGGGCACAGTCGTCTACTTTCGCGATCCCGACGCCAACGAGTACGAGCTGTGGGCTCCGCGCTCGCTCCCGCCGGGCGCGATGGACAGCGGCAACCCGACGGGCCTTGGCCGGATCAGCCACGTCGTCCTCGAGAGCCGCGACCTCGACCGCACCCTGCGCTTCCACGGTGAGTTGATGGCGCTGGACCCGATCCACAGCGCCGACATCCCGGAGGACCTACTCGTCTTTCGGCAGGTAGGCGGCGGGCGCATCATCTTCCGGAAGATCGCCCATGACGCCGAGACGCGGGGCGGCTCGCAGTGGTTCGGCGTGCACACCGCGCTCACGATCCGCACCGAGCACTGGGACGAGGCGTATGCGCGTGTCTGGGCAGGCACGAAGGACGGTCGCAAGTACGCGGGCTACAAGGATGCGCCCGACCTCGAGACGCGCCGTCAGCTCGTCGAGCCGTTCACCAGCCACCCGGGCTCGGTGCTGCGCGGCGAGTGGGGCGACCCGAACCGCCGGGGCGAGAACTTCTCGGACTGGGACAACAACGAGTTCCATTTCACGCGTGGCAAGTTCGCGGCGGGCGATGCGTCCCTCTACGAGGTCGTGCCAGGGATGGCCGCGATCCGCGGCGAGAACCCCCCGTACTGGGCCGAGGCCCGCGGGTAATGGATATTTCGCATGAACGTGGGCGTACCTCCCCCCCTAGCCCTCCCCCTCAAGGGGGGAGGGAACCAGCTCTCTCCCCCTCCCCATGATCGCGCACGCGATGGTGAAGACCGCGATGTGGAGGACCAGTTGGCTCCTGGCGGGGGCTGCCCTGATATTGTCAGCGTGCGCCCCGAGCTCCTCGCCGGCGCCGCCGGCCAACGGCGGCTCAACCGGCGGGAGCAGCACGCGAGTCAAGACCATCGTGCTGGCGGTGTCGAACGCCGTGCTGGTTCTACCGATAGCCGGTAGCAACACGACGGCCGGCGGATGGCAGTCGGTGAATGAGGTGTATGCCCAGGGGCTCGTGACCTCCGACCGCGACGTTCGACGCCCTATACCGCGGCTGGCGGCCCGCGTGCCGTCCCTCGACGATGGGTCCATCGAGTTGCTACCGGACGGGCGGATGAAGACGACCTACCCGCTCCGCCGCGACGTCACCTGGCATGACGGCGCCCCGTTCACGGCTCGCGATCTCCTCTTTACGTACGAGCTGGCCAAGGACCCCAACGTTCCCCAGCTCAATCTCGAAGCCACCACGCAGATGGCGGCCGCCGAAGCGCCGGATGACTACACTTTCGTCATCTTCTGGAAGGCACACTACTACCAGGCCGACTCCATCGGGCTGCGCGCCTTCTGGCCGCTGCCACGGCACCTGCTAGAACAGCCTTACCGCGGCCTCGACCCGCTCGGGTTCATCAACCTCCCCTACTGGACGACCGAGTTCGTGCACCTGGGGCCGTTCCGTCTCGCCGAGTTCCGACCTGGCTCCGAGATCGAGTTCTCGGCGTACGAGGGCTACTTCCTCGGCCGTCCGAAAGTCGATCGCATCATCGTCCGTGTCTTCAACGACGAGATCGCGCTGTACTCGGCGGCACTGGCCGGCAGCGTCGACGTGCTCATGGACAACTCCCTGGGCGCGGACCTCGGCCTCGATCTGAAGGAAGCCTGGGACAAGTCGGGCGCGGGCACCGTCTACCTCGGCACCGGCACAACGCGCTTCCTTGCCCCACAATTTGATCCGCGCATCCAGGAAGCGCCTGCCCTGCTCGATCCGCGCGTGCGCCGGGCGCTGATGACCGCCATCGATCGCGCGGCCACTTCGGAGGTCGTCCAGCACGGCCATCGAGAGTTCGCCGCCAACTCGCTGCTCCCGTCGGGTGATCGGCTCCACGATGCCGTGAAGGATGGGTTCGCCCACTTTGCTTATGATCCGGCGCGCGCCACGTCCCTGCTGCGCGACCTCGGTTGGAGCCGGGGTGCAGATGGAAGCCTCGTCGGCTCGGATGGGCAGCGGTTCTCCGTCAGGTTGTGGACGACTGAGGGGGGCGATCGAGAGATCGCGATCATCGCGGATTATTTCAGGCAGGTCGGCGTAGGGGTCGCCGAGCAACACGTCATCCCCGGGGCGCGAGTACGCGACCGAGAGTACCGCTCCAATTACCCGGTCTTTGAGACGTCAGCCGCGGGCTATGGCGATTCGATTCTGAACCGGGTCGATTCCCGCCAATCCGCAGTGCCGCCGAACTACTCGGGCACCAACCGTGGCCACTACATCAACCCTCGAATGGATCCGCTCATCGACCAGTATCGCCAGAGCATCACCGTCGCCGACCGGGAACAGGCGATCAGAGCGATCTCAGACCTGATGGCCGAGGAGCTGCCTCTGTTGTTGCTCTACTTCAATCCGACAACGCCCGCGGTGCGCAAGGGCATCAAGGCGCTGGATGATTTCAAAGGCGGCGCCGAAGGAGCCCAGCTCTATGGCACCTTCACGCGCAACGTGCACGAGTGGGACGTGCTCTGAGGCTTGTGCCGTGCCGGCGCGCGTAGATGCGCTGTTGCCGGCTTCCCCCCGCGTGCTATCGTTCCACCACGGCGGGTCTTTTTCTCAATGAAATCTTGACTCGCCGGAGGTGCGCGGCATGCTGACGA
The DNA here is from genome assembly GCA_964417895.1 of uncultured Chloroflexota bacterium. GTDB lineage: Bacteria > Chloroflexota > UBA6077 > UBA6077 > SHYK01 > CAYQJS01. The sequence continues at coordinate 59,420 of CAYQJS010000018.1, read as the reverse complement.
GAGAGCAGAACGACTTGCTGACCCGGACCGGGTCCGGGACGCCCGGCGGCGATCTTATGCGGCGCTACTGGCAGCCGGCCGCTTTATCGGAGGAGCTACCGCGGGGCGGGGCGCCCGTTCCCGTCGCGCTGCTGGGCCAAGAGCTGGTGCTCTTCCGAGACGAGCAGGGGCGGCCGGGCCTCCTCGGGCTCCATTGCTCTCACCGCGGGGCCGACCTCAGCTACGGGCGGTTGGAGGCGGGGGGGGGCTGCGGTGCATCTACCACGGCTGGCTCTACGACATCGGCGGCCGCTGCCTGGAGCAGCCCGGCGAGCCGGCCGGCAGCATCCTTCGGCAGGCTCAGGGCAGGCCCTTCCACGAACGCATCCGCCACCCCGCGTACCCATGCCGCGAGGCCGGCGGCATGATCCTGGCCTACCTCGGCCCCGGCGAGCCGCCCCTCCTCCCCGACTACGAGTTCCTCACGGCGCCCGACGAGCGCCGGACCAGCACCAAGGCGCACATGGACTGCAACTACCTTCAGGGCAACGAGGGCAACATTGACCCGGTCCACCTGGGGATCCTGCACCGGGTCAACTGGAGACGGGAGGACAACGGTCTCGGGGCGGGCGCGTCGACGGACGCCCTCTACACCGACGCGGGGCCCGAGCTCGAAGTTGAGGCAACTGACTTCGGCCTGCGCATCTTTGCTGTCCGCAAGGCCGACCCTGACGGACGTTATCTCCGGATCTCGAACTTCATCTACCCGAACCTCTCTGCGTTCCCCGGCGGTGGGCGTTCTGAGGGATACAGCGTGAATGGCACGTGCCCATCGACGACACGCACCACTGGAAGTACACGATCAGCTTCAGCCGCACGGCTGCCATCGACCGAGTCCGTTATGACCAGCGGTCCGAAGAGACACTGCCTGACTACCACCTGACCCGGACCGGGGCCAACCGCTACCTGCAGGACCGCGAGGAGATGAGCACCCGGACCTGGGCGGGCATCGGCTTCAATTTCGTCGTGCACGACAAGCTGGCCACCGAGACCGCGGGCGCAATCCAGGATCGAACGCAGGAGCACGTCGCGTGGTCGGACAAGGCGATCGTGATGCAGCGGCTGCAGCTGCTGAAGGCCATTAGCGACATTCGGGCCGGCGACGATGCCCCGCATGTCGTGCGAGATCCCGCCGCTAACTATTTCCCGTTCCTGGGCGCGGTGGACGCACTGATCGCGGCTCCTGACGACTGGCGGACCACCTGGAAGCGGCACTACGCCGCCGGCAGAGAGGCGCTCACCCCGCCGGCCCTATAATCTCGCCAACGCAGCACTCGGGAGGCAACCATGGCAGCGATCCGGGAGTTCGTGGACGACAGCATCATCGGGAGGGGCGAACCCGAGGAACTTTCGAAGAAGCAGAAGCTCACCACCGCGAGCTGGCAGGTGGTCAGCATCCCCGACAACGCTAGGCCTCGCGAGCGGGGTTCCTACATCGCTCTGACCCGCAACAAGCGCGCCAACATCGCCCTCAACTACTACAAGCCCGGTATGCGCGACGAGATGCACTGCCACCCGGGCTCGGAGCACATCTTCATGGTGTGGCAGGGCGAGCTGACGATTCGCGGCATCAACCCCGACGAGGAGATCAAGTTGAAGCCGGGTGAACTGGTCCACATCAACGCCGGCCACTACTACCAGCTCGCCAACGAGACGGACGAGCCGACCGTGCTCTACCAGGTGGCCACGACTCCAGTGAAGGAGAGCCCAATCAGCCGACGGTCCTTCCGCCGAGCGGGGGACAAGAAGGCCGAAGACCTCCTGCCGGCGCAGCGGATGGGCGGGGAGTAGCAGCGCGGCCTACTTGACGGGCGCGCTGGCGGACGAGCTCTCAGTCGGAGCCCGCGACCGCTCCTTCAGCCTCGTCGAGGAAGCGGTCAACGTGCCGTTTGATCCGCTCAGTCGCCGCGAATGGGCCTTCCGTGTGACACGCACGAATCGTGTAAGTGCGCCTCTCAGGCTTCAGCCGGCCCGCCGATAGCGGCGGAACTCGGAACTCTCAGCTCGATGCCTCAGCTCGGGCCGAGCGGACCGGTGTACTCGGCGATGTAGAGGCCCCCATTCATGCGGTCGCCCACGTAGCACAGGCGGTCGCTGTCCACGTACACGTCGTTGAGTTGGATCGTCTGCTCCCCTTCGGGCGCCGGCGGCACGAAGAAGCCAACCTCCTCGGGCCGGTCGGCATTCGAGATGTCGTGGATGCGCATCCCCCCGTTGAACCAGGTCGAGAAGATGATGCGGTCGCTGACCAGGCTCCCGGCGTAGTTCTCGTGGATGTTGTGGGGGCCGAAGCGCCCGCCCAGATCGTAGTAGCTCGCAACTCCCCATTTCGCGGCCGGCTTCGGGCGGGGGAAGCTGCTGATCATCACCGGCTGGCGCTCGTCGCGAATGTCGATCATCCAGATGCGCCGATCGCGGTCCCGCTCATGGGGCGACATGTGCGCCTCGGTCACCTCCACCACCAGGCCGCGCTCGGGAAGCGGCAGCGAGGTGTGGGCGAAGCCGGCGTATGGCGGGCACCAGTTGAGACGGCTGATGACCTTGATGTCGCTCAGGTCGCTCAGATCGAGGATCACGAGCCCCGCGTCCAGGCACGAGCAATAGCCGCGATTGCCCAGCGGGATGACGCCGTGCACCGCCAGCTCATGCTGCTCCGGATCGAGCGCTACCCAGGGGTCGGGGTCTTCGGGAAAGGTGCCGGGCACCCACCAGCAGCCCGCCATCGTCGGGTTGCTCGGGTCGGATAGGTCGACGATCTGATAGCCCTGGTTTCGCGCGCCGCGCACCTGCGCTGAGAGGTGGGCGTACGGCATGTCGCGGAACCAGACGCGGTGCACGCCGCGGCGGCCCTCGACGTTGTAGAAGCCGACCTGCTTCGGGTCGGTGGGATCCTCAAGATCGTAGACGTAAACGCCGCAGATCGGCGCGTCGTCGTCGGCCTTCTTCACATAGGGCAGGTACTCGCTGTTCTGAATCATGATGTCGCCGACGATCTGGACTTTGTGGCTGTGGGCGTTCTTGGACTTGGGAATCTGGCGGAGGAGCTTCGGGTTCTCCGGGTCCGACACGTCGAGGATCGAGAGCGCCAGGTCGTTGTAGCCTACGTGCGCCACATAGACGAAGTTGTCCTTCTTCACGATCTGCATGGCATCGCCGATGCCGTTCAGGTCGTGGTGGCCGACGAGTCGCGTGTTCTCCGTCTCGCACTGCGATGCCAGCTCGCGCAGGCTCTGAACCGTGTGCACCATATGAGCAACTCCTCGCCCGTGGCTAATTTCGCCTATGCTATCGAGCGCCGCGCGTCGGATCAAACCGGGCGGGCTGCTAAACCCGAGCTCTCAGCCCCTTCGGGCCCGCCGATGGACAGTGAAGACTGTCATGCTGAGCCGCTGTGAAGCATCTGGGGTCGGCATCGAGTTGCGAGCCTGCGACTGTGTTTTCAGAGCCCCCAGACCCTTCGCTTCGCTCAAGGGTGACATTTCTGGAACGGAAGCGAGCATGAGCACGCCGATGGACGTCAACCGGCAGCACTGGGACGAGGCAACGGATCTCCACGCCCGCGCGAACGTGTACGGCATCGAAGACTTCAAGACGGGGCGCTGTCGCCTCCACCCTATCGAGGTGGAGGAGCTGGGAGATGTGCGCGGCAAGTCCTTGCTCCACCTGCAGTGCCATTTCGGGCTCGACACGCTGTCGTGGGCGCGACGTGGCGCAAGCGTCACCGGCGTCGATTTTTCTCCGAAAGCGATCGCTCTAGCTCGATCGTTGGCCAGGGAGTGCGGCATCGACGCCACATTCATCGAGTCGAACGTGTACGACCTTCCTCAGATGCTCGGCGGACAGTTCGACATCGTGTTCACCTCTTACGGCGTGCTCTGCTGGCTTCCTGATCTCCGTCGCTGGGGTGAGACCGTTGCGCGCTATCTCGCGCCAGGAGGCACGTTTTACATCGTCGAGGCCCACCCGTTCGCGCGCGTGTTTCCGACTCGGGAGGACATCGAGGAAGGCGCGACCGAGCTAACCCCGATGGTCTCCTATTTCCACGATCCGGCCGGCACGCGCTGGGAATCGGGCTCGGACTACGCGGACCGATCCGTGGTGAACACGCTGCCGACGCACGAGTGGCAGCACAGCATGGCCGACATCGTGAACGCCCTCATCGGCGCCGACCTCAGTATCGAATTCCTCCACGAGTTTCCCTGCTGCGCATGGGACGTCGTCGCGTTCGCCGAGCGGGCAGAGCAATTGGGTGACAGCCGTGGTTACTGGGAGCTTCCGGAACGTTTTCCGAAGCTGCCGCTCATGTTCTCGATCAAGGCCTCAAAGACTCCCTCCCCAGCTGAGGGGGGAGGGTTTAAGGAGTTGGAGGACTCGAGGGAGCGAGTCCCCTGCCCCCTTGCCCTTGAGGGGGAGGGTGAAAGAACTGGTCCCCTCCCCCCTTGAGGGGGAGGGGTAGGGTGGGGGGGTGCGTCACTCCAACCTGAACAGCCGCTTCACGTTGAGCGCCAGCACGTTCGCCATGTCCTCTTCCCGCATGCCGGACTCCAGGATCGCTTCCAGCTCTCGGTTCTTGCGGTAGCTCGGCGGCGATGAGTAGTAGGTGCTACCGAGTACCAGCTTATGCGAGCCGGCCTCCTCGACAAACCTCCGCAAGAAACCCTGTCGGTGGCCGCCCGAGTTGTCCCAAATAATGTTCGGCGTGCGCTTCGCGATCTCCAGCACCATCTGGCTGTGCGCCGAGCCCCAGAAGCCATCCAACGCGATGAAGGTGATCTCCGGGAACTCATTGGCGAGCCGCTCCAGCCGCCAGGCCGCCTCCAGGTTCGACTCTCCGTTCGTGTGGAGGAAGGGCACCAGGCGCAGCTCCGCGACCTTCTTCAGCAGCGGCCGCATGAGCTGATGGTCCACCGCGACACCCTGGAAGCGGCTGTGCCAGACGACCCCTTCGAGGTGCAGCTCGTGCTTGATGCGCTCCAGCTCAGCCAGTGAAGCGGACCCGTGCAGCGGCTCGACGATCCCCGCCGCTACCGGAAAGCGCTTCGGGTCCCGCCTCCGGTATTCCGCGATGGTGTCATTGACTCGCATAGTGGCCTTGATGCCGTCGGCCTGGATGTATCCGGTGGCGGCAAGGATCGCGACGAAGTCGACGTGGTTCTCGTCCATCATGGCGAGGCGACTGGCGTAGTCCCTGTCCATCCACCCCTCGCCCTCCTGCAAGCTCCCGCCCGAAAGCGATCCGAGGTGGTGGTGGATGTCACAGATCTCCATGGCCTAGTGAGACCCCTGGAGCGGTTCCTGAGTCACTTGCACACTGCCGTCGCCCGCCAAGCGGACGAGATTGACAGTGCCAGCGAGGTCTGGAGATCCGGAGTAGTAGGCAAGCGCGGCCCCGTCCCCCACGCGCACCGCTCGGTTCCAGTGCCCGAGCGCCACGTAGTCGGCCTGAGCGGCGGTCAAGTGCTCCGAGCGGATGCGCCACGAAGGCCGCCATGCCGATCCGCCCTCGGCCTCCTCGTCGTAGTGCCCATGCGCCAGCGCGATCCGCCATCGGGTCGCCCGAGGAGGTAGATCCCCCAGAGGGGCCATGTCCCCGTAATCGCGGTGGGCCCGGCCAAAGACCTCCAGGTCCCAGTCCGGAAAGATGACGGAGCCTCCGTCACCCCCCTCCCTAACCCTCCCCCTCAAGGGGGGAGGGGACTGAGGAGGGAGCCCGAGGACGTGGACGTTCGAAACTTCGGCGAACGGCCCCCGGTGGTACACCGAGTCTGGAGTGAGCGGGTCGTGGTTGCCCGGCAGGATAACGATGCGGCAGCTGGCTTCAGCCAGGAGCGCCGCCGCGGCCTCCAACAGCGGGAGCCGCAACCGGTTGTTGTCGAACAGGTCGCCGGCTATCAGCAGCACGTGGGCTTGCGCGGCGGCGGCGAGGACGGCGCGGAGATATCGCAGGCTCTCCGTGTGCGTCGCATCACTTGGCCGCGCATCCGCGCCAACGTGCAGGTCGGACGTGTGAACAAGCAGTACGTCACCCGGCGGCATCACTCGCGCAGCTCGCTCAGCTGATCCTCTGCAACGCGAACATCGATACCGGCCCGCTCCTCCTGGAGCAACATTGCGACGCGCGAGTCGCGCTCGCCCCAACCACGGTTCATCGCCTCCGTCAGGTCAGCCAGGGCTAGGTTCGACAAACGCATCGGCACCCCGAGCTCGCGGCCAAGCGCCGTGGCCAGCGTCACATCCTTGTGCGCGAGGCGCAGCGCGAACGACGGCGGGTCGAACACCCCCGGCAGGAACTGGTCGATGAGCCCGACGAACGTACGCCGCCGGCCTTGCGCGCCCTGGCGTATGGCCTTGAAGAGGGCCAGCGGCTCGACCCCGGCTTTTACACCGAGCGTGAATGCCTCGGCCAACGCCGTCTGGATGGCGTAGCCGGCACAGTTGTGCACCAGCTTCGCCACGGAGCCGGCGCCGATCGGGCCAATATAGGCGGGTTGGTCGCCGATGGATTCCAGCACGGGCCTGTAACGCTCGAAAAGCGTCTGGTCTCCCCCGACCCATAGCGCGAGCTTGCGCGTGCGAGCGCCGCGCGGCCCGCCGCTGACCGGCGCGTCCAACACGTGAACGTCCTTCTCCCCGAAAGTCGCGTGCAGACGGCGCACGACAGCCGGCGAATTCGTGGTCAGGTCGAACCATACCGCGCCCGCGCGCATGCCCTGGAGCAGACCCGCCTCCCCCAACGCGACCGCCTCGACCTCGGGCGGCCCAGGTAGCGAGGTAAACACCACCTCCGCCCCATCCGCGGCCTGCGCCGGGGTGTCCGCCCACGCCGCGCCTGCTCTCTCGTGGGGGACGCCCGCCTCGCGACGAAGGTCATGTACCACCAGCTCGTGGCCGCCCTCGCGCAGGCTGTGGGCCATGTGTTGGCCCATGGTCCCGAGCCCGATGAAGCCGATCCTCATGCCTACTCCAGCACCTCTTCTCGCTGCCAGGATTCCAGCTGCTCGCGGCCGTAGCCGAGCAGCCCACAGATAGCGTACTCGGTATGTGCTCCCAGCAGGTCCGGGGAGCGCAGCTCTTCGATGCCATCACCGCTGAGTTTAAGCGGGAGCGCCGCCATGGGCATGTGGCCGAGGAGCGGATGGTCGGCGCCCCCGATGAACTCCCGGGCGCGGAGGTGCGGGTCGTGGAACAGGTCCTCCCCGCTCTGCACTACCCCGCACGGCACGCCGGCGCCCTGAAGCTGATGCATGATACTGTGGGCTTCATGGGAGCGCGTCCACGCGGAGACGATTGCGTCTAGCTCGTCGCAATGCTGGCGGCGAGCCGCGAGAGTTGCGTAGCGAGAATCGTCCGCTAGCTCCGGCCGCTCCAGGATCCGGACTAGCGCGCGCCACTGCTCGTCGGTCTCCACGGCAACCACGCACCAGCGGTCTTCGCCCGCGCAGGGATAGCAATTATGGGGCGCCGCGTAGGGCCAATCGTTGCCCACGGGATCGGGGTCGCACCCATTCGCCGCCGCCTCCAGCAGGCTCACGCCCAGCATGTAGGCGGTCGCCTCGACCTGGGCCATCTCCAGCACCGCCCCCTGGCCGGTCGCCCGCCGCTGGATCAGTGCGGCGACAACCGAGGCGGCCGCCAGCGTGGCGGAGACGTAGTCCGGATAGACGCCCTGCGCGCCGACTGGACGCGGCTGGCCCGGATGGTTCCAGAGATAGGTCATGCCCGAGAAGGCGGTGAGGGTAGAGCCCCAGGTCCCATACCAGTACTTTGGGCCCGACAGGCCGAGGCCGGGCATGCGAATCACGATCAGCTCCGCCTTGAGCGCGCGGAGATCGTCCGGGCCAAGGCCCAAACGCGGCATCACCTCCGGCCGGAAGTTGTCCAGCACCACGTCTGATCTGGCGATCAGCTCTCGGGCCAGGCGGACGCCCGTGGGATGCTTCAGGTTGATCTGGACCGAGAGGACGTTCAGATTGGATTCCACGAAGCGGGGCGCGCGGTTCACGTCGCCGTGGGCGCCTGCGCCCGCGAAGCGGAAGTTGTCGAGCCCACCATGCCTGGATTCGATCTTGAAGACCTCGGCTCCGCACTGGGCGAGCAGGCGCGCGGCCGTCGGCCCGGCCACGCCGGTAGTGAAGCTGACGACGCGAACGCCGCTCAGGAAGCCCATCTCACACGATCCGCTGCGCGACCAGTCGCTCGATATCGTCCGATGAGAGGCCGAGGCGACCGCTCAGCACCTCACGCGTGTGCTGCCCCATCATTGGCGGTGGCAGCGGCGGCTCGCGCTGGCCGTCCACCAGCAGCGGAAAGCTCGTCTGCAGGTAATTGGCGAACCCGACGATGTCCGGGCACAGGTAGTCGCGGTGTGGCCCCGTCTGCCCGAAGCCGCTGACGCTGGTGATCAGCAGCCGCGGGTTTCTCCCGCGCAAAGCCTCGAGGTCGAATGTGCCGGGCGCGGCGCTTTCCAGGAGCACGTCCGCCTGGTCGGCGAGCCGCAGCAGAAGCTCGAAGCCCGCCCGCCGGGTGATGTCAAGGGTTAGGCTCTTCTTGCCTGCGTTGAGATAGGCGAAGCGCAGGCTGCGCTCCGATCCCGGCTCGTTGTCCTTGAACGGGCCGAGCTGACGCACGGGATCGCCTCCAGGCGGCTCCACCTTGATGACCTCGAAGCCGAAATCCCGCAGCAGCTTCCCGCAAAACTGGCCTTTGAGGTCGGTCAGATCGAGGGCGAGATAGCCGTTCAGCAGCGACATGTGGGGTTTACCGGCGCGCGCTCTCGTCGACAGGGGCGAAGCCTCCGTGTCGATGGACGAGCCGCCACTCTCCGAGCGTCTCAGCGACGTCCTCAGGCTTCATCATGGCTCTCATCGGGTTGTTCCTTACTGATCAACGCTGCTGATCTCCGCAGTGATCGAGATCCGTCGGTACGGTCCGGATGGCAGTTGGGCAGGACCTTATACTTCGGAGCCCCCTGGGATAATAGGCGCAGCACCCCCGCGGTTGCGAGGTGAACGAAAAGTGGCGAAAGAGCACGAACCAACACGTCAGCGAGCACGGCGTCGATCACTGCCCATTGAGGAAGTGAATGAGAAGTTTGACGGGGAGTGGGTCCTGCTCGCGGTGACCAGCTTTGATGATCGCCACGTTCCCTCTCACGGGCGGATCCTTGCCCACGCCGCTGATCCTGACGAGGTTCACAAAGCCGTACCGACACGCGACGCCCATCCAGGGCCCTTGTATCTGTTTTACGCTGAACCACGAATCCGGTCCGGCCCAGAGTTTGAGCAGGCCGCAAAGGAGTTCGTGGCCCAAGTGAACGCGCGACTGGAAGCTACGCGTCGTGGCATGGCCTGATGAGCTGGCTATTCAGTTGCAGCTGGGACCGCGGAGCCGTCGCTACATAGCTCCGCTTGAGGTCGGCGGCGACGTCACCCTAGAGATGGTCGCAGACCCGAATTCCCTCCGCTCTGCGGCGAGCGAGCCTGGGCCTCGCTCATCATGCGGGGTCTCGCTTCACCGATAGATCAGCCACGAAGCTGCGCCCTTCGCGACCTGCAGATCCAAGGCCAAGCCATTCCCGACCTTGAGGTCCTCGTCAGTTCTGTTGTGGGGAGCATTGACGGCATACTTGGCCTCGACTTTTTCAGAAATTACCGCACTATCGAGTTCGATACCAGAGTGTTCCGAATCATTATGAGCAAGTAGCCCACGATTCCGCGCCAGGTGTAGAAATCCGTTTAGTCCGCCGCGTACTGCTTGATCAGCCCGCGCGCGATGACCCAGCGCTGCACTTCGGAGCCGCCCTCCGTGATGCGAAACCCTCGCTGGTCGCGGTACATGCGCTCGAATGGCAGGTCGCGCGTGAAGCCCGAGCCGCCGTGCATCTGGATGGCGCGGTCCAGGATTCGAGAGCCGACCTCCCCGGCGTAGACCTTGGTAGCCGCCACGTCCAGCACGGGGTCCTCGTCCTGGTCGAGGCGGTGCGCGGTGGTGTACGCCATGAGACGCACGGCGCGGAGCTCGGCGGCCGAGTCCGCCAGCATCATCTGGATGGCGCCGCGGTCGATGAGCTTCTTGCCGAACGTCTCCCGCGCCTGAGCGTACTCGACGCACATCTCCAGGGCGCGCTGACCCAGACCAAGCGATGACGCGGCCTGCCGCAGTCGGGTCCTCGTCAGGTTCGGGCCGGCGATGTCGAAGCCGTGGCCAACCTCCCCGAGCAGGTTGTCCCTGGGAATCCGGCAATTGTCGAAGTGCAGCTCGAATACCGTCGCCGCGCCATCGTGGAGGTGCTCCGCACCACCTGGAACCCGGGGGTCTCCTTCGCCACCAGGAAGGCGCTCAGGCCGCCCCGCGCTCGCTGCGTCCGGTCGGTCTTGGCCAGCACGACGCCAAAGTCGGCCCGGTCCACCCCGGTGATGAAGCATTTCGTTCCGTTCAGCACCCACTCGTCGTCATCCAGCACCGCGCTGGTGGCGATGGCGTTGGCATCGTTGCCGGCGCCGGGCTCGGTCATCGCGAAGAAGTGGCGCTTTTCCCCGCGGATGACTGGATCGAGGAACTGTGCGCGCTGCTCGGGGTCGCAATTGAACAGGATCGGCCAGGGGGTCCCGCCGAACCCCCGGTCGTCGCGCGCGTCGCCAACCAGGCAGCGGCTTGTCTGCTCGCGCAGGACCAGGGCGCCCAGCGCGCCAAGGCCTCCGCCACCGAGCTCGGCCGGCACAGCCGCTGCCCAGAAGCCGATCTCCTTGACCTTGGCCTCGAGGTGGGCCTGTACGTCAGGTGGGATGTGCATTGGGTCCGCCAGCGTCTTCTCGAGCGGGATCAGCTCCCGGTCGACGAAGCGCCGCGCCGTGTCTCGCACCAGCTTCAGCTCGTCGGGCAACTCGAAGTCCATGCCGCTAGTCCAGCCGCATACCGGCGGCGAGGCCCGCCGTCGCGAAGCGCACCTCGTGCTCGCGGGCCATGCCGAAGACCGATAGATGATGAGCCCGATGCGTGAGCCAGCGGGCAATCGGAACGAGGCTCGGCAGGAAGAGCGCGGCCAGGTGGAGCGCTCGGCCGGCGCTCCGCTCAGCCTGGCCAGCGGTGAAGTAGCGCACCAGCGCGAGCTTCTCGTGGACGGGGCGGCCGCGCTCCGCGTCGATGGCAACGTCTTGCGCCAGCCGCTCGGCTGCGAGGCGATCGATGTAGTTGTCAGCGAGCTGAAACTGGGCCACCTGCTCGGCGGCGACCAGGCTCTGCTGCCGCTGGCCCTCGCAGAGGGCGTCCAGCGCTATGTGGTAGGCGCGATCGATGAGGCCGACGGTCAGTCCGACCAGTGCCAGCCGCTCCCAGAGGACCGCTCGCTCCCATGCCCGCAGCGCCGCGTCTCCCAGCGCCACCGTTCGCACCGGCGTTCTTTCGAAGCGAACGCTGAACGCGTCGCCCACGAGCTGGACGTGGCTGCCGCCGTGGCTGCACTCGACGAGAGCCACGTCGGCCGCCGCTTGCGCCAGGAACACTAAACGGCTGGCCGGGACGCAGAACGGCGCCACGCTCACCGAGCCAGCAACCATCTCCTCACCCTCCAGCTCGACCGTCAGACGCTCATTGGCATGCCAGGGCGCCGTCGCGTCCGGCCACGCGAGCGCGACCGCCCCGCGCGCAGCACTATCAGGAAGCGGCACGTACGCTCGGCCGGCACGGGCAAGCAGTTGCCCCAGCGGCACCGCGTAGGCGCCCATCGCTCGAAACTCGGCGAACTGCGCGAGCGGTGATTCGGTCCGCTCATGGTGAGCTTGTCGAACCACGTGTCCTTCGACAGGCTCAGGACGAGCGGACTCATTGCCGACCGCTTTGGCCGCGCCGACGGTGTGTTCTTCGGCCCACAGCTCCGGCTCTACGGCAGAGGCAGTGGTCTCGTCTTGAACCGTCAACTCGCCCAGGGTTCGGCTCAGCCGGTCCAGCGACCGTGTGATCGACGGTGGATACTCCAGGTCCATGTCTAAGCAGGTCGAGGCCCAAATGTCGTAGCTCTGCACGGCGAGCATTCACCCTCTCCCCAGCCCTCCCCCGTCGAGGGGGAGGGAGTACTACTGTCCCCTCCCCCCTCGTGGGGGAGGGTTAGGGAGAGGGGGCGCCGTGGCAGATTCCTATGGAACATTTCGATGACCCTGCTTAGACGGTGGCCGGTGGCCTGATCCGCGCGATTGCCTCATCCACCTGCCGCATAATCTCGTCCTTGTCCTTCGTCAAGTCGATGGGCGCCGCAAACGGCGGATGGACTTCGCGAGGGGCCTTCCAGTACACCTCGAGGCGATACCCATCCGGGTCGAAGAAGTAGATGCTCACGGCGTTGCCGTGCGTGACCTCCTGGTCGATCCGTACGCTCTCTCGGGCGAAGACCCGCTTGAACTCGAGAACGTCATCGAGGCTGGCGCAACGGAACGACGCCTGCTGCACTCCCCCGGGTTCGACCCGGTCCGGAGCATCCATCAAGAAGACCTCGTGATGCTCTTCTTCCGGATGGGCTGACAGGAAGGCGAACCGGCGCTGCCAGTCCACATCAGACTCCTTCAAACCGAGGACCCGCGTGTAGAAGTCAAGGGAGCGCTCAAAGTCCGACACGTAGAACCCGACGTGGCCGAGACCAACAACCGCGGGCATGTCTCCTCCTTAGAACGGCGGCGCTCAAGCGGCGACCCACCTAGTCCGCGCAGTACTAGCCCGAGCGAGTAGCGATTTTCCTCCCCGCCGCGCACCGAGCGTGGCGCGAGGGTTAGGCGTCACTCTGACTGGCGGTTGTAATTCGTCAGCCCCGGCCGGTAGGACTTGTCGTCGAGGAACTGCTGCAGGCCCTTCTCGCGGCCCCTCTCCGGATCGGTGAACCGGAGCGCCGTGCTCTTCGCCGACATATAGTCCTCGGCCTGGGCATAGTCCATGGTCTTACAGTGTTTGTAGACCTCCTTGGCAGCGCGCAGGGCGTGCGGATTCTTCTGCAGGAGGATCCTGGCGAGTTTGAGCGTCTCGTCGCGCAGCTGCTCTCGCGGGACAGAGCTGGTGACCAACCTCATCTCGGAGGCGCGTTTGCCGTCGAACGGCTCGCCCGTCAGGATGTAGTACATCGCGTCGCGGTACGAGAGGGCTTCGGCCAGCACTCGGCTCACCAGGCCGCCCGGGAAAATGCCCCAGTTGATCTCACTCAGCCCGAACGTCGCGGTGTCGGCGGCTATGGCGAAGTCGCAAGCGATGAGCGGCGTGAAGGCGCCGCCGAAGCAAAAGCCGTTCACCATCGCGATCGTGGGCTTCGGGAAATAGAACAGGCGACGCCAGCGCCACTCCTGGGAAGCCCATCCGGCTCGCCTTTGCTCGGCGGCCTTGCCCTCGAGCCCGCGGAAATACTCGCGCAGGTCCTGGCCGGCGCACCAACTCTCGCCGGCGCCAGTGAGGATCAGCACCCTGGTCTCAGGATCGACCTCGAGATCGGTCAGGATGTCGACCATTTCCAGGTGCATGGTCGGATTCATGGCATTGCGCTTCTCGGGCCGGTTCAGGATGACCCAGGTGATCCCGTCCCCTTCACGCTCGACCTTTACCGTCTCGTACTGCTTCTCCGTCTGAACGGCCATAGTTACCTCCCTCTCCGTTTATAGGTTCTGTTGTTGACGCCTACGTTGGGGTCATTCTACGTGCGCCCCATGTGTCCATCAACGGCCCTCCCCTCCCGAAGCGACGCCAGAGCTATTCCCGACGACAGGAGGGTGACACCGGCGACAGCGAGAATCGCCGCGGCGCCTCCGAACGCGTCGGCCAGCACGCCGGCCGCCAGGGCGCCCACCACGAATCCCCCGTCGCGCCAGAAGCGGTAGACGCCCAGGGCGCTGGCGCGCCAGCTCGGGTGCGCTGCGTCGGCGACTGCTGCGAGCAGGGTCGGATATGCGAACCCTGTCCCGAGACCGTAGACGACGGTCCAGGCGAGCCAGGTGGAGAACCCATCTCCGAGGCCGATGCCAACGAGCGCTCCAGCCTGGAGTCCGAGACCCAACACGATCAGCGCCTTTCGTCCGATGCGGTCGCTGAGCGCGCCAGCTCCTATTTGCACGATGCTCCAGATGACGGGGTAAGCTGCGGCGAGCACGCCAATCTGGCCCAGGTCGAGGCCGCTCGCTGCAAAGAACAGAGGCAACAGGCCCCAGGCGAGGGCATCGTTGAGGTTGTTGACGAGTCCCGCCTGCGAGCAGCCAAACAGGGTCCGATTGCTCCAACTGACCTGCCCGAATACCTCGCGGAAAGTGAGCGACGGGGCACCATCCCCGGCTCCGCGCTCTTCGAGGCGCGCGTGGCCAAGCGTGTCCCGCACAAACAGAGCCGTTACCAGCAAGCCGGCGACCGCTATGGAGGTTCCAAGCGCGAAGGCCGCTGGGCGCCCCCCAACGCTCGCCCCGAGCCAGGCCGCTCCCCAGGCCGCGACACCCACGGCGAAGTAGCCAGCGAACTCGTTGAGCCCGAGCGCGAGGCCGCGTTGCCTGGGTCCCACCAGGTCGATCTTCATGACGATAGTCATGGACCAGGCCAGTGCCTGATTCACGCCCAGGAGCAGGTTCCCGGCGACTATCCACCACCAATCTGGCGCAAAACCGATGATGAAGGGGACCGGCAGTCCGAAGAGCCAGCCGGTCAGCAAGACCCGCCGCCTGCCCGCTGTTTCGGCCACGGACCCGGCGACCAGGTTTCCTATGGCTTTGGCGAGGCCGAACGCTGCGATGAAAGCGGCCACCGCACTGGACGACGCGATGGCAAAGTCGTCTCGGGCGATCAACGGCAGTACGGCGCGTTCTTGCCCAACCATCGCCCCGACGAACGCATTGACGATGACCAGTAGTGAGAATTGGCGCCAGTTGGCGGCGAGCCCAAGGACGGGCTCGGCCGCGGCCGCACCGCCAGGCCTGGCCATGCGCCGCTGTAAAATCCAGGGCTTGAAGGGCAGAGGCATCTCAGGTTGCAACCTCCGGACGATACTGCTCCAGTATTGCGAATCCGACTTCTCGGTGACTTCCGTGTGTCGGTCGGCCCACGGGTGCTAGACGACGCGGAGTGGCGACTGCGGAAAGCCAAGAGCCTCGTGAAACTCCTCGCCCTGGCGCCGGGGCATCGGCTCCACAGAGAGCAAGTTATGGACCTCCTGTGGTCCGATCTCGACGCTGAGGCAGCCGCCAACAACCTACACAAGACCCTGTATGTGGCGCGACGGACTCTTGAGCCTGATCTGCCACCGTCCACCGCCTCGTCGTACCTCCACCTCCAGGGCGACCTCGTCACGCTGCGGGCACGTGGCGAACTATGGATCGACGTGGACGAGTTCGAGGCGGCCGCCAACGCCGCGCGCCGAAGCCGAGACCCGGCCAGATACGAGTCGGCCGTCGAGCTGTACGTCGGCGACCTCCTGCCAGAGGATCGGTACGAGGAATGGGCGGTCGGCCGTCGCGAAGTCCTCGCGGCTGGCTATCTCGGGCTGCTGATTGAGCTCGCCCAACTCCATGAGCAGCTTGGACACGTCGAAGCTGCAGTTGCCGCGCTTCGCGAGACCGTTGCCAGAGAGCCAGCGCACGAGGAGGCTCATCGGCTCTTGATGTCTCTATACGCGCACGCCGGCCAGCGTCACCAGGCGTTGCGCCAGTATCAACAGCTCCGCCAGGCCCTCGAGCGGGAGCTGGACGCCGAGCCCGAGGCGGAGAGTGAGCGCCTGTACCAGGAGATCCTGGCCGGCCGGTTCCCCCCTGCTCCCGCGCCACGATTGGGAGCCGGGTTGGTGGCCTCCCCATCTCGCGCCGCCGCCCACGACGCCGTCCTCGTCGGTCGCGACCGAGAGCTGGATGATCTCGAAGACGTGCTCGAGCGCCTGTTCGCAGGGGATGGCCAGCTGATCTTCGTCGCCGGCGAGGCCGGCGTCGGCAAGACTCGTCTCTGCCGCGAGGTAGCGGAACGGATCCGGCGCAGAGGCGGCACGGCTCTCGTGGGAGCCGGCTACGAACAGGAGGGGAGGCTCCCCTACGGCCCGTTCGTCGAGGCTTTCCAACAACTCGCCGGCTCAACGTCGGCCGGGGAGCTGCGCTCGCTCTTGGGGAAGACGGACCAGGAGCTTGGGCGTCTTATTCCCTCCGCTGCCCCCGGGCAGCGGGTTGGCGGCGGAACTGGCGACAGGCAGAGGTTCTTCGCCGCGGTCGGTAATCTCTTGCGCAAGCTGGCTGAGGCTTCTCCGGTGCTGCTGGTCCTCGACGATCTGCACGCCGCCGATGAAGCAAGCTTCCAGCTCCTTCACTACCTGGCGCGTACCCTGAAGGACGCTCCGGTCCTCATCCTGAGTACACACAGACCCGAAGAGGCCGGTCCGACCACGTCCCTCGGCCAGCTGCTCGCGGCCCTTACGCGAGAGCGCCTCTGCTCATCCATAGAGCTGGGTCGGCTGAGCGCGCGCCAGAGCGACGTTCTCGTTGGCTCTCTGCTCGGCGAAGCGCCGGTTGAACGCACTGTGTTCGACGCGGTGCACGAGCTGGCGGCGGGAAATCCCTTCTACACCGAGGAAGCTCTCAGGTCCCTGCGGGAGAGCGGACAGCTCGAGCAGGTGGATGGCCGCTGGCGCGTAACGGGTCAGGTTTCGCCCGTGCCCGCGCAGCTCGCACAGCTGGTCGTCGCCCGGATCGAGCGTCTCGATCCCCGAGCGCGCGCCGCGCTCAACCTGGCGGCGGTCGCGGGTCGGGAGGTCCCGTACCGCGTACTCCGTGCCGCCGCGGATCTGTCGGAGCCTGAGTTGCTCGACGCTCTCGACATATGCTTGGCAGGGCGTGTGCTGGATGAGGCGGCCGATGGCTACCGATTCAACCACCCTGTGCACCGGGCGGCGCTTTACGAGCGCCTCAGCCGGGCACGCCGAGCGACGCTGCATGGGCGCGTTGCGGCCGCACTGGAGACGCTCTACGCCGATGGCCTGGAGGCGCAGACGGAAGCTCTGGCATACCACCATCTCCGCAGCGAGGTTCCAGGTCAGGCTGTCCCTCACTTGATTGCCGCTGGGGATCGAGCCGCTGCAGTTCATGCCAACGAGGCGGCGGTCGAGGCCTACCAGCGCGCGATTGAGCTGCTTGGGACAACGGGCGCGCCGGAAGCTGCGCCAGCGCTGCTGGCGGAGCTGTCCGAAAAGCTGGGGGACCGGTACTCGCTCATGGGCGAGACCGGCCGGGAGCTCGCAGCGTATGCGTCCGCTATCGGATCCCTTTCCGGAGCGGACGACATGGCAAAGCTTCCTCGCCTGCATCGTAAGGCCGCCCATGCGTGCCTGGCCCAGCATGACGCTGACCTCGCGGAGAGCCATCTCGACGAGGTGGACAGGGTCCTCGCCGACCGACCCGACGATGCGGAGCGAGGCCGTGTGTTGCGCGTTCGTGCCCACTGGCAGTGGGAACGGGGGAGCTACGAAGCGGGCGTGCGGGCCGCTGAGGAAGCTCTCGCCCTCGCCGAGCAGCACGGCGAAGTCGCGGACACCATCGCCGCCTACAGCACGCTGGCGCTCGTTTTCCATTCTCATGGCGACTGGCAGCGGGGCCTTCATTTCGTGATCGATCACTTGGGGGATGTGTCCGACGCTCCGCAGCTCGCCGAGCTCTGCGACGCCTACCTCTGACTGGGGGAGTATCACCTGTATGGTGATGTGGCCCTCGAAGCGGTGGACGACTACGCGCGCCGCACGCTGGAGCTGGCCGGCCGCACGGGCGCGAGGCGGGCAGAAGCCCTCGCCTCGTGCCTTCTCGGGGAGTCGCTGCTGCTGCGGGGCCAGTGGGACGATGCCCAGGTCTATCTCGAACGCTGCCACGAATTGCACCGCGCGCTAGGCGCGACCACGGGCGAAGCGCTCGCCTCGCAACGGTTGGGCGAGCTAGCCGTGTACCGAGGCGACCACACGGCGGCGCGCGTCCACCTCGACCGGGCCCTTGACCTGGCCGTCGATGGACCGCTGGCCGTGCATCTCATGAGTCGGATCTATACCACCATCACGTTGGACGCTCTGGAGCGAGATGACGTCGCTTCCGCACAGCAAGCCATCGACGCGGCTGCTGAGGCCCGCGAACGCTACGGCGCCTGCCCTCCCTGCGATGCGCTACTTCATCCGGTCGCGGCCGAGACGTATGCCGCCCTCGGCGACATCCAGCGGGCCAAAGAGCACGCCGACGCGGCCGAGGAGACACGGACGTGGGGAAGCGACGCGTGGAACGCCATGGCCGACGTCGCAGGAGCGTGCGCATCAGGCGGGGAGGACGGCGAAGCGGCGGAGCTCTTCGCCCTGGCGGCCGAGAGGTTCGAGAGGATCGGGCAGCCCTACCAGGCGGCCCGCTGCACCTTGCAGTCGGGACTCGCGCTGGTCGAGGGCGGAGACATTCGCAGCGGGCAGGTCTGGCTACAACGAGCCCTGGACGCATTTCAGCGCCTCGGCGCGGTGACCGGCGAAGCCCGAGCCCGCCGCGCTCTGGAGCAGCTTTCCGCTA
Source organism: uncultured Chloroflexota bacterium (assembly GCA_964417895.1). Classification (GTDB taxonomy): domain Bacteria; phylum Chloroflexota; class UBA6077; order UBA6077; family SHYK01; genus CAYQJS01. Next base: position 40,866 of record CAYQJS010000018.1, on the reverse strand, counting down.
CTGGGTGAGGACGCAGGAAAAGAAGAACAAAAGAAGCCCCTGGTAAGAGCCAGGGAAGAAGCGCTGCCTATGATCGGAGCACGGTCAAAGGCAGCGCTTCTTCTATAGGAGGGACAGAAAGATGGTTGCTCTCGCATTGCCCCAACCCATGGTCGGAGAGACCGCCCCGCTTTTCAGGCTCACCAGCGCTGACGGAGAGACGCACGGGCTGGCCGAACAGCGCGGGCGGTTCGTCGTGCTCCATTTCGGCACCAGTTGGTGACCGTTCTGCAATGCGGAGGCTCCGCATCTGATAGCGCTTCACCAGAGGTACCACGACCGGGGCGTCCAGGTGTTCGTGATCAACGTCAAGGAATCCAAAACCAAGGCCGCGCGGTGGGCGCGTTCGCTGAAGTTCAGCTGCCCCGTGCTGCTGGACCTCGACGGCGCGGTGGCTGTCCGTTACGCGCCGGACGGTGTGCTGCCCGATTTGCCGCGCGATCAGATCCCGATCGCCTCGAACCTCATCGTCGACCCGGAAGGCACGATTCGCTTCTACTCCCTGCTCGACTCTATGCACTTCGATGCCAGGCTCATCGGCCTGACCGCTCGTCTCGATGAACTTCTTCAGGAGAGGTGAGATCAATGGCGCCTAACTCGATAATCGCCGTCCAGGCCCCGCCGCCCGCCGAGCTCCCTGCTGGAGGCAGCGTCGAGGCCCGGATTACCGTGGTCGTAGACCACGGCTATCACGTCCAGGCGAACCCAACCAACCAGCAGTTCCTGATTCCTCTTCGGCTCGAGGTCAAGGGACAGAGAGGAATTCACCCGGGCAAGCCAATCTACCCGCAAGGGCAGCCGTACCGCCTAACGGGAGCGGACGACGACTTGATGACGTACGGCGGAACGTTCGAGGTCGTGCTTCCGCTCCAGGCAGAGCAATCGGTGCCGCTCGGCGACCGTACGTTGCGGGCGGCGTTGCACTACCAGGGGTGCGACGAGCACTCCTGTCTGTTCCCGGCTGTCGCACGGTTCACGCTAAACGCTCGAATCGTCGCCCCCGGCGATGCGACAGCAGGCGAACAGGAAACGCCAGTAGCCGACGCGGTTCTGAATGCCAATGGCCTCCCGCTTACGTGCGCGAATCTAACGCCGCTCATCAAGTCAACCATGCGCGGCATGGACTCCGGGCGTGTGCTGGAGGTCATCGCCGACGATCCCGCGGCGCGCGAGGGTGTACCTGCTTGGAGCCGCCTGACCGGCAACAAGCTCCTGGCGACCATCGAGGAGGACTCGCAGCGCACCCGGTTCTATCTCCGAAAGAAATAGCCTACAGGGAAGGAGTACCCCAATGACCAGCAAGATTCTCGTCAACTGCACCCACGGCAAGAATGATCCCGAGCGGGCCACACTGCCCTTTATCGTTGGCAACGTCGCGGCGACCGCCGACCAGGAGGCCGTCGTGCTTCTGACGATCGACGGTGTCTGGCTTGCGACTGAGGGCTACAGTGACGGCGTCCAGAAGGATGGGTTCCAGCCAGTCAAGGAGGCAATCGAATCGTTCACGTCGAATGGCGGGCAGATCTGGGCATGCGGGGCCTGCACCAAGCCTCGTGGCATTACGGAGGCGGATCTAATCCCGGGTGCGAAGATCGTTACCGCCGCGAACGTGGTGGAGTTCATGGCAGCGGGGGCATCAGCCCTGAGCTTCTGACAGGAATCCAATCAGCATCAAACGGTTGAAATACGTGGGCGCCGGTGCCAAGGTTTGACGGGGGTCAGCTCGAAGGTACGGTCTTAGGGAAGCCGCAGGCAGTCTTCCTGTGTCTAGCAGGCTGCTGAAAAATCCGCGTGGAATTGGAATACATGTTCCCCTACCGGCCGAGGGCCTCGCTCGGGTAGAACAGACCAGCGGCATGGGGAGGCAGAGATGCGTGGATGGCGCGAGCCCGAGGTGCTGATGCTGGCGTTTATCGATCTCGAAGAGCGGGTGCCGAAGGATCATCCATTGCGCACCATCAAGGCGCTTGCCGACCAGGCACTGTCCAAACTGTCTGGCACCTTCGACGCGATGTACGCCAAACGGGGCCGGCCGTCGATCCCGCCCGAGCGGCTGTTGAAGGCCTCCGTGCTGATCTCTCTCTACTCGGTGCGCAGTGAGCGAGCCTTCTGTGAGGAACTGGACTACAACCTCCTGTTCCGCTGGTTCCTGGACATGCCGCTGATGGAGCCGAGCTTTGACCCCACAACGTTCACCAAGAACCGCCAGCGGCTGCTCGAGCATGAGATAGGGCGTGGCCTGTTCGATCTGGTGGTCGAGCAGGCCCATGAGCAAGGCCTGCTCTCGGACGAGCATTTCACCGTGGACGGCACGCTGATCGAGGCGGCGGCCAGCCTCAAGAGCTTCAAGCCGCGCGATGGCCAGCCGCCCAAGACCACCGACGACGATCCGGGCAATCCGTCGGTGGACTTTCATGGCGAGAAGCGCTCGAACGCCACCCATCAGAGCACCACGGACTCCGAAGCGCGCCTGCTGCGCAAGGGAAAAGGCAAGGAAGCGAAGCTCGTGTTCATGGCTCATGCCCTGATGGAAAACCGCAACGGCATGCTGGTCGACTTCCTGATGTCGCAGGCGACCGGTACGGCGGAGCGGGATGCGGCGCCACAGCTCATCGACCAGGCGAGGAAGCGACGGTTTCGTCCGAAGACTCTGGGAGCCGACAAGAACTACGACACGAAAAACTGTGTAAAGCAGCTGCGCGCTCGTGGGGTCACCCCGCACGTCTCCCAGAACACCAATGGCCGCCGCAGCGCCATCGACGGTCGGACCACCCGGCACGCTGGTTACCGACTGAGCCAACGGGTGCGCAAGCGGGTCGAGGAGATCTTCGGTTGGATGAAGACGGTGGGCGGGTTCCGACGCACACGCTACCGCGGCCTGGACCGGACAGGGCTGGCGGGCTACCTGGTCGCTACCGCCTACAATTTGGTCCGCATGGCTCGCCTGCTGGTGAAAGCTCAGGCGCTGGCCGCTGCAGCGTAAGGGATCCCCACGCCCGGAGCCCAGGGAGCCACCGCAGGAGGCAATGAGGGCACCGCGACCAGCCCTCCACGCGCGGCTGGACGGGGTGCGGAGAGCGTAGCAACCCCACCAGCCAGGGCTAAGAACCACAACAGACGACAATAGAGACGAGAACAGGCACTGCTTATGCATCACCGACATCTACCAAGTCGTTTTTCCGCAGCCTGCTAGACCTTCACGAGGTGTTGCAACTCGCGCGGCGTGGCCATACTGCGTTCGGCATCCATGGGCTCCTCGTTCGCCAGGGTTCGTTCCGCACTCCGAATATGGTGTCCAGGCGTTGATGCCGACCCTCTTGCATGGCACTGGCGCTGACTGGGACGAATTGTTCCTGCTCGGACTTGCCGTGCTGTTCGCCGTCGCTCTTACCTGGATGCTGACCTGGAGTCGTGGGCGATAGCCCGATCATCAGGACGCTGTTTCAGCCGGGACTATAGCCTCACGTCCCACTCGTGGCCGTTCGCTGTGTCCTGGAGAGCGTTCACATTGACCAAACGATTGCCGATCGCCATTGCGTGTCCGTTGTAGAAGAGCCACAGGTACACGGCGTTGCTGGTCAGGTGCTGGACGATGTCGCCGAGGGCCTGATGCCGCTCCCGTATGGGGATCGTCGTGTAGTAGCGATCGATCAGCGCATCGAGCTCCGCGTTGGAATACCGGCTCCGATTCCTCCCGCGGTACGAGTTTTCCGCAACGCGAAGCTCGGACGTTCGCAGATTGTTGAGGCTGTCGATGCCGCTCCCACTCGACAGCACCTCGAACGCGGGGAAGTTCGCGCGAAACTCGAGGTCCCGCTCACGAGCATCGGGGACCGTGTAGGGCTCGGAGTCGATCCCGATGCGCTTCCAGTAGCTCGCCGCCGCCAATGCAGTTCGGATGTAGAGATCCGTGGTGCTCGAGACCACCTGTACGGGCAAGGCCTGACCGGCGGAGTCGCCGAAGAGGCCGTCGGGGCCCCGCGCGTAGCCCAGCTCCTGGATCATCTGGACTGCCTTGCGCGGGTCGTACTCGTAGCGCACAACGCGGCCCGTCAGTGCATCGTAGGTCGGGTCGTTGAAGGGCAAGCCGCTGTGGGCAACGTCGACGAGTCCCCCCTGGAGCGCGCTGGCCATCTCCTCGCGGTCGAGGGCGTGGTAGAGCGCGCGGCGAAAGCGCGTGTCGGCGACGAGCGCCGGATTCGGGTTCAGGAACTGCGGCCCGAGCATCGTGGGGTTGCCGCTGTCGGCAAGCTCCAGCCGTCCGTCCCGCCATTGGTCGCGAAAGGCGAGGGACTGGTCGATGGACAGGCCGCGCCCCAGCGTCAGCTCGACCGCTCCGGAGAGGACGTTGGCGACGCTGGTTGTCGGGCTGGGGATCGAACGGATCTCGATTTCGTCCACCTTCGGTCGGCCGAGAGCATAGGCGTCGTTGGCCTCGATGATGAGGTGGCTCGACGGCGCCCACTCGCGGAGTCGAAACGGCCCGGTGCCGACGAAATCTCGGTTCCAGTAGCTCAAGTGGGGCAGGCCACTTCGGTTCGCCAGGTAGGGCTCTTCGAGGATGTGCTTCGGCATCGGCATCATGGCGCTTCGCGAGAACAGCGTGTCGGCATCGATGTACGGGCTCTTCCATCTCACCGTGATGGTCTTGGGGTCGGGCGCCTCGATGCTCTCGATGTACGAGTAGAGGACGCTCCTCGAGAATTCGACCTCGCGGTCCTGGGCTGCCCGGGCGGTGAACAACAGGTCATCGGACGTGAAGGGCGTACCGTCGTGCCACAGCGCATTTGACCGGATCCTCCAGGTCGTTGCCATCGTCCCATCCGGGAACACCCGCCAGAGCCCGTTGTCGGTCGTGGGGACCGCTTCCGCGAGCCGGGCCTCCATTTGGGCGCCGATCTTGACGGCGAGGCCCGCGTGCACCAGTTTTTCGACCTCGCTGATCCCCGGCTGGTTCGTGCCGGTCCCGCCGGTGGCCAGGTAGCTACTCACCGTGAAGACGTCCCCGAGGGCCGCCGCCACGATCCGCTTCTTGGCGCGTTGCGCTGACCCCTGGCCGGTTCCGTCTCCCGGCCCCACGCCCGGTTGAGCGCACCCCGTGAGGGCAACGACGCCGACCAACACAGCAAGGCCGAAACGCGCTGTCATCTTGAGCTGCCTCATGGCATCGAAGGATACATCCTGACGCGCGAGGAGGATGTCGTAATATTCCGCGTCCCACCCGGGAACTTCCGACAATCATTCGCGCTCATTTCCACCAATTCGCTCGAGGGGGGAGCAATGCAATCAGCTCCGGAAATCCGCGACGCCCTGGTGAGCCTGTTCGCCGCCATGAAGCGCGGCGACAACGAGGCGATTACGAAGATGCTGTCCAGCCACGACGGGGTGCTCGTCATCGGCACTGCTCCCGGGGAATGGTGGACCGGCATAGCCACCTTCGCCCCGGTATTCGAGCAGCACCTAAAAGAAGCCGGCGGTGGGTTCGATGTGACGCCCGGAAACCCAGTTGGCTTCCGGTCGGGCGATGTCGGTTGGGCCGCTGATCGACCTCGGCTCGCTCTGCCGGACGGGTCGACCCTTCCGCTCCGATTCACTGTGGTCTTCGAGCTGGAGGCCGGGGCCTGGAAGATCGTCCAGTGGCATGGCTCATTAGACGTGGGGAACGAGGAGTCATTCGGGCGGGAGTTCACCGCCTGATCATCTCCGGCTGACAGGCTGGCGACATCTCCTAGCCCGCCTCCCATCCATTCTTTGCCCGCCTAGGTAAGCTTGGTGATGGGTGCGCGCTTGAGGTAAGCCTCGCCGCTCCCGGCACGTGAGGATTCGAGATGCGCTATTTGTTTGGGGATTCTGACCTCGCCGCCCGTCGTCTCGAAATCGTGCACGCGGTCTTCGCTGAGGCCAGCCGGCCGCTGCTGCACGAGACGGCGGCGGCGAAACGCATTGGGCTCGCGATCGACCTGGGCTGTGGACCGGGCACATGCACGGGCTTCCTCGCTGAGGTTACGGGCTGCGCTCAAGCCGTAGGGCTTGACAGCTCCGAGCGATTCATAGCGCTCGCCCAGGCGCGGTCCTCGCAACGCGTTCAGTTTCGGCTGCATGACGTGGCGGTTGTCCCTTTTCCTGTCGGGCCGGCGGATCTCCTGTACTGCCGCTTCTTGCTCACGCACCTGCGCGAGCCAGAGGTCATGCCAGCGCGATGGGCGACCCAGCTACGCCCGGGAGGCAGGCTCGTGGTGGAAGAGGTGGAGCAGATCGATGCGGCCGACCCCACCCTGCGCGCCTACCTGGAGATGCTCGCCGCCCTGCTCGCGCACCAGGGATATAGCCTGTACATCGGCTCCGCGCTCAACCGACTGCCGGAGCCTGAGGGACTCCACCGCGAGCTGAGCCGGGTCACGCCGCTACCGGTGTCCACGGCGAAGGCTGCCGCGATGTTCTTAATGAATCTCCAGGCGTGGAAGAACGAGGCATTCGTGAGGGCCCGATTCGGAGACGCGACGATCGCGTCAATCGAGACCCGCTTGCGCGAGTTGACAGAAATCGACCCTGGACGCAGCGAGATCCAGTGGGCATGCGGCAGATCGTGTACCGGCGTGGATGAGACGGCTTCGTTCGATGCACTGTTGAGTTTACGGAAAGGCATCGATTTCCGCGCCACAGACACCGAAGCCACCATCCGCAAAGTACGTTTGCTCACGGCTGGGGCCGGCTACACGAACGAGCGGCTCTTGGCTCAGTATGGCGGGACCCTGGCGACACGTTCCAATCATTGCCAACATTCTGCGCAGGTTGTGGGGAGGGTGAAGACCCGCCCGCCGCGGCCGACTATCGCCTCGACGCACTGGGCCGAACCCGTTGAAGCGACGCCGCCAGAGCAGCCATCTGCTCGCCGGTCAGCTGCCGGAGCTGAGCGGGCACAGCGTAGTGGCCGGGGTAGTCCGTATCCTCGAACGCGAGCCCCTCGAACTTATGCATAGCAGCGTAGCGCGGGATCACGTGCAGGTGCACGTGCCGATCCTGGTTCTGAAGGAACGCATAGTTGAAGTGCTCAGGTTGAAACGTCCCACGAAGCCGCGCCGTGGTGCTGCCGAGGAGATCGTGCAGCTCACCCCACTCGTCCTCAGAAAGCTGCGTCACATCCTCTTCGTGCCGATGCAGCACGATGATGCACTTGCCGAGCAAGTTTTGGGTTCAGCGCCACCCGCCAATAGGGACCCTCCTCGATGATGGGCGTCAGCAGCGGCCCGCACAGCGGACAGGTGGGCTCGGGCATCTCGGTCAGCCCTCCCTCGCCAGAACTCGCCAATAGTGGGGTTTTGCGCGTCCCGGGCTCGATCCATTAATCGGGCTGCCACCTCTACGGCTCGCCGTTCCAAGTCCACGGAGCTGCTCATGCCGAGAGTCGCGTGTACCAAAGCAGCATTGCCTCGTCGGGAAAATCGGGATACGCGTCCGGGTGAATGGCTCGTAGCTGGCACCCCATGCGAGCGTAGAACTTGCAAGCGGGCACATTGATGTTCTGCGTCTCGATCTTGAGAGTCGCGCATCGTCGCTCGGTCGCCCAGGCAACGACGCGAGCGAAAAGCAGCGAGCCTATGCCTTGACCTCGGTACTCGGGGCCACCCGGATGTCCCAGAGGACCGCAAGGTCTTTTCGCCCCTCCAACATGAAGACCCCAGGCGTGTCATGGGCGATCGCTGCTCCAGCTACTCTTCGTGGCCCATCGAATGCGGCAAGAACACCCCACTTGGCAATGTCCCAGCGCTCCGCCCAGCTGAGGGGCCTGTCCTCATCGGAGTCGTCATAGTCCTTAATCCACGGCGTTGCCACTGGTTCCTCAGTCAAGGACCAGCCTCCCAGACCATTCTGAACCATCTCCATCCTCAAGTAGGATTCCACCCGAAAGGCAATGGAGACCTTGCGGTATTCGGCGAGGGTCGAAAGTGTCGGTTGTTCTACGCGTACCTCAATCACGCTGTCGTCCCCCTTCGGTGAGTCGTGAGTCCCGACTATTGCGAAACCGGATGCGCCCAGGCCTGCGCAATGGACGCGGCCCCCCGCGCGGTGCTATAAACCAGAACCAACGTCGCCACCCGGGTGAGTACGATGAGGGTCGTTCTTTTGCAGTGCATCGCCTTTATGACCCCTAAGGGTCATTATGCCCACGGGCTGGCTGATGGAGGAGGCGCTATCTAAACCAGGCCATCACCGAGGAAGCCAGGAGCCGCGGGCAGGAGCACCAGCCCGCGGCATTTTGTTTTTGTAGAGGCGCGCGTGGACAAGTCGGTCGAAGTGCAGGGTCTCCGCAAGGTGTTCCGGGCCAAAGTGAAGGCGCCGGGGCTCAGAGGAAGCCTCAGCGCACTGGTCAGGCCTGTCTATCGCGAGGTCGAGGCCGTGCACGGCGTCAACTTCGCCCTGGCCCCGGGCGAGATCGTGGCCTTCATCGGGCCCAACGGCGCAGGCAAGTCCACTACCATCAAGATGCTCACGGGCATCCTTTACCCGACCGAGGGTACCGCCCACGTGCTCGGTCTGGTCCCCTGGCAGCAGCGCCAGCGCCTGGCCTACAGGATCGGCGCGGTCTTCGGGCAGCGCTCGCAGCTCTGGTACCACCTGCCCCCGGTGGACAGCTACGAGCTCCTGGGCCATATGTACGAGCTGGACGGCTCGACCTTCCGCTCGCGGCTGTGGGATCTCGTGGAGCGGTTTGAGATCGGGCCGTTCCTCTCCACTCCTGTGCGCAAGCTCAGCCTCGGTGAGCGCATGCGCTGCGAGTTCGTCGGCAGTCTCCTGCACCGGCCCCAGGTGCTCTTCCTCGACGAGCCGACTATCGGCCTCGACGTCGTGACCAAACAACGGATTCGGTCCTTGATCCAGGCCATGAACGAAGAGGACGGGACCACCATCTTTCTCACCTCCCACGACGCGGGTGATGTGGAGCAGCTTTGCGAGCGGGTCATCGTCATCAATCGGGGGGTGGTGATCTTCGACGATACCGTCTCGGCGCTGAAAAAGCGGTTCATTCACACTCGCCTGATCGAGCTCAAGCTCCGCGAGCCGGGATGCCATCTCGATCTGCCCGGTGTGCAGGTGGTGCACGCGGAGGACTATGCCGTAGCGCTGGAGGTGGACACGGCCATCCAGCGCGTCGAGACGGTGGTCGCCAAGATCGTGGCTACGTGCTCCGTGGCCGACATCACCATCGAAGACCCACCGATGGAGGAGATCATCTCCGCGATCTACGAGGAGGGGCCATGATCGCGGCGGCCAAATACGGCGCGGTGGTGAAGATCACGGCGCTCAGCTACTTCGCGTACCGAGGCGACGTGATGATCCGCTGGCTATGGATGGGGCTCATCCTGTTCGTGTTCGTGCAGCTGTGGACCGTCACGTACGAGCAGGGGGGCCTGACCTCGATTGCAGGCTTTTCGCTGGCCGATATCGTCTGGTACCTAGTCATCACAGAGACCGTCGCCCTCAGCGCGCCGCGCGTGTCGCTGAAGATCGACGAGGAGGTGAAGTCCGGCGAGCTTGCCTACGTGCTGCTGCGGCCGTACAGCTACGCTCTCTACCATCTGTCGGCTTACTGGGGCGTGGCTGCCATCCTGGTTCCCGTCAACGTCGTCCTTGGAGGCACGGTCGTCATGGTAGCCGCCGGGCCACCGCCGAGCCTGTCGCCCGCGGCGGCGGCAGCGACGGCACTCGCCGTTGTCCTGGGCCTCACGCTCAACTTCCTCATCGAGTTCAGCATCGGGATGCTCGCGTTCTGGTTCGAGGACACGCAGCCCTTCTTCTGGATCTATCAAAAGCTGGTGTTCACGCTCGGTGGCCTGTTCTTGCCGCTGGAGCTGCTGCCCGGGCCGCTGGCGAGGTAGCCGGCTTTCTGCCGTTTGCGGCAGTGACCTACGCGCCGGCGCGTATCTTCTCCGGCTTCTCGGTCGAAGTCTTCGCCGCGCAGGTAGCGCTGCAGCTCGCCTGGATGGCTGCCCTCGTCGTCGTGGTAGCCGCGATCTATACGCGGGCCGTGAGGAAGGTGAACATCCATGGTGGGTAGAAGCCTTGGGCTCATGCTCGCCTACTTCAAGCTGAACCTGGCAGCGTCGATGGAGTATCGCGCCTCTTTTCTGGCCCAGAGCGTGGGGATGGCCCTCAATGACGCGCTCGCTTTCTTCTTCTGGTGGGTCTATTTCCAGCACTTCCCTCAGGTCGGCGGCTGGGGCCTCCGCGACCTGTTCCTCCTCTGGGGCATCCTGGCGACAAGCGTGGGTGTGGCGTCCGTGGTCTTCGGCAACGCGCACCGGCTGTCGAACGTCATCAGCCAGGGACAGCTGGACTACTATCTCGGCCTGCCGTGGAACCCATTGCTGCACGTCCTGGTGAGCCGGACCAGCCTGGCCGGGTGGGGAGACGTGGGCTTCGGCTTCGCCGCTTTCGCGGTGGCTGCGTGGCTGGACGTTCTGCCAGTGGGCCTCGCCACCATCCTCACCGCTTTGAGCACCGCGGTCGTGATCGGCTTCGTCGTGCTGGTGGGCTCGCTGGCCTTCTTCATGGGGAACGCCGAGGCTGCGGCGTTCCAGGCCCCGGCCGTCCCTCAGCACCAGCAGCAGTGGGACGGATCGTTCTTCCGGCCATCAGAGAACCCTGAAGCCGCTTCTCAAGCGACTGCCAGCCCGGATCGCAATCGTTCCAAGAGAGTGCCAGACCGATTGGCCCGATCCCTCGCGTGGCGATCTACCGTGCGTAACGTGCGGTGTGGCGCGTTTTCGAGACTCCGGGAGGCCGCTTGGGCGCGGTTTCTAGGACACCAGACCTAACTGGCGCAGCCAACTGGCGACATCCTGGTAGTTGCGCAGCACTGCGAGCTTACCGCCCTTCACCTCCACACCTCACACGCTCGAGCGCCCTCGACTGTCCTGTTGGTGGGCGGGATGTCCCCCGGTGGGGCTCGCCAACGGGCCGCGGTGAGTGCCCCGCCAGGGGCGAAACATCCCTACTCCCGAGTGTGCTCGATCTGAAGCAGGCGGTTCAAGGGTGGGTGTGTGCGAGGTCATGGGTTCGCGTCTGGTGCGTCAGTCGTACCTCGCGACGCTCGCGGGCGGACTCCATGATGGCGAGGCACACCTCCAGCGTCGCCATGCCCCATCGGCCGTCGTGGTAGACGGGCCGGTTCTGCATGACAGCGTCGTACATCTCGTCGATCTCGTTGTTGTAGCTGACGCCCGGCACGGAGATTGGCGCGTCGCGCATGCCTTCGTCGTCGTAGATGTACAGGCCGTTCGCCGACTGCCGCATATCGCCGCGCTCGCATGACACGACGAACAAACCCGGGTCCGCCGGCACCCACTCCCTGTCACCCGCCCTACGCTCCCGATCGTCCGCGATGAATGCCAGCTCTTCGCTCCGCTGGGCGCCGAAGCGCAAGCTCTCTTTGGCGTCCTCCTCGCGCAGCGTGCCGGCGCGCAGCTCATTGCGGAAACGAATGCGGTGCTCCATCGCCGTGCGCGGCCGTTCGATGCCCCACGGCACCAGCTCCGAGGCCAGAAAGTATCCATAGCCGTTGTGGACCAACGTGGCCGGGGTGCCGTCCTCGAACTCGAGGAAGGCTGCATAGTAGCCCGGGCATGGTCGCTCCGGCATCCACTGGCCTACGGACCCTCGAACACTCCGCACCACCCCGCCTCCGAGCAGCCGGATGGCGTCGACTTGATGCGGCCCCTGGCGGTACACGAGCCCGCCGCCCCGAGCGAGGTCGACCTCCTGCGGCATCCGTGGACGTAGCATCCAGTCGGTGTACGACCAGACGTTGATGCCGCAAAGCTTGCCCAGCTCGCCCGAGTCGATGATGCGCCGCATGGCGCGGAACGGCGGACGCAGCGCTGTGCTGTGGCCTGCCAGCAGCCTTGTCCCGTACTTCTCAGAGGCCTCTACCATCCGCTCGGCCTCCGCCATCGAGACGGCCATGGGCTTCTGGATCACGGCGTGCTTACCGTGCTCGGCGGCTACTACGACGTGCTCGCAATGGAGGTGGTTAGGCGTCGATATCCAGATGGCCTCGACGGTTGGGTCCTCGCAAAGGGCGCCGAAGCTCGAATACCCCTTCCCGTGGTAGTCGCTCTCGAATGCCTCGATCGCCTGGGGTCGGACGTCGCATGCCGCGACGAGGTCCGTCTTCGGAGACCTGGCCAGATTGTGCAAGGCGCCGGTGCCAGCAATCCCGAGGCCAGCCACCGCGACCTTTAGCGTGGGGACCGCAGTCACCAGCGGCCCCCTAGTCCGGTGCCCCCCACAGCCCGAATGTCGCGGTCACCTCAACGGGGATCGTCTCCCACGTGTCGCCTTCGTCGTAGGTAACGACAAGGCTGCCCTGCCCGTAGGTGGCAGCGTGCCCGGGGCCGCGGACCATGTCGCCGAACCCCGCAAACGCCGCCCGCAGGTTCGTCGGATGATTCGCCAGCGTGTAGGCCCACGGGCCTATGTTCTCCGGGAGCCCAGCCCCGACCCGTTCCCACGATTGAGCGCAATCCCTGCTGCGAAAGAATGCTGTCTGTGCGTGCTCTGGCCGGTCCCAGTAGCCCGGCGACTTATCCGCGGTCGCGACGAGCATGGTCGGGTTTCCTCCCTCCTGGCTTGGAGGCAGGAACACGAAGTCGTGGAAATAGTCGCGCGTGAACCCGTTCTCGGCAGGAACCCAACCCGCCGCCGGATCATCGCTGGCGAAGAAGGCCCGCGCCGAGGAGACGTAGTAGCGGCTCCGGCTGCCAGGGAGCGCGCGCAGCACGTGCATGTCCAGGTAGTCGATCCCCTTGCTGACGTCCTCCCAGGTGGCTCCGCGGTCGAAGCTGCGGACGACGCCGCCGTGCTCGAGACAGAGGTAGATCGTGGCCGGATCGTCCGGATGGATGAAGATGTTTGCCACGTGCCCCTGGTGCGGCGGCTGCGGTCCCCACCAGTTGAAACGCACGTCCTCGGGAAAATCCTGGAGCCCCGTCAGCTCCTCCCAGCTATCACCACGATCCTCGCTCCGATACAGGTGGATCGGCTCGGTTCCCGCGTAAATGACGTCCTCATTTGTGGGATCGAGCGCCACAGAGCGGACGTCGCCCTCGAAAAGCCTGGACCAGTGCTGGCCAGCATCATCCGTCGCGTACACACCGTCGTGCCCAGCGGCCACGTAGACGCGTTCCGGGTGTTGCAATGAGCCAGCGAAGGACTCCGAGACGACTCCCGGCAACGGCAGACCGGCTCGCTCCCAGCCAGTAGTGGTCGATCGTACGATACACACACCCTCATGCGTTGCCGCGTAGAGGCGGACCTGCTCTCCCATTCGAGACACCTCCCTCGATGATTCGAGCGATTCGTGCAGCTTTGTCGGGGCTCGATTCTACTCCCAGCCGCACCGATGCCATCATGCCACTCCACGGCGGCGCGGACAAATGGCCTTGGGCTTTGTCGCGCGGACGCAACGGGGGCGCCGGTCAGGCGCCGGTCGCGAGCCGTTGCGACACCTCGATGACCTGCTGCAGTTTGCGATGAGCAGCGCCCGCGGCGACGGTCTCCCGCGCGAGGGCCACCCCTTCGTCGAGCGAGCCGACCCGATCCGCGGCCAGAAGGGCCGCTCCGGCGTTCAGCTCCGCGACGTTTCGATAGGCGCTGGACTTTCCGTCGAGCAAGAAACGTGTAATGAGCCTATTCTCATCCGGAGGGCCACCCAGCACGGCGTGTCGTGGCGCCAGCAGGATGCCAAGCTCGCGGGGGTCAACCGTCCAGGTCTTGACCTCCCCCCGCACGACCTCGTGCACGGTCGTCGTCCTCGTACAGGTGATCTCGTCCATGCCATCATCCCCACGAACCACCAGGGAGTGCGCCGTTCCGAGTCGACGCAGCACCTCTGCCACCACCTGCGCGCGATGCGCGTCCGCCACCCCGATAAGCTGATGCTGTGCACGGGCGGGATTGGCCAACAGGCTGAGTAGGTGGATCAACGCGCGCGCATCACTGGCCTGGGTTGCCGACGATAGATGGCTGAACGCCGCGGGATGATATCGAGAGGAGGACATGAAGCAGAGGTCGGTCTCACGAAGGCATCGGGCAGCGGCATCCGGCGGAAGGTCCCGGGCCAGCCCGAAGGCCTCGAGCAGCTCGGTACTCCCGCACCTGCTACTTACCGCGCGGCTGTGCTGCTTCGCCACCCGAGCGCCGGCCGCGGCGGCAATAATCGCAGCGACGGTAGAGATGTTGAAGCTTCTCTTTCCGTCGCCCCCGGTGCCGGCCGTCTCGAGAACGGCCCCATCCGCCTCGATGGTGACTGCTGAGTCCCGCATCACGCTGGCCATCGCTGTCAGCTCGTCCGCCGTCTCGCCTTTCGCACTGAGCGCGGTCGCAAAGCGCTGGATGTCCGCCGGTACCGCCCTGCCGCTCACCACGTCCTGCATCGCGCTTCTTGCTTCATCGTTGCTCAGGTCGCGGCTTTCCGCGAGCGTAGAAAGCGCATCGTGAATTCCCATCGTTGTCCTCCGACTCCCCAGGCGAAGCTACCCCGCCGTCCGCTATAGATGCTTCGAGGCCCAGCATAGCCCATGGAGGTACGCCATGCCGCTTCTCACCATCAACGGCTCCGCCCACAATTACGAAGAGTGCGGGTCCGGCCCCCCGCTCGTCTACATCGCCGGTACGCGGTTCGACAGCGCGGCGGACTGGGTCCCCTACATGCGCGAGCACGCGGGCGGGTTTCGCGTCATCTTGCCCGATCCCCGCGGTATGGCCGGCAGCGCCCACATCTCCGAGGTCCAGCCCCAGGACTGGGTCGCAGATCTCGCCGGCCTCCTCGACGCACTCTCGATCACGCAGGTGCACCTGGCCGCGGAGACCTTCGGCACGCGCATCGCCACCCGCTTTGCCGCGGAGCACCCGGACCGGGTCGCCACGCTCATCCTCAACGCGGTCATCGCCTATAGCTCCCCTGTCGGGGACGAGCAGCGCCGACGCGGCACGGACTTCGCCGATATGCCCGAAGAACGCCGCCGCGCCCTGGAACACCATCACGGCGCCGACTGGCAAGCAGTCAATGAGTTCTACCTGGCGATCCACGCCAGCCCGGAGTTTCATGCCTACTACGATTTGCGCAAAGTTGCGCCCAACGTTGCAGCGCCGACGCTCCTGCTCCGAGGCGACATCGACGATCCGGTGCATCCGGTTGGACACGCGGTGGAGCTGCATGCGCTGATCCCGCGATCCTGGCTGGCCATCTACCCGAACACCGCGTTCAATGCGCTGAGGAACCGACCGAAGGAGGCGTGGGACTTGATCTGGACGTTCATTGCCGAGCACGCTAAGCCAGCCCCCTCCCCCCTTGCGGGGGAGGGTTGGGGTGGGGGGTAGTATCTCCAAGGCGCACCGGCACGGAGCAACACCTCACCCGTCCCGTCCGTATTGGCCGCTCCCAAGCTCCGGCGTGAGCGCGGGCTCCAATCGGAGGCTACCCATCAGAGCGGTGAAATAGGACAGCCGCGGCCGAGTCTCGGTATTATGGTATGTAGCCGGACGCAGCCTGCGGCAGTCACGGCAAAAAGGGGGGATGGTGGCGTCCTCAGTAGAAAAGTGGGTTGACGAGGTCAGTCGCGCCACGCGACCGGACCGAGTCGTGTGGTGCGACGGTAGTGATGCGGAGTATGAGCGTCTACTGAGCCAGATGGTGGCAAGCGGCACCCTCTTGCCGCTGAGCGAGGACGACTACCCCGGCTGCTTCCTCCACCGCAGCGATCCCACCGACGTCGCCCGGACTGAGCACCTGACATACATCTGCTCCGAGCAGCGGGAGGACGCGGGCCCAACCAACAACTGGATGCCCCCGGCCGAGGCCCGCGAACGGGTGTGGCCGCTGTTCAATGGAGCCATGCGCGGACGAACGCTCTACGTTGTGCCGTACCTGATGGGCCCGGAGAGCTCGCCCTACAGCAAGGTGGGCATCGAGGTCACGGACAGCCCGTACGTCGCGGCCAACATGCGGATCATGACGCGCATGGGCCGCGTGGCGCTCGATCGGCTGGCGGACGACAGCGCGGAATGGGTGCCCGGGCTCCACTCGCTGGGCGACCTCTCGCCCGACCGCCGCTTCATCCTGCACTTTCCCGATACGCGCACCATCTGGAGCGTCGGCTCTGGCTACGGCGGCAATGCACTCCTGGGGAAGAAGTGCTTTGCTCTTCGCATCGCGTCCGTTATGGCGCGGGACCAGGGCTGGATGGCGGAGCACATGCTGATCCTCGAGCTACAGGGGCCCGAGGGCGACCCGATCTACATCGCCGGCGCCTTCCCGAGCGCCTGCGGCAAGACCAACCTGGCGATGCTCCGCTCGCCCTTCGAGGCAGACGGGTGGAAGGTCCGCACTGTCGGTGAGGACATCTGCTGGATCAACATTGGGCCAGACGGCCGTTTCTGGGCCATCAATCCGGAGAGCGGCTATTTCGGCGTCGCTCCTGGCACCAACTACGCAACCAACCCCAACGCCATGGAAACAGTCAAGCAGAACACGATCTTTACCAACGTTGCCGTGGCGGAGGATGGCCGGGTCTGGTGGGAGGGGATGGACGGGCCCACACCGGACCACTTGATCGATTGGCAGGGCAAAGCGTGGTCGCCCGCGTCGGGCACGCCGGCCGCGCATCCCAATGCCCGCTTCACCGCGCCGGCGGTCCAGAACCCCGCGCTGTCCGTCCACTGGGAGGACGCACAGGGGGTGCCCCTCTCTGCGATCCTGTTTGGCGGCCGCCGAGCGACGACGGTGCCCCTCGTCTACCAGTCGCTCAGCTGGCAGCATGGCGTGTCCATGGGAGCCACCATGCGATCTGAGACCACCGCCGCGGCGACGGGGGCAGTAGGTGTGGTCCGCAATGACCCGATGGCCATGCTACCCTTCGTGGGCTACAACATGGCGGACTACTGGGGCCACTGGCTGGCAATGGGCCGCCGCGCCGCCAATCCCCCTGCCATCTTCCAGGTGAACTGGTTCCGCAAGGGCGAGGACGGTCGCTTCATCTGGCCGGGCTTCGGCCAGAACATGCGCGTTCTGCGCTGGATCTACCACCGAGTGCATGGAAACGCCGCGGGCCAGTCGCGCGAGACGCCGATTGGGATCGTGCCAACGCCCGATGCCCTCGGCGCCGACGAGCTTGGACTATCGCCGCGGCAGGCCG
>CAYQJS010000018.1:0-23622 GCA_964417895.1 uncultured Chloroflexota bacterium | reverse complement strand
CGCTGCTCTCCATTGACCGCGACTCCTGGCTCAGCGAGACAGAGGACAGCGCCCGGTTCCTGGAGCAGTTCGGCGGCCGCGTGCCACCGGAGATTCACGCAGAGCATCGGGCGCTGGCGGCGCGTCTGGGACGCGTCGTCGCCAGGTAGAGGCGCGGCCGAAAACCGCTCGTGGTGAGCCTGTCGAACCACATGTCCTTCGACAAGCTCAGGATGAGCGGTCTTACCAGGACCTTTTCGGCCGCGCCTTTAGGGTCACCCCGTCGCTGGACCCGCGTTGCGAGGGGTTGGGGTGATGACATCTCCTGCCGCCATTCGCCTCGCCCATTCCAGGTCCTCGGGCGTGTTCACGTTGAAGAGCGAGCGCAGCTCCGGGTCAATGGCCCGCAGCTCCGCCTCGCCGACCTGGCGCACTCGGACGTCTCCCAGGTAGGCGATCATCCGTTTCTCCCCGCGCCGGAGCGCGCGGCCTATAGCCTGGAGGCAAGGCTCCCGCCGATACACCGCATGCATCGGGTCCATCTGTCCTGCGACGACCGGGATTACCACGTCATACTCGGGCGCCTGGTCCACGAGCCAGCGCAGCAGGCGCGTGTCCAGAAACGGCATGTCGCACGCGACCACCAGGCACAACTCGGTAGTCGCGGCGGACAGCCCCGAGTAGAGCGCGGTCAGCACCCCGGCGCGCGTCTCGACGTCGGGCACGATCTCGACCTCGGGCAGATGCGCCAGGCTCTGGTTGTTGTCGACGACGATCACCTGCTCGGCGAGGGGATGGACGGCGTCCAGCACCCGCTGGACGATGGGCTTCCGGCCCACGTCCAAGAGCGCCTTCTTAACGCCGCCCAGGCGCGTGCCAAGGCCGCCGGCAAAGATGATGGCAGTGAGGTCCGGCAAACCGATGCCTCCATGTGTCACCACGCGGACGCGTCGCCAGGACGATGCCCCCGCGCCGAACGGGAGCGGGCGCGGGCATGGATGACCCCATGCCCGGCGTAGGCGATTGGCACGAGATCTCTTAATGCACCGGCTCGCGTCGGATCGTTCACAGCAGCGTCCGAAGCTTGCTCAGCACCTCGTTGATGGTGCCTTCCGGGAGTTTGCCAACGAGCTCTGCGTGGCGGGCGCGCCAGTCCAGGCTCTTGACCTGGTCGGCCAGCACGACGCCTGATATCGCGAATCCTGGCGGGAGGCCAACTTCGAACGGGTACCCTTGATCTGGCTGGTGATAGGGCAGAAAAGCGCGAGTCCAACCCTGGCGTTGTAAGAAGCGGGGGAAAGGACGACAGCTGGGCGCCGGCCCGCTTGTTCGTGCCCTGCTTGCGGATTCAGGCTAATCCACGCGATGTCGCCGCGGTCTGGAGGTCGCGGCGGCTGGCCTACCACGCCTCGAGTCCTGTCGCCGAGCCTGTCTCGAATTCGCCATGCAGGTTCTCTTTTGTCACGCCAGCCAACAGCGCTTCGAGACTGAGCTCGCCCACCGGCGCCACCACCAGCTTGCCCTCCTGGAGCGTCAGCTCGACCTCGCTGTTGTCTTCGATGTGCGCTTCTCTGGCAAAGGCGCGGGGAATCCGCAAGCCAAGGCTATTGCCCCATCGTTGGACGCGGGTCCGCATTCTTGATCTCCCCGTTTGCGTATCTACGAAGAATATACATCTCTCAGCCGCTTCCCTCCCCCGGTAGGCTCTGCTAGCATTGGGCCATGGCCGAGCTGTTCACAGTCCTGGCTCCGGCGGATGCCTACTCCGTGCTCGCGTCTCACCTCCCCGTCGACGTGCGGGGCGAGCGGCTTCCCATCACCCGGGCGCTCGGCCGCGTGCTGTGCCAGGACCTCACCTCCCCTGTCGACCTTCCCGACTTCCCCCGCTCCACCATGGACGGCTTCGCGGTGCGAGCGCCCGACACGTACGGCGCCAGCGAAGGGCTGCCCGCGTACCTGACCGTGAGCGGCGAGGTGTTGATGGGCGCGCAGGCGAGGGCGCACGTCGGCATCGGCGAGGCGGTGCGCATCGCGACGGGGGGCATGATCCCCCAGGATGCCGACGCCGTCGTGATGGTGGAGAACACCCAGGAGGTGGACGCCATCACCATCGAGGTGGTGCGTCCGGTTGCTCCGGGTGAGAACGTCCTTCGTGTGGGCGAAGACATCACCGCCGGTGCGACGGTCCTCGCGAGGGGCCACATTCTGCGTCCTCAGGACCTGGGTGGCCTGGCAGCCCTCGGCATCACCGAGACGGAGGTGGCGCGCCGCCTCAGGGTAGCCATAGTCTCCAGCGGCGACGAGCTGGTGTCTCCCGAGGAGGAGCCCCGGGCCGGGCAGATCAGAGACATCAACACCACCACCCTATGCGCCCTGGTGGAGCGGGCGGGGCACGAGCCTCTTGCCATGGGCATCGTGCCCGACGTCTACGAGGAGCTCGCGGCCGCCGCGCAGCGCGCGATCGATGCCGCCGACGTCGTGATCCTTTCGGCCGGCAGCTCCGTATCGGCGCGGGACATGACCGCCCAGGCCATCGCGTCGCTCGGGCCCCCCGGGGTGCTCGTCCATGGCGTCTCGCTGCGGCCCGGCAAGCCCACGATCCTGGCCGTCGCCAATGGAAAGCCGGTCTTCGGCCTGCCCGGCAATCCTGTCTCATGCATGGTGACCTTCGACCTGTTCGTCGCGCCGACGCTCGCTCGGCTCAGCGGCCTCGTTGGCCCGCCGCCCCGCCAGCTCGTGCGCGCGCGGCTCGCCCACAACATCCCCTCAGCGGCCGGGCGGGAGGACTACGTCCAGGTGAGGGTCGAGCGCCGCGATGGCGAGCCGTGGGCGGTCCCCGTCTTCGGGAAGTCCAACCTCATCTATACCCTCGTGCGCTCGGACGGGATGGTGAAGGTTGAGCTGGACCAGGGCGGCCTGCGCGAGGGCGAGTGGGTCGAGGTTATTCTGTTCTAGGCAGCGTCATCGAAAATGTTTCGTAGAGAATCAGCGACGGCGCCCCCTCTCCCTAACCCTCCCCCGCGAGGGGGGAGGGGATAGCGGTACTGCCCCTTGACGGAGGAGGGGATAGCGGTACTCCCTCCCCCTTGACGGGGGAGGGCTGGAGAGAGGGTGAATGCTCGCGGTGCGAACTATGACATTATTGCTTCGACCTGCTTAGGCCCCTCACCCCAGCCCTCTCCCCCCACAAGGGGGGCGAGGGGGAGGAGCGATGGCGCACGCACGAAACGTCTACCTGACCGATATTCCGCTGGATGAGGCGCACCGCCGCCTGGCGGTGGCGCTGGAGGTCGCGGGCGCCGGGGCCGCTCTTGCCGGCGAGATCGTTCCCGTTGGCGAGGGCCTGGGACGAGTGACCGCCGCCCCCATCTGGGCGAAGATCTCCTCGCCGCACTATCACGCCTCCGCGATGGACGGCGTCGCCGTCAGGTCCGCAGACACGGTCGGCGCGTCTGAGACCGCGCCCATCCGCTTGCGGCTGGGGGGTCGGGCGATCTGGGTGGACACCGGCGATCCGATGCCCCCCGACACTGACGCGGTGGTGATGTTGGAGCACCTTCAGGAGGTTGGGGACGACGAGGTCGAGATCATGCTGCCCGTCGCCCCCTGGCAGCACGTGCGGCCGCTCGGGGAGGACATCGTCGCGACGGAGCTGGTGCTTCCTGTGGGTCGTCGATTGGGGCCCGTCGATCTGGGCGCCATCGCGGCCAGCGGCAGCACCAGCGTGCTGGTGCGCCGGCAGCCGCGCGTCGCCATCCTCCCGACTGGAACGGAGCTCGTGCCGCCGGGCGCCGAGCTGAAGCCCGGCGACATCGTCGAGTTCAACTCAATCATGCTGGCGGCCCAGGTGCGCGAATGGGGGGGCGTCCCCACGACCCTTTCCCCAGCGAAGGACGACTTCGAGCTGATCAGGAACCAGGTCGCGGAGGCCCTTGACACTTACGATGTGGTCGTGGTGAACGCCGGGTCCTCGGCGGGCTCGGAGGACTACACGGCGGCCGTGGTGAAGGACCTGGGCGAGCTACTGGTCCACGGTGTCGCCATCCGCCCCGGGCATCCCGTGGTGCTGGGTGTGTGCAGGGGCAAGCCGGTGCTGGGGATCCCCGGCTATCCGGTCTCCGCTGTCCTGACCTCGGAGCTCTTCCTGTGTCCGCTGGTCCACCGGCTCCTGGGGATTCCGGTCCCCGAGCGGCCGCGCCTGTCCGCCACCATGAGCCGCAAGGTGTTGTCGCCCATGGGAGAGGACGAGTTTCTGCGGGTGAAGCTCGGCCAGGTCGGCGACCGGTTGATCGCAACTCCGCTGCAACGGGGCGCGGGCGTCATCATGTCACTGGTGCGGGCCGACGGGCTGGCGCGCGTGCCCCGAATGTCGGAGGGCGTGCACGCCGGCGCCCCCGTGGAGGTGGAGCTGCTGCGGCGCCCAGAAGAGGTGCGGCGGACGATCGTCGCTATCGGCAGCCACGACTTGACCCTCGACTTGCTCGCCAGCGTGCTCGCGCAACGGCATCCGGGGATGAGCCTGTCGTCATCCAACGTCGGCAGCCTCGGGGGGCTGATCGCGCTCCAGCGAGGCGAAGCCCACGTAGCCGGTTCACACCTGCTGGAGGAAGCGACGGGCGAATACAACGTGCCCTACGTCCGCCGGCTGCTCGATGGGCATAGCGTCGTGATCGTGAACCTCGTATACCGGGAGCAGGGCCTCATCGTTCCGCCGGGGAATCCGAAAGGCGTCCGCGGCCTGGAGGACCTGCTGCGGGCGGACGTGCAGTTCGTCAACCGCCAGCGGGGATCGGGCACGCGCGTGCTGCTGGACTACCGGCTCAAGCAAATTGGGTGCGACCCCGCCCAGATCCGGGGCTATGAGCGCGAAGAGTTCACGCACCTCGCCGTGGCGGCCGACGTCATGAGCGGGGTCGCGGACGTCGGTCTGGGCATCCTCGCAGCGGCACGCGCCCTCAAGCTCGACTTCATCCCGCTGCTGAAGGAGCGCTACGACCTGGTGATCCCGAGGGAGTACTACACCGGCGACATGCTGGCGCCGCTGCTGGAGGTGATCCGGGGCGAAGACTTCCGCCGACAGGTGGAGGCGTTGGGTGGCTACGACGCGTCGGAGATGGGGCGCGTTGTGGCGGAGATCGGTTGACGACCGGAGGGTGGGCAGGCGACGCTAGGATTCCTCGTCATCCACCGCACGCCGAGGAATATCGCGCCGCCGAAGTACACCGCGGTGGCCGGCACCAGCACGCCATAGAAATCGGCGATCAGGCCCCCCAGCGCGCTCCCTGCGAGCGCCGTTGCCACGAGAGGGATGTGGCACGGGCACACGACCAGCGCCGACACGATGGCGAGATAGCCCTTGACGCTTTCCATTCAGGTCCCGTTAGCGAATAAGGTTTCCATTTGTTAGGTGAATGCGACCTCCGGTCGTCGGCCTGACGACCCAATGTGACATGATGCTCTTATGGCTGATGACCCGGCTTTGGCCCACACGTTGGGGAAGATTTTGCCACACCTGACTGACCGGCAGCGGCGGTTGCTGCTGGGAGCTGCTGCGCGGTCGATGTGGGGTCGCCGACCACTTCGTGCTATCGACGAACGACGATCAGAAAGGCTGGCTGGCGAGTATGGGAATCCGGCGGTCCCGATGGCAGCCGTTCCTCGGACTCGAGACCATGGTGGCAGCCGTCAACAGCATCAACGTGGGGACGCTCTTCGCTCTCGTCAGCGCCAGCGCCTGGTTCGTAGTCTCGGCCCTCAAGCCCGGCAGCGCGCCAAGAATCGTCGCCGCTTGACAGACCGGCGCGGGCCCCTCCCCCAACTCGGGGGGCCCGCGCCGATTCGTCTTCCAGAGCTCCGACTCGCCGGCGGTGGGCCGCACCTCCAAGGTGGTTAGGTGAGCTGCCGGACGCTCACCTCAGGAAACTCGTCGAACTGACCAGGTACCGGTGAAACCATCGGGCAGTGCGTCTCGGTACGTACCGCTTATGTTGTTACCACTGGCCCCCTGACCGGCGTAGTTCGTGCGTAGCTGGCTACTGAACGTGATAGCGTTCCCACTCCTCCTGCCGAGCAGCGCCTCGGTAGCGGGTTTTATCTGGGGAGCGGTCGCTGGGCAGTCAACCTGGGTTGCGCCCGTCACATTTCCGCTAGAGTCTTCGACAATAACCATCCTAAACGGAGCGGAGTAGTCGGCGGGGGCACCACACAGCGGTCCTATTACCACGCCTTCCCACCTGCCGGTTGCACCGCCACCTACAGTGGTCGCCTGTCCCTGCGCGCCTGCTATCGTCACCAGCCCTAGCACAATGGCACCAAGAATAACCCCAACCCCGACAAGAGAACCATTCATGAGCGCTGACCGCATTATCGTGCCTCCCGTACCGATCAAATTTGGTCTACCGACTGTGGCCCTCTACCGACTGTGGCCCTCTACCGACTGTGGCCCAAAGAAAGAAACGTAGCTAACATGGCTGCGTTACAGGAATTCGTGTTCAGCGTCAATTAGACTTGCCGACGGACGACGATTGGAATTGCCGCATTCGTCGGCCTCGTGGGATAGGCATTCAACAGGTTCCAAGGATGGAATCGCTCACCTCCGTTCTTCATGGGGGTCTTCATTTCGGAGCGGGCTACGCAGCGCTCGACCGGTCCATCCGATACCCTCCCCTCGCGGCCAGTTGGTCCATGACTTCCCAGACCCGAAGGTCGGCAAGGCGATCCCCTACGGGATCTACGATGTGGGGCGGAACATCGGCTGGGTGAATGTGGGCCAGGACCACGATACGGCGAGCTTTGCGGTGGAGAGCCTCCGGCGCTGGTGGCGCAGAGTCGGCGCGGCAGCCTATCCCACGGCCGATCGGCTGCTCGTATCCGCCGATAGCGGTGGCAGTAACGGCTACCGGGTGCGCTTGTGGAAAGTCGAGTTGCAGGGCGTTGCCAGCAGGACAGGCTTACGGGTCGTCGTCGCTCCCAGCCTGGTATTCTACGCCCGAGAGCGCAAGGACTGTAGGGTGGATCGCCAGGAACAGGCTCGGAAAGTCATCAGTGGCCTGAAGACGGTCTATCCGGAAGCGACGTGCGAGCTGAACTTCACGAGCCCCCTCGAGCTGCTGGTGGCCACCATCCTCTCGGCGCAGTGCACGGATCAGCGCGTCAACATGGTGACGGCCGACCTCTTCAAGAAATACCGCTCCGCGGAGGATTACGCCGCCGCGCCCCTCGGCGTGCTGGAGGAAGAGATCCGTCCCACGGGGTTCTTCCGCCAGAAGTCCATGGCGTTGCGCGCGATGGGGCAGAAACTCGTGGAGGAGTTCGGCGGCGAGGTGCCCCGTACTATGGAGGAGATGATCCGGATACCAGGTGCGGCGCGGAAAACGGCCAACGTGGTGCTGGGGACCGCGTTTGGCATCCCCTCGGGCGTCGTCGTCGACACACACGTGCGGCGGCTGGCCTACCGGCTCGGTCTGAGCGACGAGACGGACCCCAACAAGATCGAAAAGGACCTCATGGCCGTCGTGCCGCAAAACGAGTGGATCTGGTTCGGGCACGCCATCATCTGGCACGGCCGCCGCACGTGTTCCGCGCGAGCGCCGGCCTGCGACGCGTGTGTCCTCGAGCCGTTCTGCCCGCGGCGAGGAGTGGGTGGACCGTCGAGGACCCGCCGCCGCGCGAGGCCCGCCGCAAAGCCGGGCTAGAGCCCGCGGGCCTTTTCGCTCGTGCCGGGGAGGTACGCCCTCACCCGGGCCCTCGGTCATCAGGCCGAGTTCCGCCCCTCGCGCCATTGCCGCAGAGCCTCCCGGTAGCGCTCCTCCAGGCTATCGGCCTCGACTGGCGGCTCCGGAGCGGGGAGGTTGTAGTCGCCGGTGATCGGGCTCCCCAGGGCGTCCGCGATGGCGCGGAGCCCCCACCAGGAGCGGGCTCGGCCCACACGCTGAAAGTAATGCGCCCGCTCCCCCGGGATAGCCAGGCGTCCGTCGAGCTCTCCGAGGACACGCTCGTGGAGCCGAGCTGCGTCGTCGCCGGTGCTACCACTGGCGATCAGCCAGGCCCCGGTGACGACCCCGGTGCGGCCCACGCCTGCTCGACAATGGACGAACACCGCCCTACCGAGGCCAATCTCCCTGTCGATTGCCTCCAGCGCAGCCACGAGGTCCTCGGCCGGCGTCACCTCGGCTTCGACGCACCCAACATGCTGGAAATGGAGCCCGAACCGCTCGCACCAGCCGCGCTCCTCAGCTACCCCGTAGGGCGGTAAGGGCCGCCCATCCACTGGGAGCGCCTCCTCATTGTGCTCGCGCAGCGACAGGATGGAGCCGATCCCCTCCGCGAGCAGGGCGCCGACGGTTTCGGCATCGAGCGGCGGCTGCTCCCCGCGGGCCAGCACGCCGGGTATGACCCACCCGAAATTGCGAATGCCGCCCAGCGGCCTGGGCGCTGACTGGTCACTCGTCATGGTGGCGCGGTCGGGTGGGTCACGCCCTCACCCCCGCCCTCTCCCAGGGGGAGAGGGGGTACACCCTGCACGCCACGGCCTCATGGGGGCCCCAACCAATCGAGAAACGCCGCGACGGCCTCGGCCCACACGTCCTGACGCGATCGCCCGCTGGACTTGGGCACCGCAAACCCGTGGTCGGCGCCATCCAACAGATGTAGCCTCGATCCAGCCACCCTGGACGCGGCGGCCTCCAACTCGGCAGGAGAGCCAAAGGCGTCGTTGGTCCCGGAGCAGAAGAGCGTGGGGACGGTCAAGCGCCCGAGGTGCTCGTCGCGGGCCCGGTCGGGCCTGCCCGGCGGGTGCAGCGGGTAAGCGAACAGGGCAAGGCCGTCCACCGGCGCGCCTTTGGCCACCACCTGAGAGGCGATCCGACCGCCCATGGAGCGACCTCCCACTATCAGCCTCGACGCTCCGGGGCGCGCCGCCTCGATCGCCGCCCGCCACGTCGCTTCGAGGATCGGGGGCCGGTCAGGGGTGCGGCGATGCCCCTCCATGTAGGGGAATTGGAAACGCAGCGTAACGATCCCCCGCCGCGCAAGCTCGACGGCGAGGAACGCTCCGAACGGGTCGCGCACGTTCGATCCGGCGCCTGGGGCGTAAAGCAACCAACAGCCGGTCGCCGCCTCATCCGGCGCAGACCGCAGAGCCGTGACTGAGCCCCGCCCGGGCACCGCAATCGAAATCACGTCTTCTGTCATCGCCCGCTCGGATTCCGCCAGTGGGGGCGAGGCCCGCCTCGCCCGCCCTTGCGTCGACGGTACGTGGGTCAGGCGTGCCTGACCCCTACGACCGCCAGTTGCGTGGTTAGCCGCCCTGACCCCTACGACCGCCAGTTGTGCGGTTAGCCGCCCTGGCCCCTACGACCGCCAGTTGCGTGGTTAGCCGCCCTGACCCCTACGACGGCCAGTTATGCGGGTCGGGCGTGCCTCACCGCTACGACCGCCAGGTGCGCGGGTCAGGCAGTGCCTGGACCCCTACCCCCAATCACCCCAAGCACTACGGGTCGGGTCTAAAGCCCAGCATCTCCAGGAGCGACCTCAGCGCCGCCCGGTCGCCCCCGGTGTCCTCCCGGTGAACGAGCCGCCCGAGATCGCCGATCCTGGCGAGTGCGGTCGGCGTGTCCAGGTCGTCGTCGAGCGCGGCGAGGCATTGGTCGCGCAGCGCCCGGCTCTGGGCCGTCATGGCTCCCTCGTCTGGGCCCGCGCACGCCGACGCGATCGCCTCCCAGCGCGCCGCGGCCTCGCTGAGCTCGGGCTCCAAGTACTCGAGGCGCTCTCGATAGGGGAAGCCGAGGAGGTAGTAGCGGAGCGCGTCCGTGCCATACCGTGGGATGAGGTCTCGGGCGAACGCCATATTGCCCTTCGACTTGCTCATCTTCTCGCCGTCCATCCATACGAGGCCCACGTGCACCCAGTAACGGACGAAGGGCGCCTCGCCGGTAGCGGACTCAGATTGGGCGATCTCACTGCAGTGGTGAGGGAAGACGAGGTCCTCGCCCCCGCCGTGGATGTCGATCCGGTTCCCCAGGTACCGACTGGCCATCGTTGAACATTCGATGTGCCAGCCCGGTCTGCCTGACCCCCACGGGCTCTCCCACGTGGGCTCCTCGGGCTGCGCAGCCTGCCACAGTCGAAAGTCCAGCGGGTCTTCCTTGTTCGGATCGGCGGCGTCTTCTCCAATGTCGGCGTTGGCAGCGAGCATCGCCGCTCGGTCCAGGCGACTCATGGCCCCGAAACCGGGGAACCGGGCCGCGCGGAAGTACACCGAGCCACCTGCCGAATACGCCATTCCACGCTCTATGAGCACGGCGATCGTCGCGATAATGCCTGGGATCTCCTGCGTCACGCGGGGGAACGCTGTCGGCAGGAGGACGTTCAACTTTTCCAGGTCGGCCATGAACACGTCGATGAATTGGCGCGCCAGCGCCTGGTAGTCCACCCCCAGCTCCCTCGCCCGGGCGAGGAGAGGATCGTCAACATCCGTGATGTTCTGGACGTAGCGGACGGCCATGCCACGGCGGCGCAGATAGCGTTGCAGCACGTCGAAGAACACATAGGTGCGAGCGTGACCGAGGTGAGTGGTGTCGTACGGCGTCACGCCGCACACGTAGAGAGTGACCGGATTGCCGAGCGGCTCGAAGCGCTCCTTCACCCGGGTCATGGTGTTGAAAAGGAACAAGTGTGAGCTCCCTCGGGGCTGGCCAGGGGATGATATCACCCGACGAATAGCCGTTTCGGCTAACTCATTGCCCGCGCCGCCCCAGAGGAGTCATCGAGGTTTCTGGCGCGTGGGCCTCAGCCCACCTCCTCCTTGACGCGCCGGAGGGCGTCGATGTGCCCGCTCGGTGACGCGAGCCCGGCCCGCGTGGTGTTCACCGCGACGTCGGTTGCGCCGAGCGCCCGCCACGCTTCCAGGTCGTGTCGCCACTGGTCCGGGCCGCCCTCCGCGTAGCGGAGCCCGCCCTGCAAGCCAATGGAGGCCGGGTCGCGTCCGCTCTCCCGGGCGTACTGGCGCACGCGGTCGAGACTCGCGGATAGATCCGGATTCGGCCGCCCCACGAGTACCCAGCCATCGGATAGCTGGCCAACACGACGCAAGACGGGCTCCGCGGAGCCCCCCATCCAGATGGGGATCGGCCGCTGGACCGGAAGGGGATTCACGCCCGCATCGGTGATCCGGTGCCAGCGCCCCTCGAACGTCACAAGCTCGTTGGTCCACAGGGCGCGAAGCACGGCGATCTGCTCTTCCACACGGCGGCCGCGGTTGTGGAAATTCTCGCCCAAGGCCTCATACTCAACGGAATTCCATCCGAGGCCGACGCCCAGCCGCAGCCGTCCGCCGGAAAGCACGTCCACCTCGGCGGCTTGCTTGGCGACCAGGGCCGTCTGCCGCTGCGGGAGGATGATGACACCCGGCATCAGCCCGATTCGCTGAGTGACTGCAGCGACGTAGCTCAGGAGCGTGAAAGGCTCGTGCACCAGGTCGCGGTGCGTGTAGGGCCAACGGCCGCCGGCGCGGTCGGGCCGTTCGATGTTGGCGCCGAGCACGTGATCGAAGATCGTCAGGTGCCTGTAGCCCAGCTCCTCAGCGGCCTGCGCGTAGTCACGGACGGCGGCCGGGTCAGCTCCTATCTCCGTCTGCGGGAAGATGACACCGAGCTCCATGTCCTTGCCCCCTTTCCGTCATTCGTGCTTCGCTGCCCACACATGATGGCTTGGTAGGGGTCAGGCACGCCTGACCCGCGTTCGCTCCAGGCGAAGCAGTCAACACCTGGCCCTCTGGTATTAACCGCGATACTCCGGCTCGGGCTGCGCGAAAAATCCACCCCTGGCCGACGGAATATGTCTCATCGGGGTGGCTCTGGACCCGGAGCCGAGTCCCGTCGAGGCTGACTACGTAGACGTTGACCTTGCTCAGGAAAGTCACGTCCTCCACCTGGCCGGCGACGGCCTTCGCCGGCTGTCTGTCGCGACGGCCTAAGCGAGGGGATGGCGGTAGGGGCCGGGGCTTGATTGGTCTAACATTTCCCCTGACCCTCGATCTACTGGTCCACGAGAAAGTCGGCGACGGTGGAAACAAAGCGCTCCGTCTGGTCCCACATGGGCCAGTGGCCGCAGTCGTTGAAACAGTGGAGCTCGGCGCCCGGTATGACCTCGAACATGCGGTAGCCGCGTTCAAGCGGGCTGCCGTGGTCGTCCTTACCCCAGAGAATGAGCGTGGGCTTGTCGTAATGCTCCCGCAACTCCTCCGGGGTCATCGGGGGCATGGGCTCTGGTCCTTGGGCGCTAGTGCGACCCTGCCGAGCGTCGTAGTTCGGGCCGACGCTCATCTCATAGCGCAACTGAACCAGCTCGTCGCTGACCAGCTCTTTGCGGTGGAGCGTTCCCATGGTGAGGTTGCGCATGTTTTCGAGCCCGGGCGTGTAGGAGTTCAGGTACTGGCTATGCTCCCTCGCCATCTCGCGTGCTTCGGGGGTCAACGGGACATCGACGCCTGCTCCGGCGATGAGGGCAACCCTGGTAACGCGGGGGTCTTCGAGGGCCAGCCGAAGGGCAGGCAGCACGCCCATCGAATTCCCCATTACGTGGTAGTGCTCCAGGCCCATGGCTGTCGCGAACGCTTTCGCGTGCTCGATCCGGTACCGGACCGAGTGGTCCGGCGGCAATCCCGTAAGGCCGAACCCGGGCGCGTCGGGCGCATACACGGTCAAGCCACGCTCGGCCAGGGGCTCGATGCACGCCCCGTAGATCACGCGCGCGGCCCCGCCGGGCGCGCCGCCGTGCAGAATCAGCAGCGGATGGCCCGTCCCGGTCGTGAGGTAGTGCGTCTCGAGGCCGTTGATCGTCGCGTACTTGTCGGGGAGTTGCGTAATCCTCTTCGTCTCTACCGCCATCGCCCCCTCCTACTTCAGGTCCCAGGCCTCCGCCGTCCAGATCGGGTTCACCTCGGTAACGCCGGCCATTCGCTTCGATGCGAACTGCACCGACACGCCGTAGATGATTGACATGTCCATCAGCTCATCCGACAGGTAGACCATGGTGTCGGTGAGCACCTGCTTGCGCTCGGCGGGAACGATCGTGACAGCGTACTTCTCGAGGAGGGCGTCCCACTGCCGGTTGCTATAGCGCGGGTAGTTGCCGCTGGTATAGCCGTTCGCCGCTGTCGGCAGTAGTGAGCTGTGCATGAAGCTGATCAGTTGGGACGGGCCATACCCGAATTGCAGCTCCTCCAGGCCCGGGTTGGTCACGCGGTAGACGCGATCTGCCGTGCGCTCCTGCGGGACCACAACCTGATTGATGTCGAGGCCGACGTTCTTGAAGTAGTCCGACATCGCCGCGAGCATGCGGACCTGAAAAACCTGTTCCCCGGTGGTGCGGAACTCGATCTGCTCTAGCCTCTGCCCTGTGGTGGTATTACGCAGATACCCATCCGATCCCTTGGCGTAGCCGAGGGACTGAAACATAGCCGCTGCCCTGTTCACGTCGAATGGATACTTTTCGACCTGCGCCACGATATCGTTGTAGTCCGGATCGCTTGTAGACCACGGGATGTGCGAGATGCCGCCATACCCGCTTTGAAAGGTGTCCACCAATTCCTGGCGATCGAGGGCGTACATCAGCGCCTTGTGGAACCGCTTGTCCGTGATCACCGGGTGGGCGGGATCGATGTACTGCGCGAAGAGGTGGAGATAGGTGGCCCCAACGTTGGCGCTGACCTGGCCGTCCCAGTTCTGGCTCTTCAGCTCTTGCGCCTGGGTGACGTTGGGTCCCGTACCGGTGGCCAGGTCGCCCGCGCCAGACAGCATGTTTGCCAGCATGGTGCCGCTGTCGGGAATGAACTTGACCTGGACCTGGTCCAGCTTGGGCCGACCGAGCGCGTACCCGTCGAAGGCCGTGAGATCCATGTAGCTGCCGGGCACAAACTCCTTGAGCTTGAAGGGGCCCGTGCCAACGTAGTCAGTGGTCAGCCACGGTTGGATGGTAACGCTCTGGGGGCTCTGCCGGAACGTCTCCTCGAGGATGTGCGCCGGCATCATCTCGGGGGAAAAGATGTTTGCCAGGATGTACGGCCGGTTCCAGTGGACGACGAGCGTCCGGTCGTCGATAGCCTCCATCTTGTCGATGTAGCCGCGCACGGTAGGGTAGTTGCGCGCGTTGACAAAGGTCTGCGGGATGCTCTTGTCCAGGTAGACCTCGTCGCTGAAGAGGAAGTCCTTCGTGGTCAGCGGCGCCCCATCGTGCCACCGAGCCCCGGATTTGAGCGTCAGACGGGTCTCCATCGTATCGTCCGCATTGAGCTTCCACAGCCCGTTGTCCACCGAAGGTACGGCCTCCGCGAGCCGTGGCATGAACGCGCCGGCGTTATCGGAGACGATGAGAGCACCCGAGTAGAGGTAAAGGACGATACCGGCGGCGTTGTTGGTGGTGATCACGAACCGGTTGTCCATGCCCGGCGGATTCCCAGAGTTGACGACGACGATGTTCTTGGGGCCGCTTGGCACGGGAGCGCCGGAGGACCCATCGGGGCTGACGCTGCGCGTCGGCGCACACGCGGCGAGAATCACGGGCGTGGCCAGGAGAAAGCTTGCGATTGTTGCTATTGTTCTGAAAATCCCCTCGCCCTCTGGGAGAGGGTTAGGGTGAGGGCGCTCCCTCCCGGCCGGTTTCATCCCTTCGTGGTGTCGGGCGACAACATGGACAATTCTGGGGATGGGCATCGGATACCCCCTTTCGCGCTATCGAGCGGGCCTGCGGACAACCGCGGCATCGTCGCGATCGGCGTCGTATACCCATTCATCCGCGCCGCCGAAACCGTGCTCGTCGTTCCATTTCATCGCGCTGATGACCTGGCCGGTGACGCCACTCCCATCCTGGTCCGCCAGGAAGAGTGCCAGGGGCACGACGTGCTCGGGCCTCACCCGCATCGGCCGAAACGTCGTTGTGCCCGGGGACACGCTCCGCGCCCGCATCTCGCTGCGAATGGCCTCCTGCTCGTCGGTGCCCGTCGAGGCGGTGTGTCCCGGCAGGAGTACGTTGGCGGCGATGTTGGAGACCTTCAGCTCGTTGGCGAGGTAGAGCGTCATCGTCACGAGCGCTGCCTTCGCCGACTGGTACGGCATCTCTCGACTATTCGGTCGGCTCGCGTCGTAGCCACCCGAGCTGACACTGATGATGCTGCCCCGCCCCTTTTCTAGCATCGGCTGGGCGAACTCTTTGACGACCCGCAAGGAACCGAATACGTGAGTGTCGAACGTCTTCTGCCAGTCGCCGACCTCGGTCTCCAGCGTCGTGACGCTTCCATGAGGAGGGTAGAGGTCACGCATCCGAGTCCCGGCGTTGTTGATGATGACGTCCACGGTACCGAACTTGTCCATGGCAGTACGGTAGACGCGCTTGACGTGCGAATCGATAGTGATGTCCATGATCTCAGTCAGGACGTTGGGGCTGTCCTGGATTTCGTCCAGGAATCGATAGTCGTCGTTCGAGACACCGGTCGGCTCCCAGGTCATGTCCGTGGCGATGACCTTCGCGCCCTCCCTGAGGAAGGCGCGCACGTACTCTCGTCCCATCCCGCGCGCCCCTCCGGTGACCAGAACGACCTTGCCCGCGACCGCCATTATTAAACCTCCCCTTTTGGACGTACCGAGGAGTGACCATCTTCGAGCGCGGTACTAGCCCTCTAACTCGACCTCGCCGATGAACCTGAGCGCGAGTGTATTGAAAGCCTCCGCCCTCTCGATCTGCGGCCAATGGCCGCAGCGCGCGAGGATCGTGCAGCTGCAGTCCGGGATCACCAGACACGCCTGCATGGCCGCTTCGAGGAGCACTGGGGCGATTGTCGGTGGATAGAAGTTCCGCTCGTCGCGCCCGTGAATCAGATAGGTCGGGGCGCGAATCCGGGCGAGGATCGAAGACTCGAACGTTTCCCGGCCTCGCGCGATCTGGCCGAACGCAGCCTCCCGCTCTCGCTCGTGCGCGCCCGGTCGCTTGACCGCCTCCAGTCGCATCGCAGCAACCTGATCGACGGCTGGATGATCGGCATCGTAGAAGAACGCGGCGGTAGCCTGCCGCATGTCCTCGAAGCTCACCTCGGCCTTGCCGAACATCTGGCGCACGAAGTCTACCCGAGGAGTCTTGCCCAGCTCCCGGGAGATCGCACGCGACTCGTCGGTGTCCACTCTCGGCTCTCCCCCGGTGAAGATCAGGCTGCGCACCATGTCAGGGCGCTCGACTGCCAGGCGTGCGATGGCGTTTGAGCCCATCGAATTCCCGATGAAGTGGGCCGCTTCGCCCCCCAGCGCATCGAGGACGCCGAGCAGGTACTCCGTGGTGTCCACTCGCTGGTCGGGCTTCCCCACCACCGCGCTCAACCCGAATCCGATCATGTCCGGGGCTACTGCGTGATAGCCCGCCTGCGCGAACGCCGCGAGATTAGGGAACCATGACATATAAGCGCTCGTGCCGGCGCCCCCCGTCTGCACGAAGACGACGTGCCGATCCCCCTCCCCGACCTCGTGATAGTGCACCCTGATGGCGCCAACCGAGTGCTCCAACTCGAGAAAGCGACCCTGGCCAAGATCTCCATGCGCGTGCATTACGTTCCACCTTCCGGTCAAGCACCACCAAGCCACGGGATCTGGTCCCGCGGCAGCAGCACCTCGATTGAGCGCGCCTGGCCGGGCGTTCGCCGAATCAGGCCACGCCTCTCCAAAGTCAAAACCATGTTATGAACGGATGGAGGCGTCACGCTGAAGTACCACTGCATGTCGGCCTCGGCCGGCGGTCGACCGTTCATCTCCGTGTAATCAGCAATGAACGCCAAATACTGCCCCTGGACCTTCGTATAAGGGGGCACCCGCAGTTTGCCCTGATCTCGAAACCGCACCTTGGCATCCCAGAACTCCATGTACTCAGCGCGGGCCCTCATGACGAAGGGCCGCCGCTGGTCGACCAGTTGCTCCGGCGTCTTGCCCGAGAATGAGAGCCCTCGCCCCGCGGCCTTGGCGAAGTACCGGTCGTCGGCGACGCCGCAGAACATACACGCAGTCACGATGAACTCCCGGTCGTCTCGACGGGGATCGTCCTTGGGCAAGAGATGATCCCAGGACAAGCCAAGCCAGGCATCGAAAGATCGCGAGCCATCGAGGCCACAGTAGACACACCGAAACTGGTCTCGCTGGTGAACGGGGAACGCATACCCGCGTAAGGAATCGGTGAACTGCGGCATCACTTCCCCCCTCGCGCTTCGGGCCACCACATCGTCGCGTCTTAAGGATAGCGCCCATGGGTGCGCGCAATTCGCGCTCGAGCGCCACCCCCGCAGCTCGCTTGCGCGAGCCCCTGATCGGCTCCCACCCGGTATCCAGCTTGCCAGGGGAACCGACCCCCAATGCTCCCATCTTTGCTACACTGACGGACTGTCCCCAGGCGCTAGAGAGGACGACCATGGCCGAGGCGACGAAAGTAAGGGAATACCGCGACGATCGCCAGCTCAGCCCATACGACCATAGCGATGTCACGACGCGGCAGAAACTGACGACGCCGAGCTGGCAGGTGGTCAGCATCCCGGACAACGTCCGCGTCAAAGACCAGGGCTCGTACATCGCAGCGACCCAGAACAAGCGAGCGCACGTGGCGCTGAACGTCTATGCGCCGCGGCGACGCGACGAGATGCACTGCCACCCGGGCTCCGAGCACATCTTCATGGTCTGGGAGGGTCATTTGACCATCCGGGGCATCAACGAGGGCGAGGAGATCACCCTCAGCCCGGGCGAGCTGGTCCATATCAAGGCAGGGCACTATTACCAGCTGTGTAACGACACCGACGACTATCTGGTGCTCTGCCAGGTGGCGACCGAGCCGGTGAAGCCCAGCCCTGTCGGGCGGCGCTCTTTCCGGCGGGCGGGCGACATTCTGCCCGAGCACGTCAACTCGCGTGGCCTCTGACGATTGCGGATTGCGGATTGCGGACTGCGGAATGAGGAATGAGTGAAGGCCACGCTCGCGCGCGGCCTGCGTGCGGCGTAGTGAGCCGTGGCACCCCGATCCCCGCGGTGCAGGTTCTGCAATTTGCGCTGCTCTTCAATCCGCAATCCGCAATCTGCAATCCGCAATCATGATCGACCATGTGCAGATGATGTCCGTCGCGGGCGGCGAAATCGAGGTACGCCGTGGGGGAGCCGGGCGCCCGGTCGTACTGCTGCACGGCAGCTACGGCTGGTGGGGTTGGGAGCCGGTCCACGAGCGGCTCGCGGAGCACTTCGAGGTCATCGCGCCCTCTCACCCAGGGTTCGGCGGCTCGCCGAGGCTCGATGGCCACGACACCATCGACGACCTGGCCTATTTCTACCTGGACCTGCTCGCGCAGCAGCGACTGACGCCTGCTCGGGTGATCGGGTTCGGCCTGGGCGGCTGGATCGCGGCCGAGATGGCGGTGCGGTGCCCACAGGCCATTGACCGGCTGGTCCTGGTCGACAGCGTTGGCATCAAGGTCTCCGACCGCGAGACGCGGGACATCGCGGACCCCTTCATCTTGAGTGGTGACCAGGTCCAGGCGATGGTGTGGCACGACCCCGAGGCGCACCGTGTGCCCTTGCCTGCGCCGGGGCTCGAGCCGACTCTCCTGGAAGCCATGCTCCGTAACCAGGAATCGGCCCTGTACTATGGATGGAAGCCATACATGCATAACCCCAAGCTGCGGCAGCGCCTGCACCGTGTGACGGCCCAGACCCTGGTGATCTGGGGCGAGAACGACCAGGTCGTGTCGCGCAGCTATGGCAAGGCCTTCGCCGACGGCATCCCGGGCGCGAGGTTCGTGGCCATCCCGGACGCCGGGCACTACCCGCATCGCGAGCAGGTCGAGAGCTTTGTTTCCACGGTCGCGGAATTTCTGAGGTAAGGAGGCTACCGATGCTTGCCTACCATTTCACCGAGATGCCCTATCCGTACTTCCCGCCGGAAGCCGAGATCGAGTTGAACTCGCCTCGGGTCATCCTGCCCAACAAATACTTCGACCCGAAGATCGGGGCCGACCTCTATAACCGCTACATCGATGAACACATCTACGCGGACGAGCTGGGCCTCGAGATCATGCTCAATGAGCACCACCAGACCGCGACGTGCACCGACGCCTGCATCACGATCCCGGCCGCGGCGCTGGCGCGCGAAACCAAGCGCGCGAAGATCTGCCTCCTGGGCAATCCGCTGGCTCATCGCGACAATCCGCTGCGCGTCGCGGAAGAGGTTGCCATGCTGGACTGCCTCAGCCGCGGCCGCATCATTTCCGGCTTCGTTCGGGGCGTCGGGACCGAAGTGCACCCCGCCAACACGAACCCTGCGCTGACCCGCGAGCGGTTCGAGGAGTCACACGATCTCATCGTGAAGGCGTGGACGACGCCGGAGCCCTTCAACTGGGAGGGGAAGCACTGGCATTACCGCTACGCCAACGTCTGGCCCCAGCCGTACCAGCGGCCGCATCCGCCCATCTGGATCACGGGCACCTCACCGGATAACGTGCCCTGGGTGGCCGACCACCAGTACGTGTTCGCCGCGTTCCTCATGGCCTACGACGATGTGACGCGACTCTACGACATCTACCGTCGTCGTACGGCGGAGATGGGGCTCCCCGCCCCGGGGAACGACCGCTTCGCCTATCTCGCGTTGTGCTACACGGCGGAGACCGACGAGCAGGCGTGGGACGAGGGGCGTGAGCTGATGTGGTACACGGGCCGGAAGCGCCATCCGGGCTTCAGCAACCCGCCCGGCTTCAACTCGGTGAAGACCAACATGATGATCCTCTCGGGGATGGACAAGCCGCGCGGGGACACCTTCGAGTCGCTGATGTCAAAGGGCATCGTCATCGCCGGCAGCCCGACGACCGTAGCCAGGCAGATCAAGGAGTGGCACAAGCGTGGAGTGGGCCACCTGATGATGATGAACCAGGCCGGGGCACTGAGCGCAGAGCTGACGCAGCGCAGCATGAAGCTGTTCGCCGAAGAGGTCTACCCGGAGATCCGCGAGTTGGATAATACGCCCGAGGTGGACGGCGCGCCGCCCGCTCCCGAGCCCGCGCCAGCCGTCCAAGAGCGCGTCATGCGGGCTGAAGGCTAGAGCACTTTCCACCCGGAATTCTGCAAGCCCGCGCACTGAGGCCGTCCGGCGACCCACGTTCACCCGTCGCCTGACGGCGCGTCAGGGGTAGAGATGCCCCGAAGTCCATTCCACCCTCGGTGACCCTCTCGGCCGGACGATGGCAGGGAGGGTCTCTTCATTCCTTGCAGCTCCGCATACTGTGCAAGCCCAGGCGCGCCGCAGTGCCACGTCGTTCCGCCTAACCCTCGGACCCGCCCCAGCGACCACGACGCCATCCTTTTAGCCACTCGTGCCAAACCACCCGCTCACCTCCATCCAGCCCTGCCGCCAATAAAGGGTTCGGAACAGGCTAATATTGGGTTAATTGTGGTACGATTAAGGAACGATACGGGGGACTGCGTTGCGGCTGTCGAAGCTCGTGGAGGTGCGGCGAAGGAAGTTCTTGAGCCAAATGGAGCTGGCGACGAAATCCGGCGTTGCCGTTAGCACCATCAAACGGCTGGAGAGCGGGGTAGGGCAGCCGCATGGGCAAACGGTCCGAAAGCTTGCCGATGCTCTCGAGGTCGCACCCGAGCAACTGACTGACGAGGATTCAACGAGGGCTTTCGGTGCCTGACAATAGCCCGAGCTCCCTATCTATCAAGGAGTTGTCACGGTCCGCTCAAGAGCGCACCCCGCCTCTCGCCGTGGGCCGACGCCGCGGCCTCAGCCGTGAGCCTCAGACAGGTGTCTCGGATTCCGAGGCCACCCACTTGTTGGAGATGACTCTGGTTCATCTACCACATATAGGCCCCAAGCGTGAACGCGCGCTCTGGGAACGAGGAGTCCGAAGCTGGCAGCAGTTGGCCGACGCGCTGACGGCCTACTCCGTGCGTTCGCCATCCTCTCCGATCCATCCCCTCGCTAGCGCGGCGGGCGGGAGAAATGGGACTTGGCATGGGTTGGTCGACCAATGGCTTTCGCTGATCGAGCGGTCGAAAGAATCATGGGAAGCAAGGCAGCTTGACTTCTTCCTGGGCCGGCTCCGCCCCAGCCAGCACTGGCGGATCCTATCAGCTATTTTGTCAGATGTCCTCTACCTTGACATCGAGACTACTGGACTCTCCATACGTCATAATCGGGTCACGGTAATTGGCGTCGCCTTTCA
The DNA here is from genome assembly GCA_964417895.1 of uncultured Chloroflexota bacterium. Classification (GTDB taxonomy): domain Bacteria; phylum Chloroflexota; class UBA6077; order UBA6077; family SHYK01; genus CAYQJS01. The sequence continues at coordinate 2,411 of CAYQJS010000018.1, read as the reverse complement.
CGGGCGGGTTCTCCAATGGGCGTGGCCTGAGCCGCTCGACGGCCTCCGTCGCCTCATAGAAGTTGCTCCCCTTGTCGTTACCTTCAACGGGCAGCGATTCGATCTCCCCTTCCTGAGCGAGCATATTCCGGGGCTACCCCGCCCCAGAGCACATGTCGATCTCCGCTATCTCGCCGCAACACTGGGACTGCGCGGGGGGCAAAAGCAGGCGGAAGCGGCCCTGGGCCTGGTTCGAAGAGAGTCGGTTCGCGATACCCGCGGAAGCGACGCGGTTGCCTTCTGGTTTAGGGCGTTGGCAGGTGACGCGGATGCCTTCGACCGGCTGCTAGCCTACAACCTTGAGGACGTGGAGATGTTGGAGGCCCTGGCAAGACAGCTTTGCGCTCGCTTGAGCCCCGCGTTCCAGACGACACCAAGAGCCGACCCAACACCAACCCTGGGCTTTCAGAAGGGCAAGCAACCCACCCCCCTAAGCAGTGTCCGTGCAGCCTGGCACGAATGTCGACCCAGTGTGAAGCAGGTGGTCCAGAAAGCCAGGGTTCGTCTTGGTCGCGAGCCTGTTGTTGTTGGTATAGACCTGAGAGGGAACCCCAACAGGCCTACGGGTTGGGCAGCCTTTGAAGAAGAAGGCGTCCGCTCTTCGATCGTGTTCTCTGACGAGGAACTGATCGAGCTGACGACGGAGGTTCACCCTGACGTTGTGTCGATAGATGCCCCGTTATGTCTGCCACGTGGTCGAGCCTCGGTGTGGGACGACAGTCCTTGTAGGGCATCGGGGGGAATCGTTCGAGACATTGAACGCGCCTTGTGGTCCCGACGGATTCCTGCTTATCCCGCCCTGATCCGACATATGCAGTCGTTGACGCACCGAGGAGTTCAGCTCTCCACAGCCTTGACGCGGCAAGGTTTGCATGTCATCGAATCGTATCCGGGGGCCGCGCAAGATATTCTCGGGATCTTGCGGAAGAGGTCAGGCGTTGCACAGCTGCAATATGGTCTTGAAGACCTAGGCGTGGAACTGAAAGGGCCCGCGTCCCACGACGAATTGGACGCAATCACGTCTGCCTTGGTTGGACTGTTTTATCTCGCTGGCGATTACGAAAGCGTTGGCGCTGACGATGAAGGGCACCTCATCGTTCCGCGCGCGATCGGCCAAACTGCCTGGCCGTTGGCGGAAGGGCAACATCGCAAGAGGCCGGCTGCTATATCAGTCGTGGGATTGCCGGGCTCTGGCAAGACTTCTTTTGCGCGTGAGCTAGCAAACCGCCTCGGTTGGCCCTGTCTCGCAATAGGGAACCGGCTGAGGGCTGTAGCAGCCACGGACATGGCCCTACGAACTAGTCTTGAGGCTGGAGCTCTGGCGCCTGAAGAGCTGGTACTCCGTATTGTCGAAGAATTGGTTGCAGAGGGACATCAGGCCGTGGTCTTGGACGGGTTTCCTCGCCATTCCGATCAGCTTGCCGCAGCCCGTCAGCTCTTCGAGCCGTTGATGTTCGTTCACCTTGTGGCCCCGTACGAGATCATTCGCCACCGTGCAGACCAAAGATTTTCATGCAACGAATGTGGGTGGGTCGGCCAGGACATAGGCAGTGACGGATGTCCCGCATGCGGTAGCAAAGCTTACGGGAAGCGAAGGGACGATTCGCGTGCGGTGTTCGACGCTCGCCTTGCGTCAGAACAAGGCCGCCAGGCCAAGATGATGGCACGCGTTACCGAACCGGTCTTTTCCGGCGACGCGGTCTTGCCCCTAGAGGTCGGCGTATCGACGATTCTCCAGCCTTTAATCCGGGGCCTCCAGGCCAGTGCGGAACTACTGGGTGATCGACAGTAATTGATCGCGTTGATACTCCTCCTTTAGCGATTCCCAGGAGGTGTACCTGTACCACTCGTCGACTCGCCTTCGGAACTCTTCAGGTGTCAGGCCCTTAAGTGCATCCGCGAGCCCGGGGCCGCTCTTACTCAACTCGTCAAAGAACCCCTTCGTTTCGCTAAAAGTCAGCAGGTCGAGTTGCGTTTTTGTAGCCGCATTGGCATGACTCGTGAGCCGGTCCAGCTCCGCCTTTGCATCGTTGACCTTGTCGGGCGCCTCGTGAAGCAAGAATCTGCCTAGGCCTTCTGTTTTTCGGTTCCACGACGGAGGACCCACGCAAAGATGCAAATCGAACCTCCCGGGCCTCAGGGCGGCGGGGTCTAAATCTCCGCGGTGATTCGTCGTCATGAAAAAGAGGACCTGAGCCCTGTCATTAAGCGCTGCCAGCTTAGGCAACATGCTAGTCGTCAAGAACTGTCGGGTTATGTCTGAAAGCACCTGCCCACCGCGAGTTTGAATTAGTGCATCCATCTCATCGAAGAGAACCGGAACCTGTCAATAGGAATGAGACACTCGGGGGACGAATTTAGTGTTGCACCTC
>CAYQJS010000017.1:58179-85443 GCA_964417895.1 uncultured Chloroflexota bacterium | reverse complement strand
GGAGAGGGGTGGGGTGAGGGCAGACCTCGACGGCCGATGATACTAGGGTTCGGCAAGGGCGCCCTCACCTAACCTCTCCCATCGCGATGGGGAGAGGGATCTGGTTGAGCGCGTCCGGGCGTTCGAGCGCAACCCATGACTCACTTCCGCCGCACTGTGGTAGCCGATCCACTCCGGGTCGGCCCTTACTCCCTGCTATACTGCCCCGCGCCCTGAATGCAGCAGATGACGTCGCGCGTCGGGGGCGCCGGAGGCCTGTGCACCCCCGAAGCGGACGCTCATCCCATCCCGTCGGTGCCTGGCGGAAGCCCGTCGTGGGCCGGCCCACCCTCGGACTCATCCTCATCGGGCTGATCGGCCTTCCCTTCTTCGCCGATGGAGGCTTTCTGGGTGACCGAGCCCTGGCCAGCCAGGCCCCGAGCGCCCAGACCACCCCACTCCGGATCACCAGCCCCACCGACGGATCGGTGCTCGGGGACGGTAACCTCGTGCTCATCGAGGCCACCGCCGTGGACCGGGCCGGCGGTCGGATGGATCGCGTGGAGGTGGCGATCGACGGGCGCCAGGAATGGCGGCCGGCGGAGCCCGCGGCTGATGATCCCACCCGCTGGCGCTTCCTCTGGCAGGATCCAGCCCCCGGGTTCCACCGGGTCCGGGCTCGCGCCTTCGGGCTGGAGGGCCAGGCGGTCGCCGAGCAGAGCGTCATCGTCCAGGTCCAGGATGTCTGGACTTCGACGTACATCATCGATAACCCCTACGCGGTGCCGGGCATCTTTCGTAAGGGACAGCTCCACGCTCATTCCACGAGCTCATTCGACGGCCAGGACTCCATGCCACCGGCACACCTCGCACTCGGCTATAAGCGGCGCGGTTACGAATTCCTCGTCATCACGGACCACGACCTGATCAGCCATCCGAAAGACGTTCAGGACGAGACGTTCATCACGATTCCCGGATACGAAAGCACGGCCGACTCGGGCCACATCGGCGCCGCTTTCGTGGACAAGGTCGTGTCCCCGTCATTGCCTCCCCAGCAGCGAATCGACCACATCAACGCGAGCGGGGGATTGGCTTTCTTAGCACATCCCGGATGGAGAATTGGCTGGGCGGGGACAGACTTCACCCGCCTCCAGAACTACCTCGGAATAGAGATCTTCACCGGCAAGGTCTCGGGCATTCAGGAGCGATCGCAGCGCAACATCCAACTCTGGCACCAGGTGCTGAATGCCAAGGGGCACCCCCATCGGGTATGGGCCGTGGCGGTAGACGACGCGCACGAGCCCGACGAGATGGATCGAGGATGGGTCATGGTGAAGGCTGCCCGGCTCGAACAGGCGGCTATCCAGACCGCCGTGACGAACGGGGCGTTCTACGCCAGCAACGGCCCGAGCTTTCGGGTGCTGGGCGTGTTGAATGGGACGATCACCGCGGCGAGCCCCGATGCCGAGGTTATCCGCTTCATCGACCATGGCCTCAACGTGGTCGCCGAGGGCCCAGCGGCGTGGGCTGGCTACCGCCCCTCGGGAGCGGAGCGCTGGATCCGGGTTGAGGCCGTGGCCGCGGACGGGCGCACCGCATGGTCGCAGCCCTTCTGGCTCGTCCCCAACGCACCGCGAGCCGAGATCGTGCGCAGCGGCGAGGGCGCGGCGCTCGTCGGCAGTACCCTGCCGCGCGCACGGGTGCATGTCTCGGACCACGGCCAGTACCTGGGAAGCGCCGTCGCCCGGGATGACGGGGCCTTCGCCTTCCGCTTGGAACGCTTCGAGCAGGGTTCGCACGAGCTCTGGATGATGGCCACGGCCCCCTGGCCCGACCTGATCAACAGCCCTCCCACGCTCATGTCATTCCCAGCCGCGGGCCGAGCCGCCGGCGAAGAATCCGCGGCCGCGAGCCCGGATTCTTCATCACGCCCCTCTTCACGATGACCGTGGCAGGATAATCGGAACCTCTTCCTCATCGCCGAGCGACTCGGCCTCACCGAGAGCGAACAAGCGCGCCGTGATCGCGCAGTAGAGCGCGTCCAGCGCATCATGGGTGGGGTTCCAGCGTTCGGGCCACCCGCAAGCTGGCATCAGGCGGTGCGCCCCTTCAATCAGGCGCGCCAGCCCCTCCGGGCGGCTCTTGCGCGGGAGGTGGCGCCCCAGCAAGACCCGCTTCACCGCGTATGGAAACACCTCCAGGACCGTGTACCCGTCGGACTCGAGCCGGGCTTTGAGGACGATGGCGCGATAGATCATCGGTTTGATGATTGTGCGCTTCGTGGTCCAGAAGCAGGAGATGCCGCGCTCCGCCAGCGCGCGCTCGGCGCTGCGACCCGTGACGGGGCGCGTCGGCGCGCAATGACACGACTCCTCGAGGCAGCACAGCCCGGCAGGAAGGCCCATCGGCGAGTCGATAGCCACGATTTGGCCCCCCAGCTCATGCACAGCCCTCAGTAGATCATCATCGCTCAGCGCGCGAGAGAACACGACGGCCGCCCCGTCGGCGTCGAGCGCGGCCAGGTCCGAGGGGCGTCGGCCTGCCGTCAGATCGACTCCTACGAAAGGGTAGCCGGCTTTCCTGCTCATCCCGCTTCCAGGCCCGGTCTCGGGCGGCGAAGCAGAGTGAGGACGGCGGTCGCTTCCCGAACGCGCAGCACTGCCAGCACAGCCCCGTACGCGATGAGACCGGCCCCTCCCGCGGCGATCACGCCGCCGAGCCGCGCCAGCAGCAGCCCATCCGCCATGATCGGCTCCACGGCAACGCCGACGGCTGCCGCGGCGCCGGCCGCGGCAGCGCCTCCGGCCGCGACGCGGGCAAGGAACGCGCCCAGCTCGCGCGTGCGCAGGGCGGCGAAGCGCCTCGCCAGAAGCCAGTAGAGGATGACGGCATGCGCGCTATTCTGGGCCGCGTTGGCGAGCGCAAGCCCCGGCATGCCGACGGGCGCGACCAGCGCCAGGGCCGTGACCAGATAGACCGCCGCGCCAGCCACGCCCACCAGAACCGGAACACGGGTCTCTTTCCGCGCGTAGAACGCCACGATCAAGAGCTGGTCCACGACCACGAAGGGGAGCTGGGGCGCGTAGGCGAGCAGCGCCCCGGCCGTCCGCTGCGTCGCCGCCGCGTCGAACGCGAGCCGCTCGAACAGCACCGACACGATGGGCTCTCGGAGGACAACCAGGGCGGCGGTGAGGGGGGCAATGAGAAGGAGCACGGTCTTGATCCCACGCTCCAGCGTCGGTGCGAACGCTTCCTGCTCGTCCGGCCGCTCACTCGACGCCAGGCGGCTGAGGGAGGGGAGGATGGCCAGGCTGGCTGCGGCGCCCACCAGCCCGATGGGGAACTGGATGAGCGTGGTGGCGAAGGCCATGTCGGCCACGCTCTCCGGCGCCGTCCGCCACGCCAGGTGTGTATCCACGGCGACTACCAGATAGCTGACGGCCATCCCCAGAAAAACCGGCGCGTAGAGCCGCAGCACGAGTTTGACGCCGGGGTGGTGGAAGTCCAGTACGGCGGCGTAGCGCAGAGCTCGGGAGGCCGGAAGCTGGAACAGTAGCTGGAGGCCTGCCCCCGTCAGCAGCCCGATGGCGAGGCCATAGATCCCCAGTGGCTGAGCCAGCGCCAGGGCCGCGACGATGATGCCGGTGTTGTAGACGGCGGCTGCGAACGCCGGCAGCCCGAACGCCTGGCGGGCGTAGAGCAAGGCAGTGAGAATGCCCGACACGCCCAACAGCAAGACCGAGGGGAGCGCGATCCTCGTCAGGTCGACCGCGAGCTGCAGTTGCCGAGGATCCGTTCCCAGGGCCGCCACGAGGGCGGGCGCCCCGATCACGAGGCACGCGATAGTCACGCCCAGTCCGACGAGGGTCAGATTGATGAGGGTGCTAGCCATCCTGCCGAGGTCCGCGGCTTTCCCCGCCGAGGCATAGTCGCTGAACACCGGCACGAGCGCCGACGTCGTGGCCCCCGAGAGGAGCAGGTCGTAGAAGCCCGTTGTGACGCGCGTCGCGGTCCGAAAGGCGCTGGTGGCGCCAGTCGAGCCGAACAGGGCCGCGACGACTTGCTCGCGAACCAGGCCCAGGATCCGGCTGGTGATGATGCCGCATCCGATCAGGATGGCGGCCGATGCGATGTTGCGCCCGAGCGGCTGGGGTGCCCCGGCCTCGCTCACACCTCGGGCCCGAGCCCGACGAGCGCCGGGAGCTCGTCGAGGCGTCGGATCGAGGGGAAAGAGCCCGGCTCAGAGGAGTACTTCCCGGTCCGGTCGAGGAGGATCCCCCTGATTCCGACGGCGCGCGCACCCTCGACGTCATCGCGGACGCTATCGCCGACGTGGAGAGCTTCTTCCGGGCGTGCGCCGGCGCTTTCGAGGGCACGCAGGAAGATCGCGGGGTCGGGTTTCTCGAGCCCCTCTCGTCCTGAGATCACTGCCACGTCGAAAAAGTCCCGGATGCCCAGGCGCACCATCAGCCGCTCCAGCCATTCCTCCCAGTTGGAGATGACTCCGAGGGTCAGCCCCGCTCGGCGCAGGAGACGAAGCGCCGGGAGCGCATCCCCGTAGAGGCGGTAGCTCTCGAGGCGGACGAAGGTCTCCAGGAGCCGCTGGGGTAGCTCTGTCTTCGCCGCGCTCGCATAGCCCAATTCGGCGAGGAACGTCTGATATACCCACAGCCAGAAGGCCCGCGAGCGGTCCACTGATACACTGAAACCGCGGCCGGCGTCTTCACGTTGGGCGATGCGCTCCCACACGGCAGGCTCCGCCCGCTCGGCATCTTGGGCCGTCACCGCGAGGCCGTGGCGCTGGCAGACTTGCGCGATGAGGGCATGGAACGACGGGTGCGGGTGCGCCAGCGTGCCGCCGACGTCGAAAAAGATGGTGCGGATCGTGGTTTGACTCATGCTCGAAGTGATCTACCTCGGGACGGGGGCCGCGGCGCCGGGCCCGAGCCGCGACAATACGTCCCTGGTCCTCGACGACGGCGAAACGGTGACCCTCGTCGACACGTCGGGTTCGCCACTCAAACGGCTCGCCGAAGTGGGGATCGCCGCTGACCGTCTCACTCGGGTGATTATCACCCACGAGCACCTGGACCACACATTCGGTTTCCCATCGCTGCTCCAGAGCCTCTGGCTCACCGGCCGGCGAACGCCACTGGCTGTATACGCCCTTCCGCAAACCTGGCGCCTTCTGGAGCGTCTGGTGGATGCGTATCGGCCGGGCAGCTGGACGGACGGTTTTCCCATCGAACGCCACACCATTGAGGCGGGGGAGCGGCCAATTGTGGAAACCTCCACGCTGGCGATCCGTGCCGCTCGCGGCCGGCATTCCGTGCCTACCGTCGGGCTCCGCGTCGAGACGGAGCGCGCGAGTTTGACGTATTCCAGCGACACGGCGCCGTGCGCGGGCATCATCGACCTGGCGCAGGGGTCCGACGTGCTGATCCACGAGGCGACCTTCCTGGCGGGCGGCGAGGCCACCGCCAACCGGCTGGGCCATTCAACCGCCCGGCAGGCGGCCGAGGTCGCGCGAGCCGCGGGCGTGGGGCGGCTGGTTCTGATCCACTTCACGCCGACCGATGCCGACGACCTGGCAAGGCTCGCTGCCGCGGCGACCGCTGTGTATGCGGGGCCTGTCGACGTGCCCACAGACGGCGAACGGCTGAGTCTCCCATAGCAGGCTGCTGAAAACCCGCTCGCCCTGAGCTTGTCGAAGGGCCCCAGGTGGTTCGACAGGCTCACCACGAGCGGACCCAACCTCCCCCTCGACGGGGGAGGGTTGGGGTGGGGGTGACCGTGATCCCGACCTTCATAGGACCCACTGGTTGGTTCCAATGCGAGTCTGTTCGCCGCTGCCCCAGGCACCCGCCTACCAGCGGACTGCGTCGAAGACCATAGCGTCGAGGGCGTCGAAGTAGCGCCGGCGCAGCGAGATCCCGAGGCTCACCCCCCGCCGAATGAGCCGCTGGGCTTCGGCCATCGTAGCGTACTTCTTCAGCAGTTCCACCGGTTGTGAGCCGTGCTCGACTTCATCGGCGAGGATGTGGCGATACGGTTCCTTGATCCACTCAGGCACCGCGTCGCTCTGAAGGGCGCGCTTGATGAGGTGCGCCGCGACGGCCTCGCCGGCTAGCTGAAAGGCCGCCAGGCGCTCGACCGTGGTCTGCAGGTTCTGCATCGTGTGAAAGAGAGCAACCTGCTCGGGCGGCGGCCCGTAGGCGAACGGGTCGACGTCAATATCCTGGAGGCGCTCCGCCAAGAGAGCAGCGTGCTGGAACTCCTCGTGGCACGCCTCTGCCAGCATCTGCTTGACCTCCAGCTCCGGCGTCGACACCAGCCAGGCCCCGAAGACTTCCCCTGCCCGAATCTCGTTGTAGAGGCGGCTCTGCATCACCAGGGCCCGCTCCGCATCGCTGGTGAGCGGGACGTAGCTGTAGCTCGGCAGTCGCCTGTCCAGTTCCGCGCAGAATGCGCGGATAATCTCGATTTGATCGGCCAAGAAGGCCGCAGATTCAACCGGGGCGTCGGAACGAGGGAGCATCTACCCCTACCCCCGCACGAAAAAGCCGAGGACGAGGCCGTAGAGCAAGTGGACGGCCAGGGCCGAAGGGGCCATCCCCCGCGACGCTCGCGATCCGAACAGCCCATCCCCCAGGAGGGGAAGGAGGACCACCATCATGACGAGCCATAGGCCCGCGCCGTAGAGCAACCCTCGCATCCAGTACGGGCCCGGAAGCAGGGGCACGAGCGCCACAGCGTAGACCAGGGCCAGAAGCACGCCGTTCACGAGATGCAACACGAACCCGAGCCTTGTCCGGTGCGAGTGGTAGCGAAGGATCTTGGTAGCGATCAGCCGACCAAGGTCCGCCATGGGGATGCCGAGCAGGTTGAAGAAGTAGGTCGCCAGCGCCATCGACAGCGCGCCCACAAGCCCAGCCACTGCGATGCGTGCGAGCGGGATGTCCCCCACCATCTATCGCACCCTCACATCGCGGCCCGCGGCCGAGTCGATCGCCGTTTGTGAATGGGTTGCAGCGTAGCTCGCCGCACGAACCGTCGCGTTCAGGGGCAGGCCTCGGTGACGACGATATAGCACGTACAGTGCGAGCCCAGCCACCATCCACGCGAGGCCCACCCAACGGCCGAACGGGCGGCTGAAGATCACGATCAGCCACACCGCCAGGGTGCCGGAGCCGCCGACGATGGCGGTGAGGGGGATATCCGCGCCGCGCAGTCGCAACGAGAGGCGGCGAATCGGACTGGGCCTACCGGGCTCTCGGATGTGCATGGCGACCAGCGACAGATGGGCCAGCGTAAAGGTCAGCATCGCTCCGAACACGTACACGTCCGAGATGTCCCCCAGATTGCCGGGCAACACAATGGCCGCCGCAACGACGCAGAAGAAGATCACCGAGACGTACGGTGTTCGAAACACGCGGTGGATCCGGCCGAACAGCGCCGGCAACTGCTGATAGCCGCCCATGGAGAACGACAGACGGGAGACACCCATGATCCCTGCATTGGCGGCGATGAGCAGAATGGTCGAGGCGAGCCCCGCCACGAGCGGTTCGAAGACGTGGTTCAGCGGGGCCGGCAAATTGGCCGCGATCCCCGCTACGGGATCAGCCACGTAGGCCGTCGCCAGGTCGGTCGTGTAGCGCCCGTCCGCACAGCGGATTGGTTCCATCGAAATGACCGCCCCCGCATCCTCGCAGCGAACGGGCATGGCTGAAAGCGCAACGACGGAGATGCCTGCGAACAGCACCAGCACAGCGGCCACGAGGAGGCCGTAGGCGCGTGGCACGGTGCGCTCGGGTTGGCGCGCCTCCTCGACCATATTCGAGATCGTCTCGATACCGGTGTAGGCCACCATGCCGATGGAGATGCCATAGAGGAAACTCCCCCACGTCGGAGCGGTCCCGAAGCTCACCTGGGAGAGCAGCAGCGGGAGGTTGAGGAGGGTGATACCTCCAACGATCACCAGCAGGATCTGCGTGACCAGATCCAGCGCGGCGAACACCACGCTCACCGTCGTGGCCTCCCTGACGCCGACAACATTGAGCCCCATGAGCGCCCCGATCACCGCAACGGTGAAGATCACGTTGCCGGGAAACAAGCCGATCTCCTCAAAGAACGCCGATAGGTAACCCGACACTGCGAACGCCGAGATCGAGATGGTCACCGTGTAGGAGAGCATGGTGGCCCAGCCGGCAACGAAGCTCATCAGCTCCCCCAGCCCGTGACGCGCGAAGCTGGAGCACCCGCCGGCCTCCGGAACCGCGACCGTTGCCTCCGCGTAGGTGAGCACGGTGAGCACAAAAAAAATGCCCGCGATCAGCAGAGCAAGGGGCGCTGCGCCGAGCGCATACAGCGCCGTGATGCCCAGCGCATAGTAGATGGACGAGCCGACGTTTCCGTAGCCCGTGCTGAAGAGAGCGGGGACCGTGAGGGCGCGCCGCAACCGACTGAGACGGGCGCGCCGGGTCCGCAGAAAGACGTCGCCGGGCATTCGCCCGTGAATGAGCTGGGAGGTCTCTGGATGTAGCTCTTCGCTCAACCCCTGGCCCCCGCGGTGGACGAGGGAGTATAGCGAGGGCAGCGCGCCCTGGGCTCGCTCCGACCCGGTGAGGCGTTTGTCGTCAGTCGGTGGCGGTCCCTCTCCCATCGCGATGGGAGAGGGGAGGGTGAGGGCGGCCCACAACTGAGGCAAGGATCTCCGCTGGTTCAGAATCCCAACGGAGGAAGGGCCCTCACCTAACCTCTCCCACTGCGGTGGGAGAGGGATGGGATTGCCGCCGCTGCTCGGGCCTCGAGCGTCACGAATCTACGCGACACTGAACGCTACCTCGCGGGAGGCGGTCCTGCTCGCCGGACCATGACGGCGCGTGCGACGACGTTTCCGTCTGAGTCGGGCCGGCCGAAGACCATGACCCTGTCGCCGGGCTCGATCTCCCCGAAGCTGGCCGTGCGCCGGTTGATCTTCACCGCCGTTGTCTCACCCACAGCGACGTGGATGGGCTCCTCCTGCGAGCGAACTCCCACCGTCAGAGCCGTGTGGTCCGGGTCAACGGCGGCAACGATCCCGATTGCGGCATGGCGGCGAAATGCGCCGGCCTTGTGCCCATTGCCCGGACGCTCCGCGGCGGGCCGAGCTGCAACAGGAGCACCTCCGGCGACCACTGCCGCCGGCTCGGCTGGCCGGGCCGGAGCCGTCGCCGCACCAGCCAGCGCTCCTCCCACGACGGCCACTGCCGCGATGATCGGGATTGACACCAGAAGCAGGAGGCGGCGAGAACGGCCCGACACGAGCTAATGCCCTGCGCCGCGGGGCCCGAGGCCCCCGAACGAGGTGAGAGCCAGCCGGCTCGCGCCCGCCGCCACGGCGAGACAGACGCCAACCAGCGCGGCCAGAGGCCAGGGCGCGAGCTCGATGAAGGTGAGCGCAACGTCGGAGGGCTCCGTACTCAGGAGGAGCGCGACGTCGTCCAGAGCGCCTGAGAGGATTTCCAGTGCGTCGGTCGCCTGGAGCTCCTGTCCGATCAAGAACGATAGCACCGTGGCTACGAGCAAGGAGGCCGCCAAAGCCGTGATCCCCAGGCGCCTCCGCGCTCGGGCCCGCCCTTCCGCAACAGCCAGCACGCGCGCCCCAAAGCCTGGGGGAGCGGGCACGCGCTCCATGCGGGCAAACAGCATGTCTATATCGTCACGATCGTCTGACAGCACACGAGCCCCCTCTCTTGATACCACGCCACGGCGCCGTGCATCGTTTCACAGTCGCTTCCGCAGGTGAACTCGGAGCTGGACTTTCGCTCGCTGGAACAGCGTTTTCGCGGTATTCTCCGGCATGCCCAGCGATCGGCCGATCTCGCCGAACGTCAGGTCGCCCACATAGCGCATGAGCACAACCTCGCGCGATCGGAGCGGCAGCGATGCAATCGCGTCTTGCAGCAGCTGTTGCAGCTCGGAGCGCTCGTACAGCTCCGCGGGAAGAGGCGCCACATCCTCTGGGTCGATCTGGGCCGATTCTGGCTCCTGGCGCTCGATGCTGGAAATGGGCAACGTCCGCCGTTTGCGAATGAGGTCGATACACTTGTTGCGCGCCACCTGGAACAGCCAGGGACGGAGCGATCCGTCGCCTCTCGAGGCAGGCAGAAACTCGAAGGCCTGAATGAACGTCTGCTGGGCGGCATCCTGGGCGTCTTCCGCGTTGCCCAGAAAGCGCAGGGCGAAGCTGTAGATGGGCCCGCTGTACCGACCGAGCAACGCGTCGAATGCAGCGGCATCGCCGTCTCGGAAGCGCGCGGCTAGCTCGTCGTCCGCAAGGCTCCCCAGGTCCATCGGCGTCTCCGAGCCGCCGCCTATCGGGAGTAGCCTGATGGCGTTGCTGCTGGCACACCATCACACCTCTGGCTGATCTGAAACGTTCTTGGGCGGAAACCCGTCACAACTGCAGAGATGACGGCTGGTGGAGGGACCATGGAGAGGATGACACCGCGAAGGCGAATCGCTCACCTGCTCCGGCGAGCCGGTTTCGGCGGCACACCCGCGGACATCGACAGCTCCATGGCGCTGGGCTTCGACCGAGCGGTTGACCGCTTGGTGGACTACGAAGCGGTCTCCAACGCAGACCTCGAAGCCCGAGTGGCGGAGATGGAGGAGGAGCTCGACATGACCCGGCTCCCCGCCAACCAAGCCATATGGCTGTATCGCATGCTCCACACGGCGCGTCCCCTCGAAGAGCGAATGACGATCTTCTGGCACGACCACTTCGCCACCGCGAACTACAAAGTCGGTCGTCCCGAGGCGATGCGCGCCCAGAACGCTCTCTTCCGCTCCCACGCCCTCGGCAGCTTCCGCGAGCTCCTGTACGGGGTGTCGCGCGATCCGGCTATGCTGCGGTGGCTGGACAGCAACTCGAATCGCAGGGCCAGCCCCAACGAGAACTACGCCCGCGAGCTGATGGAGCTGTTCACGATGGGCGTGGGAAATTACACCGAGTTCGACGTGCGCGAGGCCGCGCGAGCCTTCACCGGTTGGTTCTTCGACCGCAACCGCGGCTTCGTGTTCAACCAGAACCAGCATGATTTCGGCCCCAAGACCTTTCTCGGGCGCACCGGCGACTGGGACGGCGACGATATCGTGGACATTATTCTCGAAGAGCCGGTGACCGCGGGGTACATGGCCGGCAAGCTGTTCAGACATTTTGTGCACGACCATCCTACACCAGCAACCATCAGCCGGCTTGCTGGCGCCTTCCGAGCCTCCGACTACAACGTCCGAGAGCTCGTGCGGGCGATCTTGCGGAGCCCCGAGTTCTCGTCAGACGAGGCATACCACGCGCTGGTCAAGAGCCCGGTGGAGTATCTGATCGGCACGATGAAGCTACTCGGCCTGGCCGAATACGCGCGCGACGCCATCGGCATGCTCAACCGCATGGGCATGGCCATCTACAACCCCCCGGATGTGTCCGGCTGGGACTGGGGCGCGGACTGGATTGGCGCGGCCACGCTCCTCGAGCGGTTCAATGCCGCGAACAGTCTGAGCACGCTCCGCGGCGACAACGCCCGTTTCGGCCTGGACCCCGACGCCCTGGTGCAACACCTCGGTGCGCGAACTCCCGAGCAGGTTGTCGACCGTCTGCTGGACCTGCTCGTGGACGGCGACGCGCCGGCGAGCGTCCGCGGCGAGCTTCTCTCCTACATGACCAGAGACTACGTTGGGAGCCCGGAGAGCTTCCTTCAGGATGAGGCTCGTCTCGATCGGACCGTGCGTGGGGTCACGCATTTGATCATGTCGACACCCGTTTACCAGATGGCATAGGAGGGACACGGCAATGTTGCTCACCAGACGACAGTTCCTCGGACAGAGCGCAGCGGCCATTGCCGCCACAGCTGTGGTGCCTCCGTTCCTGGCGCGGGCGGCTCGCGTCGCCCAGGTGACCGGGCTGGGTCGATACGGCAGCGACGCGATCCTCGTTGTCGTCCAGATGACCGGCGGCAACGATGGGCTCAACACCATCGTCCCGTTCGGACTGGATGGGTACGATGATGCGCGCCCCAACCTTGGGATGACGGATGCGAACGTCCTCCCGATCACCGACCGCCTGGGGATGCATCCTGAAATGGGAAAGCTCAATGAGCTCTACCAGCTGGGACAGGTCGCCGTCGTCCAGGGCGCAGGCTATCCAAACCCGATCCTCTCGCATTTCCGGGCTATGGACATCTGGCATACAGCGGCGCCGGATACCTACGAGACGCAGGGGTGGCTCGCCAACCACATGGCCTCCACCTCAGAGGACGATGCCAACCCCATCTACGCGGCCAGCATCAGCGGCGGCGTCGTTCGAGCCCTCTACGGAAACGGCCTATCCGTTCCAACCATCGCCAACCTCAATGCGTACCAGTTCCGCACAGACGGACGGTATCCCAACGACCGGGTGAACCAGCTGGCATATGCCAACTGGGTGTACGGCCAGAACTACAGCTCGAGTCCGTTCGAGGCGCACGTGGCGCGGACCGCGGCGAACGCCATCGCCTCGTCGGCCCGAGTCCAGGAGGCGGCGAGCGCGTACGCCAGCGGCGTCGAATATCCAACGTTCCCGCTCGCGACCAGCCTGAAGACGGTGGCGCAGCTCATGGCGGGCGAGCTCGGCACCCGCGTCTATTACACCGCGTTCGGCGGCTTCGACACGCACTCAGCTCAGCCGAACACGCATGCACGCCTTTTGGGCGGCTTCTCCAACTCGATCAGCGCCTTCCTCGCGGACCTGGAGCAGATGGGGAAGAGCGACAGGGTGCTCATCATGACCTTCTCGGAGTTCGGACGCCGCGTGCGCGAGAACGGGAGCCAGGGAACCGACCACGGCACGGCAGGGCCGATGTTCCTCATCGGCTCGCAGGTCAAGGGCGGACTCTACGGCGAGCACCCCAGCCTGTCGGACCTGGACGACAACCGCAACTTGAAGTACGAGGTTGACTTCCGAGCGGTCTATGGCACAGCCCTGGAAGGGTGGCTCGGCGCCGACCAGATGGGAACACTGGGCGCACGCTACGAGAACGTCGGATTCATTTAGCGGGACCCGCCGACCGACTCGAGCGTGTCATCCCGAGCCACCACGCCCTGTCATCCCGAACCACCACGCCCTGTCATCCCGAGCCACCACGCCCTGTCATCCTGAGCCGCAGGCGAAGGATCTCCCGGGAGATGCTTCGCTGGCGCCCCCATGAAAATACCGCTCGTCCTGAGCCTGTCGAAGGACGAGCCTGGGGGTCGGCAACCTTCGCCTCATGGTTCGACAGGCTCACCATGCGCGGTTTTCATGGGTTCGGGGCGACCGAAGGCCCATGACTCCTCAGCATGACAGACCGGCAGGCCTCGCCGAGCTAGACCAGCAGTCGCTCCAGTTCGGCGATCACCCGACGCGGCTCGATGCTCTCCATACACTGGTGCACGGGCAGGAGGCAAGCCTCGTTTCGGAACCGGTTTTCCTCGCACAACGAGCATGGGTTCGTCGGCTCGAGAATGTGAACGCTCGGCCGGGGCGGGGCCCAGATGCGGCGGGGGCTCGCCCCGAACAGGGCGATGGTCGGAGCGTCGACGGCAGCGGCCAGGTGCATGAGCCCGTTGTCCACGGTGACGACGGCGCGCGCCAGCCAGAGGGCGCCCGCAACCTGGGGGAGTGTGAGCCTGCCGCGGAGGTCAATGGCGCCCGCCGCGATGACGGCAGCGTCGACGTCGGCCCCATGGTACGCCGCCTGCTGCTCGGCGGGCGCAGCGCCCAGCAAACCTAACGCGTGCCCTTCGCGGCGCAACCAGCGCACAACGGTGAGCCAGTAGGCAGTGGGCCATAGCTTCGCGCTGCGGTTTCCGCCCGTGGCTATCAGGGTGGGCGGTGTGGGGAATGGTGGCGCGGCCGTCGGCGCTTCGGGCCTCGTGAAATCCGTCTGGACACGAGCGAGGGTCCCGAAGATCTCGCCGATGAACTGGGTCTCGAGCACCGGGTAATCCTGCATCAGGTCCGACCGATTCCAGACGTCGTGCCACAGGCGGTCGATGCCCTCGCGGGGCGGTTCCACCCGGGCCCCGGAGGCCGGATCGATCCACGGACCGGCCATGAATCGAGGGCGAATCAATCCGCAGGCGCGAGCCGCGATGGGATCGAACTCCAGGTTGATCGCGAGAGCATAGTCGCCAGCGATCCTCCGACGTTCATCCAGCGACGCCGGGAGATTCTCCAGGGCCCGAGCTGGCCCGAATAACGAGTAGCGCCAGTCAACCAGCCGACTTGCCTCTTCCAGCTCCCGCGTGCGCTCCCCGCCGAAGTAGTCGAGCGTGAGGTCCGGGTACCGCTCTCGCAGCCCGCGCAGGAGCGGGCTGGCCACCACGAGGGCGCCGACCTTGTCGCAGAACACGACCGCGACGTGCGGCCGGGCCCCGAGGTCCTCGCCCCCGTAGGGCCGCATCAAGCGAGTCCCAGGTCCCAAGTCCCAAGTCCCAAGGACCAAGGACCAAGTTCCGAATCCCGCGGCCCACGGGCCGAGTCCCAGGTCCCAGGTCCCAAGTCAGAAGGCCAGCCCCCCACTTGGGACCTGGGACTTGAGGCCTGGGACTTCGCTACTGCCATTCCCATAGGTGGGCGCTCCACGACACCTGTCCCCTCCCCCCTTGAGGGGGAGGGTTAGGGAGGGGGGTAGGAGCTATTCCCATTCCCACAGGTGGGCGCTCCACGTGGTGGAGTGCTGGCCACTGGAGTTGGGGCGCGGGCGCGCGTTCTTGAGGCTCCGGTGGATAGCGACAGGCTCCGGGTTGTAGTACAGCGGGAGCACCGGCATGTCGTCCGTAAAGGTCTTCGCGAGGCTCACAAGCACCCGTTCCATGTCGGGGAGCGTGAACGTCCGTTCCAGCTCATCCAGCAAGCGGTCCGCGTCGGCGTTGCCCCAGTGGGCCACGTTGTCGCCGATGTAGCGGTTCTCCGGCCGGGGGATATACGTCGAGTGCCAGCGACGGAAGAGCGACGCGATGGTGGTACCCCCGCCCAGCTGGGCCACCCCCGTAAAGAGCGCACGCTCCTGCGCGCTGCTCGCGATGGACTCGGCGACGTTGTCCATCTGTGTGCGAATACCCACGTCAGCCCAGTAGTTGGCGACCGCGGCCTGGATCCGCTGGTGCTCGCGCTCGCTGGCCGACACGCGGTAGGTCACTTCGAAGCGCTCGCCGGCGTCGTTGGCGAGCACGCCGTCGCTCCCGCGGCTCCAGCCAGCCTCCTGGAACAGCGCGAGAGCGCGCCGGGGATCGAACGGGAACTTGGTGATCACCGGGTCTGCCGCCCTGTAGCCGGGCTCGCTCGGGTGGAGCAGGCTGTGCGCGATCTGCGCCTGGCCCTTGAACAGCGTGCTGTTGATCTCCTCACGGTCGATTGACAGGAGCATCGCCTTGCGGACGCGCGAGTCGCGGAACAGGGGGTTCTCCGGTTTCACGAGCAGTCGCTGCAACGACACGGGTGTGAAGTAGACCTTGCCCTCGCCGGCGCCCTCCCAGCGCTCTTGCGCGATGGTGCCATCCTCGAAGGTCAGGCCGTACGCCGCTGCCATCTGCACCGTTCCGGCCAGGAGTCGCGTCAGGATCGCCTCCGAGCTCTCGAGCTGCTGCATGACGATGGTTCCGACCTTCGGGCGTCCCAGGAAGAAGTCGTCGAACGGCTTGAAGACGAGCGACTCGTCGGGATTCCAGCGCTCCAGGCGATAGGGGCCCAACCCCACGAAATCGTGCAGAAAGAACCCATCGCTGAGAATGCGGTCTGCTTCGCCGGACGCCCACAGCGGCCGAACGATGTGCTCGGGGTAGATGAACAGGTCCGACAGGGTCATGACGTTCGCCAGATTGTTGGTGAGGCGCCAGTGCATCACGACCGTGTGGTCGTCCGGCAGGTCCATGGCCGTCACATTGGTGTGGATCGGCCGGCGAACCGTGGGAAGGGAGCGGTCGTTGACGAACTCCCAGCTGAAACGCACGTCCCGCGAGGTGAACGGGCGGCCGTCGTGCCACCTGACATTCCTGCGAAGGTGCCACGTCATCTGCATGGTGCCGTCGGAGTTCACCACCCAGGTTCCGTCCTCGACGGATGGAACGCGCTCGGCGAGCACGGGGATGACATTGTAGTCGTGGTCGTACTGGCTCAGTGGACAGTGGCAGAGTGAGCGCATCTCGGGCTGGTGATGGTGGGTGATCCCCTCGACGTCGACGATCCCCTTCGCAACGCCTGTGCTGGCCACGTTTACGGTGGCCTGCGCGGAGCGGTCGATCGCGGGCCTGGAGCCGGCGGGCGCCTGAGAGGTGCCGATGGCCGGTGCACAGCCGAACGCTGCCAGCCCGGCGAGCGCAGTCGCCGAGCCCCCGATGAACTGGCGCCGCGTCAGGCGACCATCAACAACGCGCATGTGACTCCCCTCTCGGCATCGCTGGTGGTCAGTTCCTGCGGACGTCGCCTGTTCGTCCGGTAGGGAGGGGCTCATCCCCTCCCGCCCGGCAAGCGTACACAGAGCCCCACGGCGGGGGACAAGCCCCCGCCCTACCGAACGACGGAACTGACGCAATGGCGATATCCATGAGGAGTGACCCGCTAGCGGTGCGCGATGCGCTAATCATACGGGCGCCGGTTCTGCTGCAACGCCTCGAATACGCGCTCAGCCGTCACCGGAATGTTGGGCACCCTGACACCTGTCGCGTCCCAGACGGCATTGACGATGGCTGGAAGGACCGCGTTGTTCACCAGCTCTCCGGCCGCTTTGGCGCCAAACGGGCCGGGCCCGATATCCGTAGGTATCAGGACCGTGCGCAGCGGCGGCACGTCCATCTGGGTGGGGAGCTTGTAGTCGCCGAGGTTGGTGGTTGCCACCTTCCCGTCCTCGATCACCAACTCCTCCATGAGGGCATTGCCCAGGCCGAACACGAAACCCCCCTCGAGCTGGCCCTGGTGGCCTAGCGGGTTGATGATGGTGCCCACATCCACTACCAGGACAGCGTCCGTCGGGCGGACCTGGCCGGTCTCCGGGTCAACCTCCACTTCGACCATGTAGGCGCAGAAGTTGGAGTCATCCCCGTCCGCGGAGATGTGCTCGGCGCTGTCGTATGAGCCCATGGTCTCGACAACCGGCCCCGCCGCGATGCGCCGGGCCACCTCCTCGAACGACGCCATAAGTTCCGAGTTGCGAGTTCCGAGTTCCGAGGGGACGGCCGGCACGGATCTCTTCCCCTCGGGACTTTGAACTCGGAACTCGGAACCTTCGAGCCAGACCTGGCCGGCCGGCCAGCCCATCACTTCGGCCGCTAGCTCCTCCAGCTTCTCCTTCAGCGCCGTCGCGCCCTCGATGGTGGCGCGCCCCAGGATGTGGGTCAGGCGGCTCCCGCCCGCGCCTGGACTGAACGGGGCCTCGGCCGTGGACCCGTACCTGACGTGGATAAGCTCTGGAGAGATGGAGAGCGCCGCCGCCGCCACCCGCTGCACGACCGTGGCGGAGCCGCCACCCTGGTCGGGGGCGCCGTACAGCGCCTCCACGGTGCCGTCCGCCAGCAGGCGGAATGCGACCTCGGTCCTGCCCGAGCCTACGTCGCGGCTGCGCAGAACGACGCCACGGCCGCGGTTCGGCGGAAGCGGCTTGAGGCCCCAATCGGTCTCGCGGCGCAGCGTCTCCAGCACCTCGACAGCGCGGGGGTTGCGGACTCGCTCGCCCGTGATCGTCGTGTCGCCCTCCCGGATCGCGTTCCGGACGCGGAATTCGATGGAGTCCATACCCAGGTCGCGGGCGATATGCTCCACGTGGCCCTCGCCCACGAATGCCGTGTGGGCCGCGCCCGGCGCCCGCATCTGGCCGCCGGGGACGAGGTTGGTGTAAACGACGAAGGTCTCGAGCCGGGCGTGGGGCACCCTGTACATCTCCAGGCCGCTCCATCCGTCCAGGATGGGGCCGACCAGCGGCCGGCACGCGGCATACGCCCCATCGTTGTAGTAGACGCGGCTCTGGTGCGCGACGATTTGTCCATCGGCGGAGACGCCGGTGCGCATATATGCCTTCGCCCCATGGCGCGGATTCGCCGCGGCCAATTCCTCGGCGTACGTCATCACCGACTTCACAGGCCGGCCGGTTGCGCGGGCCAGGAAGTAGCAGGCGTACTCGTCGATGGATGTGCCCTTGCCGCCAAAGTCGCCGCCGATGAACCTGCCGTCCACCACGATCTGCTCGGCGGGGATGCCGATGACACGCGCCATCTGCTGCCGCAGCGAGAAGGGCGCCTTGTTGGTGGAATAGACCTGCGCCGTGCCATCCGGTTCGACGGATACGACACACGCATGCGGCTCGATGTAGCCCTGGTGCTGTCGGGCCGCGACGAACACGTCCTCGACAATGCGGTCCGCTCGGGCGAAGGCCGCCTCGATATCGCCGTCGCCCTTCTCGATGAGGCGGTATCCCTGAGCGTTGGGGTGGGGGACCGGCGGCCTCACTCCCGCCGAGTAGTAGTAGCCAGAGGCGTCGGGATGGAGGACCGGCGCCCCTGGCTCCAGAGCCTCCTCCGCGTCGAACAGAGGGGGCAGCTCCTCGTACTCCACGACGACGCGGCTGGCCGCCTCCTCCGCGGCCTCGAGCGTCTCGGCCGCGACTGCGGCCACGCGCTCGCCGATAAAGAGGACCCGATCGTAGGCCAGGACCGGCCAGTCGTAGAGGACCTTGCCAAAGCGCCTGAGTCCGATGTCCCGCCCAGTGAGCACCGCATGCACCCCCGGTACGGCTCGGGCAGCTGACGTATCGATGGAGACAATGCGCGCATGCGCGAACGGGCTCATGTGGAACTTCGCCCACAGCATCCCCGGCAGCTTGATGTCAGCTGTGTAGCGAGCGCTTCCCGTGACCTTGAGGGGTCCTTCAACCCGGTACTCAGGCTCGCTGAGATGCTGCGGTATGGGGCGGGAAGGCAAGGCGACCATCGCAGACTCCTTCCTTCTCCCTCTGGGAGAGGGCACGGGTGGGGACGTACCCGAGCTCTGCCCATGCCGACGAACGCCCTCACCCGGCTCGGCGCCACGCGCCTGCGCCGGCCTCTCCCAGTGGGAGAGGGGCTGGACGCGCTAGTGTATCCTTCTTCTGCCCCACTCCGGGCCTAATACGATCCTGTGCCGCCCTCCGCCTCGCAAAGTTTGAGCTCGAGGAGGAACCATGACCGACGCCATCGTCGAGGGGTTCCGCGGTATGTCCACGGCCAACATCTCTGATGCGCTGGACCGACTGCGGATGCCGGGCAGCTGCTTCGGAATCAACCCGCTGCAGAACGGGCAGCGGCTCATCGGCCGCGCCTACACGATCCAGTACGTGCCGGCCGGGACCCCTCCGGGCACGGTGGGCGACTATATCGATGACGTGGAGCCGGGCAGCGTGGTAGTGCTCGACAACCAGGGCCGCCGCGATTGCACCGTCTGGGGGGACATCCTCACCGCCGTTGCCCACGCCCGGGGCGTGGCGGGCACGGTCATCCACGGTGTATGCCGAGACGTGTACCGCGCCCTCGACGTTCACTATCCCATCTACAGCTGTGGGCGGTTCATGCGCACTGGCAAGGACCGCGTCGAGGTTTCCGGGATGAACGTGCCGATTGCCCTTGGCGACATGCGAGTCCGTCCAGGGGACCTGGTGATCGGTGACGACGACGGCGTGCTGGTCGTGCAGCAGGAGCACGAAGCGCAGGTGCTCGAGGTCGCGCTGGAGATTGCTGAGCTGGAGGACCACATCGTGGAGGAGGCAGTATCTGGCACGCCTTTGCGTGTGGCGCGCGAGAAGTACGGCTACCACCAGCTGCAGCGGAGCGGCCGCTAACGGCCGTCGTCCGCTCATGGTGAGCCGAGAGCCTGTCCTGAGCGGAGCCGAAGGGAACCATGAACCCGACGTTGCGCGATCCCGGGCTCGTCCTTCGACAGGCTCAGGGCGCGCGGCATTCTCAGAGCAGCTTTCTTGCCCTTGGCGCGCCGGGGATGGTGGAGGTCGCTCACGGTGAGCCTGGCAACTCACGGCAAGCGGAGGTAGGTGTGGACGAAAAAGTGCAGTCCCAGCTCGGGCGCCTGGAACGCCTGGACACGTGCGCCATATCCGATGCTCTCGATCATCTCAACCTGAAGGGCGCAGTCATTGGGATCCGGCCCGTGTGGCCGTGCCCGAGGATCGCGGGCCGAGCCGTCACCGTGAAGATCGTACCGGCCGGTCTGACCCGCCCTGAGCACCACCTGGCGACCCCAGCGGTGGAGTCAGCGGAGCCGGGCGACATCATCGTCGTGGACAATGCCGGTCGCACGGACGTCTCCAGCTGGGGCGGCATCCTCTCGAATGCTGCTCAGGTCAAGGGCATCCGCGGCGTTGTCATCGACGGAGCTTGCCGCGATGTGGACGAAAGCCGGGAGATCGGGTTCCCGGTGTTCGCGCGGGCGGGAGTGCCGGTCACCGCGCGGGGCCGCATCATCCAGGAGTCGTTCAACACGTTGATCCAGTGCGGCGGTGTGCAGGTTCGACCCGGGGATCTTGTGCTGGCTGACGGCAGCGGCGTGACCTTCGTCCCCCACGAGCGCGCCGACGAAGTACTCGAGGCTGCCGAGCGCATCGTGAGCCGCGAGGCCGTAATGACGGAGGCAGTGAGGGCGGGGCGATCGGTGGTCGACGTCATGGCGGAATCTGCCTTCGAGGCGATGCACCAGCCCCAGCATGCTGGCTAGGCGAGTCCTCCAGGAGACGGATACCCCCCACCCTAACCCTCCCCCGCAAGGGGGGAGGGGATCAACCCCTGCCCCTCACCCGAAAGAGGGGAGGGGATCAACCCCTGCCCCTCACCCGCAAGAGGGGAGGGGACCAACCCCTGCTCCCTCCCCCGTCAAGGGGGAGGGTTGGGGAGAGGGTGAAACCGGCTTCACATCCCTCCTTTACTACGGCTGGGTGGTCGTTGCCATCACCTTCGTCGTTGGCCTCACCTCGGCAGGCGTCCGCGCCGCGCTGGGTGTGTTCATTGTCCCGCTCGAGAATGAGTTTGCCTGGAACCGGGCCGAGATCGCGGGTGCCGCGGCTCTCAGCCTGGTGACGCTCGGCCTGGCGGCCCCCATCTCCGGCCGTCTGGCCGATCGCTTCGGCCCGAGGCTCGTCATGCTGGGCAGTATTGGTCTGCTCGCGGCGGGCGTGGGCGGCACCGCCCTTATGGACTCGCTCTGGCAGCTCAGCCTGCTCTGGGGCGTCATCGTTGGCCTGGGCGCAGGTGGAGCCGGCTCGGTGCTCCACGCGACCGTGGCCACCCGGTGGTTCGTAGCGCGACGCGGTCTGGTGACCGGCGTTCTCGGGACCGCCGGTTCCACCGGTCAGCTGATCTTCATTCCGGCGCTCATGGTGGCGGTCGTTGCCCTCGGCTGGCGCGCGGGGCTGCTGGCGCTTGCCCTCGTCGCTCTGGCGCTGATCATCCCCATCCTGATCTGGATGCGCGACGATCCGGCGGACATGGGCCTGGTGCCTCACGGGACGCCCGAGAGGGACGGCAAGCCAGCGGCTCGCGATGAGGCCGGGGCGGTGCCTCTGCGGGCGGCGATCCGCACGCCAGAGTTCTGGCTGCTCGCCGGGAGCTTCTTCGTCTGCGGTGGGACGGCGAACGGCCTGATCGGCACCCACCTGATCCCGCACTCCATCGACCACGGCATCCCCGAGATCACCGCGGCAGCGACCGTCGGCGTCATGGGCGGCATGAATGTCGTCGGCACGCTCATGTCCGGGTGGCTCACCGACAAGGTGGACCCGCGTCGGCTGCTCGCCATCTATTACAGCTTCCGCGGCCTCTCGCTCTTCATCCTGCCGTTCGTCACCGACTTCTCGGGCCTCCTGATCTTCGCGGTCATCTACGGGCTCGACTGGTTCGCCACAGTACCGCCGACCGTAATGCTCACCGCGCGCCGCTTCGGCCGCCGCTCCATAGGGACGGTGTACGGATGGATCTTCTTCTCACACCAGCTTGGAGCCGCCACCGCCGCGCTCGGTGGAGGAGCCGTGCGGGTGTGGCTGGGCGACTACCAAATGGCGTTCCTGGCCGCCGGCGTGCTGGCGATGGTGGGGGCTGGCATGGCGCTCTTGATTCGGGTAGAGCAGCCTGCGCCCGCGCTCGCGCCTTCGGTTGCATAGCGTATCAGCGGATCGATCGGGCCGCTCGTGCACGCCCAGAGCTCCGTTAGGCTCCAGACCTGTTCAACCTGGTCCATCACCCGCTACGTCACCCAGCTCCACGTCCTCAACGATGAACCGCCGGAGTTTCTCTCCCCGCCATCGGCCGGTCACCGTGACCTGCCTGTTCACCATGGGGCCTACTACGTCGTCCAGCAGTAGCCCCCCGATGTTGCATCTCAGATGACCACCGGTGGGCTGGCTGATTTCGAGCCATTTTCGATCCAGATGGAGCGCTCTTAAGACACCAACTTGGGCCTCGACGGCGTCGGCCGGCACGCCGCCTGCCGGAGCGAGCGCAGCCCGGATCCGTTCCCGAATCCCGCCACGGAGGAGTACCGTGTGCTCCGGATCAGTCCCGACGTGTCGAAACTGGATTTCCCGGACCTTGTCTCCGTCTGGGTCCAGGTTTCGGATGAGCTTGAGCAGAGCCTGTCGGTACTCTGGGTCCGCGATCTCGTCCCCGATTTCGCTGGGCGCTCCGGATACCGTCCCTTCCATGAGTCTGACGACAAACGCGGCTACCTCAGCGGGGTCCACAGCCAGAGAAGGGAATGGCGCGGGTAGCGCCTTTTGGAGTGGCGGTGCTAGTCGTACTTGGAAGCGGTAGCTCCCCGCCTGAGGCTGACTAACGATTATGCGACACGCCTCTCGCACTTCTCGGGGAGGCGGACCAACGACACGGAACTTGAACTTGCCCAGCCACTCGATCGCACGGTACACGAGCCGCTCTACGTGGCCAAGCTGTTCGCTGGCAACCTCGATGGTGGCCTCGCCAACCCCAATCGCGCTGCCCCGAAGAGCCACCTCGACGGCAGCGCTTTCTCTGGCCTCAGACGAGGTCTGGAGCATCTGCTCGCTCCAGATTTCCTCAAGTAGCTCCCGGAGCTCGAACCGGGCGAACTGGGGGAGCAAAGAATCGCTGAGCAGACGATGTGCCGTGGACTCCGCTTGTTCGTATGCGGCACCCTTGGAGTAGAGGGCAACGGTGCTCACCCCGAGCACGCCTCGTGTACGGGTCCGATCAGGGGGGACCTGTTGCAGGGCCGACTCCTCGAGGCGAGCAGCGCGGAGGCACAGTTCGCGGGCCTCCCTGATCCTGCCCTCGCGGCGCAAGACAGTAGCTCTCTCGGCCAGTTCCTGCGCGGACCGGTGATGGTCGGCCGTCATCTCAAACTACGACCCGTCGAAGTACAACAGATCGAACCAAGAACCCAGCGACGCCGACCATAGCCGGTAAGTTCGAGTAGCCTTGCCGGGCTTGGTCGGTCTTCTGGTTCACCCGTGCTGCAACCGCGCTCGCCGAGCCATGATCCACACCCGACACCTCCAACCGCCACGCGTCCTCGATGTCCAGGGCATCCAGATTCGTGCCGACGTAGTAGTCTGCTCCTGTCCGGGTTTCTGCGCGCTGAACCGCAAAAAACCCCATCATCGCCTCTATAGCCGCGATTACTACTCCGTACGCTCCGTCCCGAGTTGCATCGTCTGCGTTAGCCCACGCCCTCAGGATCCTCTGGCCAGGGACCTCCCAAACGACAACGAACTCCCGGCTGTCATTCTCATGGGAGACGTCGAAGTTGATGGGTGGCGAACGGTGACGCGAAAGACAGACCGAAGCTGCTTCCAGATATGCGCCCGCCAGCACCTCGGTTAGCCCAGGATGACGTTCATGGAGCCGCTCAATGGGCAGCCTCGGTGGGACACCCTGCGATCCCTCAAACAATGTGATTCAAAAGGCCACCACCCGTCGCGCCGACTTTCGTTAAACATCATAGCGAAGGGCGAGCCTGCGTATTCCCCAACGGTCTACTCGCCCCCAAAGCGCCACCGCGTCGCGCTCTTCGGAAAGTCTGCCTCGCGCCACGCCAACGCGACGCGCACTCGCAATCGATAGACTCCAAAGGCTGGGTCGCTTGAATCGAAGCGGAACCCGTACTTCGCCTCGTAGGCATCCGCGAAGCCCGGCGGGACCGATTCGCCGCCGAGCCGCTCCGCCGTCCCCTCGAGGATCACAACGTCGTCGCCGCTCTCCAGGTGGACGACGAGTCGCGGGTTCGCCGCCAGGTTCCGGCCCTTCACCGATGACGGATCCGTAGAGAAGTAGAACGCCTCATCTAACCACAGCCCCCACACGGGCATGGCGTGCGGTCGTCCGGTCGGGCTCGCGGTCACGATCCAGTAGTTGCGAGCGCCCGCCAACTGCTCGCTGACAGCGCTCCACGGCACCATCTCCTGAGTGAGCTCGGACTCGATGCCGTAGCCGACCGGCATGTGGGGCCGACTTCCATCGCGCTGCATTCGCGCCTCCCCTTCAGACGTGCTCGCCGCCTTGTGCGCCAGCGCGCGGCGATTCCGTCCCCCGCTCCTCGTGGGCAGCCATCGTCTCCGTGATCTCGAAGCGGCGCACGGCGGGAACGCCGACGGCGATCACGGCGAGGACGGCGAGCGCGCCGAAGCCCCCCGCGACGACTGAGAACTGGGGTCCCATTAGCTCCGCAACGACGCCGGAGCGGAACTGGCCGAACTGCGGGCCGCTCGTCGTGAAGATGTTGTTCACCGACCCCACGCGGCCGCGGAGCTCGTCGGGCGTGCTCAGCTGGTTGATGGTCTGGCGCAGGACGGCGCCCAGGGTATTGCCCGCGCCTTCCCCGGCAAGCATCAGCAAGGAGAACCAGAACACCGTGGACATGCCGAAGAGCACAGTGCAGACGCAGAACACTCCCACCCCCACCAGCACGAGCAGCCCCGCGCGCCGTACACCGCCCAGCATGCTCATGAGGGCCGCCACCGCGATGGCGCCGGCCGAGCTCGCGGAATAGAGGAGCCCGAGGCCCTCGGGGCCCACCTGCAAGATATCCCGAGCGTAGACGGGCATGAGCGCGCGCGGCTGGCCGAACAGGGTCATCCCGAAGTCCAGCGCCATCATGGAGAAGATGACCGGATGCGCCCACACGAACCCGATCCCCTCGCGGAGGGCTCCGACCGATATCGACCGCATGCCGCCCGCGGCCTGGGGACGCGCGCGCATCAGGACGAGGCTGCCCAGCATCACGAGCCATGAGCCAGTGTCGAGCCCGTAGCACAGGGCAGGCCCCGAGGCAGCGATGAGCACGCCCGCCAGCGACGGCCCGGCGAGCTGCGAGACCTGCCGCTGCGTGCTGTTGAGCGCAAGGGCATTTGTGAGGTCGACGCGCGGTACGAGATTGGGCACGATAGCGTTGCGTGCCGGGTTCTCAAGGGCGGTGAAAAGCGCCAGCAGTGCGGTCGCAGCGTACAGAAACCCCGGCGAGACCCACCCGGCGGCCGTAGCGACGGTCAGCATCGCCGACACGCACAGCTGCCCGAGCTGCGTCCACATCATCAGCCGGCGTCGATCTACGGCGTCCGCCAGCAGGCCCCCCACCAGCAGCAGCCCGGCCTGCGGAACGGCGCGGGCGAGGCCGAGGAGGCCGATCTGCAGCGCCGAGTTCGTCAGCTCGTAGATCTGCCACGCCATCGCGACGGTGGTGAACTGGCTGCCCGCCCCAGAGAGAGTCAGGCCGATCCAGAAGATCCGGAAGTCGCGGTGGCCCAGCGCCGCGAACGGCACCCGGCTTATCGGGCGCTCCTCGGGCGCAGGATCAGCGCGCACAGTCAGCCGACAGGACCGTAACGATCTTCCCCGACAGGGACATCCGGAGAGGCGAGACTTTCATCCTCAGAATTGTCACCCTGAGCCGCAGCCGAAGCATCTGAAGGCGGGTACTGGCACATGGCCACGGGCGATACCCGACTTCAGATTCTTCGCCTGCGGCTCAGAATGACAGCTCCGCCGATGCTACCACACTGCGGAGCGGGGGCCGGGGACGGGTCAGCTACAATAGGTCCCGCTTCTTCACGCCGCGGCGCCCGAGCAAAGGAGGACAACAATGCGCGAGCGAGAGCGAGAAATCCAGACCCACTACGACATCCAGATGGAGCGGCGTTCAGCCGATGTCGACGACTGGAACCGCAACCGGAAGGTCATGGCCCGCGGCAAGGACGTGCGCATGGTCCGGTCGCCATTCCGCAATGCCAGCTACGGCACGCTGGTTGGCCTGGGAGGGCAGTGCCCCTCACGCGTCATCGATACGCGCATGATCGAGATCGCATCTGGTGAACGGACCAGCACGCACCGGCACGTCCACACGGCCGAGCTCTTCTGCCTGGAGGGCGAAGGGTACACGGTGGTCAACGACCGGAAGGTCACCTGGAGCAAGTGGGATGCCCTGTACCTCCCCACCAACGCCTGGCACTACTCCGTGAACACTGGAGACACCCCGGCGCGCTTCGTCAGCATCGGCGACGCGCCTCTGTTCGATTTCTTCAATCTGGACTCCGTCGAGGACATCGGCATGGTCGAGCCGCCCGGTCCCTTCTACCCCGACACTGGGTTGCAGCGCCTTGCCGCCACGGTGCGCGAGCGCGAGCAGACTGAGTACGAGCGCTACATCCTGGAGAGGGCCGAGAACGAGCGCCGGCTGGCAACGGGAACCCTCGTCACACACTTCAACGAACAGACGCTGCTGCTGAACAAGAAGGGGACGAAGAGCACCTTCCTCGTGGATGTTACGCAGGGGTTCCACGGGACCGCCCTCAGCATGGTCATGTTCCAGATCGCCCCGGGCGGGTGGCAATCCAAACACCGGCATGGCGGGGAAGCAGTGCTCTTCTGCGTGGAGGGGAAGGGGTACAGCGTCGTCGACGACGAACGCTACGACTGGTCGGCGGGCGACGCCACACTGGTCTCCAAGTGGTGCTGGCACCAGCACTTCAACGCCGACCCGGACAACCCCGCCGTGATCATCCGCATGCACATGTGGGAGAGCCAGTACAAGCTCATGAGTTTTTGCATGAGCCCACTTCCCATGTACGAGGAGCCTGCCAGACTCGACGGAAGCGACCCATCTCTCTGGGAACGGCACACGGTGGAGGTCTGAGTGCGCTTCCCGCTCGTGGTGAGCCTCTCAAACACCGCTCGTGGTGAGCCCCTCAACACCGCTCGTGGTGAGCTTGTCGAACCACGTGCCGCTCTCCTTCG
>CAYQJS010000017.1:0-58169 GCA_964417895.1 uncultured Chloroflexota bacterium | reverse complement strand
AAGTACATCCTGAGCGAGCCCCGCTCTCCTTCGACAGGCTCAGGATGAGCGGGGTGAGGGAGGTCTGAGTGCGCGATAGCGACGTCAATCTCTACCGTGCCGCCCGGCTCATGGAGGAGTTCGGCCCGGTCGTCGCCGAGCCCGGGCCTGATGGGACCGCGACCACGGCCTACGACATCATCGGCGACACGTATCGCCAGGTGCTGGCCGAAACAACGGCCATCGTGGGGCACCAATGGCGAAACGAGATCTCACACAGCGCATTGAAGGGATTCCTCTTCCACGGCGGCGTCGGCATCGGCAAGACGACCATGGCTCGCCGCCTCGCTTATGAGCTGTGCCGGATGTTTGGCGCCGAGTCCATCGCCGAGCACGCGCACCACGACGGCCACGCGCATCCGCCGGCGAGCCACGATCACCCGTCCGTCGGCGACGATGTGGTTCTGGTCATCATCGACGGGGCGGACATCGCCCGTGGACGCTACGGCGACAGCGAGGAACAGCTCCGCAAGCTCTTCCAGTTCGCTCGCGAGGGCGAGTTCCACGGGCACCGCCACGAGGACGATCCCGTTCGGCGCACGGTACTCCTGTTCGACGACGTCGAGAGCCTGTTCCTCGAGCGCGGCTCGGGCGGCGCCAAGGAGTGGCACTTCAGCCAGAATAGTGTGTTCTTTCACGCCATCGACGAGCTGGACACGGCTCGCACCGCCGTGGTGCTCACCACCAACCGCATGGACCTCGTGGACACGGCCATCATCGACCGCTTCCTGCCGTACGAGTTCGGGACGCCTCCCGCGCACGTGCTCGTTCAGGTCGCGCGCCATCGGGCAGGGCTTCAGAAGCTGGGCGAGCATCACCTCGGTCCGGTGCTTGCCGCCATCGCGGCGGGAGACGGCGTACGGAGCATTCGCGACGTCGAGCGGATGGTCACCCGGGCCTATGTCGCGAGCATCGTGGGGCGCTCGTTCGAGGACGCGGCTACTCGTTCCTGAGGGCGCCGCTTCAGCACGTCCATCGCGATGTTTCGTA
This sequence comes from uncultured Chloroflexota bacterium, assembly GCA_964417895.1. Taxonomy (GTDB): domain Bacteria; phylum Chloroflexota; class UBA6077; order UBA6077; family SHYK01; genus CAYQJS01. Next base: position 57,140 of record CAYQJS010000017.1, on the reverse strand, counting down.
GAAAACAGCCGGGGTTACCCCCCTCCCTAACCCTCCCCCGCAAGGGGGGAGGGGCCAGCAGCACGCCCTCCGCAACCGTCCCCCGGAAGGGAGGAGGGGACAGCAGCACTCCCTCCACCTCTTCTGATAATGGCAGCCGTGCCTTCGCTGGCTTCCTGGCCGCGGGCGGTGGGCTGGCGCTGGTCACTGTCGTCGGGCTAATCGTCCCCGGATCGGTCGTTGCGTACCCCCACTCCATCGTCGCAGGCGAGCCCATCACCGTCCTATACGCCTTCGGGGGCGGGCAGCTTGTTCTGCTCGGCACCCTGGCGCTGCTCTGCGTTTGTTTCGTCGCAGCGCTGATCGCCGCGTTCCGGGTCCACGGTTCCAGGGGGCACGGCGCGGCCCTCGCGGTGGCGACCGCACTGGCCGGGCTTTACATCGCGGTCTACCCCTCCGGCTCCCAGGACCTGTTCCACAACATCGCGGACGCCCGGACCCTCTGGGTGTACGGGCAGAACCCCATGACCGTGCCGCCCAGCGCTCACGCTGCTGACCCGCTCGTCGTGGCGGTGATCGCGTGGAGAGACGATCCGTCGTTCTACGGACCGTTGTCGTATGTGCTGTATGGCATGCCCGCTGCGCTGGCGGGCGATGGCGTCCTCGCGAACATGCTGGCCTTCAAGGCCTTCAACGCCGTTGCCTTGCTCATGTTGACATTGCTCGTCGGGCGTCTGGCTGACTCACTGGGGCACGACCGGACGCGGGCGATGGTGATGGTGGGTTGGAACCCCCTCCTGCTCTACGAGATGGTGGGAAACGGGCACAACGACGTGCTCATGGCCGTCCTGGTCGTGGCGGCTCTCATCCTCGCGACCGGGGCCGTGCGACCGGCCGACGCGATGACATCTCCCCCTCTCGTGCGAGCGGGTGGAGAGGGGGTGCACCAGGGCCTCAGGAATCTCGCTGCCCTCCTTGTGCTCGGCCTGGCCGCGACGGTCAAGTATCCCGCCTTCTTCCTGGGACCGGTGCTCTGGTGGTGGTGCTGGATCCGCGGAGCCAGCGCCCAGCGCGCCCGGCTCGTCGCCCTGGGCCTCGGAGGCGCCGCGCTCTTGGTGGCCCTCGCCCTCATCTTCGCTCCTGACTTGCAGGCCGGGCGCGAGGCCGCCGTGGGCCGGCCGCCGGTGCGAGCGCCGATCTCCGCGCTTGCCCACGGGCTCGCACCGGCCTTCGGCGACCATGCCGTCCCCGTCGCGCGCTTCGCCTGCTGGGGCGCATTCCTGCTTTGCACCCTGGGCGCGCTTCGCCGAATGGACATTTCTCGCCAGTCGCTCGTCACGGCGTGCTTCTGGGCCATGACAGCGCTGACGCTGCTCACCGTCCGCCAGATCTACCCGTCATACTTGATCTGGTTCGTCTGCCTGGGCGCAGCGCTGGTCGGATCGCTCGCATGGGAGGTCGCGCTCACGGCGTCGATCTCGGGGTTGCTCTCATACGTGATCTTCACCGACTGGCCACGCTGGGGGCCTCTCGAAGACCTCACGTACTTCGCGGCCTTCATCGCCGCGCCGACCGGTTTCCTCATCCTCCGTTGGGGGGCTTCCCACAGTGCGATTGCCAGCCGGCTGCAGAAAGAAGGTTGAGTTCCGCTCGTGGTGAGCCCGTCGAACCACATCGGGCCCTTCGACAAGGTCAGGTGATCGGGTTTTTCAGCAGCCTGCTAGCCGGAAGTCAGCACGCTCGTGACGTCCTCGACCTCCCTGGCGCTCAACGCCCGCGGGAGACGGCGAACATGCCCTCGCAGCGAGCGCAACGTGAGAGCCGACGCTTGGCAGCCTTCGAGGGAAAGACGCGCCTCCGGGTGAGTAAAGACCACGACCCCGGCGATTGGCATGCGGTCCGTAAGACCGTCGGGCAGTATTGCCGCCAGGTGGCGGCGCGTCCTCTCTGCCGCGCGGCTGATATCGGCCCCCGGGTCGCCCAGCGGCTGGCCAGACGAGAGCCACCGAAGCACACGCATGAAGGGCGGCCGCGGATCCTCGTGGCGCCATTGGTTGCCCGAGCACACGACCCTTCCGCCGATAGCTCGCGGCACGAGCACGAGCACCCCCATGGGCCCGACGACGATGTAGTCCGGTAAGGACGGGTCCGGGAACGCCAACAGGTGATACCGATCGTCGAGCGACCTCAGCGACCGAACGATCACCGCGTCCTGCCGCCCTCGGGGGCCCCAGCGCTGCAGCTGAGCCTGATTGCGGGCCCAGAAAAAGAGCCCCGCCGCCAGCGCTGCCAGGGACCCGCCGTACTGCGCGATCAAGGGCAGTTCCGTGAGCGAGAGAAGGAAGCCGCCGAGGAGGAGCCCGATGGCTACCACGAGATAGACGACGCTCCACCGCAGTCGTCTACGGATGAGCGCCTGGTTCGTGTAGACCCGCACGTCTCGACCCGTTAAGGCTGTCGGGAGGGCAAGGCCGACAGCCCGTCCTCGATCGTGGCCACCACGGACCCATGTACCGTGTCGGCCGCGACTCGGACGGCGTTCTTGATCGCCCTGGGGCTCGAGCGGCCGTGGCCGATGATGCAGACGCCATTGACACCCAGCAGCGGGGCCCCTCCCCACTCCGCGTAGTCGATGCGTCGCCGAACGCGGCGGAACACGGGGATGAGCCCCACCCCCAGGAGGATGCCGAGCGGGTTCGCTCGCAGCTCCTCTCGGATGATGCGGACCATGGCGGCGGTCACCCCCTCCGCGAACTTGATGAGGACGTTGCCGACGAACCCGTCCATTACGACGACATCGGCCAGTCCCGCCGGAATGTCCTTCCCCTCAACGTTACCCACGAAATTGAGCGCGGCCGCACGCAGTTGCCGATGCGCCTCCTGTACGGCGACGCTACCCTTCGACTCCTCCTCCCCGACGCTGAGCAGCGCCACACGCGGCCGCGGTATTCCCAGGACTCGCTCGGCATAGACCGATCCCATAACCGCGAACTGGACGAGGTTGTGCGGGCGCGCGTCGGCATTGGCGCCTACGTCCAGAAGGAGGCAGGGGCCAGTTGCTGTCGGGAAAGGCACGGCCAGGGCGGGGCGGTCGATTCCCTCGATGCGCTTCAGCGAGAGCACCGCCGCGGCCATGGCAGCCCCTGTGCTCCCCGCCGTAACGAATGCATCGGCCTCGCCCCGGGCGACCAGGTCCAGCCCGATGACGATCGACGACTCGGGCTTGGAACGTACGGCGCGCAGCGGCGCCTCCGACATCCCAATGACCTCGGGCGCGTCCGCGATGCGCACCCAATCCGACTCTCGGTGGCGGGCGAGCTCGCGCTCGACGATGTCCCTGGGACCGACGAGCGTGAGATCCACCTCCAACTCGCGGACGGCTTCGAGGGCGCCGGCGATCGGGGCGCTCGGGGCATCGTCGCCGCCCATGGCATCGAGCGCTACGCGTGGCCTGACGACGGAGGACTGAGCACTGAGGACTGACGAGGACTGAGGACTGAGGACTGAGGACTGAGGGGCGGGGGACCCGGAGGGCTGAGACATATCGAGACTGAGTCTACTCGCTCTGTCGCCGGTTGGGTGCAGTGGGACTGGGGGACCCGACCAAGCTCCCCTGGTCCTCCGTCCACGGTAGGGGTCAGGCATGCCTGACCCGCGTACCTTCGAACGAGGCGGGCGACACGAGGCGGGCGACGCGAGAGGAGCGAGGCACGCCTCGCCCCTACTCAGTCCTCAGTCCTGAGTCCTCAGTCCTCGTCAAACGTCGAGGTTGCGGACGCTGCGCGCGTGTGTCTGGATGAAGGCTTTCCGCGGCGGAACGGCGTCACCCATCAGCATGTCGAAGGTCTCGTCGGCTTGCACGGCATCCTCGACGTCGACCCGGAGGACTGTTCGGGTCTCAGGATTCATCGTCGTGTCCCACAGCTGCTCCGGGTTCATCTCTCCCAGGCCCTTGTACCGCACGATGTCGGGATCGCTCGCGCGTTTCTTTTTCAGCTCCGCAACGTAGTCGTCCCGTTCCCGATCGCTGTAGCACCACCGAAAGTCACGGCCGCTTGAGACCCGGTAGAGAGGCGGCTGGGCGATGTACAGGTGCCCATCTACAACGAGCGGCTCCATGTGGCGGAAGAAGAACGTAAGCAGGAGCGTGCGAATGTGGGAGCCATCCACGTCGGCGTCCGCCATGAGGATGACCCGGCTGTAGCGGAGCTTTGCGAGGTCGAAATAATCGCCGAAACCCACGCCCAGGGCAGTGATCATGGTACGGATCTCTTCATTCGACAGCATCTTGTCGGCGCGCGCGCGCTCGACGTTCAGTAGCTTCCCTCGAATCGGCAATATGGCTTGGAAGCGCCGGTCGCGCCCCTGTTTTGCGCTGCCGCCCGCGGAGTCACCCTCAACGATGAAGAGCTCGCACCGCTCTGGGTCGCGGTCCGAGCAATCGGCGAGTTTGCCCGGCAGGGCGAGCCCGTCGAGCGCGCTCTTGCGGATCACGAGGTCGCGCGCTTTCCGCGCCGCCTCACGCGCCCGCGCGGCAGTCAGACACTTCTCGATGATGCGACGCCCGTCGGAGGGGTTCTCATCGAGGTAGCGAGCCAGCCCGTCCCCAAAAACCGACTCGACTTGAATGCGGACCTCGGCGTTCCCCAGCTTGGCTTTTGTCTGGCCCTCGAACTGCGGCTCTGGCAGCTTGACCGAGATGATGGCCGTGAGCCCCTCGCGCACGTCTTCTCCGGTGAGGTTCGGGTCCGCATCCTTCAACAAGCCGGCCTTGCGGCCGTAGTCGTTCACGGACCGGGTCAGAGCGGAGCGGAATCCGGTGAGGTGGGTTCCCCCGTCCACCGTATTGATGTTGTTGGCGAACGCAAAGACGGACTCGGCGAAGCCATCGTTGTACTGCAGCGCCACTTCAACCAGTGTGTCGCCGATGGATCGCTCGACCGAAATCGGGTGGGGATGGATGGCAGTGCGATTCCTGTTCAGGTGGCGGACGAATGAGACGATGCCACCGTCGAAGTAGAACGTGGTCTCGCGGTCTTCTCGCTCATCCAGGAACTGGATGCGGAGCCCCTTCGTGAGGTAGGCCATCTCACGGAACCGCTGGGCAAGGGTGTCGAAGCTGTAGTCCAGCTCCTGAAACACTTCGATGTCGGGGAGGAAAGAGATCGTCGTGCCGTGCCCCTCCGCCTTTCCCTGGCGGCGGACCGGCCCGATCGGATGCCCACGCTGATACTCCTGGACGTGCAGGTAGCCACCCTGGCGCACTTCGGCCTTGAGGTGGGAGGATAGGGCGTTCACGACCGAGACACCGACCCCGTGCAGGCCCCCAGATACCTTGTAGCTGCCACTGCCGAACTTGCCGCCGGCGTGAAGCATAGTCATCACCACCTCGAGCGCCGGCCGCCCGGTGCCTGGGTGAATGTCGACGGGAATGCCGTGCCCGTTGTCGGTCACTGACACGCGACCGTCCGAGGCCACGGTGACGACAATCGCATCGCAGCGCCCAGCGAGCGCCTCGTCGACGGAGTTGTCTACGACCTCGTAAATGAGGTGGTGAAGGCCTCGTTGGTCCGTGCTACCGATGTACATCCCAGGGCGGCGGCGAACCGCCTCGAGGCCCTCGAGGACCTGGATGTCTGCAGCGGTGTAGGTATCAACTCCGGACCCCCGAGGTATGCGTTCTGCCAAAAAATGCCCTCTTTCTTCCTACCTTAGTTGCTGCTGGAGTCTGCCAACCCCGCCACATTCGTCAAGAACGCAATCGCTCCCACCGCTCCTTATAGTACGTCATGCTGGCGGCGGCGAGCCCAGTTGAGATGTAACTGTGCCCAACGATACTCAACCCAACACCTGGAGCGCGAAGATTTGTCGCGACCTGCTGCCACAGCATCGTTAGTCCCGTACTGATCAGCACCACGAGCAGTATCAATCCCAATGCTGACCACAGATTATGGCGAACTACACGAACGCTGCGTTGAATAGCAACCAAAGGCGAGACCCGGCTCACGTAAAGCGCATCGGTGGTAAAGAACAGGTACACGAATGCCCAGAGAACCACACCCACGAGAATAGCCTCAAGCACGGTCGCCGCCGTCGGGATCGCCGCGCTCACGGCAGCCAGCAGCACGAGGGCGGGCCCTCCGATGCCAACCACGGCAACAAGGGCCAGGCCAAACAGCGCAATGACCCACAACGCAGTTTGCGCAAAATCTGGCACGAACCGACGAACCTCCGCTTGCCCCTCCCGTACCGCCTGAGCCAGCAGGCCAAAAAACCACGTGGCGAGCGTCAGGCCGATCACAAGACACGCCAGCACGACGGCGCCCACGGAAGTCATCGAGTCCAGTGGGATGCGAGTGCCCTCGCCGGCGACGCTCGCCCGAAAGCTCGGCACGCCCATCGCTGGTAGTGCGAGGAGCGACAGCAGATTCACCTGCGATGCCCGCTCCACCATCTCCACCAGCCCTCGGCGTGCCTCCTCTGAGCCCGGCGCGAACGCTGCGCTCGCCGGTAGCTGCGGCGAGGCCAACTCGCCAGCCAATCGTCCGAAGGACGGGCCCAGCGATGGCTGCGGCCCCCAGAGAAGAAAGAAGTCGAGGGCGAGCGGGATAATGAGGAGCCAGGCGTTATGATTGACGACGTTGAAGCCGGCCTGGAGGGTATCAATCAAGCCCGTGGGCCGGTCTCCCGCCCGGACCTCGGGGACGGAGCGGTTCATCCCGAAATTTTACCACGACCCGCCGGGGGTAGGCTTCCCGCCAGACCTGGCGCCCGCGCTCCTCGTGAAGCGCCTCAACCGCTTCACGGTGCTCGTGGAGACAAGCGGGGTTCAGGTCGTGGCGCATCTGGCGAACTCCGGCAGGCTCCAGGAGCTGCTGATTCCCGGACGCGACGTCTGGCTCGCACCGCGAGCCGGGCCCCACCGCCGCACCGCGTGGGATCTGGTCCTCGTCGAGCACGAGGGGATCCTGGTCGCGGTGGACTCACGCCTTGCGAACGACGTCATCGCAGCGGCCCTCGCCGCGGGGGCGCTGGCACCTTTCTCAGGGTTCAGTAGGTGGCGGCGTGAGGTACGCCTCGGGACGAGCCGCATCGATTTCGCAGCGCTCGAAGGCCCCCGCACTTGTTTCGTCGAGGCGAAATGCGTCACGCTGGTCGAAGGAGGCTGCGCCCTGTTTCCAGACGCGCCCACGCTGCGCGGGACCAGGCACCTGCGGGAGCTGACCGCGTGCTCGACCACGGGCAGCGCCGCGGGTGTCCTCTTCGTCGTGCAGCGGCCGGACGCTCGCACGTTCGCGCCGAACCAGCGTGCGGATCCGCTATTCTGCGCGGCTCTCAAGGCAGCCAGGGAGGCCGGGGTCGTCGTTGCGGCTTACCGGTGCAGTGTGACGGTCGGGGGTATCGCCCTCGACGAACCGCTGCCGGTCGAGCTGTAGTAACAGCATCGCGAAGATTCGTAACCTGGGTCCTCCACCCTCTCCCCCACCCTCCCCCGTCCAGGGGGAGGGTGTCCTGGGCTCGTCCCCTCCCCCCTGGCGGGGGAGGGCTAGGGAGAGGGGGTCGCGAACCTCTGCGATCTTGTATTAGGGGGCGCCCTCCGATATCCAACGCTCGCCGTCCCGAGCCCAACTGACGAGCTCTTGCGCCGTGAACCAGAGGGCTATCTCGGCTCGGCCGGTCTCCGGGCTGTCAGACGCATGCACCAGGTTGCGTCCGATCTCCAGAGCCCAGTCGCCACGGATCGTGCCGGGCGTCGCGCTGGCGGGATTCGTTGCCCCGACGGTGGCGCGAACCACTGCCACCGCGTCCTTTCCCTCGAAGACCGCGGCCACCACTGGCGCTGAGGTGATGTACTGGATCAAGCCATCGTAGAACGGTTTTCCGCGGTGAATCGCGTAATGGTCTTCTGCGAGCGAGGTGACCACGGCAGTGAGCTTCAAGCCCACCAGCTTGAGGCCGCGAGCCTCGAGCCGAGCGAGGATTCCGCCGACCAGGCCCCGCTGAACGCCGTCCGGTTTAACGATAACGAGGGTTCGCTCGGCCCCGTTCTCCGCTCTCTCAGGCATGCGGCAGTATATCGAGGCAGCTTTTCACCCGGCAATCGCGCCACGGCGCCAGTTTGCGGCGGGACCCAGGCGATACATCAGTCGCTGCCTGTGATAGGACTGTGATTTCCGACTGCCCGAACCGGTGAATTAGAATGCCAGGGCTCACGCGTGCCTGCGCCAGCAATAAATCTTCGTGCGGAGCAGACCGATGGAAGCATACTGCGTCAAATGTCGCGCCAAGCGGACCATGACCAATGTGCAGCAGGTTACTCTGAAGAACGGCCGTCCAGCGAGCCAGGGCCTGTGCGAGAAATGCAGCACGAAGATCTTCCGCATCGGGGCCGCGCAGTAGCTCTGCTCACGTCGACTGCGAACGCTCCGAACCGCGGGGGAGAGGGTTCCTGGCGCGGCCCGAGCCCCGGTTGCTAGCCGGCTCCCAGCAGCCGACTGTAGACGTCGAGTAGCGATTCGACAGACAATTCCCAGCTGTGCTCGGCCACCGCTTGTGCGCGGAGAGCGCGCCCGCGCTCTTCCGCCGCCGCGGGATCGCGGATAAGCCCTTCAATCTCGAGAGCAAGCGCCGTCCAGTCCCCTCTCGGGGCATAGACGCCAAGGTCCCCAAGGATCTCGCGGCTCACGGCGGTATCGAACGCCACCGTCGGAAGCCCCATCGCGATGTAGTTCAGCAGCTTCCCGTTCCCCTCCGTTTCCGACAGCTTTGGCGAGACAGCTATGTCGCCTAGGGAAAGGTAGACGGGCGCCAACTCGTAGGGGATGGCCCCGGTGAATGTGACTCGGTCGCCCAGACCGAGTGCTTCCGCTACCGCACGATACCGATGCTCGCCCGGAAACCCCATGATGAGGAAATGGGCATCAATGCCGCGTTCATCCAGGAGCTTCGCCGCCCGCAGGAGGTGAGTGATCCCCTGATACTCGGCCAGCAGACCCAGGTATGCGATCACTGGAACGCTCTCCGGTATCCCCAGGTTTCGTCGGAGGCGCTCCGTCTGCGCCAGAAAGCCATCCTCCCCGGCGATCTCGCGCAGGGGCCGAAAGGTGTGCACGTTCACGGCGTCGGCGACGACGGTGATCCGGCGGGCCGCGATCCCGAACTCGCGCACGAGTACGTCGGCGCCGTTGCGGGTGCTGGTGATGACGGCGTCCGCTCGGTGGACGATCCACTCCTCGAGGGCGCGAAAGAAACGATACGCTGGGCCCCGCGACGAGAGGAAGCCGTGGTCCTGCATCTCAGAGGTCAGACTACCCTGGAAGTCGAACACGATGGGAATACCCTGGCGTCGCGCGACGGACCATCCGATCAGGGCGCCTTCGTGGAGGTGGCCGTGGATCAGCGCGGGCCGCTCGCTCCACGCCACAGCCAGCGCCCGGGCAGCCAGGGCGATATCGAGTGAGAGCTTACGGAGGGAGGACCCGGGATCGATGTGCTCCCGGCCCGGCAGCTTGAGCGCCCGCCGGATGCGAACGCCCGGCAGGTCGCGCCCGAAGGGGTAGGTAGCGATGGTGCTCTCGATCCCATGGCTCGCCAGAGCGGCTGTCTCCTCCACGATGCGCACGTGACAGCCATAGTCCCGGAAGAATGACGTTGGCGCGATGGCCAGCACGCGCAGGCCGGCGAGGGACGGGCGAGGACTGAGGACTGAGGACTGAGGACTGAGTCCTAGCTGTTCCCCCTCCCCTTCGATGGGGGAGGGCTGGGGCGGGGGTGACCGTAACCCCGATAGTGGCGACAACTGACCGGCTAGGAACGAGGACTGAGGGGGTGCGACAACCCTCCTCTCAGGGTCAGCTTGCATCCCACGTAGGGGCGAGGCATGCCTCGCCCCTACGTATGGGACTTCAGCCTGGCTCTCAGGCTCCACTTGCATCTCTCAGTCCTCAGTTCTCCGCTCTGCGCACGCCTCGAAATGCAGCCGGAGCCAGATGAGGTCCTTGAAGGCCCGCGCGATCACGTTGGGCCGTGCGCCGGTCGGGCTTCCTGCAATGCGAGGGTAGTGCGTCACCGGCAGCTCGACAACACGGTAGCCGCAGCTTCGCGCCTGGGCGAGGAACTCCGCGCTAAAGGTCGCTCCCCCAGAGCGCACGCGGACGCGCCGCCATACGGCGGCTGCAAAGAGCTTGAATGCACAATCGATATCCCGGGCAAGGTATCCGAAGAGCAGCGTGACGACAAGCCGCCAGCCCCAGGCGTAGATGAGGCGCAACAGGGGGTCTCGGCGCGGGCTCCTGTAGCCGATCACCAGGTCGGCGCGGTCCAGCTCGCGGAGAAATCGCTCCAACTCCCGCACGTCGAACTGTCGGTCACCGTCAGTCAGGAAAATGAGATCCTTGGTGGCGGCGGAGAAGCCAGTCCTGAGCGCTTCGCCATATCCCCGGTTCACGGCGTGGTCGACGCAGCGAATGCGAGGATTCCCCGTTGCGAGGCCGGCCACCACCTCGGCGGTGCGATCGCGTGAGCCGTCGTTCACGACGATGACTTCGTAGTCGTCCACGAGGCGTGCCAGCACTTCAGCGACCGCTGCAGCGGTGTCGCCGATCAGCTTCTCCTCGTTGTACGCCGGAAGCACAGCCGAGATGGTCCTCATCCGGCCTCGCGACCCAACAGCGCCTCGATGATCCCCGCGAGCTGATCGTCGCTGTAGTAATGGACGATCAGCCGGCCGCCGCGGCGGGACCGGTGGATCTGCACTCGGGTGCCCAGCACACGCTGCAACTCCTCCTCCACCAAGTTCCGAGTTCCGGGTTCAGCGTTCCCGCCCCGTAGACCCGGAGCTCGGGCCTCGGAACTCGGAACTGCTGCGCGCCGCACCAGCTCCTCAGTCTCGCGAACGCTGAGCTGACGCTCGGCGACCCGGGCGGCCAGGCCGTCGAGCATGCCCGGGTCAGCGCAGCCGAGGAGCGCGCGCGCGTGACCCTCGGTAATGGACCCTTCGGACAGCAGCTCCCTTGCGCGTGGTGGGAGGGACAGAAGGCGCAGTCGATTCGTCACCGAGACGCGGCTGCGCCCCACTCGGCCGGCCACCTGCTCCTGCGTGAGCCCGAACTCGTCCACCAGCAGCCGATAGGCATTGGCCTCCTCCAGTGGGGTCAAGTCCGCTCGCTGGAGGTTCTCCACCAGAGCCAGCTCGAGGGTCGATTCCGCCGACGCGTCTTTCACGAGTGCCGGGACGGAAGTCAGGCCCGCCATCTTTGCGGCGCGCCAGCGGCGCTCCCCCGCGATCAGGGTGTAGCCTGCCTCCGCCCGAGCGACGAGGAGCGGCTCCAGCAGGCCGTGCTGGCGAATCGACGACGCTAGCTCCTCGAGGGCCCCTGGGTCCATGCGCTGACGAGGCTGCCGCGGATTGGGGCTGATCCGCTCGATATCGATCTCCTGCAGCCCGCCCGCGCCCCTCGGGATAAGAGCTTCCAGGCCACGACCCAGTCCGCCGCGAAGCTGGTTCATCATTCTCCCCCCAGGATCGTGGGCCCAAATCCTCGCCGGATCACCTCCTGAGCCACCCCGGCGTAGGCTCTGGCCGCGCGCGAGCTGGCATCATAGGCCAGGATGGACTGCCCGAAGCTGGGCGCCTCACTGAGGCGGACCGACCTCGGGACCACGTCTTGAAAGGCCTCCGCCGGGAAGTGGCGGCGGACCTCGTCGATGACCTGCGCGCTTAGCCTGGTGCGTCTATCGTGCATGGTCAGTACCACCCCCAGAAACTCGAGCCGCGGATTCAGCTCCTCACGAACCGCTCGAATCACCTCCATCAGCTGCCCCAGCCCCTCGAGCGCAAGGTATTCGCACTGGACTGGAACCAGGACGGCGTCCGCCGCCGCCAGGGCATTCAGCGTGAGCAGTCCGAGCGAGGGCGGGCAATCCACGATGATCACGCCGTAGTCTTCGCGGGCGCCCTCGAGGGCACGGCGGAGCCTCAGCTCCCGCGCCGACGCCCCGACCAGCTCGATCTGGGCCCCGGCGAGCCGAGTCGCAGCGGGCGCAAGATGAACCCCCGGCTCGCGTGTCTCCAGGACGACGGCTTCGAGCGGGAGATCCCCCCCGAGGACTTCGTAGAGAGATCGCTCGACCGCCGACGGCTGGAACCCCAGCGAGGCGGTCGCGTTCGCCTGCGGATCTGCGTCCACGAGGAGTACCGGTCCATGCCGCGCCAGATAGGCCGCGAGGTTCACGGCTGTCGTCGTCTTGCCGACGCCCCCTTTCTGGTTCGCGACGGCGATTACGGGGGACACGCGTTCCTCATCCGAGCTTCGATACGCTCGCGGACCGGAACCGAGCCGACCCCTCTCCCCTCGACGCTGAGCGACGCGGCACAGGTGGCGAACCGCGCGCTGTGGACCGGATCGCCCGTCTCGTCCATGCGGACGAAGAAGGCCGCTGCAAAGATGTCCCCGGCCCCGATGGTATCGACGGCTCGCGTGTCGAAAGCGTCGATCTGCACGCCTCGGCCGCCCACAAAGAGCGTGCATCCCCGGCTTCCCCGAGTCAGCACGACCGTGGGCACACGCGCGGCGGCGCGCCGAACGAGATCACACCTGCCCGCCACGTCCTCGCTCGACACCACGAGGGCTGCCAGGTCCTCCAGAGGCAGCTCCTCCAGTCGTTCGGGCGCAGGCACTACGGTCCCATCGGCGAGCACCCGGCGCAGCCAGCCCTGGGGTGTCGCGACAGTCTTGTGCTCGTGTAGGAGGGTAGGGAGGATCGCCGGCAGCTCCTCCGCTATGGGCGCAAGGTGGAGGATCTGCGCGTTTCGCCAGCCCCAGGGAATGTCGTCGAGCCCGATCGCCTGGGCCCTCTTGAGGAGCCGCAAGGACCGGCCCGCACCGGTTTCTATCGAGAACGTGCTGGTCTCACGAGACGGGACAGAGACGAGCGGCATCGCCGCGAGGGACGACGACCAGGAGAGGTCGATCGGCCCCGCAGTTACGATACCGACTCGGCGCCCGAGGTTGGCGGCCATCGCGCCCGCGTAGAGGACGGTGCCGCCGGGACGGGCTTGCCCGTCCACGATGTCGTAGGCAACGTGGCCCGCGATCACGTAGTCCGGCGAATCCGAGGGCTGAGCGCTCAGTACGCCCCCTCTTATCCCCGGCGGTAGCCGTAGCTGGGCCGCCGAGCCGGGGCGGTCGGCTTCGGCGACACCACCACGCGACGGTCGGGCCCCTCCCCGGTCGACTCCGTGCTCACATACGGGTCCGATTGGAGCGTGAGGTGGATGATCCGCCGCTCATTGGGCGGCATCGGCTGCAGGGTAACGGATCGACGCTCGCGGCGCACTCGGTCGGCCGTGCGCAACGCCATCCCACGGAGCGATTGCTCGCGGCGATCTCGGTAGTGCTCGATGTCCACGATAACACGGGTGTTCCGCGGCAGCGTCTGCCCGAGACACGCGTTGAGAAGGAACTGGACGCTGGCGAGCGTCTCGCCGTGTCGGCCGATGAGCAGGCCCACGTCGTCACCGGCCACGTCGAGGACGATGTTGGCCATCCCACGGTCTCTTTCCACAGAACGAACGCTCACGACGTTAGGAAACTCGAGCAGGTCAAGCATCTGCTCCAGCGTATCCCGAGCTTTCTCGGCCTCCTCGTCGCTCACCTGGACCCGGGGGCCGAGGTACTCTTCCTCTTCCTCCCCTGGCTGCCGTTCTTCCACTTCCTCTTCGTCGAAGTCCTCGCCAAGGACGGTGACGCGAACGCGAGCTTCTTGCGAGCCCACACCGAATACGCCAGAACGTCCTTCAGCCAGGACTTCGATCTCCACCTCATCGCGCGCAACGCCGAGCTGGTCGAGGGCGGAACGGATTGCCTCTTCGGTGGTGCGTCCGTGAGCCTCAACTGTCTGGCTTTCCATGGACTACTTTCCTCTCTTACGGCGGGACGAGGCGCCTGACCGCCGCTGGCGCGGGCGCGGAGACCGAGTCGGTTGGCCATCCGTGCCGCCATTGGCTGGCGCCAAGGCCGCCCGAGCACCCAGGAAGGGGAGGCTGCCCCAACCCACCGTGAAGTACTGCTGGAAGAAGCTGTAGACGTTGGAGATCACCCAGTAAAGGGTGAGGCCCGACGCCACCTGGAGCGAGAACACAAAGAACATGATGGGCATGAATTCCATCATGCGATTCATCTGCTGCTGCTGCGGGTCGGCCGACGGAAGCACGGACATCTTCTGCACGACCCACTGGGTCACGCCGGTCAGAACCGGAAAGATGTAAAAGGGGTCGCCGTGGCCGAGATTGGGTATCCACAGGAACGGGGCTTGGAACTCGACTGCCCCGGTGTCTGCGTTGCCGAGGCTGAGCAGGGCGGAGTACAGGGCGAACCAGATGGGCATCTGAAGGACCAACGGAAGGCAGCCAGCGGCGGGGTTGACTCCGGCCTCCTTGTAGAGCCGCATCTGCTCCTGGCCAATCCTGGCGCGATCGCCGGCGTGGCGCCGCTGGAGCTCCCGGAGCTGGGGCTGGAGCGCCATCATGGCCTTCTGGGAGCGGATCTGGATGATGCTGAGCGGCAGCATGAGCGTGCGCACCGCGACGGTGAAGATGATGATGGCGATCCCGGCGCTGGAGGTAAGTCCAGTCAGAGCCAAGAGTGCATGCTCGATGGGCCAGACCAGGAACGGATTCCAGACTGGGAGCAAGGCGTCCAGTGGGTTAGCCATTCTTTGCTTCCGGCGGGCTCAGCGTGCGCACAGGTCAGACCTCATTGCACTGGGTCATAGCCGCCGGCGTGCAGCGGATGGCATCGCGCGATGCGCCGAACGGTCAGCCACGCTCCCCGGAGGCAGCCGTACCGCTCAATCGCCTCGAGGCAATACTCGCTGCAGCTCGGCAGGTAGCGGCAGGCGGGCGGGAGCGCCGGTGAGATCGCCCAGCGGTAGAACCGCACCGCGGCGAGGGCGAGGCTCCTCACGACGGCGCCTCATTCCCGCGGGCCTCCGGGGCGGCGGTCGATCTCGCCCGGATGCTGGCGCGGTCGAGAAGCTGATCGAGGGCAGCGGACAGATCGTCTAGCGGTGCGAAGGCCGCGGGGGGGCGCGCAATCACAATCAGGTCGTATCCCGGACGAATGGTCGAGTATTTCGCGCGGAGCACCTCACGAATTCGCCGCTTTACTCGATTCCGAATCGTGGCTTTCCCGACCCGCCTACCCACCACCACCCCGGCACGCGTGAGGCTTTGATCGCCGCGGGCGTAGGCATAGGTTACGAGCAACGGATGCGCCCAGCTCCTGCCGACGGCCCGCACCCGTTCAAAGTCTCTACTCCTGCGAAGGCGGTACTCTCGCCGCATGCCACTGTACTGGGCGCTGGATCCGCCACCCCGGCGCCCACTGGCTCCGTCGTCCGGTGGATGGGCTGCCCAGGAGCGCTCCTCAGATGGTGAGACGCTTGCGCCCCCTGCGCCTGCGGCGCCTGAGCACCTCGCGACCGCCGGGCGAGCTCATCCGCTTGAGGAATCCGTGCTCGCGCTTCCGTGGGATGCGCTTCGGCTGGTAAGTCCGTTTCGGCATCCATGCTCCACGAAAGGGCCGGCGTTCGGGCGGCCATGCTGTCCGCTGGGCGTGCGCCCCGGGGTTGTCGCGGATTATAAGCGATGCTCGCGCCGATCTGTCAAAACCCCGGGTATATGATAGGCGGCGCGTAACACAGTTTCAGGCGTGGAGACAGGGTGCCAGACCGACGGATCGACGAAGCGCACGCGGCTTCCGGCGCGCCTGCCGCGGCGAGCGAGCAGGCATTGCTCTTCGAGAACCGGGCTCCCGGTGGCGAATCTCGGGTAGGGCCCGGACCGAAGAAACGAGGCGCCGGAGCCGGAACGAAGACCCAGGCCTCAGGAGCCGCGGCCGCGGAACCTGTGCTCGCTGATGCGCCTTTAGCCAGGAGGATGCGGCCGCGAACGCTGGCCGAGTTCGTCGGCCAGGAGCATCTCGTAGGTCCTGGAAAGGCCCTGCGGCGTGCCATCGAGGAGGACCGGCTCAGCTCCATCATCCTCTGGGGGCCGCCAGGCAGCGGGAAAACGACCCTCGCCGAGGTGATCAGCCAGCACACGCGCGCCCACATGGTCGCGGTGAGCGGTGTGTCGGCGGGGGTCGCCGACCTGCGCAGGGCAGCGGAGGAAGCCCGCCCTCGGCAGGCCGCCGGCCAGCGCACGATCCTGTTCATCGACGAGATCCACCGGTTTAACAAAGCGCAGCAGGACGCCGTGCTGCCGCATGTCGAGAATGGGCTCCTTACGCTCATTGGCGCGACGACGGAGAACCCCTCCTTCGAAGTCAACAACGCACTCCTCTCGCGGAGTCGCGTGTACCGCCTGAACCCGCTGACCGACGAGCAGGTGGCTACCATCGTCGAGCGTGCCCTGCTCGACCAGGAGCGCGGGCTGGGCATGTTTCACGTGGAACTGCCGGATGACGCCCTCGCCCACCTCGTAGCGCTCGCGGGCGGCGACGCTCGGGTGGCGCTCAATGCGCTGGAAATGGCGGCCCTCATTGCCGAGCCCGACCCCGAAGGGACGCGCGCCGTGACACGCGCAAGCCTCGAGGACGTCATGCAGCGCCGAGCGTTTCTCTACGACCGGGCCGGCGACCAGCACTTCGACATGATCTCCGCCTTCATCAAGTCGGTGCGCGGCTCAGACCCTGACGCCGCCGTTTACTGGCTGGCGAGAATGCTCGAGGCCGGCGAGGATCCGCTGTTCGTCGCCCGCCGCCTGGTGATCCTTGCCTCCGAGGACGTCGGCCTCGCGGATCCGCTCGCCCTGAGCGTCGCCGTGTCAGCACAGCAAGCGGCGCACTTCATTGGCATGCCGGAGGCCCTCTTCCCCCTCACCGAGGCGACCCTCTATCTGGCCTGCGCCCCCAAGAGCAATTCGGCCACGATGGCCTACATGGCCGCAGCCGAGGAGGTTCATCGCTCCGGTGACCTCCCAGTACCCCTACACCTCCGCAACGCGGTCACAGGCCTCATGCGCTCGATGGGCTACGGCAAGGGCTACCGTTACGCTCACGATTATCCCGGGCACGTCGTGGAGCAGCAGCACCTCCCCGAGGGACTCGTCGGCCGCCGTTTCTATGAGCCGTCGGACCAGGGGCGTGAGGCCGACCTGGGGCGGCGAGCTGAGCGGCCAACAGGTAGCGGCGGTCGGGAGGGCGTCTCGGAAGATATGGCGCGCGACCAGGATCGACAGGCGTGATTCCGCATCCGGTCCTGGAGACGGCGCGCTTGCGGCGCCGTCCCCCACGGATCGAGGACGCGCAGGCGGTGTTCCAGCGCTATGCCCGCGACCCGGCAGTGTCGACCTACATGCCATGGTCGGCTCATGAGTCGCTGGCCCAAACCGAGGACTACTTGCGTGCATCGCCGCCGAGGGCGACGGCTCCCGCCGCTACTGGCTCGTCACCTGCGCAGCCGACGACGCGGTAATAGGAATGATTGGACTCAAATTCGTGGGCCATCACGCGGAAGTGGGGTTCGTCCTGGCTCGTGCCGCGTGGAATCAGGGCTACATGACCGAAGCCCTCCCGTCCATCCTGGAATTCGCGCTCGCCCAGAGCGGGGTGTATCGAGTGTGGGGCTATTGTGACGTGGAGAACAGAGCGTCGGCCCGGGTCATGGAGAAGGTCGGCATGGAGCGAGAGGGGCTGCTCCGTCGCCACGCGCGATTCGCCGTCAGCGATGAGCCGCGAGACGTGTACATGTATGCGAGGACACGGTAGTCGGGGACGACGGTGAGGCGCGAGCGGGTGCAGTCGAGAGCGGTGGGCGCAGGCTGGCCAGGCGCCCATCGAGAGTGTTCGCGGCCAGGCCGAACTCCGGCGGACCCGGGAGTATCGACCTACATGCCATGGTCGGCTCCGTAGGTCAGTGTCGAGGCTCGGGGCTATTTGCGCGCGCACATTTGCTGCGGGGGGCGATGGGCTGCGCTAACATGTGTGATCCGTAGAAACCTCTACGGCGCACTCCAGGCGACGTTGCCATCAGGGTCGAGGAACCAGATCAGTGGCGCTCCTTCGTCATCAACGCCCACCACCAACCGAGGCTGACTCTGCCGATCGAGAAAGATGAGATTCGTTCGGCCGCCATCTTGAGGTTGCCCTGCCCCGAGCCGCATCACTTGGGTCCCATCGCTGGCGAATAGCTGGAAGCCGCTGCCCTCAGGGATGGTCCCCTGCGCTCCTCCTGTGGCGAACCCGGCGCGCGGTGCACCCGCGGAATCGAGCACCTGCACCCTGGCGGCAATGCCCGGCCCCGTCTGGAGCCGAACCCGATCCGCACCGTCGTCCCCAACGACCGTCACCTCGCGTGCTCGAATGCGGCCGTCTTGCGCTTCCGAGACTCTTGGAAACGCGAAGGCCAACGCTCCAATCGTTCCCGCGAATGCCATAACGAAGGACACGAGGGCGCAAAGAAGTACGGTGTGCCTCAAGGCAGCTTCCTCCAATCCAAATGGCCGCGACGGCAGCTGCCAAGATGCTACTGCAAAGCGGACGGGACGATTCGGAGGGCCGCTTCCGGGCGGGTTTGGCATTGCCCCGGCTCTCGAACCGGGCGTAAAGGTTACCCTGGCGTTCGAGACGGCTGAAATCGACGCACACAAGGTCCACGAGCCGCGAGCAGCGTAGCGGCTTGTCAGGCCGGGCGCACCCGTGCCCTCCGCAGCAGGTCCCAGAGCACGAGCGACGCGAGGCTGCGGTACGGCTGCCAGGCGGCCGCCCGCGCTTCCGCCTGGCCTGGCGATGGCGGCGCCTCGGCCCGGTCGAGCAGCCGGACCCCCAGGCGGAGGCCGAGGTCCTCGCCAGCGAACACGTCGGGGCGATGCAGGTGAAAGAGCAGGAACATTTTAGCCGTCCACACCCCTACACCCGGGAGCTGGGTGAGGCGCGGGATAACGTCCTCGTCCGTCATGACCTCGAGGCCGAGCAACCCTCCGTGCAGCTCGGCGTCCGCGAGGGCGAGCACGTAGCGCGCCTTCGCCGTCGAGAGGCCAGCCTCGCGAAGCGCGTGGTCCGTCAGGCCCAGCACCGCCTGCGCCGTCCACTCACCGCCGCAGGCCGCGCGAAAGCGCGCCGCGATGGCGCGCCCGGCAGCTATCGACACTTGCTGGTGCACTATCGCGCGGGTTAGCGCCGCGAAGTGGCTCGGCATCTCGTCGATGGGGCGATCGACGGGGACCTCCGGGGCGATGCGGTAGAGCGACGGGTCGCCCACCGCCCACGCGGCGCGTGCGGCGTCCCACTCGCGAGCGAACAGACGGCCGTCCGCAGGTCGGGGGTCGGAGGTCCGGCTGTGGCGCGTCCTCGCTATGGCGACAGCTCCCCTTCTTCCAGCCGCTCAGGCACCTCCGACGGCTCACGCACCGTCTGCAGGATCGCCCAGGACACGAGCAATGACACGGCGCCACCCACGAGCACGCTGCGGAGCGTCCCCGTCTGGTCGGCCACGGCCCCCAGTACGGTAGCGCCCAGCGGCTGCGCGAGCGCCCACGTCATGCTGCTGAGGCCCGTCAGTTCTCCCATGCGGCGAGCGGGCACCAGCTCGGTGAACAGCGGATAGGCGAGCACCGAGGGAATCGCCTGCCCGATCCCGGCCAGCACCAGGATGGGCAGGACCTGCTCTCGGGTCTGGACCTGAGAGCCAATCAGGATGAACACTGGGAAAATGAGCAGCCCCCAGGCCGTCACTCGCCTTTTGCCGTACCGATCGCCGAGCCAGCCCGCCGGAACCGAGAACAACAGCGTGGCGAGGGCAACGGCCAGTAGCAGAACGAACGTCTCGTCTTCCGGGATCCCCAGCTCCAGATTGCCGAAGCGGGTGAGGAATGGGGTGATCCCGCCGATGCCGAACCAGAAGAAGAAGTAGCACGCAACATATCGCGTGGCGTCGCCATACTGCAGAATGCCCTGCACATACGCCCAGGGGTGCAGGGCTGGCTCCGGCTCGCGCCGGGATGGCGCGGGCGGTTCCGGCACCGAGGCAATGGTAATCGCAAACCCGAGGCCGAAGGCGCCTGCTACGAGCAGGAAGACGAGATCCGGCCGCTCGCCCCAGAAAGCGAGAGCCACGACCAGCAGAACCAGGCCCCCCGCCATGCCCATCAGGACGTTGATGCCGCTCACCGTCCCCCGCTGCTCGGGGACGACCGTATCGGGCAGGAGCGCCTTGTACGGGACCTCTGCGAAGCCGACGAACAGCGGGCCGAGGATGAAGACGGCGACTACCAGCCAGGCTGGGGGCCGGGTCGCCAGGATCAGGAACCCCAGGACCACCACAGGCGTGGCCACCAGCATGAAGGGCCTCCTGCGCCCGAACGGCGTCCGAGCGCGATCGCTTAGCGCCCCGAAGGCGGGCTGAAAGAGGCTGCCTATGAAAGAGCGCTCGTTGGCCAGGAAGCCAATGGCCACATTCGGCATGCCGTAGCTGGCGAGAAACAGGCCGGCTACCGCGTTAAAGAACCAATCGTGAATGCCGGTGCCGACCTTCGCGGCGCCGTAGGCCACCATCCAGAGAGGCGCGACGGTGCGAATGAGGGCGGCTCCAAGAGTCGGAGGTTCAAGCTGAAGTCAACGACTGTCCGGCGCGATCCCCCGGGCCTCCCGGTTCGGCCTTGGCGCGCGACTATAGGGGTCGCTTGCCGTCTGCGTCAATCGACGCCCGGGCGATGTCGCGCAAGGCTCCCACGGCGGCTTCGATGCGAGCCGTCGCTTCTCCATAAGGTGTGCCCGGTGCGAACGTGAGCGGGCCCCCGATATGGACGGTGAAAGCTCCCCGCCACGGCGATCGAGGGCTCTGGAGTACGCTCTCCTGCTCGACTTCAATCCACACCGGGACGACAGGCGTTCTCCCTTCCACGGCCACCATTCCGGTGCCTCCCAGGAAGGGCTGCAGCGGCCCGCCGAGCGTCAGCCTCCCTTCCGGGAAGATCAGAATCGACCAGCCCAAATCCAGGAGACGCCCGATGTACTCCAGGCTGCCACGGACGTTGCCGCTTTGCGACAGAGGGAATGCATTGGTGAGGCGTGCGAACCAGCCCCGGAGGGGGCGATCGAACACGGCGTGCTCCTCGCCAGCGGTGCAAGTCCGCCGTCGCAGCTCGCGAGGAAGCGCCATCCACACCGCTGCGGGGTCGAATCCGAAAGTAGCCGAGCCGAAGTGATGGTTGGCGGCGATCATCACAGGCTGGTCCAGGCCGCGCAACCGCTGCTGCCCGATAACGCGCACCCGCCAGAACAGGTGGTAGAGGGGGAACACCACGAGCTGCAGGAACAGCTCGCGCCCAACGGCTGCCAGCGGATGGAGGGGCCAGGCACAGAACTTGATGCCGGCGGCCCGCGCCTGAGACGCCGTCACCAGGCGCTCCAGCTCCGCGACCGTCGTCTCGGGCGAGATCAGGCTCTCGTCGACGTAGGTTCCCAGCTCGCTCTCGACTGCGGAGAGCAATTCCACCCTGCCCAGCGAGTCCAGGCCAAGGTCCTCGCCTAGCGTGGTCTCGGGCTGGATCTGCGAGGCGGGTACAGATGCTAGCTCGCTGATCAAACCAACGAGGGGGTTTTCGGACGGCGTCTCGGGGGGGGGCGGCTCAACGGCCGCCGTGTGTCCGTCGCGGCGCCCCTTCAGGTAGTCCAGCACCTCCCCCTTCTTGACCTTGAGCGTGTGGGTGCGCGGGAAATCATCCAGCGGCCACACCGTGTACCCCTGGATGCGCTGGTGATCGGCCAGCCGGTCGTTGGTCTCGCGGACAGCCTCGGCGGCATGGTCGGCGTCGCGCATCAACAGCGCGGCGTGCACCTCGATGCTCCCCTCGCCGCGGTCGAGCCCCACGACGACCCCCTCCGCGACGGCCGGGTGTCGCGCCAGCTCGTTCTCGATGTCCTCAGGGTAGACGTTCTGGCCGTTCGCGAGGACGATGAGATCCTTCTTGCGTCCCTTGAGGTGCAGGTAGCCTTCCCCGTCGAGGGACCCAAGGTCCCCGGTGCGGTAGCAGCCATCGTCCAGGACGGCCGCGGTCGCCTGCGGATTACGCCAGTAGCCCTGGAAGATGTTCGGGCCGCGGGCGAGGATCTCGCCGTCCACGTCGATCCGGACGTCGACGCCCGGATAGGCGCGACCGACGGCATCGGGCTTCCGCTGGCCGGGGTGATCGCAGGCGATGATGGGCGAGGCTTCCGTCGCACCGTAACCCTGCAGCACTGAAACCCCGAGCAGCTCCCACCGGTGGGCCAGCGCCGGATCGAGGTACGCGCCGCCGGAGATCGCCAGGTCAAGGCTCCCACCCATGCGGGCGTGCACCGATCGAAAGAGGACGCGGCGCAGCTTCATGGGGAGCCACTCGGCGAGGGGCAGGAGCCTGGCGAATGTCGCCTCGCGGCCCTGTCGGCGCGCCTCCCGTTCGATGGCGTTCCAGAACAACCGCAGCGCCTGGGGCACGAGGCAAAGCATCGTGATGCGGTTCTCGGCCATAGTCCTGAACAGGACGCTGGGTTGACGACTTACCGGGTAGACGACGCGGGCCCCGCCCGAGAGTGCCGCCAGCAGTCCCACGCTCTGTTCAAACATGTGGCTGAGAGGGAGGAGTGAGAGCAGTCGAAAGCCCGGCTTGATGGGCAGCACCTCGTTGGCGCTGCGCACGTTCGAGACGATGTTGCGGTGACTCAACATCACGCCCTTCGGGTCGCCTGTGGTGCCGGAGGTAAAGACGATCTCTGCCAGGTCGTCGGGGCCCACCGCCAGCTCATTGCCCGGCCCTCCAACAGGATCGGCCGCCCTGGCAAGCTCTGCCTCCAACTCCTCCAGGTGGAATGAGGGGACGTCCAGGCCCTCCGCCAACTTCGCGGTGGCGCGCGAGAGGACGGCCAGTTTGGGCTCGGTTTGGCGCACCACGGCGGCGACGAAGTCCGGTGCGCTGCGGACATCGATGGGCACGAGTACCGCCCCGATCTTCATGCAGCCGAAGAAGAGCTCGACCCACTCGGGCATATTCGGTGCCCACACCACCACCCGGTCGCCCTTCTGCACGCCCCGCTCTGGGAGATAGCGCCCGGCGCGGAGCGACAGCCGCTCCAGCTCTGTATACGTGACGATGCGCGTACGAACGCCGGGCTTGATCACCAGCGCCGGGTTACGAGCGTAACGGCGAGCAGCCTCGGATAGCAGCTCGCCCAGCGTCCCGCTTGAGGATTGCTCCTGGCGCGGCGCAGCGGCCTCCGCACTGGCGACCATACTTCTCTCTACCTTCAGCGCGCCGGGCAGTGCGCCGGGGTTTCCATCAGAACCCTGCCGCATGCGATCGGAACTCGCTGGACCAGGTCGCAGCCAGCTCTTCGAGCGCGCGCTTCCCGCCGCTCGGCATCGGCTCGAAGTGGCTGAAGCAGATCGTGTCGAAGTCGACGGCCGCCAGGCGCTCCAGCGAGGCGCGGGCGACCTCCGCGTCCTCGCTCACCCGGGCCTCGGGCTGTTGGAGTCGGCCGCGGCGGAAACCCATCGTATCCCCGGCGAAGAGTAGGCCCTCCTGCGGCAGCCAGAGCACGATGCTCCCTCGAGTGTGGCCCGGGGAGTGGAGCACGTGGAGGCCTCCCCGCACGTTGATCACATCACCGTCGTTGAGCTCCCGAGCGGGCAGCGGACCGCCTCGCGTCGCTGCAAAGAGCGGCTCAGTAACAACCGCGAGGGTCGGCGCTACGCCCCGGTTGACCGGATTCGGGTACGTGAGCTCGCCTCGGAGGTAGGGCGCCTCGCTCGCATGGATGTGGATGTCCGCCCCCGAGGCCCGCCGCAGCTCGCCCGCTGCGCCGCGATGGTCGAGGTGGTAGTGCGTGAGGATGATGCGCTCGACATCATTCGCGCTCCTGCCCAGCTTACGGAGCTGGTGCAGCACAAAGGGCCGGTTCCCGGGCGCGCCGGCGTCGATGAGCGTGATGGCGTCGCCCAGCAGGGCAAAGACCCGGCATCCGAGCCCCCAGAACTGGTGGACGCCGGGCGCGATCTCCATCAGGACTCCGCTGCCGCGTGGCACGCATACTACCTCATGCCGAGCGCGCCTGCCCTGGCAGCAGCGCACGATCGAAGAAACCCGCCACCCGGCTCACGTATCCGGCGGGATCCGATCCATCCAAGCGCGAGTGCCCAACGCCAGGGACGATCCACAACTCGGTCGGCTCGCCAGCAGCCGAGGCGAGCAACATGGCGTTCTTGACCAGGAACACCTCGTCCTGATCCCCGTGGATGATCATCAGCGGGCGAGGACTGATGCGCCCGACGTGCTTCACCGGAGCGATCTCTCAGGCGTCCACACCCGTCTGGAGCGACCCCATCGCCACGACCACAGGCGCCATCCAGCCCGGCAGGTTGGCCAGCTTCGCGAACTCGTGCTGGACGACCCACTCTTTGGAGGCGAAGGCGCTGTCGGCCATCACCACTCGCAGCTCTAGGATCTGCGCGGCGGCGCCCCCAGGAGCCAGAAGAGGAAACATCGCGACGAAGGTGGGCGCC
Organism: uncultured Chloroflexota bacterium; assembly: GCA_964417895.1. Lineage (GTDB taxonomy): Bacteria > Chloroflexota > UBA6077 > UBA6077 > SHYK01 > CAYQJS01. The sequence continues at coordinate 32,621 of CAYQJS010000017.1, read as the reverse complement.
GAGTACCAGTTGAACACGGCTGCCTCAGGGGGCCTCGACTGCCGTCCGGTGGGCGGGTTGTGGGCCGTATAATTGTGCGCGAGAGCCTCAAATAGCAAGCTCATCACCCGGTCCGCTGCCCAACGGCCAGCTCGACCACATCGGTGACCCGTGCCAGGGGCGCGCCGGGGAGAATGTCGATGTACGAAAAGACGGTGCTGGCGAACGGACTACGCGTCCTGAGCGGCGAGCTCGCCCACACCAAATCCGTTAGTCTGAGCCTCTTCGTCGGCGCCGGCTCCCGATACGAGGATGACTCAATCGCGGGCGTCTCCCACTTCGTCGAGCATATGCTCTTCAAGGGCACCGACCGACGGCGCACGCCACGCGAGATCGCCGAGGCGATCGAGGGCGTGGGCGGCGTCATGAACGCCGCGACCGATAAAGAGCTGACGGTCTACTGGGCCAAGGTACCCGTCGACCACTTCTCTACCGCGCTGGACGTGCTCATCGATCAGCTTCTCTACTCCCGCATCGACCCCGTCGAGCTCGAGCGGGAGCGCAAAGTGGTGATCGAGGAGCTGGCGATGGTTGAGGACAGCCCCGGCGAGCTGGCAGGGTTGCTCTTCGACAGCCTCATGTGGCCCGACCAGGCGCTGGGTCGCGACGTCGCGGGGAGCACGAGCACCGTCGAGGGCATTACTCGCGAGACGATGCTCGAGTACCACGCTTCACAATACGTTCCCGAGAATACGGTGGTCGCCGTCGCAGGGAATCTCAGCCACGAGCGGGTCGTGGGCGAAGTCACCGAGCGGGTGGCCGAGTGGAAGCGCGCGCCATTCCGCGGCTGGGAAGCGGCTCGCGACGGCCGGGCAACGCCGCAGGTAGGCTTGCGGTCCAAACGGACAGAGCAAGCTCAGATCCTTCTGGGCTACCCTGGGTACTCGGCGTTTCATCCCGACCGCTTCGCCCTTGACGTGTTGAACACGATCCTCGGCGAGGGCATGAGCTGCCGCCTCTTCCTCGAGATCCGGGAGAACCGTAGCCTCGCCTACGACGTCCACTCGAGCGTGGCGCACTATCTCGATACCGGCGCCCTCGTCGTCGGCGCCGCGGTCGATCCCAGAAAGGCGACCGAATGCATTCGGGCGGTCCGGGCTGAGCTCGATGAGCTTCGCTCAAACGCCATCCCGGACGCCGAGTTGGTGAAGGCCAAGGAATACATCAAGGGCCGCCTTCTGCTCCGGATGGAAGATTCGCGGGCCGTGGCATCGTGGCTGGGAGGGCAAGAGCTGCTCCGCGGTGAGATTCATTCGGTGGACGAGGTCGTCGACGCCATCGACGCCGTTACCGCCGCGGAGCTGCAGGCGGTCGCCCAGGACGTGATCCGCGACGAGCGCGCCAGCCTCGCCATCGTCGGCCCCTACCGAGCGTCGCAGCGCTTCGAGCGGCTCCTGGCCTGACGGGATTCGCCTGTCCCTTCTCTCGCCCAAAGAGGCCGCGAGTGGGCGCGTGCATCGTGACGCTGTTCAGTCGGGTGTGCCTGGTGGGGGCGCCGGCTTCGCTTCCTTCAGCATGACAGGCAGCATGACAGGCAGCATGACGGGCTCGCGCATCCGAAGCGCGATTGCCGTCGCCACGGCCATCATGGCTGCGCCAGCGGCGAACAGCACCCGAATCGCGGCGGCCAGCTCATCCCTCAGCGCAGCGGCCTGCTGCGTGGCTGGCCCGCCGGTCTGGGCCTCCAGGAGGCGGGCGATGTCAGCCGGCGCCGCGGCGCCAGCGCCGACGATTTCTGCCACCCGGGTGGCCAGATACGCGCCGAGCAGCGCAACCCCAACGGTCCCCCCCAGGCTGCGGGTGAGTTGTACCGTTGACGTGGCCACTCCCATTACGCGGGCTGCCACGGCGTTCTGAGCGGTCACGATCAGCACTGGGAAGCTCAGGCCGATCCCACCTCCGACCAGCGACAGCCCGATGACGATGGGACTCGGCCCCAGCTCCGGCGCCGCCGCGGCCAGTATGGCAAAGCCGGTCGCCCCGACGGCCATGGTGAGGACAGCCAGGCGACGATAGCCGATGCGGTGCATGTAGATGCCGGCCACGGCGCTCATGCCGGCCATCCCGATCACCGCTGGGAGGAAGAGCATGCCCGTGGCGGTGGGGGAGACGCCCAGGACTGCCTGCAGGTAAAGCGGCGCGTAGGTGATCGCGCCAAACAGCCCGCCGCCTGTGAGAAACGTGAGGGCCAGGATCGAACGGTAGGTCGCGTTCCGCATCAGCTCGGGCGGCAGAGTGGGCTCCGTCGCCCGGGCCTCCTGCCGAAGGAACGCCGCAAACAGGACAGCGCCGATGGCGAGGACGCCGGCGATCTGGGGCGAGGCCCACGGGACGGTCCGACCGCCCCACAGGCTGGCAAGCAAGAGCGCCAGCAGCGCACCCGAGAAGAGCGACAGCCCTACGTAGTCCGGCCCTCGTGACCGCACCAGGGCTCGACTCCGGGGCAGAAAGCGCACGAGGAGCAGCATGGCCAACAATCCAGGGGCCACGTTGAAATAGAAGGCCCACCGCCAGCTGACGTGCTCGGCGAGGTATCCGCCGAGGATCGGTCCGACGACCGATGACAGCCCCCAGATGGCGCCGTTGATCCCTTGCCAGCGCCCGCGTCGGTCGCCGGGGAAAAGGTCCGCGATGAGCGCGGAGACGGCAGGCTGTACGAAGCCAGCGCCCAGCCCCTGGACCCCGCGGAAGAGGATGAGCTGCTCGATGGTCTGGGCGCTGCCGGCCAGGGCCGAGCCCGCGATGAACGTGGCCATGCCCACCGTGTACACGGGTTTGCGGCCGTACACGTCCGACAGCTTGCCCCCTATGGGCATGGCGAGCGTTGTCGTGAGCAGCGCCGCTGCGAAGGCCCAGCTATACAGCTCCAGCCCACCGAGGGAGGCGATTACGACGGGGAGCGCCGTGATGACCGCTAGCTGGCTCAGCGACGTGACGAGGGTGCCGAGCAGCAAACCGGCCAGGACGGGAATGAGCTGCGCCCGCGTCTGGGAGGTGACCATCCCTCAGGCGAGCATCAGGCGCATGGGTTGGAGCGTTCGGTCAAAGGGATTGAGCATGAGGCCGAACCCCTCGAGCCTGTAGGCGCCGAGCAGCGCCTCGTCGCCCGGCTCCCCCAGGATGACCGTGGTATAGCTCTCACCTTGCGGGAGGTCAATACGGCACTCGGAGATTCGGCGTGTGACGGCTGTGTCGTCTGCGAGTGTAAAACTCTGCTGCCGCTTCGGGGTCAGCCCGATTGCCTGCCAGACCTCGTGAGGCAGCAGGGTGTACGCCACGCCGCTGTCAACCATGAAGCGCACGTCCGCCCGCTGTTCGTTTGGGCCGATCACAGTGCCCTCGACGTAGGTCACGCCCACCGCTCACCCCCTGCCCTTCCGGCTCTGGACGCCGCCGGCTGGCCCAGCGGACGCAGGTGGGGCATCATCTCCCGCGCAAACAACTGCATATTCTTCACGGTCAGGTCGTGTGGCAGCGTCCCGAACTGCAAGAGCGGAACAAGGATGCCGGACTGCATGTCGCGCTGGAACGGCTCGAGCCGCTGCCGCACGCTTTCCGGCGCCTCCGTCATTGGCGCGGCTCACCTCCTGCTTGATTCGCCACAATGGCCGCGACGCGACAGCTCGGTTGTTCGCCGGGGGACCAATCGACCGGGGTTATGGCGCGATCAAGACCCAGTGGGCGATCTGACCGTCCTCGATGCGTAACACGGACACAAAGGCATTGGGCTGGGTTGCCCCAGGGTCCCAGTTCAGCTGGAGCATCACTACGTTGCGGCCCTGGATGTCCATGGAGGTGGTCTCCACCCTCCGTCCCGTGAACGAGCTAGCGACGCGAACATGATCTGCGCGTAGCTCGTCTGGACTCTGGAGCTGCACGACGCTGTTGTTCCGCTGGATCTCTCTGCGACGTGCGTCGGCGGTAAAGAGCGACATCAACTCGTCCAGATTCGGACAATCGGGCGCCGAGTAGCAGACCTGGCGGGCGTCGTTGAACGCCGTTGCGACGGCGAGCATGTCTGCATCCCGACTCTGGGTAGCCGAGGCCGTGGCGGTAACGGCGAAAGCCGCAAGTGCGCCCACCAAACATACGGTTTTCCAACATCTGGCACCCCCTTTTCGCAAGATCTCGTTGGCGGCCCCCAGAAGCCGCCGGGCCCTAACCTCGTTCTCTGATGACGCCGGCGACCGTGTCCTCACTGCCCCGTGGTCTGGGGCTCATGTATGGTGGCGTGTTGATCTCGAAGTGAATGCCGGCGGGGCTGGTGACCTTGTTCTGGCGGCGGCCTCGGACCGGCTCCTCCACGTCGAAGCCTCGCGCCCGAAGACGCGCCGTGAGCTCGTCCACCTCGACATCGGTGGCCACGTCGAAAGCGATGTGGTTGGCGATGCATCGGGGGTCGCCGTAGGCGTCCACGGGCCCATCCACGGCGTAGAGAATGAACTCGTGGTCGCGGAGAGGGTCAGCGGTGAAGAAGACGTTGCGTCCCTCCTGGGCGTGGACCCGCCTCAGCCCGATGACGTTCTCCCAGAAATCGCACTCCTGCTCGAACAGATCGCGTGGAACGTTGAAACCGACATGGCTCAAACGTGCGATGGTCACCACTGTTTCGCCTCCCGAGAACCCGAGTCCGGCCGAAAGCTGATGCGCGCCATGATAGTAACCCAACGGGTCGGGAGAAAGTTGTGGTCGCGCCTTCAGCTCATCGGAGTACGATTACTTCGACCTGTAATCGACTGGCGGTGCGGGCAAAGCCCTTGGTGAAAAGGGTGACCACTTTTCGACGATGAGCGCGTGCACCGGGCGGTCGAGTCGGAGGCGGACAGCTGACCGTCGGCTGGCAAACGCAGTCGGACCTCATCTGCCCTGGGTACGGCTGCTGAGCAATTAACCGTATGTGATGCGCTCTCCCGCCATGCAGCAGATTTCAACTCGGGCTCTACCTCGTCGCGGACGCGCACCAGCTTGGCTGCATCGTCCGGGTTAGGGTCACCCGTCCGACCGGTAGCCACGAACTTTTCGGGTTGTGTCCAGAAGCCTACAACGGGGATGAAAGCGAGGTGGACACAAAGTTGTGGTCGGGCAACGCTCGATCCCGTCGGGGACGCGAAGAGATTTGCCAGCACCCGCTGGCTACTTGTACGGTTCGCGCGTTCGACCATCGGTTGCGTGCGGGAGAGGACAATGGCTGAGTGAGCAAAAGTGTTTTCGGCTCAGGCCTCGAAGGCGCGGCGCGTGAAGTCCGCATAGCTCAGCTTTGCGCTCGGATAGGTGATCTGGCTGTGTGTTAACCCCAGTGCGTAGCAGGTCTCAGCGAAGCGGATGCTCGTGGACTTCGTGTTGAAGACTGGCAGCCCGAGCTCGCGCTGCAGGTCGAGGGGATCCACGACGTAGGGAATCAGGGCGCCGCCGAGCGGGAGAATGCCCTCTGGATTGGTGTCCCGCACGAGGCCTTTCATCGTTTCGAGCGCAGCGTCGAAGAGCTCCTGCTTATCCACGGTTTCGCCGTAGACGCCGACCGAACGCACGTCGGTGACGAAGTGGTCCATGCCGTACATGCGGAGGATTCGCCGCGTGTACGGCACGTGGCCCGGAAGGGGCACCGTGACGGCAATGCGATCGCAGAGCGTCATCGCTGCGTGCAGCGTGCACTTCATCACGCCGATGACCGGGATGCGCACGGCAAGGCGGCCCGCCTCGACGCCTGGATCGAACGTATTGCTCTGAATGACCGCGTCATAGCCGTTCTCCTCGGCCCAGACGGTCTTGCGGATCAGCATTGCGGTTACCATGGCATGGGACAAGCCGGTCAGCACGCTCTGTTCACTCATGGCCCGCATGACGCGTGCGCCTTCGAAGTCGTCGGCGTGGTGGACATCCAGCTCGGTGCCGGGCGAAGCGTAGCTGCGCAGCAGATTCTGCACGCTCTCATTGACACCTGTTCTTGGGTTACGCGGGCTATGGCTGAGGAACATGATGCGCATCGGGCATCCTCCTTCTTGAGCTATCAGGATCAGCCTGTGGGGCTCTGCTATCAGGCAGGGCCGATTCTGTGATCCGAATCGCGACGGACTGGCTTGCCGCGCCCAGTGTACACGCACGAGAACGGGATCGGGCAGCAGTACAATCTTCGAATCCGATCCGACGGGTACGATTCGCAGCGTGGGGACCATCTGTCGTGGGCGAGAAGGAGGAGGAGCCGTGCAGCATCCGATGGGCGTCATCGGCGCAGCCCTCGCGGTTCTTGTGGTCAGCTGTGGCCCAGGCCAGGGCCAAGGCCCAGCGGTTTCGAGTGACCAGCTGGCGCAAAGCCGCACGCTCGTGGTGGCTCATCGTATTGAAACGGCCACTCTTGCGCCCAAGGTTTTGGGAACCAATGGCCCACTGAGAAACACTCGGCTGTTCAACGCCGCCCTGAGCCTGATTGACGACCGGGGTGTTGCCCTCCCCTATCTCGCGGAGGAGCTACCCCAGCTCAACACGGATAGCTGGCGCGTCTTTCCTGATGGGCGCATGGAGACTACTTACCGACTCCGCGACAATCTGACCTGGCAGGACGGCACGCCCCTGACGGCCGACGACTTTGTCTTTGCCTTCCGGGTCTATACAGATCGGGGCTTAGGAGTTTTTATCGCCAGCCCTCAGGACACGATGGACGCGGTGCTGGCACCAGACCCGCGGACCGTCATCGTGCAATGGCGGTCGCTTAACCCGGACGGCGGCAGCCTCACTTTTGAAGACCTGGACCCTCTGCCTGGCCATCTCCTCGAAGCTGCGTTCAACGACTACACGGCGGGGCGCGCGACCGGGGAGGCCTTTCTCGGCAGCTCGTTCTGGACCACCGCCTACGTGGGGGCGGGCCCGTACCGTCTGGAGCGTTGGGATCCGGGTGTTCAGCTCCTGGGGATTGCCTTTGATGGGCACGCTCTGGGGCGCCCCAAGATCGATCGCATTGTGATGCGCATCTTTACTGACGAGAACACCACTCTCGCCGCGATTCTCGCCGGTGGCCAGCTGGATTACGCGTGCTGTAGAACACTACGCTTCGAGCACTTTCTCACGTTGAAACGCGAGTGGGAAGCTGCTGGGAAGGGGACGGCGCTCGCGACGCCGGCGAACACCTCATTTCTGTTCCTTCAGCAGCGGCCGGAGTACGTCGGTCACAGAGGGCTCCTCGACCTCCGCGTGCGCAGGGCCCTCGCCCACGCCATTGATCGGCAGGCGATCAACGATGGGGTATTCGACGGACTCGGCACGCCGACCGAATCCCTCGTCTCATCGGATGTGCCGTTTTTCCCGGAGGTCGATCGTCTGCTGAGGAAGTATCCACTGGACCTGAACCGGTCCGCCCAGTTGATGAGTGAGGCCGGCTACACCAGGGATGCGGACGGGTTCTTTGCCGACGCGCAGGGAAGTCGGTTCCACGTCGACTTCGCCGTGCAGGATGCATCCGAGATCGAGCGGATGCAGCAAATCCTGAGCGACTCCTGGCGGCGAGCGGGCTTCAACGTCCGAACTGTCGTCATGGGGATTCAGGCATTCACGCAGCTGGAGACGCGCCAGACGCTTCCTGGATTCAGCTATGCCGCCGGTGGGACGGAGGCCACCTTCCGGTCCTCTCAAGTCGGGGCGGCGGCAAACCGGTGGGCGGGTCTCAACCGTTCCGGCTGGACGAGCCCAGAGTACGACCGACTCTACGAAGCCTGGAACTCCACGCTAGACCCGACCGAGCGCGGGAGGTACGTCGCGCAGATGATGGCGCTCGTAAGCGAAAACCTCCCGGCGTATGCCCTGTACTTCTTACCGGACGTGAAAAGTTGGGTTTCCTCGCTCCAAGGGCCCGCCGCACGGGAAAGCTCCGGATTCGGTCGGACCAGCAGGGGCACAACAGTCTATTGGGCAATCCACAACTGGACTTTTCGCTAGCGGCTGGGCCCGCTTCAGCGTGCGCTAGCAGGGCCACACGCCCGCCCGGATGATCTCCTAAGATGTGCTCACCACGGGGCTCACGGGACCGACACCGGCGATGAGAGGAGATCCGTGATGGGAGTGTTCAGCGGCATGTTCCCGATTCTCCCGGGCAAGGAGGACGCCTTCCGCGCCTGGGCCAAGGAGGTCGCCGGTCCTCGAAAGGAGGGGTTCGACGCGCTGAATCAGCGGGGCGACATCACGCGTGAGACCTGGACCCTACAGACCACGCCGGGGGGCTCGTTCATGCTGGTGTGGTTCGAGGGGAACGTCGAGAAGGCTTTCGAGGACGTCGCAACGGGCCAGGACGAATTCACGGTCTGGCACCGAGCACAACTGAGCGACATCACGGGTATCGACTTGAGCGAACCCGAGGAGGGTTCCCCTCCCGAGACGGCGCTCGACTGGCGCGTCTGACTACACCCCTAAGGGGTTAGCGGAGGGACCGAACCCTTCCCCCTAAGAGATTTGCTCCCTCGCTAACGCGAACTTTGTTCACGCTGCGATCAGGCCGAGAGTTTGGCAAAGGGTGTTCAAGTCGGCGTCCAATTGTCGCATGTCAGCTTCCACAGCGCTGGGGTTGCGAGTTGGGAGCCGGCGGCGGGGTTCGGTGGCGAGGGTGCAAGCGGTCCGAGCAGGCGAGTTCGGGCTTTCACGAGCAGAACGCCGAGTTTGAGACCGAGGGCGGTGAGCCGATACCGGTGCGTCTTGCCGATCCGTTCCACGAGACCCTTGGCCCGCAGTTTGGTGAGGTCATAACGCAGTTAGGAGAGCCGGTAATCCGACTCGGCCAGCCGATGGCGCTCCAGGATACGCTGGTGGGCGTCCCGGCTGGTCCAGTCGGCGACGAGCCCACCCGGGTGGAGCAAAGCATCCAGCAAAACGGATCACCCGAACGTCCTGCACATCCAAGAAGGCGTTGTCTTCCTTCTGGAGGAGGCCGTCCCGCTTATTAGCGCTTCGCTGCCGGGCGTCCCCGGGGGGTCTGGGGGGCTCCGCCCCCCAGCGTCTGGGCGTTCGGGTTCACCTGGTTAGGCCTTTCGCGCCGTCCAGGGGGCGGCGACCCGTCCGTCGCATCGGGGGACTCCAGAGGTTGTGATCTCGATGTCGCCCGCCGCCGACGCGGGAGAAGTGAACCGCCCGGACACGACGAAGGTATCTGTCCGCTCGAAAGTCGACGCCCCTGGTTCGCCCTGCACGGTGTACGTGACGCGGACCGGCATACTGATGGTCAACGAGAATCCATCGTTCTCAATCAGCGCCGGCGCTTCCAGGCTTATTTTCGGCGAACCCGACGCGACGCATTCGCCCTCCCTCCTCGCGCCGAACTGGGAGGTGACGATCTCAAAATTCACGCTTAGAGATACCACCGAGTTGTGGCTGACGGTGAACGAGCTGTCTCGGCCGCCGGCGGTCGATCCGACCCAGGCGCCGTCGTACGGGCCTGGGGGTGGAGGAGTCTCTTCACCACGCAGTGTAACGGCCAGGTTATCCAGCCGTACGTCGATGGTGCGGGTTGCAGTGGCTCCAACGGCGCCGAGCACCATCTGGCCGCCACGATATGTCCCATCGAAGGCAAACCCCACACGAGCTCCGTTGACCGTCACAGTAATGACGCTCCCCGCGCAGGAGAGCTCAATGCGGTTGCGGCCGGTGCCCCGTGCGATAGCCGAGCGCGCCTGCCAATCCATGAGGGGTGTGCGTGCGCCGCCGTCGATTCGCCACAGCCGCAAAGCGCCGTCGGGCGGCGCAACGTAAAGCACGTAGCCGCTCGGGCTAGGGCCCGGCTGGAGACGGCAGTAGAGCGCGATTGCCCTGCCGTCGGTGTCGCCCACCATCCGAGCGTCCACAGCCAGGGACGCATTCTCGTACGATCCGGGCACAGCCGCGACGGCCCCAGCGTCCGACTGACTGGACAGCCGGTACTCGCCGTCCATGTATCCACGCGTGTAGCGGTCGGGGTTCGGGGAGGAACGAGGCAGCACGCCGGCCGCGGGGTCATCGAAGTTGTCGCTGAGGAGGATCGCGCCCGGCCCCGGAGTCGGCGTTGCACTGGGAGGCGAGACGGCCGGTGATGGGGCAGGGGTGGCGGTCGGCTCGGGAGCAGCCTCCTCGACCGCTGGTTCGGAGGGAGGTTCGGCAGGCTCATCCTGAGCGACGGCTGGAGCCACGAGCGCCACGGAAAGGAGCAACACGAAAGCGAACCGACGCCGCCATTGGATACCTCCTCTGGCGGGTGCGCATCGCGGCGCACGCCGACTTGCAGCGCCATCATACCCCGATCTCTCGGCACGCGCCTATCGTATATTCCCATAAACAGCGTCAACCTGGACTCAGGCGCGCGACCGCCACGCGCAGCCTATCAGCCATGGCCTCCATCTCCTGCTCGTCCGCGTATCGCTGCCGGGGCCAGAAGAACCCCTTGAGCCCATCCCCGGAGTGGCGTGGCACGACGTGGACGTGCAGATGGGGAACACTCTGGCTCACCCGGTTGTTGATGGCCACAAACGTCCCATCCGCTCCGAGCGTGTCTTCTATTGCTCGCGCAACAGTCTGAGCGCTCGCGAAGAGCGGGCGCAGGAGCTCGCCCGGCAGGTCGGCGAGTGTTGCGCAGTGGACCCTCGGGACGACGAGCGCGTGGCCGCGGAACAGCGGCCGCCGGTCGAGGAACGCCATCGTGTCCTCGTCCTCCAGGACGACGCATGCCGCGAGGTCGCCCCGCACGATGGCGCAAAAGGCGCAGGTGTTACCGTTCATCTGCGGAGGCTTCGTCGGTTGAGGGCAACCCCTTCACCCCTGCCCTCTCCCCCCGCGAGGGGAGAGGGGGTCAATGGGGTCGTCGGCCTCCGTCGCCGCCACGAAACGGTCGAGCGCCGTGTCGAGGCCGATGGCCGGCCTGCCCAGGATCGACCCGAGCTTGTCCGTGCGCAGGCCGGCGTTCAGCGGCCGAGGCGCGCGCTGCTGGAGCGACGCTGTGCTCACCGGCTCGATGAGACTGGAGTCCAGGTGCAGGCGCTCCGCTAGCCGCACCGCGAACTCCGAGCGCGCGATGCGCTCGCCACCGACGACGTTCACCGTGTCGCCCGTGATCTCCCGGCGCACCAGCTCGACGCTGGTCTCGGCGAGGAAATCCGCTAGCGTCGGGTTCCCGATCTGGTCGTGCGGGACCCGCATTCGCTCGCCCGCGGAAAGCCGCTCCCAGAGCTGCATGGCGAAGTTCCGCGACGCCCGATCCCAGCCGTACACGACGGTGGTGCGCAGGATGAGGTGGTTCCGGGTGCCATCGCGGGCGGCCTGCTCGCCGGCCGCCTTCGACCGGGCGTAGGCCCCCTGGGGCGCAATGGGGTCGTCCTCCCCGTAGGGCCCACCTCGCCCATCGAATACATACTCCGTGGAGTAGAAGACCAGCTTCGCCCCGACCCGAGCAGCCGCCTCCGCGACGTTTCGCGTCCCCTCCACGTTGATGCGCCTGGCCTCGTCCTCGTGGTCCTCGCAGTAGTCCACGGCGGTCAGCCCGGCTGCCAGATAGATCGTTTCGGGCCGATGCTGCTCGATGGCAGCGTCCACGGCGGCCCGGTCAACGATGTCGAGCGGCTCCAAACCAGCCGTCGTGCGCACATGGCACGTCCCGCCGGGCTCGGCCCCGGTTGCGCGGAGCGTGCGCACGAGGGCCGAGCCCACCAGTCCCGCGGCCCCGATCACGAGCGCTGCCAGCTGCGCCTCCATTGCACCCGGTGTTTCCCGGCCCATGGTAATCGACGCCGCAGTCCGCCGACACAACGCACGTTGACAGCGGCGTCGCACCCGCTAAGATTAGAATAGAACGAGTGTTCTATCCGTACGGAGGTCCCGTTGCGCCAGCGATGTACAGCAATCCTAGCGTCCGGGAGGCCCTGCGAACGCGCAGCCCGGGCCGGGTCCTCTCTGTGTTCCCGCCATGGTGCGGCGGAGGCGCGTCGGAGGCCACCGGCCTTCTACGCGCCTCCGCGGCTGTCCGCGGACGAGCAGGACGCGTTGGCGGCCGCCGGCCACCTGGAGGGCGTCGACGCCGAGATTGCCGTTCTGCGCATCCTGATTCGGCGGGTTGTCACGGATGGCGACCTGGAGGCGGCTCGGCGCGGCATCGATACGTTGTGCCGCACGCTGAGAGCACGCCATGCTCTCGACGAGCGGTCCACGGGCCAGCTCGCCACGTCGCTGGAGCGCGTCCTTGACACCCTGGGCGACGAGCTCGAGGTGCCCCTGTAATGGATGCGCCAGACGAGCTATCCGCTGATAGTGGACCTGTCCTTCGACAAGCTCAGGATGAGCGACGCGCTCAGGGTGACCTCGCTCCATGTGAGCCTGTCGGATCCCGCGCTCAGGAGCGACCCCGTCACGAGGTCACCGAGGCCGAGGCGGCGGCGCTAGTCGTCTCTTACCAGGGTGGCGACACCGAGTCGCTGGCGCGCCTCCACGGGCGGCTCGACCATGCCATCGCCAGTTTCCTCCGCCGATACCGGTTGTCCGACCTCCCCGCCCCCATCTCGCCGCACGACCTCCGCCAGCAGAGCTGGATCATCCTGGCCGAGATCGCTACCCGCTGGCGGCCGCGGGGGAGCTTCCTGGCCTACTTTTTTCGCAGCTTCCCTCGTGAGGTCCAACGGTACGTGCAGCGTGCTAGCCCCACTCGCCAAACTCGGCAGGCGCAGGTCGTCATCGTGCCCCACGACGACTTGATCGGCCAGGCCGACCGCCTCGAGGGGGAGGGCGGCGCGACTGAGGCGGCCGTCCTCTGGCGTATGGAGCTGGATTCGCTATCCCCGCGGCTGCGCACGGCCTTGCTGCTCCGAAGCGTCGACGGGTGTGACTTTCTGACCATCGGTCGGGTCCTCGGCGTGAGCCGCGCCACCGCCCATCGCCTGTACCGCAGCGCGCTGGCGCAGCTTGAGGCGTCGGCGGGAGATCGGGCCTCATCCCCCTTGATGGCGGGAGGGCCGAGGAGCGGCTGAGACTCTACACCGGTCCAACAGCTCCGCGAGCCGTGCCTTCGCCGGCTTCTCGAATCCGGGCCCGCTTCGGCTGATCCCCGTTCACGACGCGTCGCTCGGCGCGCGGAGCGGAGGTTTTGGGGAGCAGGGTAGAGCCCGAGCGCACATTGGGGCCATCGTTCGGGGCCGCTCGCGCGCCAGGGACCTGGGATCACCTCGCCCCGGCGACCACGCGCCCGGGGTAGGCGCCAGTGTGCTCCCCCTCCTCGATGAGGACGCTACCGTTCACGATCGTGTACTCCACACCCTGCGACAGCCGCCTCATCCGCCGCGCTCCACCTGGGAAATCTGCGACTTCGTCCATCTCTCCAGGTTCCACGCTGTCGGGATCGAAGACCACGAGGTCCGCAGCCAGGCCTGGGCGTATGAGGCCGCGGTCGTGCAGCCCGAAGACCAGGGCTGGCATGAAGGTAAGCCTGCGGACCGCCTCCTCAATAGTCATGATGTGCTGCTGGCGGACCCAGTACGAAAGCATGAACGTGGGGTAATGGCTCTGACACCTGCGGGTCACGTGGGCCCCGCTGTCTGATGCTCCGGGCATGATGTACGGGCTCGCAAGGATCGCGGCTTTCGCCTCCACCGTCACATCCGAGCCCGGGTAGAAGACGGTCGCCAGGTCCTCGTCCAGCACCAGGTCAAGGAAGGCGTCGAGGGGATCCTTACCCTGCTCCCGGGCCATCTCCACGACCGTTTTGCCCTCGAGGTGCCGATTCCTGGCCAGAGCGGCGTTCGCCACGCCGATCAGGTCAAAGCGGATAGCAGAGCCGCCCTCCTCCGGTCGCCGCGGGTCCGGCCGCAGGGCGTCGGCCCGGAGCTGTTCCCGGATCACGGGGTCTTGTAGCGCCCGCTTCCTCTGCTCAGGAGGGCTGCTCATCACGGGCTGCCAAGCGGGCAGCGCATCGAAGCTTCCAGCCGTGCTCAGTGTCCAGCGAGCGGGGTTGTCGACGAACGGGCCCACCATAGGATAGATGCCGCCACCCGCGAGGCGCTCCGCGGTCATGTTCGCCAGCGGGCACACAACCGGACGTCCGGTGGCGCGTGTGAGCCTGGTGAGTAGGCCCTCCTTCATCTCCACCCTGATGGCGTCGCCGAACTGGATGGTCCCGGTGCCCACCTCCGCGAGGGCCTGGGCAACGGCCACGATCTCGTCGTTGGAAGCTACGTTGGCCGGCAACACGCGTCCCTCGATGTCTGTGTGCCGCGGCTCACGCTCGAAGGAGAGACCCAGCGCTCCGGCGGTCATGCCATCGCGAACGATGGCCTTCATCTGCTCGACCTGCTCGGGCGTGGCCTGGTCCGTGTACGCGTCTTCACCCATCACGTGGCGGCGCACCGCCGAGAAGCCGATGAGGGCGCCAACGTTGACCCCCAGGCGCCGGTCAAGCGCGGCGAGGTACTCGGGGACCGTCTCCCAGGTCCACTCGACGCCCGCCTGCAACGACTCCAAGGGGATCGCCTCCACCCTGGAGAGCATGGAAAGCAGTGCGTAGCGCTCGTCCGGCCGCGCGGGCGCCAGACCCAGAGAGCAGTTGCCGTTGATTACGGTGGTGCTCCCGTGGTAGCAGGAGAAAGTGCAGAGCGGGTCCCACAGGGCCTGCGCGTCGAAGTGGCAATGGTTGTCGATGAACCCGGGGGCAATGGTCTGTCCCTGGACGTCGATGACGCGCTGGGCCGACCCGCCCAGCTTTCCTACCTCTACGATCCGTCCACCCGCCACGCCGACGTCACCCCAGAATGCCGGCATGCCGGAGCCGTCGACTATCCGCCCGTTGCGCAGCAGCAGGTCATACGCCATTCCCCACCCTCCAACTCCCCGTGTCAGCACCCAGCTCTGCCTCTGCAGCAGGCCAGTGGATCGGCCTGGCGTCCAAGGCCAGCGCGCAACCCGGGACGCGCGCCCACGCCAGGCTAGCAGAGCAGTCGTGTGGGGTCAAGCGCAGCGCTTGGATGGCGCGGTGTGGATGGCGCGGGGTGTGCCCCAGGTTAGATTGGAGGTTGCGAGCCTCACAGCTTGTAGAGGGTAGCGGCGTTTTTCCAGAGGATCTGGTTCCGCTCGTCAGCCGCGACTCCCTGGAAACACTGATCGATCGTCTCTCGGGTTCTCGGCCAAGTAGACGTCGCCTCCGGGATGTTGGCAGACCACAGAATGTTCCCAGCGCCCAGGTAGTCGATGAAGCTCGCAACGGGGTCGTACCAGGCATTGAGGTAGCACTGGCGATGGAACAACTGGGACGGCGTTGACGTATAGCCCTCGTTGACCAGGCCATCGTGGTCTGCCTCGTGATCCGACCACTCGAGGTCGAGGGTGGCCCAGCTTAGGGCGCTCTCCGCCAGTATCACACGCAACTTCGGGTGGCGCATCAGAATGCCGGAGAACAGGAAGAGGTTGAGCACGTATGCACTGGAGACGGGCTTGGTCATGGCGCTCAGCGCTTCGGCGCGCCGCTGTGTCAGCCCCGGGGGAGGTGCATACTGGAGCCCCGGGGACGATCCCGCATGCAGGCAGAGGGGTACGTCCAACTCTTCGCAGATGGACCACACGGGATCCCAGTCCGAGTCCGCGACGTGCGGGACGCCGCGCAAGTCCATGATCCCCGCCGGGAACACGACCCCCCGATGGCCCATGCCCACCGCACGGCGAATCTCGGCGACCGTCGCTTCAGCCGACCAGGTGGGGACAATGCACTGCGGAATAAACCGCTCGCTGACTGCAGCCCACTCCTCGATCAGCCAGTCGTTGTAAGCCGCGACGCAATGTCCCTCGAGTTCCGCGTCTTGCAGTCGGCTGAATGCCTCCCCAGCCGATCCGGCCACTGTCGGATATAGGGCCGAATAGTCTATGCCGCCGGCGTCCATGGCCTTGAGCCGTTCTGCCGGCACGTAGGCGGCGGCGGGGACTTCCTCCCAGCGCGCCGGGTCGCGGTTCCGGTCCACCATCAGCGCACTCGCTCTGGCCACCCGTCCGCCCAGCAGCTCCTGCCCATCGACGATCCAACGCTCTTGCCCATTGGCCGCGCGCTCGAGGCGTGGCACGCGGTCCCCCCACCGGGTTCGCGAGAGCCGGGCCGTCCAGAGGTCGGGTGGCTCCTGCACGTGGTCGTCGACACTGACCAGGCCATATTGCAGCTGCATGGAGGCTCTCGGCGCCTAACTCGCCGCAATGCCGGGTGTTTGGTCTGGGCCATAGAGATCGGGGGGAAGCGACGACGCTACAGTGGCCTTCATGCCATACACATGGAGTGCATTGTCAAAGAGCACCTTTCGCCGATCCTCAAATGGGATGCCCGCTACAATCCGCGCTGTCTCTTTCCTGGAATCCGGGTAGTAGCACGGGACGTGGGGGAAGTCCGACTCCCACATGATGTTGTCGATGCCAATATCGTGTCGCAGCTTGATGCCTTCCTCTTCGAACCAGAAGTTCGCAAAGAACTGGCGCCGGATCGTCTCGCTCGGCCGCTCTGAGATTCCCTCCGTCCACAAGCGATGTGCCTCCCATTCGTGGTCGCACGTCGACAGGGCGTAACTGAGGCCGCCGATGCCCGCCTCAGCGAACACGAATTTCAGGTTCGGGAAGCGCGCTGTCAGCCCGGAGACGATTAGGTGCGGGATGATCTGTGCGGGCGTGACTGCCGACGTGCTGGTGGACGCGGCGTGTCCCTGACGCTCTGTGTAGCCGCTCCAGCTCCTGAGCGACGTTCCGGCTCCGATGCCAGCCGAGCCGTGAATGTGCACCGGGACACCCAGCGATTGGCAAGCGTCCCAGATCGGATCCCAGTGCGGATCGGTGAGGGATGGCAATCCACGCGGCGTCCTGGCGGGGACGTTGATTCCGCGGTGGCCGCCCTCCACGGCCCTCTCCACTTCGCGACCGATGATCGCGGGAGGATTGAGCCAGGGGACACCTGCGAGAGGCCAGTAGCGGTCGCTCACCCGCACCCAATCCGACAGGATATCGTTGTAGGCGCGCACGGCGTCAAGCTCGAACTCGGCGTCTCCGTGCCCGTAGTAGGAATCGCCCGGTGATCCCGGGAAGAGCACCTCTGCATCCACGCCGTCAATGTCGAGCGCCTTCATGCGCTCCTCTGGGTCGTAGCTCATCTTCGGCACGTCTTCCCAGCGGCGGGGCCAATGAGGGAAGGGCTCACCCATAAGCGCCGGGCAGTTGGCCAAACCGCGCTCCTCTCCGCTGGGGCGACGGCCATACACCATCCACCCGTCTTCGCCGGCCTTTGGCGAAGGGACGACCTGCGGAATCTTGTCTCCCCACTTCGCGACTGACATGCGCGAGGTGAAGTCGTGGCGATCGAACGCTGCATGCGAGTCGGCACTGATCAGGCCGTATTTGATCTCCACCGTCTCCTCCGTATCGATATCGCTCGGATCCCTATTCAAAGTCCCACTGTTCGATGTTCCACGTTGCGCTACCTTCCGGCTTAGCGGCTCCAACGACACCCGTGATTCCCTGTCGGACGAGGATGGCGCTCGCGCCAAAGTAGAGTGGGAGCGCGGGCAGCTCCTGCGTGTAGAGCCGAGTGAACTCTCGGTAAGGCACCCTTTGCTCGTCGGGCTCAATCGCTGTCTTCAGCCGTTCGAACAGTTGGTCGAGCGCTGGATTGACGTAGCAGCCGTAGTTCATACCCGTCCAGCCGTTGCCCTCGCTCGGGCAGTTGGTCGAGTGGAAACGGACCTCGAGCGCGGGCAGGTCCCATCGCAAGCTTGCATTGATGAGGGCGGGGAACGAGCTCCTGTGCTGGCGGTCATCGGCCTGCGCCCGCGTGAGGAATGCGAGATCCGTAAGAACCCCGAAGCTCTTCCACTGGTCTGCATTGATGGGGAGGAGGCGCTCGTTCTCGGTACCGGCCGTCGCCCAGTACGGGAGGACCATGCGGACACCGCTGCCGGTCACGAACACGCCATCTGACGCCCGGCGCAGACCGGCCTCCCCGAATAGCTCCTCGGCTCGCCGCAGATCGTGGGGGTACCGCGCGATCTCGTCCTTCACCCAGTCCCAGCGGATATCGTCGGGGGGGATCACCGAATCGGCCACGAGGCCCAAGCGTTCTGGGAACATGGCCTCCGCCAGGGCCTCCCGGTTGAGGACGTGGAGCAACCCTCTTCGAACCCTTGGATCGAGCAGCTCCCGGACCGCCGGGTTGCGATGCTGGATCCAGGTGACGTCGCCGCTGGCCCGGTTGGGAATCAAAGTAGGCGTTTGTCCACCCCGCTCCCATTCTCTTTTAAGCTCAATCGCCTGCTCGAGGTCAACCCCGGCCCAATCGACAGCGCCGGCCCGGAGATTGGCCACCAGAGCATCCTGGCTGAATATGAAGCGGAGCGCCACCCGATCGATCTTGGCCCGTCCCGCATAGAAGCGCTCGTACGCCTCAAGCAGTATGTGGCTCCCCGGTTGCCACTCCACGATCTTGTACGGTCCAACGCCGATAAACCCATGGGTCCAGTAGGAGGATCGCCAGAAGCGCTCTTTGTCGGCTTCGTAGCTGCTCTTGAGCAGGTGGGTGGCGAACGGCCCGAGGTCATCTGAGACGATCGCGTTGGCGCGTCCGTAGGTCCTTCTCCACTCGATCGCCAGCGTGAAGTCGTCGAGCGCCTCCACGCTGGATATCTCACGGCTGACGGAGCGGCTCTCGATGGGTAGCTCGGGGTCGCTCGTCACCGTCCAGCTAAAGACGAAGTCGCGAGCCGTTAGGGGTTCCCCGTCATGCCAGGTGACGTTGGCATGGATCCGGTAGATAGTCCGCATGGTTCCGTCCGCATTGATTGTCCAGGTGCCTTGCGCGCGAGCGGGCAGCTCGCGGGCCAAGCGAGGAAGCACGTCACCTCGATGATCGATGGTTGCCAACTGCTGATGAGTCATGTTCCGGATGTCTTCGTAGCGACGGGCGCCCAACCCGGTGAGGATGATCTGAGGTTCAGTGCCGTGCCCAATGGTCAACGTCTTGATGCGCTTCGGGGCGTCAGCCGGCCCACCGGACTCGGCCCCACCTTGTGGGGCTCCCGGGGCGCAGGCAAGCAGGCCAATTGCGGCGGCCAGAACAACTCCCTGCGCTGTTCGAATCGCTAACGTCTGCACCATTCCCACACTCCGCCGGTTCCGGGCTTTGGTTCTGAGTCCCTGGGTAATGGTTCCGCGTTCCGCGTCAGCCGCTGCTCCGAACTCGGAACCCGGGACTCGGCTCTCGGGGGGGCGAGTCGATTTAGTCGCCATAATACCCCGAGTGTACTGGCAGGTCTTGCGAGGCGAACCAACGGTTATAGGACGGACTTCCTCCCCGCAAGTCGAAGTCGACAGGCTCCTGGACGGTGGGCATCATACTCGCATCCTCCGCAGAGCTATCGGGACGATTCTCCGGGGTTGCGAGTCCAACTCGTCAGCCCACTGGGTGGAGTATGCTAGCTCGAGAGCCAGCTCTCGGAAACACCAGGAACTAGATCAGATTAAGATTATTAGCCTCGGTCCGTACGTCACGAGCAACCGTCCGAAGCGAGACGAGGGAGGTATCTAGTGAAGGTTCGACTCTTCAGTTGTCTGCTCTTGGGAAGTCTGATGGCGTCAGCCTGCTCCGCGGCCTCCGGCCCAGGTGCCGGAGAGCAAGGAGCGGCGCTGGTCAGACCCCAGCGCACGCTTATCATGGCTGCAGATCGGCTGCCGGTGGACTTTGCCAGCAAGGGGATCGCCGGCGGTCTCGGGTCGACTAGCGGCACTTCCGAGAACATTCCGCAGAACATCTTCAACGCCACCCTCGTCTTGGCGGACGAGCGTGGGCGACCTATGCCGTACCTTGCGGCAAGCCTGCCCCAACTCGACAGTGACACCTGGAAGGTCTTCCCCGACGGCACCATGGAGACGGCCTATCGACTGAAGCCCAATCTCGTCTGGCACGACGGACATCCATTGACCGCGGAAGACTTCGCGTTCTCCTGGCAGGTCTATTCCACTCCGGCATACGGCGTCAACAACACATTCCCGCTTCGTTACATGTCGGCGGTCGAGGCGCCGGACGCTCTGACGGTGGTGATTCGCTGGAAGCAGCGGTGGGCCGAGGCGGGCAAGCTCGGAACTGGCACCTCGGCCAACGCTCAGAATAACTTTCCGCCCCTTCCCCATCACCTCCTGGAACAGACCGTCCTGGAGGCATCGACGGAGGGAGAGAAGTTCCTTCCGAACAGCACCTTCTGGAACGTCAACTACATCGGCGCGGGCCCGTACAAGGTCGATTCCTATACTCCAAGCGTGTCGATCGAGGCTTCGGCCTTTGATGCTCACGTCCTCGGTCGGCCGAATATCGACCGGGTCAGTATCCGCGGGATCAGCGACGTGAACGCGTCGCTGGCGACAATGCTCGCTGGGGAACTGCACTACGGCGCCGATCTGTTCCGAGCCGAGGAGGGCCTCGTCCTCGAGCGCGATTGGGTACCGAGCGGGAAGGGTGTCGTGCTCTGGGAGCTGCTGGCCTCGCGCCAGCAGTGGTTCCAGTTACGGCCGGAGCGGGCTCAGCCGGCCGAGATGCTGGATGTTCGCGTCAGGCGGGCCATAGTCCACAGCTGGGACAAGAAGGAGATGTTCGACGCCGTCACTGCGGGCCACGGGCTGTTGAGCGATACGTTCACGAGCCCGAATGAGGAGTATCAGCAACTCGTAGACCGGGAGGTCATGAAATACCCGTACGACCCGCGGCGCGCGCAGCAGCTCCTCGAGGAGGCCGGTTTCAGGCGCGACGCGAGCGGAATGTTCGTGACTCCACGCGGCGAGCCGATGGATGTGCCTCTCAACTACACCGGCGGTACGAGCCAGTTCGAGCAAGAGACGGCGATCCTCGCCGATCAGATGAAGCGCGCCGGGATCAACGGCTTATCGCGCGTGCTGCCAACGTCATCCAGTACCGAAGACCGCGCGCTGCTGCCTGGTATCGTCGCGGGTAGCGGCGGCCAGGGCACGGGGTTTCTGAACGCGCACACGATCAACATCGCCACGGCGGCAAACCGTTGGAACGGAAGCAACCGCGCCGCCTACTCGAATCCCGAGTTCGACCGGCTGGCGAACGCGTTCGACGATGCCCTCGATCGCAACGAGCGAACCCAGCTGATCACCCAGATGGAGAAATTGATTAGCACCGACCTCCCCACCATATTCATGTACTACCACGGGCGAGTTTGGGCCCACGACGCGCGGTTGAAGGGTCCCGGCGTCCGGCTCGTCGGAGGCGCCAGCCACCCTACGAGCACCATTTATCTGTGGGAGTGGACGAGTTGAAGCCGTCAGGCAGGAACTTTCGTTGCAGGCGCCGGCCGAGCCACTCGGCCCCGTTCGTGAAGTACTGGGGCCCTGCAACGAGCAACGCGAACGCCGCCACAAGCACAACGCCGTGCTGCATCGACATCCGCCCAATGATGCCGGAGGTGGCGGACCGTGGCCCCGTTTGACGCACGGGAGAGCCCGCACCTAATATAAGCCGCGAGAGAAGGGGAGTAGCCGTCCGCTTTTAGTCGGATCTGTTGGTCGCCACCACGGGCTTTGCGCCCCGGCCAGCAGCACCCCGCGAGGGGGCCCCCAGGGCGAGACCTTCTCCGGCCAGCCATCCGGAGAAGACTCATGGCGCAGCTCCTGACCACGTCTCTCGCGGCAGATATCTCCAGCCCTCATCACTTATCCCCCGCTGAAGTCGCTGGGATCCTCACCACGGATCTCGAGAACGGCCTCTCAACCCAGGAAGCCACTCGTCGTCTCCGCGAAATGGGCGCCAACGAGCTCCAGGAGCGGCCGGGGCCCAGTATCTGGCGACTGGCGTTTGAGCAGTTCAACAACTTCCTCGTCCTGCTGCTTCTGGCCGCGGCCGCCATCTCGCTGGTCCTACAGGAATGGATCGACGCCGGCGCGATCCTGGCCATCGTGTCCCTCAATGCCCTGCTCGGCGTTGTGCAGGAGCACCGGGCGAACAAGGCGATGGAGGCCCTCAAACGCATGGCTTCCCCGACGGCGCGGGTCGTCCGCGACGGTCAGATCGCCGACATTCCCAGTCGCGAGCTCGTTCCGGGGGACGTAGTGCTGCTCGAGGCGGGCAACTACGTTCCGGCCGACGCGCGCCTCGCGGAGGCGGTGAACCTGCGCATCGAGGAGGCCGCGCTCACCGGTGAGTCGGAGGCCGTTGAGAAAGACGCCTCCCTCATCTGCCCCGAAGAGACGCCCCTGGGAGATCGACGCAACCTTGCGTACATGGGCACGGTGGTCACTTACGGCCGGGGAAGGAGCGTCGTTACCGCGACGGGGATGCGGGCCGAGATCGGCAAGATCGCCGCCATGCTCCAGGCCGTAAAGGAGGAGGCGACCCCCCTCCAGAAGAAGCTCGAGCAGCTCGGGAAATTCCTCGGAACCGCCTGCGTCATCATCGCCGGCTTGGTGGTCGTCCTCGGTGGCGGCCGAGCGCTGCTTTGGGGTGAAGGCTCGATTAAGGAGCAGATCGTTGATCTCCTCCTGACTGGGATCAGCCTCGCCATCGCGGCGGTACCCGAAGGCCTGCCCGCCATCGTCACCGTCTGCCTCGCGATTGGGATGCAGCGCATGGCGCGCCGCAATGCCCTCGTCCGGAAGCTGCCCGCCGTCGAGACGCTCGGCAGCGCCACCTTCATCTGCTCGGACAAGACGGGGACTCTGACACAAAACAAGATGGTGGCCGTGCAGGTCTACGCGGACGAGCGCCTCTATGAGGTGACGGGCCAGGGCTACGAGCCGACGGGCGAGATCCTTTCTCTGGATGCGAGGACGGATGGGAGCGCTCGCCCCGTCGCTGGCCACGCGCTCCAGGCGCTGCTGCGCTGCGCCCTGCTGTGCAACGATGCTGTCCTTCAGCCGGTGACCGTGCTCGACGAAGGCCGGGGGGACGAAACGAGATGGGGCCTTGTGGGTGATCCGACCGAGGGAGCGCTCGTCGCACTGGCGGGGAAGGCCGGGCTGTGGAGGCAGGAGCAGTCGGCGGCGTTCCCACGGCTGGCCGAGATCCCCTTCGATTCGGCGCGGAAATGGATGGTGACCGTCCACCGCGATCCTGGGGTGGAGCGCACCGTCGCTTATCTCAAAGGGGCGCCTGACGTGGTTCTGGGGCTCTGCGATTCCGTCTTGATCGACGGTATGGGCCGGCCGCTGGACGACGCGAAGCGCGAGGACCTCATGCAGCGTAATCACGATATGGCGAGCGACGCGCTGCGCGTGCTCGGCTTCGCGTCACGTGAGATGGAGAACGCCCCGGATCGCCTTGAGCCCGCGGCCTTCGCGAGCGGATGCACGTTCCTGGGCCTGGTGGGGATGATCGACGCCGCGCGGCCGGAGGCCAAGGAGGCCGTAAGGCTGTGCCGAACGGCGGGCATCCGCCCGGTCATGATCACGGGCGATTTCCTCATTACCGCCGTCGCGATCGCCAACGACTTGGAGCTGCTGCGGCCGCAGGGCAGGGCGATAACCGGCGCGGATCTCGACAAGATGGACGAGGACGAGTTCCTGAGCCAGGTGGAAGAGATCGACGTCTACGCCCGAGTGTCGCCCGAGCACAAGGTCCGGATCGTCGACGCGCTGATGCAACGCGACCACATCGCCGCCATGACCGGAGACGGCGTGAACGACGCGCCGGCGCTGAAGCGGGCGAACATCGGCGTGGCCATGGGCATCACCGGGACCGACGTGACCAAGGAAACGGCCGACATGGTGCTGACCGACGACAACTTCGCCAGCATCGTGTCCGCTGTCGAAGAAGGGCGGATCATCTATGCCAACATCCGCCAGTTTGTGTACTACCTGCTTTCGGCCAACGTCGGAGAGGTGCTGATCATCTTTCTCGCCATGCTGGTCGGCTTGCCCCTACCGCTGCGGCCGATCCACCTCCTCACCCTGAATCTGCTCACCGACGGAGCCCCCGCTCTCGCCTTGGGGGTCGAGAAAGGGGAGCCGGACATCATGCGCAGGCCAGCGCGCCCGGCGAGGGAAGATATTCTGAACCGAGAGATGCGCTGGCTGATCGGCGTGCAGGCGGTCGCACTGGCGGTGGCCACCCTGACAGCGTTCGTGCTCGCGCTGCAGACGCATCCGGACGATCTGTTGATGGCACAGACCATCGCGTTCGCAACGCTGGTCTGCGGTGAGATCCTGCGGGCGTACAGCGCCCGCTCGGAGCGATGGTCGCTGTGGGCGATCGGTCCGTTCTCCAACCGCTTCATGGTGCTGGCGACTTTCGTCTCCCTCGCAATCTTGCTCCTTGCGATCTACGTGCCTCCGCTGCAGCCGATCTTCGACACGAAGCCCCTGGCTCTCGCAGACTGGTACATTGTGTTCCCCCTTTCCTTCGTGTCGGTGCTCTCTGCCGAGGCCGGGAAGGCCGTCTTGCGCTGGCGGAGTCGTGTGGCCTAGACGCGCGTGGACGAAAGTGTCATGCTGAGGGCGCAGCTCGAAGGATCTGCCGCGGCGCGCGAGCACAGCCCGTCACTAGTCACCGACGGCAGACCCTTCGCTGGCGCAGGGTGACATTGCGCCCGACCTCTAGCAGGCCCCGTTGGGAGCTTCCAGTTCGCCCTGGTAGATTCGGCGCACGATGTCCTCGATCTCGGGCTCGTCGATTGCCACGTCGCGCACTCGCGCGCTAGCCACGACGGTACTGATCACCTGCGCAGCTGTCGTGGCGCTTCGCTCGAAGCGCAGCCATTGGCGAGGGCCGTCCACACGCATCACGGTCGTTCCTTCCACCTCGAGCGGCGGCGCTTCATCCTCCAGGTCCACTACGATCGTCCGCTCGCCGCCGAAACGGCTCTTGATAGCCTCGAGGCTGCCATCGTAGATGAGCCGCCCGTGGTCGATGATGAGCAGCCGGGAGCAGAGTCGCCCGATGTCCGCCATATCGTGCGTCGTCAGGAGCACGGTCACGCCGCGCTCCCGGTTGATCTGGGTGAGGAAGTCCCGCATGCGCGCCTTGGCGACCACGTCGAGCCCGATCGTCGGCTCGTCCAGGTAGAGGATGGGCGGCTCGTGCAGCAGCGCCGCCGCCAGGTCTCCGCGCATGCGCTGGCCGAGCGAAAGCTGGCGCACCGGCGTGTGGAGGAACGGTCCAAGGTCCAGGAGGTCGACAAACGAGGCCAGGCGGCGGCGATAGGTCTCGGCGGGTACGCGGTAGATGTGGCGCAACAGATCGAGAGAATCGATCAGCGGGAGGTCCCACCAGAGCTGCGTGCGCTGGCCGAAAACTACCCCGATGCGCCTCGCCAGCTCGAGACGGTCCCGCCCCGGGTCCAGCCCATCGACGCGCATTCGACCGCCGCTCGGCTGCAGGATGCCCGTCAGCATCTTGATGGTCGTGGACTTCCCGGCGCCGTTCGGCCCGACGTATCCCACCATCTCCCCCGCGTCCACCGAGAAGGAGATGCCGGCAACGGCTTGCACGTCGATCGCTTCCCGCCTGAACACGCCGAGCAAGCCGCTGCCGCGCCTGCGATACACGCGGAAGGTCTTTCTGAGATCGTGAACGTCAATGATCACGGCTCAGGACCCCGTGCTCTGGTAGTGGCGCACCCCCAGCCGCCAGGCGCCGTATGCCGGGACGGCGAACATCAGCGCGACCAGCGGTGAGCACAGCTGCAGGGCAGCCGGCAGCTCGAGCGAATCGGCTCGTCCGAGAACGTAGAGGGACGGCAGATAGCTGACAAACCCCAGTGGCACGACGAAGATGAAGAAATGCCGCAGCCAGTCGGCGTAGATCGACATTGGGTATTGCACCAGGTACGAACCGCCGTACGTGAAGACGTTGGTCACCTCTGAGGTCTGGACCGTCCAGAACGTAATCGCACCGCCGATCACCCAGATAGCGCTGAAGATGATGATCCCAGACACCAGCGCCGAGAGCAGGACGACCACCTTTAGCGGGGTCCAGTTAACGTCGACTATGGCGATGGCGACGGCGAGAACGAGGGCCGCCTGCCCAATTTGGCCGAGACGCCGAAGTTGAAAGTCGCTCGCCAACACCTGGGTGAACGCGTCGACCGGCCGTGTGAGCACGCGGTCGAAGGAGCCGGTCTGAATAGCGATGCTCAACCTATCGAAGCCGCCACATACCATGTCAGAGATCCCGAAGGCCATCCCGCCCAGGCCAAACAGGAATGCCACCTCGCCCAGCGACCAGCCCGCCAGGTTGGGGAAGCGATAGAACAAGAGCGCCGTGGCCACGAAGTCGAGAACCGTGATCAATCCATGGCCAGCCACCTGGAGCAAGAACGACGCGCGGTACTGCAGCTGCGCGCGGATCTGGGCGCCGAGCAGCCGAACATAGAGAGAGGCCCACTCGTTGATCCGCACTGTCAGCCGCCCTGCACGACCAGCTTGCGCAGCGCCGCCGCGAGCACCAGCCGTCCGACACCAAGCGCGGCCAGCGCCCAGAATCCTTGAAGCAGCAGCGCGGCGATCAACCTGCCGTCGTTGAGCTTTCCGAGGAACACGTCAACGGGGATAGCGATCATCGAGGCAAGCGGCATCAGATAGATGGGTGTACGAACCGCGTCCGGGAGCATCGCCAGGGGCACGACGAACCCCGAAAGCAACATCGCGGCGAGCCCGCTGATGGAGGCTACACCGCGGTGGTCGGTCCACCAGAACGTTGTCAGGTTCAGGCAGAACCTCCACGCGAACGAGATGGTCACTGCGAACACGAGACTGGGGCCCAGCGCCAGCCAGTGAGCCAGATCAGGCGGCAAGCGAACACCGAACGCGACCATCCCCACAAGGAGTGTCGGCACGCTGCGCACGAGCAATTGGCAGACAGCGCGGCCGTAGTCCTGGGCGAGCCAGTAAAACTGGAAGTCGAGCGGCCGCGACAGGTCGGTTGCGACCTGGCCGCTCTGCACGGTCTCGGCGATGCGCCACCACGCCCACATCTCCACCAGCCCGATCATTGCTTGCGTAACGAACACGAAGGTGAGGGCATCGGCCAGCGTGTACCCACCCGCCTCGGCGCGGGTCTCGTAGAGCGCGATGAAGACGTAGCAGAAGATGAAGCCGAAGAAGCCGTTGGTGATCACGGCCGAGACCGCCGCGCTCCTGTAGATGGCGGTCCGTTGGAACCCGCGAACGGCCAGCTCCCAGTAGAGCCGCACAACCCACTCCGTGCCGGAGGCACGCGAAAAACCCGGCCACCCCGATTGGGGGCCGGGTCAATCTCTCTTGTTCGGCGAGCCGCAGTGTACCACCAGTCCGTTGGCCCCCTACTTTGCGTTGACGGGTTCCGGAAGCGTCGATACAATCCGGCCGGCGCGAGCCCGAGGCTCGGGCCCTGAGCACGAGATGAGGGAGAAGCCATGGCAGCACCAGCCGACACGTTTACCGATGCCGAGATCGTCGCGGAGTTGGTCAAGGTTCCAGGCCAGGGCGTGCAGATGGACGCCTTTCTCGCCCGCCCGCAGGCCCCCGGCACGTACCCGACAGTGATCGTGATCCACGAGAACATGGGGATCGATCCGCAGAACGATACGGCGGGGCCACACTTCGACAGTCTGACCCGTCGCTTCGCCCGCCAGGGCTTCACTTCCGTCGCGCCCAACCTGTACCAGCGAGGCGGCGGTCCCGAGGCAAACCCGGGCAGCCAGGTCAGCGAAGACCTGAAGGCCCTCTTCGGGTGGCTGCAGAGCCAGTCCTACGTCAAGAAGGACGGCATCGGGTGCGTCGGCTTCTGCTGGGGTGGCGGCACGTCCATCAACACGGCCATTTCAAATCCCGATATCGACGCGGCCATCATCTTCTATGGCCGCAACCCGGACCCCATCGACGACGTGGCGAAGCTCACCTGCCCGGTCATCGGCTTCTACGGTGAGGCGGACGAGCGCCTCACCGCTGGGGTGCCGGCGCTCGAGGAGGCAATGAAGCGCCACGGGAAGTCGTATGAGGCGAAGATCTATCCGGGTGCGCAGCACGCCTTCTTCAACGAGCGCAAGGGCGACCGGCATGACGCAGCGGCCTCGGCCGACGCCTGGGAGCGGATGCTCGCCTTCTTCAACAAGAACCTGCGGAAGTAGGCTACCCCCTCCCTCTGGGAGAGAGCCTGCCCTGAGCTTGCCGAAGGGGTTGGGGTGAGGGCGTGACTCGCGCGCCCTCACCCGTCTTGCCCGCTGTGGCGGGCTGCGCCGGCCTCTCCCAGTGGGAGAGGCGGTCAGCGGTCCCCCTCTCCCTCTGGGCGAGGGTTGGGGTGAGGGCGTGGGTCCAACAGCGCGCTCCTGTGTGCCCGCGCGGCGGCGAGCCGCTGCATGAGGCCAATGCTGTAGGCCGCGATCCCCCCGAGCGTGACCGCCGCCGCGGCCACCAGGTAGCCCACGCTCACCATGGGATCGACCGCCTCAGGCATGACGCCACCCCGCCCCCTCTCCCTCTGGGAGAGAGCTGACGTGAGCGTCAGCGTGCTGAAGCTCCCGGGTCTCATCCCTGGTGCGCTCAAGCGCCGTGCGATAGAGCAGCAGCGTCGCATACACCAAGGTCATGGCGGCCAGCGACACCAGGAGTGTCGCGATCATCGCTGCCGGCGCCTGGGGGTCTGCCCGCGCGACGACGGCCTCCGGGTGCAGCGTGCGCCACCATTGCACCGAGAAGTGGATGATCGGGATATCCAGGAAGCCAACGATACCGAGCACGGCGCCAAACCGTGCGGCTCGATCGGGATCGGGAGTGTAGGCGCGGAGCATGATGTACCCGACGTAGATGAACCACAGGACGAGCGTGCTGGTGAGTCGGGCGTCCCACGTCCACCAGGTGTTCCAGATGGGCTTGGCCCAAAGCGACCCGGTTACCAGAACGAGGGTGGTGAAGAGGACCCCAAGCTCCGCCGACGCCCGGGCGAGGGCATCCCAGCGCAGGTCGCGTCGCCACAGGTACGCGACGCTCGCCGCCGCCACAACGGCGAAGGCCAGGTAGGCAACCCAGGCCATGGGCACATGGAAGTAGAAGATGCGCTGGACGACACCCTGCACTCGGTCGTTGGGCGCATAGAACACAACCATGCCGAGCGCCACCGCGACGACCAGGAAGGTGGCGGCCACCAGCACCCTCCCCGCGGCGGAAGCCCCGCGGCTCCCGATCCGCAGGCCGGGCAGCTCAGAAGGGCGGGCTCCCTCTCCCGCCATGAGGGAGGATTGAGGTGGGGGGCGTTCCCCCCGGCCTTCCCCCACCAACGGGGAAGGGGCAGGGTTCTGCATTCGTCACTCCTCCAGCACGACGTCGAAGGCCACCGCGCCCAGAGCCAGATACACAAGGTCGAAAGTGGCGAGCAGGCTCAGCCAGGGGGCGCCCTGCTCAGTCGATAGGTCCAGCGCGGCTCCGGATGACTCTACCACTCCGATGAGCAGCGGCACGATGATGGGGAACAGCAGCAGCGGCAGCATGACCTCCCGAGCGCGGGTGTTGGCGGCGATGCCGGACAGCAGCGTGCCGACGGCTCCCAGGCCAATGGTGCCGAGGGAGAGCGCGCCCAGCAGCCGCCCTGGGTCCACGCGTGCGTCGAAGAGGGCGACGAAGGCCACGACGCCTACGACCTCCACGATGCCCATGAAGATCAGGCTCGACAGCACCTTGGCCAGATACAGCGCGCTCCGGTCGAGCGGCGCCATGAGCATGCCTTCGAGCGTGCCCTCCTCCCGCTCGACCGCGAAGGCCCGTCCCAGGCCGAGGGTTCCCGCGAAGACGATAGAGACCCACAGCACGCCGTGCCCCACGGCCGCCAGCAGCTCCGGTCGGAGGTCCAGAGTGAAGTTGAAGGTGACGAGGACGAGCAGGGCAAAAACCACCATCGCCCCGAGGGCGTCGCGCGTCCGGAGCTCCAGGACGACATCCTTCGCGAACACCGCGTAGACCTGGCGTGTGAAGGGGATCATCGGGGCGCCCCCGCGAGCCCATCGATCGTCTCCCGGTACGCGTGAGGCAGGCTGGCGCCGCGCTCGCCCCAGGCGCCGACCTCGCCGACCACGGCCCCCTCGCTGAGGACGATGGCCCGGTCCGTGAGGGCCTGAGCCCACTCGAGCCGGTGGCTCGCGAGCAACACCGACTTGCCTCGGGCCGCCCAATCGCGAATGTGCTCGCTCAGCCCCTGCTGCGCCGCGTCGTCGAGGCCGGTCTCAGGCTCGTCGAGGAGCAGCACCTCCGGGTCGTGCAGGAATGCCCTCGCCAGCGACGCACGCTGCTGCATCCCTCGCGACAATCGGTTGACCCGCTCGTTGGCTCGCGCGTCGAGTCCGACGCGACTCAGGCCCTCGTCGATGCGCGACTCGAGGCGCTGGACGCCGTACAGCCGCCCGTAGAAGCGCAAGTTCTCTCGGACTGTGAGATCACCGTAGAGGCACGACTGGTGCCCCGCCACGCCGATGAGGCGACGAGCGCGAGCGGGATGCCGCAGCGCGTCGATGCCGCATACGGTGAGCGAGCCGGATGTTGGACGCAACGCAGTGGCCAGCACGCGGAGGAGCGTCGTCTTTCCGGCTCCGTTTGGGCCGACCAGTGCCACTCGCTCGCCGCGCTCCACGCTCACGTTGACCCCACGGAGCGCTGTGGCTGGGCCGAAGCGGCGCAGGATCCCCGTCGCCACTATGGCGCTGGACTCCATGAATGAGCCCAGCTAGCCGGCCTCGAACTTCGAAGGGCACTTTGCTAGCAGCGTTCCCGCGGTGAACATACCGCTCTCAGCGTATCGCCCTTCCACGACCACCTCAATGCCGTCGCCAAAAATGTCGGGAAGGACACCGCGATAGGTCACCGGCATGCGGCCGGAGGCGTCTTCAGCCTCGAACTGGACCACCAGCGAGGTGGGCTCTCGCTGAATCGAGCCGGGGACAACTTTGCCCGCTACCCGCACGGGCTGGTTGTAGATAGCCGGTGCGGCAGCATGGAGCTCGGTGACCGTCAGGTAGTAGACCGCGTTGTTCTGGAGCGCCGTAACTACGAGAAAGCCCGCGGACAAGACCACGACGCCAGCGGCGACGAGCACCTTCGGTGAGATCGGCCAAGAGCGCTGAGCGGGGGGTGCAGGCGCCGTGGCAAGGGTCACAGGCCCCTTCCTCCTCACGTGTTCACCATATGCTACCAGGGGGCGGGACAGAATGTCCCCTCCAGGGGCGCAACCGATTGTCCCCTCCCCCCTTGCGGGGGAGGGTTAGGGAGGGGGGTAACGAGATAGAGCGCAGGCCGCTTCCCCCCCTTTTGCGGGGAGAGGCTGGGGCGATGCCAGCCTACCTATGGCGTACGCCAGCGTTTGGCCCGTCGTACGACTGGTTGGGGCTTCCCCCGGTGGGGGCTGCCCTCACCCTCCCCTCTCCCACTGCGGTGGGAGAGGGACGTTCAGCGGACACTCGTGCCAAGGGAACATGGGTTTTGCGTGGTGCTGTACTAACGCTGCGCGAGCAGGAAGGCCACCAGGTCGGCCAGCTCCTGGCCGGTTGCCTGGCCGGGCGGCATCGGCGAGGGCGACGGGAATCCCGGGACGACGAACGCGTTCGGATTCTCGATGGACTCGCGGATATAGGCCTCGGCTGCCATGCCAGCTTTCCGGGTGCCCGCCGTGTTCGCGATGCCCGCCAGGGGCGGGCCAACCGTCCCGGTGGCGCTGGCGACGCCCGGCAGAGTGTGGCAGGTAACACAGGCTTTCGACTCGAACAGGGTTTTACCGCGGTTCGCGTCGCCTGGGCCGGCTGCGCCGCCGCCTCCGCCACCGCACGCAACGAGCGCCGTTGTGCAAGTCGCCAGAGTGAAGAGGGCAGCCCAACGCAGACCTTTCATACCTGCTCCAATCAGACTGGTGTTTTCACGAAAGCGTGGGCGGTTACCCCACGCTAGGGGAGAAGTCCACCTAGTCTATTCGAACACGGCCTTGATTTGCCCGTTTTGCGTCACGGTTGGAGACGCTGTCATTCTGCGGAGGCCCCTGGAAGGCGAAGAATCCATCCCCGCGAGGAACGGATTCTTCGCCTTCGGCTCAGAATTGTTCATGTCGTCTCTCGACACCACGGAAGGATGAAAGCGCGGCGCGAGGGAACGCCCTCACCCCAACCCCTTCGGCAAGCTCAGGGCAGGCTCTCTCCCAGAGGGCGAGGGGATTTTCAGAACAATCACCAGGGCTCAGTCCGTGCGCCATTCGGCCGCCAGAAGCCGCCTGCGCTTCGCGCGCACGCGCAGCAGGCGGAACCAGAAGGCGGCGGGAACGGCGGCGAAGATCAACCCACCCAGTATGAACGGCCAGTGGAAGGCCACGAACAACGCCAGCGTCGCGTTCGCAAGCTCCGGGGAGGCCATGACAATCAGCGCCGTCGTCGCCACTTTGAAGACGACGAAGACGCCGACCATGGTCCATAGCGCTGGTCGGACCTCGGGACTGATGGTCATACGCCGCAGTGTAGCGCACAGACGAAGGCTCGGCCAGACGAGGTGGGTAACGGGTGTCCCCGAAGTTAGTGCGCTCGTGGGGAGACGCCCTCACCCCAACCCTCTCCCAGAGGGAGAGGGGGCAGCCGAATCGCCTCTCCCTCTGGGCTCATCGTTATACATAAGTCTGTCGAGCAGTTGTGATGCAA
>CAYQJS010000016.1:0-92383 GCA_964417895.1 uncultured Chloroflexota bacterium | reverse complement strand
TGTCCGTAATCAGGCAGTCCTGGTGATGCCAGGTGTGGCCGTGCGCATTGTGGGGCGGCGGGATGTCCCGCAGGCCGCCCCCGCTAGCCCCACCGTGGCAGCTCCGGCAGTTGGCCTCATACAGCGCAGCACCACGCTCGACCTGACCACCGCACCCCAGTAAAACGACCGCGCCCAGCCACGCCACTGCCGATACGAATCGTGGACGACGCACGGGGCGGTTCCATCACCTGAGGAGCTGGCGGACATCGCGTTGCACGCGTTCAGGCTCGATCTCCCGTCCGTCATAGTAGGCACGGATACGCCAATCCCGATCGATAAGCACGAAGCGTCCGCTGTGCATCACCTCGTAGGAGTCATGGCCGGCTTCGTCATCGTGGGTCGCCTCCGGGGGCGGCAGCACGTCGACACCCAAATGGAACCCATCAACGATCAAGGGAATCAGCTGCTTCTCCGATCCTGTAAGGAAGCGCCAGGCGGTCGGATCGGCCCCGTTGCGCTCGGCATAGGCGCGCAGCACCTCGGGAGTGTCGCGCGACGGATCGACGCTGAAGGAGAGCAGCTGCACCTGGCTGTCCAGCAGGTTCTCCTGCCGGAGCCGCTCCTGGATTTGGCGCATCCGCGCAGTGAGGAGCGGGCAGATATCGGTGCAGCTCGTGTAGATGAAGTTCGCCACGACGACTTTGCCGCGGAGCTCGCCTACGCTGGTTGGCCGCCCATCCTGGTCGACGAGGCCGGCAAAGCTCGGGGCTGCGCCGAAGAGCTCCAGGGTGTCCGCTGCGCGCAGCCGGCCGAAGCCGGCCACGGCCAGCAATACCGCCAGTCCGGCCAGCGGGACGGAGAGGAGCGCGAGGCGACCAAGCGGAGAAAATCTCACGGTCCGCACCTCACCGGGCGATCTCCTCGACGAACTGAACCAACTGCCGCTCGTCGAGAATGCCGGCCCAGCGGCGCACGAGCGTGCCATCCCGGCTGATGAACATGGTGCCCGGCAGGCCAAACAGCCGATAGCTCCGGGCTATGGCGCCGTCTTCGTCGAGGCCGAGGGGATACGTGATCCCCAGGTGGCGTGCGAACTCGCGTGCCGACATCAAATCGTCCTCCACGGCCGCTCCGACGAAAACGACGCCCCGATCTTGATACCCGCGGTAGGTCGTCTCGAACTGGGGCATTTCGGCCCGGCATGGGGCGCACCAGGAGGCCCAGAAGTTCAGCACGACCGCCTTCCCCGCCAGGTCGGCCAGGATCAGGCGCTCCCCTTCCAGCGTGGTCAGCTCGAAATTCGGCGCCCGTTCCACGTCGGTCGGAGCTGCCTCCTTCGCCCCGCCCGCCACACCGCAGCCGATGAGAACCGTGGCTATCAAGGCGCCGGATGCCCCGCGGAGGATCTGTCGCGTCCGGCTTTGAACGGATCTCGTCCGCCGCCCAGGGTGAAACTTGCCGATCCCTATTGCAGTGCCTCCTCGACGAACTCCTCGAGCTGAGTCTGTGAAAGCGGCCCGATCCACTTTTTGACGAGCGTCCCTTCCCTGGTGATCAAGAACGTCTCCGGCAGGCCGGTCACGCCATACTCGACGGTGATCCTGCCCCCATTGTCGGGACCGTTCGGGTAGCGCACGTCAAAGCGCTCCACGAAGGCGCGGGCCTCCGCATCGGAGTCCCACACGTTGATGCCGATAAAGGTGACGCCACGGTCGGCATAGGCCTCGGCCGCCGCGGCAAGGGTCCGAGCCTCGGCGCGGCATGGTGGGCACCAGGATGCCCAGAAGTTCAGCACGATCGTCTGCCCGCGCAGCTCCGAGATGCGCACGGGCGCACCGGTGAACGAGTCGACCAGGAAGTCTGGGGCTGGCCGGGCTTTCATCTCCGCGGCCTTGCCCACGGCGTTGATGCCGAAGCCGCCGCCGGGCGCCTGTCGCCGCAGCAGGGCAAGCCCGAAGACGACCAGGAGCGCTGCGATCAGGAGAACCAGGACGGCTCCGACGATCGCGCTCGCGAAGCGGGAATGGTGCGCTGGCTGAGCCGTCGCGCCCGTCATTCGTCCCGGAGCGGAGTCCGGCCTGTCGGTGACGTGGACCGTTCCCCGAGGCTGGCCGCTAGGAAGCTCCACGCCCGTTCGCCCCACGCGCTGGCGCCGCGGCCTCGCGCTCTATGCCGGTCTGCCCCCGCTCCACCGCGGTGATCTCACGAGCAAGGACAACCTCTTCGGCCTGCAGGCTCGCGAGCCGGCCTCGCAGATCGCTCAAGTGCTCCTGGCGCGGCAGCGGCGCCGCGATACTCTGGCTCGTCTGCGGACGCTGCGCCGCGCGCTGCGTGCCCTGCATGCCGCGCATCATCAACAGCATGGAAAGCGGGCAGGCGGCCAGAAGAAGGACCGGCACGGCCGCCCAGATGAGCCCCGGCGCAACTACCCAGATGGCGAGGCCAACCACCCCGAGCGCCGCGACAACCTTCCAGTTCAAGCATAGGCCGAAGGCATTCCATATCGGCCGGGAGGTGGACGGTCCTGGCTCGGCGCGCTGGGTCTCAGCGGCGTATGCCGTAGGGACTGGCTGATGGCCGGGCGCTCCGGCGGCCGACGTGCCATCTGGAGTCTGGCTTGGTTGCCCGCGCATCATCCATATCATCATGAGGCCCATCATCAGCGGACATGCGAGCAGCGGTAGAAGGCCGAGCAAGTTCTCCATGCGTTAGTTCTCCTCTCTCGATTAAACCAGCCTGGCAAGCGCCGAGGCTGGCCCGCAGCCCATGGGGGCGAGCAGCAAAGCGAGGTTCGCGCCCTGGAGGGCGACCAGTGTCGCCAGCGCCGAACCAGCAACTGCGATGGCCCGAAAGCGCGGGCGGTCGCGTTGGGAAAGGCTTGCGTCAATGGACGGTGCGGGCCGAGCGAGGAGCCGCTCGATACGCCCTTCGATGGACTCGCCCACCCCGTCGAAAGGCTGCGCCAGGTAGGTCGGGTTTGTGGAGAGCGTTGGTTGCCAAACCTTGGCCAATGCACTCGCCAGTGCGAGGGGCCGACGGGTGATCCGAACCGCCAGGTCGTCGCACGCCAGCTCCTTCTCTCGCTGCAGCTGCCGGTACGCCGCCCAGCTGGTTGGCAGGTAGCAAAAGGCGTCGCGCAGTACTGTGGCGAACCATGCGGCAAGATAGTCGCGGCGTGCTACATGGCCGAGCTCGTGGGCGAGCGCAGCCTCTAGCTCCCGTCGATCCAGGTGGTCCAGCGTCCAGGTCGAGAGCAGGATGGTCGGCCGCCACAAGCCGCTGGCCAGCGCCAGTGGTCGGTCGAGTGGGCAGAGCAGCACACGCGGGCGGGGCGACCCGAGGTGCGCGGCCAGGCGGTCGGCGAGCGCCTGGAGCTGCGGATGGGCAGGGGTGCCTCGGTGAGCGAAGATCCGACGGATCAGAGCCAAGCGCACGAGGCCGAGGGCGAGGCCTCCCAGCGCCACCGCTGCCATACCGAGCGGGAGCGCCAGACCGAGCGTGTAGTCCCACGGTGGGACGCCAATGAAACAGACGTGGCCACCGAAATGCGAAACGCCACCGAGGCCGACCCCCAAGCCGAGGACGGGGGCAGCCAGGACGAGCAACTGGACCTGGCGACGTCCCTCCCAGTCTGCGAGGCGCGGAAGCAGGCGGAGGGCCAGGGCCGCGCCCATGATTACCAGGAGAAGCGCCGACAGCGCCAGCAGGGCGTGCACTATGGTTCCTCCTCGGCTGCGCGCCGACGCTCGATCTCGTCGAGCAGCCGGCGCGCTCGCTCGGCCGTTGCCGGATCAGCCAGGGCGTTGAGGCCCTCCAAAGTGGGGCCGGTGAAGCTGACGAGCAGGCTCTCCAGGATGCGTCCCACGAAGCGCGACACGAACTCCTCCTGGCTGAAGGTCGGATGGTAGACGTAGGCCTGGTCGTCCTTCTCCACCGCCAGGAGCCGTTTCCGGGCCAGGCGGGCCATCGTGTTCATGACCGTCGTGTAGGCGATGCGTCGCCGCTCGTAAAGCGCCTCGAAGACCTCCCGAACCGTGGTCCCCTCGTCTGCTGGCCGATCCCAGATGAACTCCATGATCTCAGCCTCGAGGTCGCCGAGCACCTTGCGGATGCCCGGCCGATCCGGCCGGAACACGCTGATGTCCATGTCAGCCTCTAGCCCATGGTCCACGCGTGACGCTCCTAGCGGCCCATCATGCGTCGCATCATGTCGGACATGGACCCGCGTCGGGGCTCGCCCATCATGCCTGGCATGGCCTCATCGCCCATCATGCCCCGCATGGGGCTCATCATGTTCATCATCGCGACGCACTGGTCCATCATCCGCTCCCCGTCCTCGCCCATCGCCTGATGCATGCGCTCGCTGGCGCCCTCGCCGTGCATGGCGTCCATCATCTGGTGCATTTGCTCGTGGGTCGTGGCGGTTTCGGATTGAGGCTCTGCGGGCATCATGGGCGGCATGGGCCCCTGGGCGGAGACCAGGCCGACCGTTAGCGCAAGCATGAGCAAGCCCGCTGCGGCAGCAATCCAAGCTCGTTTCGTTCGGTGAGTCTTTGGTCCGTCTTCCATCGTGTCGCCCCAGCCAAGAGTTCTCTCGGCTCCGAGAGGATTATAATGCTCCATCGTACTATCGGCCATAGCAGGATGCCTGCTGGCCCAGTCGCTGAGCAGCAGATTCTCTCGAAGCTCAGCATCTGTGGACTCGCGTTGCTCGCTCGGCACGGAGGGGTGGCACACATGAGGCACGCGACGCATTTAGCCCTCGCCGGACTGCTTGTTGCCATTGTCGCGAGTGTTGGATGCCGTCCCCTGACTGCTGGCGGTAGCGATCGCGGGCTCACAGCTCAATCTCAGCCCGTGGTAGGCCTCGCGATCGACCCAGTGGATGGTGGCCTGCTCAAGGCCAGCGGCGGCCTCTTTCGGAGCATCGATGGCGGGCAAAGCTGGGAGCGCGTTCCGACGACAGGCATAACTCATCCGGACAGGATCCGCCACGTCGCTACGAGCGCAGTTGCGCCAGGGAGCGTCTACGCCGCGGGAGCGGGCGCAGGGATCATGCGTTCGGACGATGGCGGGAAGACGTGGCGCGCCATCGGCGCCTCACTCCCAAGCCAGGAGGTGGCGGCGTTCGCCGTCCACTCCTTCCGCAGCAACACGATCTACGCCGCCATCCCCGGGCAGGGCGTGTTCCAGACCGAGGATAACGGGAATCGGTGGCAGAAGATGGACGATGGACCTCCCGTTTCCGTCGTGGCGCTCGCGCATTCGACGCTGCCGGGAAGTATGAATACCGGCTGGCTCTACGCCGCCACGCCCTCCGGGCCGTATCTGAGCATGGACTGCTTCTGAGGGTGGCGGCAGATGGGCAGGTTGCCCACCGAAGGCGGCCTCTCCACATTGCTGATCGACCCGGTGCAGCCAACGCGCGTGTATGCCCTGCACGAGGGCGCGCTCTACCGCTCGGACGATGCCGGCCAGACGTGGCACCGTGCCCCGGGAGCGCCGCCCGAAAACCGCCTCGCCGGCGTGGCGCTCGATCCACGCTCCGCCGAGCGGCTTCTGGGCGTGACGCAGGCCGGAACTGTCGTCGTGAGTGAGGATGGCGGCACGTCGTGGCAAGCGTCGTCCGGGCCGATTGTTGGCATGCAGAAGTAAATTCTACTCTCCAGGGAGATTGGCGCCGGTGGCTCTCCTGTTGTTCATGGTTGGGTGCGCCCTCCCCGGGGGGCTTGACCCAAGGACATCGATACCAGTGGCCCTGCCGACCGTGGCAGCTGAGGAGATTGCCCGGGCTCGGCGAGTGTACGCCCAGCACTGCGCCAGGTGTCACGGTGCCAACGCAGAAGGCGCCGCCGACTGGCAGCGACCCGGCGCGGACGGCAACCTGCCGGCGCCACCCCACGATGACCGCGGCCACACCTGGCGTCATAGCGACGGGCAGCTCGCCGAGATCATTCGCGACGGGCAACGCGATCCCTTCAATACGAGCCCCGATCTGACCATGCCCGCTTTCCGAGACGAACTGACCGATGGTGAGGTCGCCGCGGTGATCACCTACTTCAAGAGTCTCTGGTCGACGGAGCACCGAATTTTCCAGGAGGAACAGAACCAGCGGATACCGGCGCCAATGTCCGGGGGCGGTCCGTGAGTTCGCGCCGGCCAGCCGGTCGAGATGCCATGGCCGCTCGAAGCCGAGCCGCTCATCGGAGGCGGGTCGCGACGCGTTGGTGGCCCATCGGCCTGGCGGTAACGGCGTTCTCTATTGGGCTCGTCGCCTGGTTCGGCCTTCGGCTGGGCGATGAGGCGAGCCCAGGCTCGGCGCGGCTGCCAGGGCCGTTAGGGGGGCCGACGGTCGCACAGGACGTCAACACGCTGGTCGGTAAGCCGGCCCCCGCCTTTACGCTTTCGGACGCTGAAGGGACGAGCCATGCGGTTAGCCCGGGCCAGGGAAGACCTCTCGTGCTGGTCTCGCACATGGGAATCACCTGAGAGCTTTGTGTCCAGCAGCTCGGCGAGCTGCAGAAATCCGTAGCGGCCCTAGGAGAGCAGGCCGACCTGTACGTCATCAACAGCGACGGGCGCGATGATTCGCGGCAGCTCAAGCAGATCACGCGAATCTCTGTGCCCGTGCTCCTTGACAGGGGCCTCGACGTGGCTCGGCAGTACGACCTGCTGCCCAAGCGGGGTCAGCCTATGGGTGGAATGACCGGAGTCGCGCAAATGGCCTTCGTGATCGTTGACGGCGCGGGAACGATCCGCGTCCAACGCGTCGACGTGCAATTCGGCTCGCATGCCGGTCAGATACTCGAGATCCTGCGCCTGATCGGAAGAGAGCCGCCCCGTGCCTGAGATCCGACACGGCACCAGGACCGACCGGGCGATGTTGAGGATGAGAGAGGCCTTCGCCCGAAGGTTCCCCGTTAGCGTGCTTCCCGCCACTGATGAGCTTCTTCGCGGGTCGCAGCCAGAAGCCGACTCCTCAGCGTAGGGGATGGCTCAACCGGGATAACCGCGAGGCGAAGGAGCTGCCCGATTCGCCTGCGCCTGAGCGACCGCGGCGCGGCAGTCCGAGCAAGCTTCGATATCCGCTGCAATCTCTTCGGCACCGCCGCGAGTCAGCGCGCCGAGCGCGAAGTCTTGGTGCCCTTCCCGGCCTAGGCTCTCGCCACCGGGGCGGGCTCTCCCGTCCGCCCCGCGCCACGATCTCTTCTGGACGCTGGTCCTGCTCTCCTCATCCCCTCGTGGTATCGACCATGCTCGAACTTGCTCACCCCGGTCGGGTGCGGCTCCGCCCTCGCAGATTGTGTTCCCAGGGCTCCGCCTAAATCGCCCGTAGAGCCGTTTGCTGGCCCGCAGGTTGAGTGGTATGGTCAAACCACCTGGGGGAGTGTCGGAACTGGCAGACGAGCGTGATTTAGGATCACGTGCCGAAAGGCGTGCGGGTTCGAGTCCCGCCTTCCCCACCGGAAGCGCCTGAGGGACTGAGCGTGGACACAGCCGTCTCCATCTGGATCGTCCTCGGGCTCATCGTCCTGCTCATGGTCTCCATCTGGGTGATCCTCGTGGGCGCGCTCGCCTTCGGGACATGGTTTATCGGTCGCAGTCTGCCATCCGAAGAGAACGAGGCAGCGCGGCGCCACGGCGACCGGAACGCGGGCGACCACGACCGTTAGAGACGAGGACAGCCTCGTGCATAGTCGTGACTCCTGCATGGGCCGGGTGCCTCACCCCCGCCCTCCCCGTCGGGGGGAGGGAAGACCGCCCCCTCCCCCCTTGCGGGGGAGGGTTGGGGTGGGGGGTCACAAACTTCGGCGATCCCTCTACTAGATCAGGACGGGTTATCGCCGGGGAGCTTCTCGCTGGGAAGGTCCGCGAGCACTTTCTCGATCGTCTCCATGCTCGGCGGCGGCCCGAGCAGCGTCGGAAACCACAGACGTTTGATTGCAACCTGGGTCGCCGCCGCCAGGGGTATCGAGATGATGATCCCGGCGATGCCGAGCAGCGAGCCTCCCACTAGCAGCGCGGTTAGCACCAAGAATGGGTGGAGCCCCACGGCCCTCTGCATGACCTTCGGAACGAGGAAGTTGTTCTCTACTTGCTGGATCAGCAAGTAGAGAACAAAGACCGCTACCCCAAGCACCGGGTTCACAAGCCCCGCGATGATGACCGCTGGCACGCCTCCGATCCATGGGCCAACGAGGGGCACGATCTCCGTGACCCCGGCGAACACGGCCAGGGCCACGGGGTAGCGCACTCCGAGGATCAAGAGCCCGAC
Organism: uncultured Chloroflexota bacterium; assembly: GCA_964417895.1. Lineage (GTDB taxonomy): Bacteria > Chloroflexota > UBA6077 > UBA6077 > SHYK01 > CAYQJS01. The sequence continues at coordinate 84,126 of CAYQJS010000016.1, read as the reverse complement.
GAACGACAGCGTCCCCACGAAGACCATGAGGATGAGCTGACCGCGCAGCCATCCGCCCAGCGTGATGGAGAGATCGCGCGCCAGGCCCCGAATCAGCACGCGCCGCTCCACCGGCAGCCTGCTTACGACTCGGCTGTTCACTGTCTCGGTCAGCCCGATCCAGAAGGCAGCGAGAATGAACCCGCTCAGGAAGTTGAAGATCCCCGCGACGCCCTGCACGAGCGCGCCGCCGACCGCGCGCAAGATCGCGGGGGCCTGACCCGCCAACTCGCCGACCCGCGTCTGAATCTGGGTGAGAAGCCCAAGATCGACGAGGGTCTCGTAAAGGCCGGGGAACATTTGCTGTAGCTCCTCGACATGGTCGGGGGCCTCGCGGGCGGCGGCCACCACCTGCTGGGTGAGAGGCGGTAGGATGAGGGCGAGGGAGCCCGCGAGCAAGCCAAGAATGGCAAGGTAGATCAGCAGGATCGCGAAGGGCCTGTGGACCCGACGACGTTGCAGGTTCTCGACGAGTGGGCGGATCGTCTCGGCCAGCGTAATAGCCAGGAAGAGCGTGACCAGTACGTTGACCAGGTTCAATGCCAGAAGAATCAGGCCGACCGAAGCGACGATGGTAAATGCCACGAGCAGGATCGTGGATGGCGCTACGTGGATCGTCGTGGACCGTTCCTGCACCGGTAGCTTCCTCCATTGAACCTGTCAACATGATAACTGAGATGAGTGGGCCGGATCGCGGCCCCGAGGTCGGGCTACAATGAGCGGGTGCCTGACCTTGGAGAAATGCTCCTCGCCGCTGTTCGCCTTGCCCACGCGCTGGCTGCCGCCGTGTGGGTCGGGGGCACCCTGCTGTACATTTTGGTGCGCCCCCGAATTGCCGGGGGGCCGGTGGCTGCGCGGACCTGGGGGCCGTTTCGGGAAGCCCTTCGGCTGGGCATCGCCGTCTTTATTCTGACAGGGGTAATCCTGGCGACCGACCGCCTGGGGCGCGCAACGTTACCCCCAACTTACCTGGCACTGCTGGGAGCCAAGGTCGCTCTAGGGGTCTGGATGTTCTACGCGGCCCGGACCATCGGAATGATCTCGGGAGACCCAGACCCGGCGCTCGCCAGCTGGCGTCGCCCGGAGAGCCGAGTGGTGGGCCTTGGCGTCGCCATCTACGGGCTGGCATTGGCGCTGCGCGGCATCTACGAGGAGGCGATCCGATGGTGAGGGCGCCGTGCGGTTGCAGAGCCACCACACAGCGACAGGCGGGAGGCCACGATTCAGTGAGGCCGAGGCGACGACGGTGACGGCATCTGATCTGGGCGCCGGCGCGCTCATGGCGGCGCTCGTGGCGGCTATATGCGCGACTGCCGCGGGCTTCTTGGGGGCGAGCACGCGCGACCAGCGGCTCGCGGCGTCCGCAAGGAACGGCGCCTACGTTGTGGCGGCGATGCTCGGCCTGGCAGCCTGTGCTCTCCTCATCAGCTTCGTGACCCACGACTTCTCGCTGCGGTACGTTGCGGAGCACTCCAGTCGAGCCATGCCCGTGGAGTACAACATCGCTGCGTTCTACAGCGGCCAACCCGGGTCCCTCCTGTACTGGGCGCTGGCGCTGTCCATCTTCTCCGCGGTTGTTATCCGAGCCAACTATGCCCGCCTGCCGGACATAGTTGGCTATGCCATTAGCGTGCTCATGGCGATTGAGTCCTTTTTCCTGGTGCTCCTATCATTCGTCTCGAATCCATTCGAGCGGCTCCCGGTCCCTCCCGTGGATGGGAGCGGGCTGAACCCCTTGCTCTACGACGGGGGGATGCTGATCCATCCCCCGATGCTGCTCCTGGGGTACTCCAGCGTCGCGGTGCCCTACGCCTTCGCCCTCGCTGCTCTGATCGCCGGAAGGACCGACGGAGACTGGATCCGGGCCACGCGCCGCTATGCGCTGTTCGCCTGGGCGTTCCTGGGCGTCGGGAACCTGCTCGGCGCGTGGTGGGCCTATCACGTCCTGGGCTGGGGCGGCTACTGGGGCTGGGACCCGGTTGAGAATTCCGCGATCTTGCCCTGGCTCGCTCTGACCGCCTTCGTCCACTCCGTCATCGTCCAACAGCGGCGCGGCATGCTCAAGGTATGGAACATGGCGCTGATCATTGCGACCTTCTGCCTTGCCATCCAGGGGACGTTCATTGTGCGCAGCGGAGTTATCTCTTCGGTGCACTCATTCGCGCAGTCAGCAATTGGCCCCTACTTTTTTGCGTTCCTTGCCGTGGTCGTAATCGGCTCGGTGACCGCGCTGCTGGCCCGTCTGCCGGTGCTCCGGGACGAGGGACGTATCGACGGCCTCGTTTCGCGTGAGTCGGGTTTCCTGCTGAACAACGTGCTGCTCGTCAGCGTCGCCTTTGCAACGTACTGGGGGACAGTCTTCCCGGTTCTTTCTGAAGCGGTTCGTGGCGTCAAGGCGACTGTCGGCGCGCCCTTCTATCAGCAGGTCAACGGACCGTTGCTTCTGGGGTTGCTGGTGCTCATGGGCATCGGACCTCTGCTCCCGTGGCGGCGCGCCAGCCTCGGGCAACTTCGGCGCTCCTTCCTCGTGCCGCTCGTGGTTGCAGGGTTGGGCGTCACCGTCCTGCTCGTTGCCGGCCTGCGCGGCGCCGCGGCCGTGGTCGCATTGGCTGCCGCGCTCTTCGCTTCAGCCACCGTGGGCTGGGAGTACTGGCGGGGCGCGCGGGCGCGGGTGCGGGCCACGGGCGAGGCGCCGGGGCTCGCCCTGGCCCGTCTGGTTGCCCGTGCGCGCTCCCGGTACGGTGGGTACCTGGTGCACCTCGGCATCGCACTGATAGCCGTGGGCGTGATCTCCTCGTCGTTCTATCAGCAGGTGAGAGAGGCGACGCTGCCCGTGGGCGCCTCGCTGACGATAGGTGCATACAGGCTCACCCACACGGGCGTGGCGGAGAGCACCGCGCCCGGCTCGCGCACGGTGGCCGCTCAGCTGGTCCTTTCGGAGGGGGATGGCCCGGGTCGAACGGTCACCCCAGCCAAGGTCTTCTACGAGAATTTCAACGATCAGCCCGCGACTCACGTCGCCATCGAGATGCAAGGCCTGGAGGATCTTTACCTGGTGCTCGCCGGTTGGGGTGACGACGGCACGATCAGCCTGGTGGCGATGTTGAACCCGATGGTGTCCCTGATCTGGGTGGGCGGCGGCGCGCTGCTGCTCGGAGCGATCGTAGCGCTGTGGCCGGAGCGAGCGAACATCCCGCAGCCGGCGCCCCTCCCGACGGGCACAACGCAGAGCCGTCAGCCGTTGGCCCTCAGGCCTCAACCGTCGGTTGCCGCTGGGCGCCGGGCGGAGACGGGAGAGCCGGTGTGATGAACCAGCGGTCCCGATCGGCCATCCGATGGCAGTTGGCCGCGCTTTGCCTGGTAGCGGCGTCGGTCTGGGCGCCGCTCTCTGCCCGGGCCCAAACGCTCGATGAAGAGGCCCGCCACATCGCCCAAGAGTTGCAATGCCCGGTGTGCCAGGGGCTCTCCGTGGCTGACTCGCCTTCGCAGCTCGCCGCCCAGATGCGAGGCATCATTCGGACCAAGCTGGAAGCGGGAGACGATCGCGCCGCCATTCTGACCTACTTCGCAGAGCGCTACGGGGAGTCCGTGCTCCTATCGCCCCCGCGAGGAGGCTTCACGTCGGTGGTGTGGGTCGCTCCCTACGCGGGTGCCCTGGCCGCACTTGGCCTGGTGGCGTGGCTGATCCGCACTAGTAGGCGGAGAAGCCAGGCAGTGGAGCAGACTGATGATGGCCAGCTCGAGAGCTACCTCGCCCAGGTAGACCGGGAGTCCGATGGCATGCGGGAGCAGCCCATCAGGTGACTACCCTGGCGGCGATCCTACTCACCTGCGCGGCCCTGGTCGCGATCATCCTGCCCCTGGCGCGACGCCGGCCGTTAACGGCAGTCGGCCCGAACGGGCCAGGGCCGTGGGAAGAGCGGTATCGCGGTGCGCTCGCTGATCTGCAGGATCTCGAAATGGACTGGCAGCTGGGAAATCTTTCCGACGACGACTACACGGCACTGCGCGAGACTCAGCGTCGGCGGGCGGCGGAAGCTCTCCGACAAAGGGACGTCCGCGAGGTTGAGCGAGCCCATGTGCGCGCCCGGATCGAAAACGACCTGACTCTGTCACTGGCCTCTCCTCCGGCGGCGGACGGGCAGGGTGGAGGCGCGCGGGTTCTCGACCACTCCACCGGACGGGCTCTGCCGCGGCCAAAGGTGGCGCTCGTTGCCGGTTCCGGGATTGCCCTCGTCGCCGTCGTGGGCGTAGTGGCGCTGTACATCCGCCTGGCGGACGTGCAGGCCCAGCAGGCGCCGACCGCGGCGCTGCCGCTTGCTCACGCCCACACTGCGATGATCGATGGCGTCGGGGAATACTGGGTGGGCCACCATGATGGTCTGCTCCGGAGCGGCGACGCCCGCTCGTGGCAGCCCGCGGGCCTAGTCGGAGACGTGATGGCCCTGGTGACCTCGGCCGACGGATCCCGCCGGGTTGCGCTGGGCCACGATGTGCTCGCGGCCAGCACTGACGACGGCGTCACGTGGTCAGGGGTCGCTCACGACCTCCCCGGGACCGATATCCATGGCGCCGCGATGGGGAACTCGGGTATTTACGCCTACGTGGTGGGGGCCGGAGTCTTTCGTTCTCGGGATGGCGTCCACTGGGAGGCGACCGGCCCCCCCGTCGCGCAGGACGTGAGCACACTGGCTGTGCTCCCCGGCGCCGGTGGCGGCGACGTCCTCTTCCTCGCGGCCGGCGGCACCCTGGCGCGCTCGGCCGACGGCGGACGCACCTGGGCCCCCGCGGCCGGGGCCGCCAACCTGGCACTCGCTGGCCTCGTCCACACCGTGGCCGCCGAGCCGGGGCGGGGCGTGCTGTACGCGGGCACGACGCAAGGCCTGTTCCGGAGCACCAGCTCGGGAGCGGAGTGGACGAAGCTGCCGTTTCGCGGCGCTCCCATTGCCATCGGCGCGCGCGGCGACCGCGTCGTCGTCGCGGATGATAGGGGCCAGTTCTTCGTGAGCACCGACAGCGGCGGCACGTGGACTCCGTGATCTGCCGGCCTGGGGATTCACCCCCTCCCCACCGCTCCCCCCTCGAGGGGCGGTGGGATCAACCCTCCCCTCTCTCCAGGAGGAGCGAGGCCAGCGGCATGCTCACGGCTGCTGCTCTTTGCCTGTTGATGCTGCTGACGACGCAACCCGCCGCCGCGCAAGACTCCTCGTCATTCACTGTCGAAGGCCAGATCATCAACGGGACCGCCGGGGCTCCGTCGCTGGAGGGGGTTCAGGTTGGAGTCGCCGCGTTGACGCGAGAGCGCGTCGAGAATACGTGGAACGGGGAGACAGACGCAGCGGGCCACTACCGTGTCGAAGGCGTTGGTCGGAATGCCGGGGCCATCTACCTTGTCGGCGTCGAATACGGAGGTGCGTCCTACGGCCAGCGCATCGAGCCGACCCAGGCCGAGCAACTTGTGGCCCCCGACCTGACGGTGTACGAGGCGTCCGAAACCGATCCCGGAATCCGCTTCGAGCGGAGTACCGTCGTCATGGCGCGCGTCGATGAGGCGAACCGGACCATAAGTGTGTTCGAGGCCCACACCATTGAGAACCCCACCGACCGCGCGTTCGTGCCGAGGGCCGACGGCCCTGGCGGGGCCCGGGGGCTGCTCGTGTTCGGTCTCCCCTCCAACGCATCGGACGTTCGGGCCGAGATTGGACTCGACCCCTCGCGCCTAGTGCAGATCGACCGGGGCGTCGCATCGCTGAGCCCGCTTCCGCCGGGTCGCACCGAAATCGCCTTTAGCTACCGCTTCCCGTACCAAGAGTCTGCCTACCGCTTCGAGCGAGGGATTCGATACCCTGTCGAGACCTTTCGCATCCTCGCGCCGGAGGCAGGGCCAGCCGTTTCGAGCGATCAATTGGCCGCCGCGGACGCGGCAGACATCGGAGGGCAGCGCTTTCGGGTGAAGACCGGTGGCCCGTTGGCCTCCGGGCAAACCCTCGTGGCTCAGGTGGCGGGCCTGCCAGTGGCTGGCGGCCCGATTGCCGCCGTGCCGCCAGCGGCCGCCGCCGTGGGAGGCGCCACCATCGGGTTGCTCGCGGTGATTGCCGCGGCGGTGCGCGCGCGCCGGAATTCCCCCGCCGCGGACCTGGCCGCCGGGCGCGAAGATCCCGTGGACCGACTGGTTGACCTCGAGCTGGATCGTACCGCGGGCGGGATCACCGCCGAAGAGTACGAGCGGCTTCGCACCACGATTCTGCAAGGGCTGCGCGACGAGAAACGGAGAGCTGAGAGAGGGCTGTGATGACGCAACCCTCGGTCTCCAGGCATCGAGACTCGGTCCTCCGTTACAATGCGCGCGGCCGATACCGCAGGGAGACGGACGCAATGACGCGGGCCTCGTCTGGCAACGTTTGCCAGCCGGCAGTTGACCCCTCCCACTGGGCGGGCGCCTGGCGAGTAGCTTCACCCATCGCTGCTGTAGTCCTGGTCATGCTTTCGGCCGCTGGATGTGCCGCTGCGCCGGTGCCCTCCCGTGTCCCCACCGAGAGCGGCGCGGTTGCCCCCCTTAAGGCTGCTCCTGCGGTCCCTGGTGACCCGAATGCGGGCAGGATGCTGTTCGCTACTAAGGGGTGCCCCGGCTGTCACACGGTTCAGCATGTGCCGACCGCGAACGGCGCCGTTGGGCCCAACTTGACCAACGTTGTTTTGCGGCCAACGCTCGGGGGTGATCGCATTGAGAATACCCCCGAGAACATGGCCCGCTGGATCATGGACCCGCCGGGAATGAAGTCTGGCGCCACGATGCCCAACCTCGGGCTGAACCAGCAGGAGGCGCGTGACATCGCTGCCTTCCTCTTCAGCCATCCGTACAACCCGGCTCGCTAGGGTGTTTGCGGAGTGTGAGCGGGCTCACAAATCCGCTAACATCAAATTGAATCCCAACAGGATGGTGTGATGGACCCACGTGTAATGGGCCCTGAACAGTGGAGCCAGGTGAGCGTCGCGCTCACCCACATATTCCTGTTCGTCGGCCTCGCCATCAACACCGCGCTGGCGTTCCTGCTCGGTCACGGGGTCATCCCCTCGCTGGTGTCCAACTCGTACACTCCCCAGAGTGTGCTCACGATCCGCCGGGTGCTCTATCCAATCGCCGGCATTTCGCTCGTTCTGGCGCTCTTCGCCTTGAGTCGCGCGATCTCCGTGATCGTCGCGTTCTTGCAGCAATTCTTCCCACGGTTCGCAATCTAGCATGCGCTACCTTGCCCTCATCGTCGTGCCGGCGGGCGGGCTCGCAGCGCTCATCGCATTCATCGCCGTCATCGCGCCGGGGATTCTGGCTCTGCCCCTCAACCGGACGCCGCCGGAGCCCGTGTACTTCGACCACAAGGTCCATGTGCAGACAGCGGGGCTGGAGTGCGCCTTCTGCCACCGGACGGCGACCAACGCAGCGACGGCAGGCTACCCGGACGTGCAGCAGTGCATGTTCTGCCACTCCGTGATCACCGGCACCGGGAACGAGCAATTCCAGCAGGAGATCGACAAAGTCCGACAGGCCTGGACGGCACAGCGGCCCATCGACTGGATGCGCATCCATCGGATGCCGGATCATGTGAACTTCGTTCACGAGGCACACCTCCGCGCTGGCTTCCAGTGCGCAACGTGCCATGGCGACGTGGGCAACATGGGGCAGGTCACACAGGTTAGAACACTCAACATGGGAGACTGCGTGGCCTGCCATCGTCAGAACGGCGCTTCGGCGGAGTGCGCCACGTGTCACAAGTGACGGGAAGTATCGATCGGCGCGGGTTTGCCTCCGGCGCCGATGCGTGAGTGAGGGTATGGCCGAGGAAAGCGGACCGATAGAGCAGAGCGAGCATGGGCTCTCGCGGCGGCAATTCCTGAAGGCGCTCGGCGCCTCTACCGTGGGCGCCGTGGCCTTCACCGGTTGCCAGCCGCCCACGCGCGAATACATGGCGCAGAGCCGAGTCCGTCTCGCTGAGGACGTACTCTCCTCTTACGAGAACTGGTACGCCACGACCTGCCGGGGGTGTAGCGCCGGGTGTGGCCTCATCGTTCGGGTCATTGAAGGCAGGTCCAAGAAGATCGAAGGCAACCCCGACCACCCGTTGAACCTGGGGAAGGTCTGCGCTCGCGGGCAAGCCGTGGTCCAGGAGCAATACCACCCTGACCGCATCCAGGGGCCCATGCGCCGCAGCGGGGATCGCGGTTCGGGCGCTTTCGAGCCCATCCGAACCTGGGACGAAGCGCTCGGTGAGCTGACGGCTCGACTCGGTGGGCTACGGGGACGGAGCAATGCGGTAGCCCTCGTGACGGCGCCTGAGCGAGGGCATCGCGGTCTCATCCTCGACCGTTTCGCCCAGAGCTACGGGGCGCAGTGGCTCACGTTGGACCCGGTCTCTGAGGCGCCTGCGCGGGAGGCGGCTCGTCGGGTCTTCGGGCAAGATGCGCTACCGGAGTTCGATATCGAGCACGCCCGCTACGTGCTGTCGTTCGGGGCCGACTTCTTGAGCACGTGGCTCTCACCCGTCCATTACGGCGTAGAGTACGGGATCTTTCGGCAAGGCAATTACCGGGTTGGTCAATTCCAGCCCCGGCAGGGTACGCCGCGGGGTTATCTGGTCCAGGTGGATACGCGGTTCTCGATGACCGCGGCGAATGCGGACGAGTGGATCCCGGCGCGGCCAGGCAGCGAGGGAGTTCTGGCCCTGGCGATAGCGCAGGTGATCGTCTCAGAGGGCCTTGGCGATGCCGCCGGAGCCGAGGTGGTGGGTGGCAGAGCAGCGCTCGATGCCTTCAGCCCAGAGCGCGTCGCCCAGGACACAGGTGTATCTGCCGAGCGCATCCGCCAGATTGCGCGCGACTTTGCTTCGCGCCGGCCCAGCCTGGCCCTTGGCGGCGGCTCGGCCGGCTCCTACACCAACGGCACCGACAACATGGTCGCGATCCTGGCGCTCAACCTGGTGGTCGGCAACGTGGGGCGCGATGGCGGCGTGCGATTCAACGCGGGGCCCACCATGGGCCCGGGCGCCAGAGCCGGGACTCGTCTGGCCGATTGGGAACAGCTCGCTGAGCGGCTGCGCTCAAAGCAGGTCGAGGCGGTGCTCGTTCACGGGGCGGATCCGGTGCACGCCCTGCCCGGCGCGGTTCAGTTCCGAGAAGCCCTACGGCAGGCGCCGTTCATCGTTAGCTTCTCAAGCTTCATGGATGACACGACCGCCCTGGCCGATCTCATCCTGCCGTCCCATCTGCCTCTGGAGGACTGGGGCGACGACGTGCCCGATCCAGGCCCGGGTTTCCCGGTGGTCAGCGTGCAGCAGCCAGTCGTCAGGCCGTTCTACGATACGCGTGGCTTCGGCGACGTGCTCCTCGCCGTGGCCGACCGGCTCGGTGGGCCGGTGCGCAATGCGCTCCCCTGGCAGACGCTAAAGGACGCGATCCGGGAGGGAGCCGACGGCTTGCGGCAGCTGAATCGGGGCAGCGTGCAGGACACGGACTTCGAGCGTTTCTGGACCAAGCTCTTGCAGCGTGGGGGCTGGTGGGACCAGGCCTCCGCGCCGGCCGCCCTCGGCGCGCCGCCGCGCGCGGCGGCCGGGCCGCGTGTCCAGCCGGCGCGCTTCGAAGGCACGGAATCCGAATTCCCGTTCCATCTCGTGGTCTTCGCCCACAACACGCTTGGCGCCGGGGAGAGCGCGCACCTCCCCTGGCTGCAGGCGACGCCCGATCCCATCACGAGCGCAGTGTGGCAGACGTGGGTCGAAGTCAACCCCCGCGTCGCGGCGGAGATGCGCCTCACTATCGGCGACATCGTCGAGGTGCGGTCGCCCAGCGGGCGCGTCGAGGTGCCCGTATACGTCCATCCCGCGGCCCCGCCCAATGTTTTGGCGATGCCCATGGGCCAGGGCCACTCGGAGTACGGGCGCTGGGCACGGGGGCGGGGCGTGAACCCGACGGCCCTGCTCGCACCGCTGGCCGACGCGGCCACCGGGACGCTGGCCTATGGCGCCACCCGCGTGAGCATGACGAAGACCGGGCGGAGCATGAAGCTGCCCAAGTTCGAGGGATCGGCCACGCCAATCGTACAGATGCCGCACCAAGAGGTCGCAAAAGTCACGCGCGAGTCGTGAGGATGGCCCCCCCTCCAACCCCTCCCCCAAGCTTGGGGAGGGGGTTGGAGGGGGGCGAGTTCGAGGAGGGATGATGGCGCAGACGCAGCCGGCTGGCCGCGCCCAGGGGGGCGAGGAGAGCAAGCACAAGTGGGGGATGGTCGTCGACACGGACCTGTGCACCGGATGCCAGGCCTGCGTCGTCGCATGCCAGGCGGAAAACAACGTGCCCATCAATGACGAGAAGCTCTACCTGGAGAACCGGGCGAAGGAATGGATCAGGATCGAGCGGTACTGGGAGGGCGAATTCCCCAATGTCAAGGCGCGGTTCCTCCCGGTGCTGTGCCAGCACTGCCAGAATGCGCCGTGTGAGCCGGTCTGCCCCGTTTACGCCATTCAACACAGCAGCGATGGCCTCAATGTGCAGGTCTACAACCGCTGCGTGGGGACGCGCTACTGCGGCAACAACTGTCCCTATAACGTGCGCTTCTTCAACTTCTGGGAACCGGAGTGGCCGGAGCCGCTCAACTCTCAGCTCAACCCGGACGTGACGGTCCGAAGCAAGGGACTCATTGAGAAATGCACGTTCTGTATCCACCGCATCAACCGCGCGAAGCGTGAGGAGGGGCGTTCCGGCGAGGCGATCAGAGACGGAGACCTCCAGCCCGCCTGCGCACAGGCCTGTCCGACGAGTGCCTTGATCTTTGGCGACTGGAAGGACCAGAACAGCCGCCTGAATCGCCTGGGGCAGGACAAGCGGGCCTACTCGTTGCTGGGCGAGCTTGGCACTGAGCCCGTGGTCGTCTACTTGAAGCGCGTCGACCCGAATCTGCCGACGAGTGGAGCGGCACATTGATGGGGCTGCACCAAACGCTTGAGGCGTGTTTCCCTCCCCCCTCGCGAGGGAGGGCTAGGGAGGGGGGGCGCGCCCGGGTCATCCCCCCCCTCCCAACCTTCCCCCGCCGGGGGGGAAGGGGCTAAGCATGGCCGAAGCAAACGAGCGTCATCGGGTGACGAATGCCGAGGTCGCGCCCACGCTCGCGGGCCCTATGGGCTCGCACAGTGGGAGCTACTGGCTCGCGCTCCTGGCGCTGGCGGTGCTGGCGGTGGGGGGCCTGCTAGCGCTGATTGGTATGGTCGCCGGGGGTCCGGAGCCGCGCGCTCGGTGGGGGTACGTCGTCGGGGTCATGGCTTTCCTTTTCTCGACGCTGCAGGCGGCGCCCGTACTTGCCTTCATGACCCGCCTCGCCAAGGGATTCTGGGGTATACCCCTGCGGCGCGCCGCCGAGCTGGGCGTCGTCGCCAGTCTCGTGACGACCCCTCTGTTCATCATCGCGCTCAAACAGCTGCCGGACTGGCAGGGCCGCCGCAGCATCTGGTTCGACTGGCCCGGCGCGCCGCACCTTTGGGACGGGATTGCCGTCGTCATCTTCGCGCTGCTCGGTCTTGCGCTCCTGTATCTCTCGAGCCTACCCGACTTCGCCTCCCGTAGAGATGTTGGCGGAAGCGCAGTGGCACGGGCGCTGTCTCTCGGTTGGACTGGCACGGTCCGCCAGTGGCAGGTGCTCTCCGGCGGCATCGTCGTTTTAGGGGCCTTCTACCTCATCATGCTGGTCTTTATGCATGTGCTGATCGCCGCCGATTTCGCGCTGAGCCAGGTGCCTGGCTGGAACAGCGCCGTGTTCGCGCCCTACCAGGGCGTTTCGTCCTTGCAGGCGGCGGTGGCCACGACGCTGCTGCTGGCGGCTGCTCTGCGCCGCTTCGGCGGACTGGGACGCTACATTGGCCTCGACGCTTTCTGGAGCGCTGCCAAACCGATGCTGGCGCTTTCCCTGCTGTTCTTCTATTTCACCTGGTCTGAGTTCCTGATCCCCTGGTACGGGCGCAAGCCAGAGGAGCAGTTTGTTCTCGAGCTACTCATGTTCGGGCCGTACCTGCCGCTCTTCATCCTCGTGTTTTCACTCTGCTTCATCCTTCCGTTCGGCCTCCTGATCTGGAACCCTATCCGCGTGAGTATCAACGGGCCGACATTTGTGGCGGCGCTGATCCTGATAGGCAACTTCATCGACCGGATGCGCATCTACGTCGCCGCGTGGTCGGTGTCGGGACCGGTGGACCAGCATCTCGAGCACCCCCCGCCCGCGTACCTGCCCGGAGGTGGGGAGGTGCTGGTCGTTGTCGGAGCGCTCGCGGCTGTCGGCCTGCTCTACATGCTGGCCCTGCGGGTGGTTCCGCCGATCTCGATCTGGGAATTCAAGAATGGGCTGCTTCTCAAGGTAGAGGCGCCGTATCTGCGTAGGGAGGTCGCGGTCGTTGCCAAACCGCGCTGAGGCTCGCTGTCATTGTTCTGAAAATCCCCTCGCCCTCTGGGAGAGGGTTAGGGTGAGGGCGCTCCGATTGCTGCCTCCGCCACATCCTTCGCCCGCAGCTCAGGATGATAAGAACCGGAGGACAGATGCAGGAACGGGCTGAGCTATCGCCCGCCAAGGTCAACGAAGACCTGCTGCGGTTTCCGCTGCACACGCCAAGGTGGTTCTGGTTCGCCGCGGCCGTTCTGGGCGTGCTGATTGGCGCTGGGTTGACAGCATTCGGCCTCATGATGATCTTCGGGGTCGGGCTGCTCGGCTACAACAACTCAGTCTTTTGGGCGATTCTGATCACGAACTTTGTGTTCTGGGTCGGAATCAGCCACGCCGGAGTGATGATCTCGGCCATTCTGCGGCTCAGCCAGGCAGAGTGGCGTCGGCCCGTCACGCGTGCGGCCGAGGTCCTTACCGTGTTCGCGCTGGCGACCGCCGCGCTCTTCCCGCTGATCCACCTCGGGCGGCCGTGGCGGATGATCTACTGGTTCCTGCCCTACGACTTCGCGCGCGGGATCTTCCCCGACGTGCGCTCGGCGCTGATCTGGGACCCGAGCGCCATCTTCACTTATTTGACGGGAAGCTCACTCTTCGTATTCGTCGCGCTCATCCCGGACCTGGCGGTGCTGCGAGACCGCACGACTGGCTGGCGGCATCGTTTTTATCGGACGTTGGCGCTGGGCTTCCACGGCTCGGCTCGGCAGTGGCGCTTCCAGACTATCGCCGGCATCCTGCTCTCGGCCCTGATCCTGCCGGTGTTTGTCTCAGTGCACTCCATCGTGTCGTTCGACTTCGCCATGGCCATTCTGCCCGGGTGGCACTCGACCGTATTCGCCCCGTACTTCGTTATCGGTGCGGTCCACTCCGGCGTGTCCGCCGTGGCGACTCTCATGGCGATCCTTCGCCGCGTCTTCAGTTTGCAGGACTACATCACGCCGGATCACTTCGACGCGCTCGGGCGACTCCTGGTGGTCGTGTCGACGGCGTGGCTCTACTTTTTCCTCATGGACTTCTATTTCGGCATCTTCAGCCGGGAGCCAACTGAGCTGGCGATCTGGGAGCTGAGGATGTTTACGCCCTACTGGAACGTCCTCTTTGTCATCTTCATGTTCACGGCTTACTTGATTCCCGTGCCGATATGGCTGTTCCGTCGCTTCCGTCGGAATATCGCCATTATGTTCTGGACCTCGATCCTCGTGAACATCGGGATGTGGCTCGAGCGCTACATCCTCATCGTTCCGCCCCTGTCCTTCAAGCAGCCTTTCACGTTCACCTGGCTGAATCCCTATCAGCCGCAGCCAATCGAGTGGATCCTCACGCTGTTCTCGTTTGCCCTGGTGACCACGGGCATTTTGCTGTTCTCCAAGCTCTTCCCGATCATCCCGCTCTTTGACATCAAAGAGGGACAGATTCTGAAACGCGAAGTTCAGATCGGCCGCGCACGTGTGCCGGCCGTGATCCGCGAGTAAGGGAGGCGATGGCGGTGCAAAGGCCAGCCAGTCAGGCGGTACTTGGGCTGTTCCAGGATGCGGATGGCGTTGCCCGCGGCGTTGACGCGCTTCGGGCGGCAGGCTTTGGGGGGGGTGACTTCAAGGTGCTCACCGACTCCCCGTACCCCGAAGGTGCGTTTGGCGAAGAGCGTGAGCAACATCGGCTCTACGTGTTTCCATTCGCCGGAGCTGCGTGTGGCTTCTCGGTGGGACTCCTCATAACCGTGGCAACGCAGATGGCCTATCCGATCGTCACGGGCGGCAAGCCGATCCTCAGTATTCCTCCGATGATCAACGTGATGTACGAGGGGACAATGCTCGGCGCGATCCTGTTCACGGTGTTGGGCATCATCTTCGAGTCCCGGCTGCCGGACTTCAGCCGCGCACCGTACGATCCACGCATCAGCGAAGGCTACCTGGGTCTGCTGGTCACTCGGACGGATGGGCGGGAGGCCGCCGTGGAGCAGGCGCTTCGCGACGCCGGCGCGGTGGACATCGTCGACCAGCGCTCAGGTCGGACAACCTGACCGTGAGGCGCCAGGACACGTTCAACCAAATCCCTCTCCCATCGCAATGGGAGAGGTTAGGTGAGGGCCCCCTGCCGAACCCTAGTATCATCGGCCGTCGAGGTCTGCCCTCACCCCACCCCTCTCCCGCTGCGGCAGGAGAGGGAGCCGACAGTGCCTCGCCCACCGCAGTGGGAGAGGCCGGCCGCCGGCCCGCAGGGCCAAGGACGGGTGAGGGCAGCCTCAGCGGCCGCCGTCAAGCCTTCGCGGACAGGGCATTAGCGGGTGCCGCGGCTCTGGGGGCGTTGCTCGTGGCGCTCGGATCGCCGGGCTGCGCGCCCGGCGCCTATCCCATCGACATCTTCCCGGAGATGCACTACCAGGTGTCACAGCGTTTGCTGGAGCCCGACCGGCTCGCGCCACCTCCGGGCGCCGTGCCCGTGACCGGGCGGCGCGCGCCCATCACGTTCGAGCAGGCTGGCACGCTCTCCAACCCCGTGCAGCGAGCGCGAGGTTTGGAGCAGGGGCGACAGGTCTTCAATGTCAACTGCGCGATGTGCCACGGCAAGGATGGGCGCGGTGAGAGCGAAGTGGCCAGGCGCTTCGCCGCCGCAGGGTTCGTGCCGCCGGTGGACTTCACCAGTGCGCGGGCCCAGCAACGGACCGACGGCCAACTCTATTGGATCGTCACCCACGGACTGGGGAACATGCCACCGTTCAACGAGCTACTGACGGAGGACCAGACGTGGTCCGTCGTCCACGTCATCCGCGAGGTGCAGGGGCGTTAGATGGCCGGGGCGGTAGTAGTTATTCTCACAGTCCTCCTCGTTGGCCCGATGGTGGTCGGGTCGTTCGCGGTGGCACAAAAGCTGACTGATCGGGCGCAGATGGCGTGGTTTGGCATCTTGACGGCGCTGTTCGCAATGTGCGCGCTGGCAGGTCTCCTCGGGCTCATCACGACGCCCGCATAGCGAAGAAGTCCTCCGTCGGCCTTGGTCACCCAGTTAGTGACCTCGCCGGTCTCCGGGCGTGTGCCCGGAGCCTCCCTCACAGAGCCTACGCCCGGTCGGCTACACGCGGAGCCCGACATCGTCCCTGGTGCCCGCTGACGTCCATGGGTGCCAATCCTACCAGTTGTAGGAGCAGAGTGTCGGAGCTATGGAGCCGTTCGCCACTTCGTCCGGTCTCGACGGCTAGGCACAAAATGGCGCCCGAAGTGAAGCGATTATCCGCGAACGGCTCCTTAAGGGGGGCCATTATCCGCCCCTACTGTCTGTTCCGGAAGACGGCGCGCACGACATCGTCTGCCGAAAGGAGCCCGACGATGTGGGAATCCTCCACCACCGGAAGCCGCAGTATTCCTCGCTCTCCAAGAAGCTGGACGGCCGCTTCGACGGAATCCGTCGGCCCGGCTACTGCAGGATTGGGAGTCATGATGGTGCGGATGATTGTGTCGGTCGGTGACTGGCGCTGGGCGACACAGCGGATGATGATGTCGCGATCCGTGATCATCCCAATGATGTGATCGCCGTCGCAGACAGGCAACGTCCCTATATTGAACTCGGCCATGAGCTCAGCTGCTTGCTCGGCCGTCGCTGACGGCTGGATCGTGTGCACGGGCTGGGTCATGATCTCACGAACCTGCATGCTCGTTCCCTCCCCTTCATACGCTTCTCGCGCCGGCGGCCACCACAGCTCCTCGTTCGATCAACGGTGCCGTTCGTGGGCCACGGCGACGACCTTCTCCTACTACCCACTCTAAGCCCGCCCCGAACCAACAGGACCACCCACAGGGGTGGTTTGCAGCACTGCCCAAATTGGTGCACATCGCCTGCCCCCTATGTCTAGTGCTGTCCCGTTCAAATCGCCACCTCGGGCCGTGGGTGCGGATTGCCCTTGTCATCGGTGTACGACAGCCCGCGCTCCGCGATCGCCGCGCGCTGCCACATACGCGATCTGCCGGCCATACGGGCGAGCTACGAGCGCGCTACCTGAGTGGCGCTTTAAAATTGGCCGTTGAGCATCTGCGTCGGGTAATGTTCCGGCTCACCTCGGCATTTGCCGGACGGCGAGGAGCGATGAGCCCCAGTAGCAGGCCGCCACCCAAACGAGACGACGATTGGCTCATCAGCCTGTACATCGACGAGAAGCCATACGCGTCAGGGACGACGGATGCGCACCTGAAGGCTTCTGGGGTCCCCGTCTGGGCCGTTGTCGGGCACTGGAAGGCAGTCGGCGGAAGCGTAACCACAGCCTCCGGGGACTACGATCTATCAGGAGAAGCGGTTGAGGCTGCATTAGCCTACTACGACCGCCATCAGACTGAGATCGACGCCCGAATAGCGGAAAACGTGGCCTAGCCGCGCGTGGCCGATTTTTATGTCGACCACGATGTTTGCTCGTGAAGTGGCGGCACTACTTCGGGCTATGGGCCATACGGCAACAACTCCACGCGAACTTGGCACCGACCGTGCAGGCGACGCGGAGCATCTTCTTGGGGCTACCCAACAGGGTCGAATGCTAGTCACGCACAATCGGAGGTGACTTTGTCCTCTTACACAACGCGTGGCACGCGTGGTCCATGGCCATGCCGCACGCGGGGATCCTTGTCCTACCGCACGACGCGGCAGCACCTTCAGCGGAACGGCTGAGCACCTTCGCCCGAGCGCTCACCAGCTCGATCGAGGGGCAGGTCTATCTCTATAAGGACCCCCCGCGCGGGTGGGAGCTGCTCCCGCTCTTGTGAAATGGCCGATTTCGCGCGGGAGGAACGCGAACGCGGTGCAGACGGTCCCCGAACCATTCATGCTGAACACCCAATCGGTCAAACAAGGTAGACGGCTGGAACGGATCGTCTCTACGCGGGTTGAAACGGTCGTTCAGGATCGCACTGGCAACGGGCCCGTGCGATCTCTTCGTCGTTCAGCGGGCGGTCATCGGGTAGATTGACGGAAGCTTCCAATTGGGATCTTGCACCGCTAGTCGATGAGACGGTCGGGGCGCCCGGATTTGAACCGGGGACCTCTTGGTCCCAAACCAAGCGCGCTGCCAGGCTGCGCTACGCCCCGTGAGTAACGAATTATACGCGTCGTCTCATTGCTATTCCTGGTAGTACTCCTGGCCGAGGTGGGTGATTTGCTCCTCGCCCATAAGCCAGCGGAGCGTATTCTTCAGTTTCGTCTGCTGGATGAACAGGTCGTGCTCGGGATAGACGCTTGGGGCATGCTGCGGGCTCTTGAAGTAGAAGGACAGCCACTCCTGGATGCCGTGCATGCCGGCCCGGTTCGCCAGGTCCATGAACAGCGCCAGATCCAGAACAAGCGGGGCGGCCAGGATCGAGTCGCGGCAGAGGAAGTCGATCTTGATCTGCATCGGGTAGCCGAGCCACCCGAAGATATCGATATTGTCCCATCCCTCTTTGCTGTCGCCGCGAGGCGGGTAGTAGTTGATCCGGACCTTGTGGTAAAGGTCGCCGTAGAGCTCGGGATACAGGTCTGGCTGGAGGATGTAGTCGAGCACGCCGAGCTTTGACTCCTCCTTGGTCCGGAAGCTCTCCGGGTCGTCAAGCACTTCGCCGTCCCGGTTGCCCAGGATGTTCGTGGAGTACCAGCCGCTCGCGCCGAGCATCCGCGCCTTCAGCATCGGTGCGATCACCGTCTTCATCAGCGTCTGGCCGGTCTTGAAGTCCTTGCCGCAGATCGGCACCCGCCGATCGTTGGCCAATTCGACCATCGCGGGGATGTCGGCAGTGAGGTTCGGGGCGCCGTTGACGAAGGGGACCCCTTCCTGGAGCGCCGCGTAGGCGTAGATCATGGATGGAGCGATGCGCGGGTCGTTCTCGCTCAGGCCATCCTCAAAGGTCTCGATGTCCATGTGGACAGAGTCCTCGGTTATGAAGATCTCTGTGGATGCGCACCAGACCATCACGAGCCGGTCGCAGCGACTCTTAGCCTTGAAGTCGCGGATGTCCTGACGGATGGCCTCTGCGAGCTCGAGCTTGGTCTGTGCTCGCTTGACGTTCGGCGGATCAAGTCGTTTGACGTAGTAGTTATCGAAGACAGCGGGCATCGGCTCGATGCTCTTGAGGAAGTCGGCAATTGGCTCGACGTGCTCATATCGGTCGAGCACGCCCGCCTTGATCGCCGCCTCATAGGCGTTGTCCGGGAACGGGTCCCAGGCGCCGAAGACGAGTTGTTCGAGACCTGCGAGGGGAGCGAAATCGCGGACGATGGGGACTCGATTCTCAGTGCGCTTGCCCAGGCGGACCGTCCCCATCTGGGTCAGCGAGCCAATGGGGCGCGCGGTCCCGCGCCGGACGTGCTCTACGCCAGCCATGAAGGTGGAGGCAACGGCGCCCAGACCCACGAGCATGATGCCGACGCGCCCTTCGGGAGGAGCAATGGGGTGGTCGTGCGCTTCGATGAAATCCTTCGCTTCCAAGGCGATACCCTTCTCGCGGGCCAGCGACATCAGGGGCTGGTGCCACTGTGCCGGAATTCGGCCGGTGGCCGCCCAATGCTCGATCGTACTCTGGCGCCGACCGAGCAGGCTTGCAAGCGCGCTCTGGCCGCCAAAGCCACGGATGATACGCTGGGCGGGCGACAGATCAATTGGGCCCATCGGCCACATTATAACGATATTTTCGTTATCGCAACTATCCCCTCCCCCTCGACGGGGGAGGGTGAGGGTGGGGGTGCAGCCTGGCCCCGCCAAAGGGTCACGAACTCATAGGACGCAGCATTTGCGCTGCATCGAACCTGGCGACGCTGCTTTCTCGGTAAGATATGCGCCGTGTCATGAGGCGACTACAAGGGGGATGATGCATGGAACCGCTGCCGCGCGGCGCGAACTTCAAGCGCTCGAAGACGCTCTGGGAGATCGGCCTCTATATCGCGGGCAACCCGGACACGCCGTACACGGGCGATCGCGATATGTGCATCGTGATCGGGAGCGGCTCGGGCGAACGCTTCAAGCCCGGGCTCCGCATGGCGACCGGGTCGCCGATCCTGGCCCATGCCGTCGTGGCTGGCGACATCGAGATGGCCTTCGTCAATCCGTCGGGCGCGCTTACCCAGGCGTACCGAGGTACGGGGCTCTTCACAGAGCCACTGCCGGTCCGCGTTGTGATGAGCTACCCGTCTTGGGACCGCTTCGTCGTACTCTTTCACGAGCGGACCGGGCTCCGCTCGCTCGCGGAGGTCCGAGAGAAGCGCTATCCCCTGCGGATGTCGATGCGCGAGGATCCGACGCACTCCACCCGCGTCCTCACCGACCAGCTACTCCCGCTATACGGCTTCACCCTCTCGGACCTCGAGTCGTGGGGCGGCTCGTTCCAGCTTGTTGGTCCTCCCGGTGATCCGCGTCGAGTGGAGGGGATCCGGGCCGGCGAGGTCGATGCTGTGTTGGACGAGGGCATAGCGAGCTGGTTCGACGATGCGCTGGCCCACGGCATGCGCCCGATTACCCTGGAAGACGACATCTTCCGCCAGACGGGAGAGATGGGCTGGCGCCGCGTCGTCATCCCGGCGGGCCGCTTTCCGCACCTGAGAGAGGACTATGCGTGCATCGACTACAGCGGCTGGCCGCTCTACACCCGGGCCTCGTTGCCTGATGCAACGGCGTACGAGGTGTGCGCGGCCGTCAATGGGCGCGCCGAGTGGATGCCCTGGGAGGACAGCTACACCGGGGTGGCCCAGGTCGGGCAGGACACCGAGGCGACCCCTATCGATGTCCCGCTGCACCCCGGGGCCGAGCGCTGGTACCGGGAGCAGGGCTTCATCGTCTAGCAGGCTGCTGGAAAGAAGTTTAAGTTCCGCTCGTGGTGAGCCTGTCGAACCACACCGGGTCCTTCGACAAGCTCAGGGTGAGCGGGTTTTGCAGCAGCCTGCTAGCGCTGCAGTTCAGCCAGAACGCCTGGGAGATCGTCGCCCAGCAGCTTCGCCACGTTGAGGCGCAGCCCGGGAAACTCCACGCTCTCGATCACTTCCTCGCTAGCGCCACGCCCATTCGTGGACGTTCCAGGACTCGCTGCCAGCCTCGGGCGTTGTGCTGAGCAGCGGCCCATTGAGCGTGGCAACGTGTGCCGTGACGCGAATGCTGAAGAAGAGAGGGACCTTGGGCAGTTGCTCGCTGAAGATCCTCGCCATCTGGACGATGTGCTCGGTCCGCTCGCTGCGGTCGAGAGACGTGTTGAAGGCGTCGACGAAGCGGTCGAACTCCGTGTTGGCCCAGCCACCGCGACCGCCGCCGCCAAGGCCGAGATTCTCCGGGCCGGGCGGCGCCGACCGCAGGCCCACGAGGCCCGATTCGCCCCCGCCACCGCTTGTCTGTGAGAGCGCCGGGAAGCTCGAGCGGACCCGTCTGTCGGCAAGCTGAGCAGCGCCAAGGATATGCGGCGTGACATCTAGCCCGAGGCGACGGAACGTATCGAGCAAGATCGGCAGCTCCACCTCATTCTGCGCGCCGGCGATGGTCCACAGCTCGAAGCGGAATCGGTCACCGGCGGCGCTCGCGAGGTAGGCCTCGGAGCCCCGCGTGAAACCGGCCTCCGCGAAGAGCGCCTCCGCGCGCCGGGCATCATGCGGATACTTGCTGGTCACATGATCGATCGCCGCGTAATAGGCGGCGAGGGGCGAGATGGGAGTGTCGGGCACGATCCCCTTCCCGCCCAGCAAGATCTCGTTCAGGGCCTGTCGGTCCATGGCGTGGGCTAAGGCCCGCCGCACCCGCAGGTCGAGGATGGCTGGCGGGTTCACCAACTCGGGGCGGAACTGGAACTCCGTTGAGCGCCACTGGCTGGGGCTGAGCAGGATCACGCCCTCGGTTCTGGGGCCCCACTCCCGCTCCAGGATGGCGGACTGCTCGTACTTCAGCGAGTTGTCGACGGCGATGTGCGCCGCGCCCGATAGCAGGGCGGCGAGCACCACGTTGGCGTCCGGCATAAACAGCAGGCGAACCCGCTCGATCTTCGGGCGTCCGAGCATGTGGCCGGCGAAGGCGGCACCTTCAAGGAAAGCCCCCGGTTCCCAGCGATCCAGGCGGTAGGGCCCGACGCCTACGTACTCACTGCTCCAGAACGGATTGCCGACGAAACCCTCCGGGTTGCTCGCGGCGGACTGGAACGGCGCTTCCAGGATGTGTCGAGGCAGGGCCTGGAATGTGCCTCGCAGCGCATCTGCCTCGGGGTAGGGCTGTCGCCAGCGGATGACGACCGTGCGCGCGTCTGGGGCCAGCACCTCCTCTATCAGGCTTTGTGGGCGGTCGGTCGAAGCCCCAAGCTCTGGAGTCCGGTACACACGCCAGGCGAAGACGAAGTCTTCGGCGGAGAGGGAAGTCCCGTCGTGCCAGGTGATGTTTGGCTTCAGCCGGTAGCTGGTCTCCATGCGCCCATCGGGGAACACGCGCCAGCTGTCCGTGTGCAGCTGGGGCAGGGCCTCGGCGAGGTAGGGATGCGCCACTTCACGCTCGTCGACGTAGTCCAGCTCGGCGTTGAAGAGACGGGTCGCGCTGGCGACGCTGGAGCCCGCCTCCCGCAGGGGCTTCGACGCGATGCTGGGGGGCTCCTGCCGCAGCACCATCACCAGGGTGCGTGCTTCGCTGGCAGGGGAGGATGGTGTGTCCACCTGTGACGACCGGCCCGCGGGAGCGACCGGGGCGCAGGCCATCATGATGGTCGTGATGATGGTCGGAGCAATCAGCCGTACGTGGGGCACCGTGGGCACCTCCGGGTGCGTTCTCGCGCGTACTGTAGCACGACGGGCAATGCTACAATCGCGGCGCCGGACTGTGGTCAGACGGACTCCCAAGGTCCGAAGTCCCAAGGTCGAAGTCGCAGGTCCCAAGTTCCAAGTCCGAAAACAATGCAAGCTGTAGAACGCGCCTTCTCGCTCGCGGGGGCGAAGGCGGACAGAAAAATCTTAAGGAGCAGACGACATGCAGGAGAGGCTCCGAGTACGCGAACGGCAACCGGAGCGTGAGCAGCGGGTCCAGGACTACGAGTGGAACGAGGTGCGGGACCGGGATCGTGCGCAGTGGAATAAGCTCTACAAGGAGCGGCCGAGGGTCGTGAAGTACGACTCCGCCCCGTGGGAGCAGTCGCGGTCGGCTTTTCACAAGGTGTTCACCGGGCCCGACCTGGTGCTCCTTGATCGCAAGCCCTGGCTGGCGCAGATGAACACCCTCCGGCTGCTCATGCAGATGGTCGAGGGCGGCCATAAGAACGCCAACCACCGGCACTACGCGGAGGTGCCCTTCTTCATCGTGGAGGGGAAGGGCCATGAGGTGCACGACGGCAAGCGCTTCGACTGGGAGGGAGGCGACCTGATGATCGTCCCTCCCTATTGCATGCACCAGCACTTCTGCGACGAGGGACCAACCCGAATCATCTACTGCCAGGCGGCCCACGGCGAAGTGGCCGGGGGCGAGCTCGTGGAGCTGAACGAGTATTTCAAGCTGCCCGAGGGGGCACGCTTCCTGTACGACGAGAACGGCGGTGTGGCCGGCTATCGGCGGGAGGACGGGCAGGAGTTCCTGTTCCGAGCGAACGCCATCGGTACAGAGCAGATGGCGAGGCGCTTTCGTGAGTCGCCACCCGTGCCGAGCCACGAAGCGAGCGACGACTACGAGTACTACATACGCCTCTATCAGGAGGAATGCTACTGGCGGCAGTCGGTGCCGCAAGTGATCAAGCAGAGCGACCGCCAGTGGCAGGACACCCGGAACGGCCGCGCGCTGTGGTTCCTGCACCCGCAGCACCCGCCGCTCACGAACGGACTGCGCCTGTTCGAGTGCTATCTTCATGAGCTACCGCCCGGCGGGCGCTCCGGCAAGCACCACCACGTGGGCGAGGAGGTCCATTTCATCATCGAGGGCCGCGGCTACGACGTGATCGACGATGAAAAGTGGGAGTGGGAGACCAACGACGTGGTGGCTTGCCCGGTGCTCAGCACGCACCAGTCAATCAATAGCGATCCGGCGCACCCCGCGCGCTTCGTCGTGTTCAAGTCGCGCACGTACGATTACATGAGCTTCGGGGGCATCGAGCACTTCGAGGATGCCTGGCCGTAGAGGCAGGAAATCTACGGGCTTAGCCGGACCGCTACGGTCGCAACGTGAATGCGGACGCGTGAGCGGGGCGGACGACGGAGAAGTCACGGCGGTCGAGCGTCGCCACTTCAGCTATGCCCAGGCGTTCGGCCGCAGCGACCAGCGACGCATCGACGGTCCCGAGAGGTAGGTTACGGTAGGTCCAGACTAGCTCGGCAATTCGTAGCCAGTCGCGGGCGCTGACAGGCTCGACGCTAAAGGCTCCCGTGGCAAGATCACCCAAAAAGCGCACCTCAGCGTCGACTCCCAGGCGAGTTGCAAGGAGGTAGACGACCTCGGTCACGACAAGGTGCGGGACGATCAGTGGGCCTGGGTGAGTCTGCAAGAGATCAAGGCAGGCTGCGTGGTGCCGGTCGGCGGAGTCGATGTAGGAATACAGTGGCCCGGCGTCGACCAGGATCGCTATCGACCGATCTCCTGCCGAAGGATCTCTTCGATCCGTTCGGCGATGTCACTGCGGCCGCTACTGCCGGCACCGGCTGCGAGCAATCGACGCTGGGGCTCGAGCCCGAGGTGTGCCTTGATCGCCTCGCGAGTGATCTCAGAGATCGTGCTTCCACGCCGCGCGGCTTCGTGACGGAGTCGGGCATCCAGGTCGTCGGGGAGCTTGACTGTTGTCCGCTTCATGGTATTCCAGCATACCACATCCCGAGGATCTGGTCTTTAGCACGCTGGATTCCGTGAGTCCTATTCAAGCTCGACTTCGGACTCGATGTGACGTCGCCTTCAGATACCGCATCAGCTTGTGGGCCGCCCGCCCGCGATGGCTGACGCGGTTTTTCTCTGCTTCGGATAGCTGCGCCATTGTGCGCCCCAGGCGTGGGATCAAGAAGATGGGGTCGAAGCCAAATCCGCCGGCGCCAGCGGCCGCGGGCGCGATGCGCCCGCGGCACTCGCCCTCGAAGACATGCTCCGCCCCGGTCATGTCTATGTAGACGATGGCGCAGACGTATCGGCAGCTGCGCCGGCTCGGCGGCACGCTGGTGAGGAGATCGAGAATATGGGCGTTCTTGACCGGCCCGTCGGGCAGCCCCTGGTAGCGGGCGCTGAGCACGCCCGGCTCGCCACGCAGCGCATCGATCTCGAGGCCCGAGTCCTCGGCAATCGTCGGGAACAACGCTGCCTCGTAATACGCCTGGGCCTTGATGCGGGCGTTCTCGACGAAGGTGTTTCCGGTTTCTTCGATGGCCAGGTTGAGGCCCAAATCGGTTGGGCTCAGCAGCGCGAGGGGCAACTCGGCGAGCAAGGCGCGCAGCTCGCGCACCTTGCCAGGGTTGGTTGTGGCGATCAGGAACTGGCCGTAGGGGGAGATCGCCCCGGCGGCGACCAACGAGCGAGGGGCCGTTACAATTGAACGGCCAGCTATGTCCGTGACCGCCGGCGGATGCCGTCGGGCCCGTACAGCGGGTGGTGCGACTCCATGTCCCACGACGGCACGGCCGTACCACCTGGTGCTGCGCTCCGTGGCGCCCATGGACTGACGGGCGCGCCGTTCCGATTGCCTGAGGCGCCGAGAAGGGACGAAGCCACTTCGGCCAGGGTGTCCTCTTCTGTTCGATTGTCCGCCGGCTCGGAAAGGGCCCGCCCGTACCTTCGCTCCTCAAACTGGCGGATGATCTCGATGGCGTCGTCCCCCATGATGTCGTCCTTCTCAAGGAGGACCTTTATGATCTCCTCGGCTGGCTCGCGGTACTCGGCCAGCAGGCTCTTCACTTTCTTGAGCTGGTCCTCGAGGATCTTCTCGATCTCCCGCTTCATCCTCGGGTCGGGCCCCTCCCCGAAGGCCCCCACGGCGTAGAGCGAACCGTTCATGCCGAAGTGGCCGATGATAGCGCCCGCGATGCGCGTTGCCTGGAGGAGGTCGCTACCGGCCCCGGTGAACTCGGTGCCCATGTAGACCTGCTCCGCTGCTTTGCCCGCGAGGAACACCTGGATGTCGGCCAGCAGCTCGTCCATGCTGTGTCCATAGACTTCCTGTTCCGGCTTGCTCCCCGTGATGCCGAGCGCGTCGCCGTGGCGGACGATCGTCACCTGGATGAGGCGTTCCTTGGGCAAGAGCTTCACCTGGGCTATGGCGTGGCCCGTTTCGTGGACCGCGATGCGATGGCGCTCCTCCTCAGACATGCTGTTGATCTTCTGGCGCAGCCCCCACTCATACATCTCGCGGGCGAGGTTGAAGTCCCGGTACTCGACGGCGTCCCGGCCGTCGAAGTGGGCCACGACGCACGCCTCGTTGATGATGTACTTGATGGCGACGGGCGTGTAGCCGATCGTATCGTGCGAGAGTCGGTCGACGGAGAGATCCGGGTCGTGGGTGACCTTGTCCAAGTAGTACTGGATCACCTCTTTGCGGCCGTCGAAATCGGGCGAGTCGATGCTGAGCTTCCAGTCGAAGCGTCCGGGACGTATGAGCGCCTGATCGAGTACGTGCGGGATGTTGGTGGCGCCCATGGTGAGGACGGCGGGCCGCTCGGCGCCCTTAACGCGAAGGCCCATCGCCCGCAGTAGCCGCGCCCCCCGACCATCGTCTACCCGGGGCGGGTCCATCTGCAGGAGCAGCTCGTTCAACAGCCCGGATCCACCGCCGAACATCCCGCCCATGATGGGTAGCCCGGCGGTGGCCGACTGCCCGCCGCGGGAGCCGCCGATCGCGTCGATCTCGTCGATAAATACAATGCATGCGCCGAACTTGCGGGCCAGCTTGCGGGCCTTGCCGTAGAGCATCATGACTTTCATGTTGGAGATGCCGAAGAACATGGACTGGAAGCTGGGCGCGCTGGCATAGCAGAAGGGCACGCCCGCCTCGGTCGCGATGCACTGTGCCAGGTAGGACTTTCCCGTACCCGGCGGCCCGATCAGCAGCAGGCCGTGGTGCACCTCACCGCCCATGTCTCTAAAGTGCCTGACGCCGCGCAGTAGCGTGACGATGCGCCGGGCTACCTCTACGATCTCCGGATTGCCCTTATAGTCCTTGAACCCGACGCCTGTCTCTCCTGGCATGATCCAGTACACGCGCGACCGACCCAAGAACCAGAACATCGCCGCGAACTGGATGATCATGGCGAAGACGATAAATATCATGTAGAAGAGGTAACCCGACAGTGTAAAGAAGATCGGCGCGAGAATTTCCGCCTGCGGCGAGAAGAAGATGACCCATATGACAACGGCGAAGATCCCGGCGATGAGAAGGACGCGAAGCCAGAAGCCGAAGAACTTGCCGACGCGGTCGAGGCCTTCGTCGATCTTGCGGTTCAGCTGCTCCGGTAGCTCATGGGCGACTGGTGCTGCCAATTCGGTCTCCTATTCCGTCCTATCGATCTTGCCTTGCGCATCCAGGGTGAAGACGTAGGGGGTGTACGCAACATCCTGCATGGGGAAGCGCGAAGCACCCCCACCGGACCTGGCGATCACGTAGAAGTGCAGGCTGCCGTTCGGAATGGGGCGGTTGCCGACGTAATCCACCTGCAGGATACGCTCCTCGAACTCGCGCGCACGGTCGAGTTGAGCCTGCGTTTCCTGGATAGTAAACCCCCGACGCAGTAGTAGGCGTGCCCCGCGGTCGCTGTAGTTCTCCCACATCAGCCGGGCATCGCCCAGCTGCATTCCCTTGATGTAGTTGGCGATAGCGGCGGGCTCGCCGTCGACCTGGCGGTAGGTCTCGCCAGCGGGCGCCGACGTGGCAACGATGTTGAAGGGGAGCAAGTTCAGGGCGCTGGCGATCAGCAACCCTCCGCCGGCAACAACGAGGAAGCCAACCAGCCGCGCGCGTCGGACGACGCTTGCCACCACGCGGACGGCGGCCCGCCGCGTCACTCGTCCTACCATGTTCATCGCGCCTCCCGGAATAAGCAGGCAGTCACGGCGCCGCGACCACGCCGACGGAACTCACAGCAAAGTACATTCTAACGGCCGCCCGCCACCGCCCGCATCCTGCATCTATACTCGTGCTATGTCTCCCCCCAGCCGGATGCGTATCGCGGTTATCTACGGGGGCCGTTCTGGCGAGCATGAGGTCTCCATCGAGTCGGCCCGCTCCCTTATCCAGGCGATCGACCCCGAGCGTTACGAGGTGGTGCCCATCGGGATCAGCCAGGAGGGCGCGTGGCTGGCAGCGCCGCCGCGGGCCCTCCTCACGCGGGGTGGCGCGGCCGGCGCCCGGGTGCTTCCCAGTGCCGATCCCGGCCAGCCCGCCCTGATCGCCCTCGAACCCGCGGGCCCGCCCTCGGCTCCCCTCAGCGACGGCATCGAAGTCGTCTTCCCGCTCGTCCACGGCACCTTCGGTGAGGATGGCTGCCTCCAGGGCCTGTTCGAGCTGGGGGGTGTCCCCTACGTCGGGTCTGGCGTTCTGGCGTCGGCGGTGGGCATGGACAAGATCCTCATGAAGACGGTCTTTCGCGCTCACGGCTTTCCGGTCGTGGATTACGTGCCGATCGATCGCGGGGACTGGGAAGGGGACTCGTCGGCTGTTCTGGGCCGAGTCGAGGCGGCGGTTGGCTTTCCCTGCTTCGCCAAGCCCAGCAACCTGGGATCGAGCGTAGGCATCAGCAAGGTCCGAAATCAGGGGGAGCTGGCGGTTGCCATCGACCTCGCGGCGCAGTTCGGGTCTCGCATCCTCGTGGAGCGGGCCGTGAATGCCCGTGAGCTCGAGTGCGGCGTGCTGGGCAATCGGCAGCCCGCCGCCTCTGTTGTGGGCGAGGTCATCCCCTCTCGGGAGTTCTACGACTACGAGGCCAAGTACCATGACCCCTCAACTCGATTCGTGATCCCGGCCGACGTCGATGTGGAAACCGCGGCGCAGGTGCAGTCGCTCGCGGTGCGGGCTTTCGAGGCGATCGGCGCCGCCGGCCTCGCCCGCGTGGATTTCTTCCTCAGCCGGGACGATGGCTCCCTGTACTTAAACGAGATCAATACCATCCCCGGTTTCACGTCGATGAGCGTCTATCCGCGGCTGTGGGCTGCGTCCGGGGTGGCATATCGAGAGCTCATCGACCGGCTGATCCAGCTCGCCTGCGAGCGCCACGCGGACCAGGCCAGGAACCGCACGAGATACGAGGAGTAGGCCCCCACCTGTCATCCTCAGGCGCCGGCGAAGAGCCTGCCCTGAGCTTGCCGAAGGGATCTTCCGGGAAATGGCTCGCTGACGCTCAGCATGAAAAACACCGCTCGTCCTGAGCCTGTCGAAGGGCGAGCCTGAGGGTCGGCAACCTTGGCCTCATGGTTCGACAAGCTCACCATGAGCGGTTTTCATGGGTTCGGGCCGGCCGAAGGCCCATGACTCCTCAGCATGACAGTTCTTCAGGACGATGACAGCTCCCTCAGCCCCGCCTCGGCCCGTTCCACGATGGCGTCGACGTCCGCCTCGGCGTGGGCCAGGGAGACGAACCAGGCCTCAAACTGGGATGGGGGCGGGTAGACGCCAGCGCCCAGGAGCGCATGGAAGAAGCGCGCGTACGCCTCCGTGTTGGACCGCCGCGCCGATGCTACGTCCACGACATCCGCGTCAACGAAGAAGGGCGTGAGCATTGAGCCGACGCGCTGGACCCTGAGCGGAACCTCGGCCGCTTCGGCCGCGCCGGCGATCCCCGTCGCCAACCGAGCGCCGAGGACATCGAGCCGCTCATAGCAGGCAGGGTCGCGCAGTCGTCGCAACGTGGCGGCGCCGGCTGCCATTGCCACGGGATTTCCCGAAAGGGTGCCGGCCTGGTACACGGGGCCATCCGGCGCAATGAGAGCCATCACCTCACGGCGGCCACCGAATGCGCCCACGGGCAATCCACCGCCGATGATCTTACCCAGGCATGTGAGGTCGGGCGATACGCCAAAGTGATCTTGCGCTCCTCCGAACCCGACTCGGAAGCCTGTGATCACCTCGTCGAAAATGAGAAGGGCCCCATCGCCCGCGGTGCGGTCACGCAACCCATCGAGGAAGCCGGGGGCAGGAGGCACAACGCCCATATTGCCAGCCACGGGCTCCACGATGACCGCGGCGATCTCGCCCGGGAAGCGCTGAAACGCCGCCTCGACGGCGGTCAAGTCGTTGTAAGGAACGCTCACAGTTTCGGCAGCCCAGGACTGTGGAACGCCGGCGCTGGACGGCACGCCAAGGGTGAGTGCGCCCGAGCCGGCGGCCACCAGCAGCCCATCGCTGTGGCCGTGATAGCTGCCGTCGAACTTGAGCACCTTGCTACGCCCGGTGTAAGCACGAGCAACTCGCAGGGCGCTCATGGTGGCCTCAGTCCCCGACGAGACGAAGCGCAGCCGTTCGATTGAGGGCATCGCCGCGACGATCAGCTCACCGAGGGCCAGCTCCGCCTCGGTGGGCGCACCGAAGGTGGAGCCCCGCTGCGCCGCCTCGGCGATGGCGCTTACGACCTCCGGGTCGGCGTGGCCGAGGATGAGGGGGCCCCACGATGACACAAGGTCGAGGTATGTCCGCCCGTCGACGTCCGTGACCGTCGCTCCGCGGCCTGAGGCGATGAACGGCGGAGTGCCGCCGACGCCGCGGTACGCGCGCACAGGACTGTTGACGCCGCCCGGGAAAAGCTGGGCCGCGCGAGCGAAGAGGGCTCTTGAGCGTGGCCCTGGTGTCATCGAGGGCCGGCGGAGGCAACCCTGTCCCCTCCCCCCTTGCGGGGGAGGGTTGGGGAGCCGAGCCTGTCCCCTCCCCCCGTGCGGGGGAGGGTTGGGGAGTCGAGCCTGCTCCCTCCCCCCTTGCGGGGGAGGGTTGGGGAGGGGGGTGGCCGTCCGATCTGCGCTCTCACGAGCTACCCCCACCCCAGGGCGCGAGCCGCCTCCCGCGCGTGGTAGGTGAGAATGAAGTCGGCCCCCGCTCGTTTGATCCCCGTTAGGATCTCGAGCATGATGGCCGGGCCGTCGATCCACCCTCGCTCCGCGGCTGCTTTCACCATTGCGTATTCGCCGCTCACGTTGTACGCGCCCACCGGCACGGCAACCGTCTGCTTCACCCGCCAGAGGACGTCCAGGAAGGCCAGGGCCGGCTTCACCATGACCATGTCCGCGCCCTCCTGGACGTCAAGCTCCACTTCCCGCAGCGCCTCGCGGACATTGCCGACGTCCATCTGGTATGAGCGGCGATCCCCGAACTGCGGCGTGGACTCGGCAGCCTCTCGGAACGGGCCATAGAAAGCCGACGCGTACTTCGCCGCGTACGACAGGATTGGAGTGTCCACGTGGCCGGTCTCATCCAAGGCTCGCCGAATGGCTCCGACTCGCCCGTCCATCATGTCGGAGGGCGCCACAACGTCGGCTCCGGCATCGGCGTGGGAGACGGCAGTCCGCGCGAGGAGCTCAAGGGTGGGGTCGTTCAGAACCGCGCCATCCGAGACGACGCCGCAGTGCCCGTGGCTCGTGTATTCACACAGACAGACGTCCGTGATGACGACCAGGTCCGGGCAGGCATCTTTGATAGCCCGTACCGCGCGCTGAACGATGCCGTCGCGGTCGTAGGCGCCCGTTCCAAGCTGGTCCTTCGCGTCGGGAATCCCGAAAACGATGATGGCCGGCACGCGAAGCGACTCGGTCTCACGTGCTTCGCGCACCAGCTCGCTGATCGATAGTTGGAAGACGCCGGGCATCGAGGGCACCGGCACTCGCTCGCGGACCCCTTCAGCAACGAAGAGAGGCTCGATGAAGTCAGATGGCGCGAGCGCGGTCTCACGGACGAGCTGCCGCAGTTGCGACGTGCGCCGCAGACGCCGAGGCCTGATGCTGGGGAAGCCGGTGGTGTGCGAGGTCGCGGCGCTGGAAGTTTCAATGAGCGGTGCAGTCATGCCGGACCTGTCCTTTCTGCCTGGCTTGCGCTGGGCTGGCTGTGAGCCCGCGTGACAAGAACATCAGCTCGCCGCTCACCGAAATAGGTCCGCAGCGCGGCCACGAGCCCCTGCACTGTATATGTGGTTGCCACAACGTTCACGTGGAGTCCGGCCTCACGAGCGGCTGTCGCGGTTATCGGGCCGATGCAGGCGATGGTCGCGTCGGCGACCGCGTCGGCATCGGCGCCGAGCATCAATAGCAGCGCGCGCACCGTCGATGGGCTCGTGAACGTCACCACGTCGACCTGTCCGCCTCGCAGCTGCCTCACCAACTCGGGTGCAGCGGGCGCAGGGACCGTTCGGTAGGCCTCCACCGCGTCGACAATCGCGCCGGCCTCGAGCAATCCCTTCACCAGCGCGTCCCGCGCGATGTCCGCGCGCGGTAGGAGCACGCGCTGGCCCGCGAGAGCCACCGTGTCGCTCAGACACGCGACCAGCGCCTCGGCGACGTATTCATCGGGCACCAGGTCGGCGGTTACGCCATGCGCCGCGAGGGAGCCGGCCGTTGCTGGACCGATAACCGCGACGCTGACTCCTCGAAACCAGTCGGGCCCGCTGCCGAGGACGCGCAGGCGGCGGAAGAAAGACTCCACGCCGTTGGCGCTGGTGAAGATCGCCCAGTCGTAGCCGCCCCGCCGGATGGCGCCGTCCAGCGCTTCGAAGGAGTCCGGCGGCTCGATGGCGATGGCCGGCATCTCGATGGGATGCGCTCGCTCCGCGCGCAGCGCTTCCACCAAACCGCGTGCCTGCCCTTGCGGGCGCGTCACCAGTATGGTCAGGCCCTCAAGGGGGTCAGCCGCGGCGTAGCGCTTCATATGCTAATTGCCTCGCGGAGCGCAGCGATGAGTGCGAGCCCGGCGCGTTCTCCGATGGCCACCGCCTCGAACGGATCACCTCGATCCCGCACCCGGAGCAGAGAGGTAGGCTCGTCGGATGCCAGCACCGCCGACAGCTCCAGCTGCCCGTTCGCAATGCGAGCGTATGCGCCAAGCGGTGTGTGGCAACTTGCTTTAATCGTCATGGCCACGGCGCGCTCGGCGGATGCGCACACCCGCGTGTCCGCGTCGTCCAGCGGGGTGAGGAGGTCGGCGAGGCGTCGGTCGTCCGCGCAGATCTGCACCGCGAGGATCCCCTGGCCGACAGCCGGCGTGAACTCCAGCGGCTCCAGGATCTCGGTCACCTCGTGCTCCCGGCCGAGTCGTTGGAGTCCGGCCAGGGCCAGAACGACAGCATCGAGATCGCCGTCGGCAACGCGGCGGAGGCGGGTGTCTACGTTGCCGCGGAGCGCGACGACATTTGCCTCCGGGCGTATGCTCCGCAGGAGAGCCGCGCGCCTTGGGCTCCCAGTCCCAACCGTTGCCCCAGCGGGGAGCTCAGCCAGCCTGCGGCCCCAGCGGCTCACCAGCACGTCGCTCGGGTCAGCCCGAGGTAGAAAGGCGCCGATGCGCAGCCCCGGCGTGGAGGCCGAGGGCATGTCCTTGAAGCTGTGGACCGCGAGGTCAATGCGTTCCCCAAGGAGGGCGTTTTCAATCTGGCGCACGAACGCACCCTGATCCTGGAACTCGGAGACGGGCTGCTCAGGCATCAGATCGCCACGCGTACGAATCACCAGGACGTCGCAAGTGATGTTGGGGTGGACGGCACGAATCGCGCTGGCGGCGATGGACGCCTGACGCCGGGCCAGGGTGCTGCCGCGCGTGCCGAGCCGCAATGTCGCGGCCTGCGTGGGCGTGCCGGTCATGGAAGGGGTCGGCCGGGCGCCTCGAGAGCGTCAGCGGGCAGGGCGAACAGTTCTTGCACCAGCCGGGCCAGCTCTGGCGAGTCCAGATCGGCGCTCCGCGCCTTCAGGGCACTAACGGGGTCGTGCAGGATGCGTCGCACAATGGAAGCGGTCATGGCGTCGATCATGTCTCGCTGATCTGCTGATAGGCCATTGAGCCTGCGCAACGTCCGGTCTACTTCGGTGCGTCGAATGGCGTCGGCTCGCTGGTAGAGCGCGCCGATCGTGGGAACCAGGGTCTGGGCCGCGTGCCAGGTGCGATAGTCCGCGACTCCCTCCTCGACGATCCGCTCGGCCGACTCCGCCTCGTGCTGGCGGTCGAGGAGATGGGCAGCGCAGATGGCACGGAGATCGTCGACGTTGTAGAGGTGGACGTTCGGGACCTGGGCGATCGCCGGGTCGAAGTCGCGCGGTACCGCGATATCGACACAGAACAGGAGGCGCTGTCCGCGCCGGGCCATGGCGCCGCGGATCATGTCGAGTGAAACGACGTGCTCGGCGGCGCCCGTACAGCTAATGACGATGTCGGCGCCCTCTAGCGCAGTACTCAAGTCCGTATTGAGGACGGCGGCTCCGCCCACCGCGGCCGCCACCTCCTCGGCCGCCGGCAGTGAGCGGTTGGCGACAACAATCCGCTCGACCCCGGAGTCAGCCAGGCTACGAGCCGTTGTCCTGCCTGCTTCTCCGGCGCCAATCACAAGCACTGAACTGGCTCGCAGTTCGCCCAAAGCGCTCCGCGCCAGCTCGACGGCGGCAGAGCTGGGCGATAGGGAGCCACGGCCGATACTCGTCTCGGTCCGGACGCGCCGCGCCACCTCGATGGCGAGAGGGAGCAAGCGACCCAGGATGCGGCCGACCGTGTGGGCGTCCGTCGCGGCCTGGAACGCCGTCCGCACCTGCCCCAGGATCTGCGCTTCGCCCAACACCATCGAGTCGAGACCGCTGGCGACACGCAGCAAGTTGCGTACAGCGTCCTCCTCGTCCAGAGTGTAGGAGTGCTGACGGACCTCCGACGGCGGCACCTCGTGGCTCACTGCGAGGAACTCGATCAGCGCGGTCTCCGGGTGGGCGAGGTCCGAGACCAAATACAGCTCCGTCCGATTGCAGGTGGAGAGGATGCACGCTTCATCCCCGAGCTGAGATAGCGCAGCCAGCGCCTGAGGCTGGTCCTCGTCGGTGAACGCCAGTCGCTCGCGCACCTCGACGGGAGCCGTTCGGTGGTTCAGCCCGAGCACCTTCAACGTGGCGGCTGTCATACGGGCTCTCGCTCCCTACGGGATGGGATCGGCCCGGGGTCATCGTGTTGGGAACTGGGGCCCGAGCGGGTCATTCCGACGAGCACTTCGTCCATGATGCGCTCGGCGTCGCGCATGAGACGGCCCAGCTGGGAGGCCAGGGCGGCGTGCGCCAGAAGGCTGTGCGAGAGCACGTCGAGGAGCGGGCGCCGGAACAGCAGGTAGGCCTCAACCGCCCGCGGCGCGTCGACACCCGAGGACCGTGCGAGGTCTCCGTATTGCGATCCGATCTCACGGGCACGCATCAGACCTCGATGTCTCAGGCGAGGCGCGCCGGCGTGGAGGTAACGGCCGAGCAGCTCCAGGAGCTGGTCGCCCAGGTCATGGTAGTGGCGCCGAGCACCATCGTCGATGGTGGCAAGCCACCCCTGGTGCGCGGCCGGTGACTGCGCGAGCGCTCGATAGCGCGATCGAAGCTGCGCAATAACCTCGTCTGCGACGTTGCACGGGTCGCTGAGGTTCTCCGTTCTGCTGAAGGCGGCGATCTCGGCGGCGCTGAACCGTCGATGGCCTCCGGGTGTTCGGTACACGTGGAGCTTGCCGCTGGCGGTCCATTGCCGCAGGGTTGCCGGGTTAACACCCAGCATCTGGCATGCTCGTCCGATAGACATCCAGTCGGGCGAAAGGGCAGCGGAGGGAGCTGCCACCCTGCACTCCTCGGCGAAAACCTGCGGAAACGTGCAATATCTTACAAAATCCTCGATGCGTGTCACACTCGCGGAGTGGGTGGGCAAATGCGGGTTCTCCTGGCTGGTGGTGGCTCGGGTGGGTCAGCCGCTCCGGTGCTGGCCGTGGCAGAGGCCATGCTGAGAATGCGGCCCGACGTGGAGTGCATGTACGTCGGCACCGTCGCTGGCCCCGAGGCAGCGCTGGTCCGCGCGGCGGGATTGGCGTTCACGCCGATGCGCGCCGGGCGGCTCAGACGATTCGCCACCTGGCGCAATCTGACCGATCCGGGCCTGGCGCTCCTGGGAGTGGCGCAAGCGGTAGGCGTCGTGCGTCGGTTTCACCCCGACGTGGCGTTCGGCGCCGGCGGTTTCGCGACGGTCCCGCCGTTGCTAGCCGCATGCTTATTGAGAGTACCGATCAGCATCCACCAGCAAGACCTGCTGCCGGGTCTGGCGAACCGGATCCTGGCCCCCTTCGCAACCCAGCTGACCGTGGCGTTTCCCGAGACTCGCCGCTCCTTCCGCACGTCTGCCGCGCGGGTCGTCGGTAACCCTGTGCGCGCCTCGGTGCTGCGCGGCGACCGCGACCGAGCCCGCAAGCGCTTCAATCTTCTGGCAGGCGTACCGACAGTTCTGGTGACGGGCGGCGGGACCGGCGCTCTAAGACTGAACGAGCTTGCCGTCGAGGCTGCGCGCGACCTCGTCGAGCCCTGCCAGATCATCCATCTCACCGGAGCCGGAAAAGGGAGCCGGGATCTGAGCCACCCCCGCTACCACCAGTATGAGTTTCTCGTGGAAGAGATGGCGGACGCCCTCGCGATTGCAGACGTCGTTCTGACGCGGGCCGGCATGTCGGCCTTATCGGAGATTTCTGCCTTGGCGAAGCCGGCCATTGTGGTCCCCATGCCGGACTCGCACCAGGAAGCGAACGCAGCGGTCTTCGCGCGGCATGGGGCGGGGGTGGTTCTCGAAGAGCGAGAGCTCACCGCCAGTGTGCTCGCCGAACACGTTAGGCGGCTGCTGGACGATGCCGCCGGCCGCGCCTCGTTGGCGGAGGCCGCGGCTCGGCTTCTCCCGGCAGACGCCGCCGAAGCGATCGCCGCCGGGCTCGGCGAGATTGGCCTTCGCCCTCAGGGCTGATCGATGACGACTTCCAGGCCGTTGGCCCCAGCCACCTCGCATCGGATGTCCTGGCCGGAGCGCCAGACGTGGATCGAGACCTTTTGCTCGCCCAGGCGCATGTCTGCGAAGTGGACCTCGTTCAGTGACGGCAGCAGCGAGGGCCGGAGTACAAGCCTTCGTTCGCTCAAGTCTGGTTCAATCCCGATCAGGTGCTGGAGCATGAGGAACACTGCTCCTGCCGCCCAGCTCTGCGGCGAGCATGCGACGGGGTAGGCCGCAGGCGAGGACTGGTAGCGGCGGTCCCGGCTGAAGCCACAATAGAGCTCTGGCACGCGATAGCCGGGAAGCCGAAGGCCGGCCTCGAACGTCTCCTGCATGACGCGCAGCGCGGCAACCGCGTAACCCGAGCGCTGGAGGCCAGCCGCGACGATCGAGTTATCGTGCGGCCAGATCGAGCCGTTGTGGTAACTCATGGGGTTGAAGGTCGGGTAGTCGCTGCTCAGAGTCCGGATGCCCCAGCCGCACAGCATATCCTCACGCATGAGCCGCTCGACGAAGGCGTCGGCTCGTGGGCCGTCCAGCATGCCCATGAGGAGGCAGTGTGCCGGGTTCGAGGTCATGGCGGGCACGGGTCGTTTGTCCCTATCGAGCGCCTCGGCGTAGAAGCCCTCGCGCTCCAGCCAGAAGGCCTCATCGAAGCGCCGCTTCCGCATCGCAGCCGAGCGCTCACACGCCTCGGCCTTCGCCTTCTCGCCCCAACGCCGAAACAGCGGCGCCATCCGCGCCTCAGCTCCGTAACAGTAGCCCTGGATCTCGGCCATTGCGATGGGCGGCTCGGCCAGTTGGCCGTCTGGAAAGCAGACCGCATCGAAGGAGTCCTTCCAGCCCTGGTTGCGGATGCCTTTGGGTGATCGGGACCGGTACTCAACGAGCCCGTCGCCGTCGACGTCGCCGTAGGTGCGGATCCAGTCCAGCGCGCGCTCGATGTTAGGCCGCAGCGCATCCGCCAGCTCCCAATCGTCCGTCCAGCGCACCAGCTCTGTGAAGACGTAAACAAAGAGTGGGGTCGCATCCGCGCTACCGTAGTAGGGTGTCTGGGGTACCTCCCGGAGCGTGGCCATCTCCCCACTTCGGATCTCGTGAAGGATCTTCCCGGGTTCCTCATCGCGCCACGGGTCAACGGCCTTCCCCTGATGCGCGGCGAGAAAGCGGAGTGCGCCGTAGGCAATGTCGGGAGTCAAGCACAGGGTCTGGAGCGCTGTGATGAGGCTGTCGCGCCCGAACGGCACGGCAAACCAGGGGATGCCCGCCACGGGCACCAGACCTGTCTCGGCACGATTCATCGTGAGACGCAGGTCGTGCAAGCTCTGGAGGATGAGCTGGTTGAGGAGCTCGTGGTCCGTCGTGATACGGGTGCAGCCAGCCTCCCACTCGCGGTACCCATCCAGGATCCTCCCGAAGGAATCGTCGAGCAGCGGGGCTGGCGGGGGTGGCTTGGGCTGCACACCAACCACGGGCGCCACATGCACGGCTACGGACCACCGCTCCCGTGGCGCCAGCGTCACGGTAAACGAGGCCTGCGCAAGTGGCGGGGTGCGGCCGCTTTCGGTTCGCGGATCGCTCTCTAGCTCAGACGTGACGTGCTCGGGTGGAGGGCCGATGGCCTGGGCCTCGGGGTTCAAGAGATCGACCCGGTCGGGCACCCGATCGAAGTCGATGACGGTCGTGCGGGGAACCTGGTCCCGCCCCAGGTATTTGAGTCGGATGATGTCGCCGGACGCCTCAGGTGTCTCGACAACACCCCGCTGTGTGCGCTCGGCGTAAGCCCGCACGTCAAACAGGTCGCGGAAGTCCGCTCCAAAGGTAAGCCTGAGCTTGACTGTGAGCGCCCTACCTCCGTAGTTAAGCAGTCCGATGCGTTCGTGCAGGCCGTTATCAATGAAGCGGTTGCGGCGCACGCTCAGCGTGCGAGCAGGGAGGTGGGCTCCATCGGAAAGCGTCGCTGGCAAGTTCGCCAACTGGAGGGTGCTTGTGAAGTTCAGCTCGCCCGCGCTGGACAGGAGCTGAAGCGGTACGTCGTCGATAGAGAAGTCGAACAGGCTGAGAAACCTGGTGTCGCCGAGGTACAAACCCTGACCGTTGGCGTTCTGGGCCCTGATGTTTCCATCGCGGTCGGTGACCGCGAAAATCTCGTTCTCCTTGAGGACGAGACGGTCCAGCATCCCGGTTAGTCTTCACCCCAGATACGCTGTCTGCTGATGGTCTGGGTTCGCGCTGGGCCGACACCGACGATGTCGGCGGGCACCCCGACTAACTCCTCTATGCGCCCGACGAATTGCGCCGCCGCCGGGGGTAGTTCGTCGAAGTCGACGATAGTACACAGCGACTCCTGCCAGCCCGGCAACTCCTCGTAAATCGGCTGACATTTGAACAATAGCGCGGGGTCTGCCGGCGGCTGCTCGATGCGTACACCGTCGATCTCATACGCGATGCATACTTTGATGGCCGCCATTTCATCCAGGATGTCCAGCCGCGTGAGGGCGATGCTGTCGAATCCGTTGATGCGCGCTGTGTACCGCGAGACGACTGCGTCGAACCACCCGCACCGGCGGGCGCGGCCGGTGGTTGTGCCGAACTCGTGCGCGTGCTCGCGGAGATAGTCGCCGGTCGCATCGTTCAGTTCAGTGGGCATCGGGCCGGCGCCGACGCGCGTGGAATAGGCCTTGTAGACCCCCACGGAATGGCTGATGGCGCGGGGAGGGATACCGGAGCCCTGGCAGAGGCCCGCGACCGTGCACGCCGAGGTCGTCGCATACGGATAGGTGCCATGGTCAAGGTCGAGCAGCGTGCCCTGGGCCCCCTCGAGCAGGATAGACACGCCTCGCTCCAGGGCCGAGTGGATGACTGGCGCGACGTCCCCGATGAACGGCCGGAGTCGGTCGGCGTAGCCCTTGTATTCGCTCTCGATCTGATCCACGGAGATCGCTGCACTCTCTCCCAGAGCGCGGAGCGTTCGGTTCTTCTGCTCCACGGCAGTCGCGAGTCGGTGGCGGAGCGCGTCTGGTTCTCGGAGGTCGCCGATCCGTAGCCCGATGCGCTCGATCTTGTCAGCGTAGGCCGGCCCGATGCCGCGTCCGGTTGTCCCGATAGCGTCCTCGCCCCGCTGGCGCTCCTGAAGACCTTCCATCAAAAGGTGGTAGGGCATCACCATGTGGGCCCGGTCGGAGATGATGAGCCCTCGCGTTGACACGCCGCGACGCTCTAGCGCATCCAACTCCGTAATCAGGACAGCAGGGTTGAGAGCCACGCCTGGCCCAATGACGCATAGCGCCTTCGGGTTGAAGATGCCGGCGGGAACCAGGTGAAGGGCGAACTCACCGTATGGATTCACCACTGTGTGCCCCGCGTTATCGCCCCCGTGGGCTCGCACGACGACGTCCGCGCCGCCGGCGAGAAGGTCCACGACCTTGCCCTTGCCCTCGTCGCCCCATTGTCCGCCAACCACTGCCACCACCGGCATAGTCCGCGTCACCTTCCCGCGGCGAGCATCCGCTCGCCGTAGTTGCGATGGAAGTATTCCAGGTAGTCCGGGCTCGCCTTCAGCGGACGCCACCAACTCTCGTTGTCTGCATACCAACGGACTGTGGCTTTCAGGGCTTC
Source organism: uncultured Chloroflexota bacterium (assembly GCA_964417895.1). Lineage (GTDB taxonomy): Bacteria > Chloroflexota > UBA6077 > UBA6077 > SHYK01 > CAYQJS01. The sequence continues at coordinate 44,154 of CAYQJS010000016.1, read as the reverse complement.
CTCGAAAGGTAGAGCGGGATGCCAGCCCAGCGCAGTTAATCTGGCCGAGTCGACCGAGTAGCGGATGTCGTGGCCCGGCCGGTCTCTCACGTGCTGAACGAGCGACCGCGGCCGCCCGAGCAAATCCAGGATCCGCTCAATGACGTCGATGTTGAACCGCTCGTTCCCGCCGCCGATGTTGTAGGCCTCGCCGGGAGTTCCCTGTCTGAGGACCAGGTCGATGGCCGCGCAGTGATCCTCCACGAAGAGCCAGTCACGGACTTGCCGTCCGTTGCCGTAGACCGGGATGGGGCGGTTGTCGATCGCCTCGGTAATAACGATGGGGAGTAGTTTTTCCGGATATTGGTACGGCCCGAACGTGTTGGATCCGCGCGTGATGAGCGTCGGCAGCCCGTACGTGGTGTGGTAGGCGGCTACGAACATCTCGCCCCCGGACTTGGCCGCTGAGTAGGGACTCCGAGGGCGGAGAGGGGCGTCCTCGGAAGCCGATCCCTCGCGGACCTCACCGTATACCTCGTCAGTGCTTACGTGCAGGAACCGGTTGACTCCGATGAATCGCGCCGCCTCTAGCAGGACGTAGACGCCGTAAACGTTGGTGTTGATGAAGGACTTGGGATCCAGGATAGAGCGGTCCACGTGGCTCTCGGCCGCGAAGTTCACAACCGCCTGGCAGCCGGCCAGCGTATCCGCCACTACCTCGGGATCTGCGATGTCGCCGCGAACAAACCGGTAACGGGGGTTATCCCGAAGGCCGCTCAGATTCGCCAGGTTTCCAGCGTAGGTCAGATCGTCCAGCACCAGCACCTCGTCATCGGACTGATCAAGCAGCCGACGTACGAAAGTGCTGCCGATGAAGCCGGCGCCACCCGTAACGAGGATTCTCACGGCGTCCCATCCACGGAAGAAGATCGAGGCCAGTGGCCGGCGACGTAGTTGATTACGGTCATGTAGTGGTCGATGGACTCGCCGGCATCGCCCCAAAATCCGGCGAGTACGTCATACTCCATGAGGCCGCGTTGAATGTACTCGTTGTTGACGTCGCTGATCTCCAGCTCGCCGCGATCTGATGGGGCGAGGACATCGACGATCTCGAAGACGTCGGGTGAATACATATAGACGCCGGTGACCGCGTAGGGCGAGGGCGGATCGCGCGGCTTCTCCACAATGCGCACCACGCGCTGATCGTCGAGTATGGCGACGCCGAGGTGAACCAGGTGCTCGCGCTGCGGGATCTCTTTGAGGAGGATCCTTGCCCCCCCGGGCTGCGCGGCGAAGTGACCGACGAAGGGCGAGATGTCTTCCTCGAGGATATTGTCCCCCAGAATAAGGACGCAGCGGTCGCTGCCGACGAAGTCGGCGGCGAGGCTAAGAGCTTCTGCGACTCCGCCCTCCCGGTCTTGGTACGCGTAATGGATGTGCTTCAGGCCAAAGTCGCGGCCATTCCCCAGCAAACGCAGGAAGTCTCCTGCGTTGTTGCCGCCGGTCACGACCATGATGTCCTGGATACCGGCGCGCACAAGCGTCTGGATCGGATAGAAGATCATCGGCTTGTCATAAACAGGAAGCAAGTGCTTATTGGTGATGCGCGTCAGTGGATATAGCCGGCTTCCCATGCCTCCAGCCAGGACGACGCCTTTCATTCCTACTCCGTGACCGGTGCGTTGCTCGGTGCGTTGTTGATAGGACACTATCGACGCGGCCTAATCTATGCCGGATGCGTTGTTCAGTACGACGCCGAGGATTCGGGCGTTAACCCGCTCCAATTGGGCTCTGGCCCGACGAGCATCCTGCCGCCGAGTGCGGTGCGCGTCTACCACAAGCACCACGCCATCGACCCTCACCGCGAGGAGTGAGGCGTCGGCGGCAGCGGTAACGGGTGGAGCGGCCACGAGCACCAGGTCGGCCTCCGCCCGGAGCCTTGCCAGCAGGTGCAGCAACCGGTCCGAGCTGAGCAGCTCCGCGGGGCTGGCAGTCGCAGGCCCGCTGGTGACAACACGAAGCCGCTCGATCGCTGTGGACTGGGCGGGCATGTCGGTCATACCATCGCTCAAAGTCGTAAGCCCGGTCGTGTTGGCGATCCCGAAGATCTCGTGAAGGACGGGTCGCCGCAGGTCGGCGTCCACCACGACCACACTGGCGTTCGCCTGGGCCGCCGCAACCGCGACGTTGGCGACGGTCGTCGACGCGCCATCGTCCGCCGTCGCGCTCGCGAACAGGATGATCCGCGCGGGCTGCTCGAAGCGCCCGAAGCGGATGTTCACACTCAGCGTACGGTAGGCTTCGGCGGCGGGCCCCCGGGGATCGGCAAGGGTAGCAAGCCGTGCGCTGCCTGCCCGGCTCCCGTTCTCAGCGCTCATCCTTTTTCCTCGACCCGGCTGGTGCCGGAGTGAAGCCTGTGCCCCTCGCCTGACGCTTGCTCATCCATAGCGCTGCGCCTTCTGCCGGATCTCTGTATCGCCACTAAGGACCGGAGGAGCGACGACCCGGGGCGCCGAATGGCGGGAATAACCCCAAGAACTGGCAACGTAAGGGTGCGCTCCACATCATCGACGTCTCGAATGGAGTCGTCCAGATACTCCAACAGGAACACCAGGATGATCCCCGCGAGCAGCCCCAGCAAGCCGCCCGCGAGCGCGACCGTGCGGGTTTGGGGCGAGAAGAGCCGGGCGGCTGTTGGGCGATCGAGGGGAGACAGAGTGACACGCTCCTGCTGCGGCACCGATGCCATGAGTGCACCGTGCCGCTCCTGCGCCACGTCGGCGAACGCCGCTGCGATTTGCTCGGCACGGCGTGGCTCCACATCGTCCACGTCGAGCTGGACATGCATCGCGTCCGTGAACGCTTGCGTGCGAACGTTACTCAGCAGCACGTCGGAACCCAGGCCGAGCTGCAAACGCCGGTCGACGGCCTCTGCGACCGATGTCGTCGTGACGCGCGCCGCCAGTTGCCGGAGTAGCTTGTCCATCGCCATGATTTGGCCATAGTCAACACGGCCGCTTACCTCTAGCCGTAGGGAGGACCTGTAGATCGGGGTCTGAGCCTGCGCGACACCATACGCCGTTCCGATTGAGGCGACCGCGGCAATCGCAATGATCCACCAGCGCCGGCGCACAACGAGCAGATACTCGCGAAACTGCATTGCCTGTCCCGGGACGAACGGTCAGCGGGTGGGGATCTCGCCGAGGACGGGCAGCCCCAGCACCCGCTCAACTTCGCTCCGCGTCCTCAGTCGGGAATCGAGATAGTCTACGAGGAACGCGACGAGGAGTCCGACCATCAGGCCCACCGCGGCTCGCAACGCGAGGTCGGCGGCCACACTACCCGTCGTCGTCGCCGGCCTGACCGATGGCTCATCGATCAGCGCAATCTGGCCGGCAGGATTAGCGAGCTGTGCGAGGTATTTCTGACCCTGCGACCTGATTACATCGCCCATCGCCCCGGCTAGCCGCTGCGCCTGGTCCGCCGTTGGCGCCTGTACGGTGATCTCGATGATACGGTGCGTCTTCCGCGTGCGAAGGACCTGCCGGATGGACGCGCCGCTCAGATCCTCGTTCAAGTGCGCGCCGAGGTCCGCCACGAACGCGTCGCTCTTGACGATCTCACTCAGGTCGTCGGCCAGGTACTCAGACGAGAGCCACGCGTAGTAGTCGCGGTAGTACACGTATGGCGCCGTATCCGCGCGGGCGTCCGCGCCGGCGCTCACCGCTATCCGGATGCTGGCCTCGAAGGCGCGAGGTCCACGGAACGTGAAGAAGGCGCCTACGGCGAGGGCGAGCACTGTGAGCGCGGCGATCAGGGGCCAGCGGCGCTGAACGATCGCTACGTAGTCGCGCAGTTCCACAAGACTCGCCCTCTAGCGCCTAGCCGGCGCGAACTATACCGACGCCGGCTCCCAGGGGGCAACCGGACGGGCGGCACGCTCGTCGCACGATCGCGTCACGTACGCCGCGAATGATTCCCGGAAGCAGCGAGTGTCGAAGCGCATCGCGTGCTCCCGGATGGCGGATGGCTGGAAGTCGTCGGCGTTGAATGCCCGGAGGCGATCCGCCAGGGCGTCGACAGTCTGGGGGGAGAAGAGGCACCCCGTGACCCCGTCGATGACGGTGTCGAGCGCGCCCCCCGCCGCGTAGGCGATCACCGGCCGGCCCGCGGCCATCGCCTCGACTGGCGCAATGCCGAAGTCTTCCTCACCGGGAAACAGGAACGCTCTGGAGCGAGCCATGGTCTCGTACACACCTCGGTCAGGTAAGCGACCGACGAAGCGAACAGTGGGGCCGGCCAGGGCCTCGAGCCGCGAACGGTCCCGCCCATCCCCTACGACAGTCAAGGAGACGCCGAGGCGTGAGCAGGCGACGACTGCGAGGTCGATGCGCTTGTAGGGCACGAGGCGGGACGCCACGAGGTAGCCGTCTCCCGGCCCGTCGCCCACGGGGACAGAACGCGTGTCGACCGGGGGAGCGATGAGGTCGGCCGCGCGGCCGTAATACTTCGCGATCCGCGCTACGACGGCCCGCGAGATGCCGATAAACCTGTCCACGCGGCTGGCCGTTGCGGTGTCCCGTTTACGCAGATAGCGCACCGCGATAGGCAGCGCGCGGCGCACAATCCCCCCGAGCTGCTCGCGCTCGACGTACTCCTCGTAGTTCCAGGCCCACCGCATCGGAGTGAGACAATAGCAGACGTGGAGTGTTTCTGGCGGCGTAATCACGAACTTCGACCACGCGCTGCTATTCGAGATCACTACGTCGTACCGGCGCAGATCGAAGGACTCGAAGGCGGTCGGGTACAGCAGGAGCAAGGAACGATGGAGCTGGCGTGCCCGGGGGATGCGCTGGAGGAATGACGTACGAATGTCCCAGCTCCTGAAATCCGCCGGCATGGACGCGGGATCGTAGATCGACGTGTAGATCGGGGCGTCTGGGTAAAGGTCGTGAAGGGCCTCCAGGACGCGCTCCGCTCCGCCGTACTGGTTCAGGTAGTCGTGGACGAGCGCGACCCGCACAGCCTTAGAATGCCCCTGAGCCGGCGGCGACAGCGGGCAGCGTCCTCGTGAGGATCTGCAGGTCGAGCCCCAGCGACCAGTTTTCGATGTAGTAGATGTCGAGCATCACCATTTCATCGAAGCTCAGCTCGCTGCGTCCACTCACCTGCCAGAGCCCGGTAATGCCCGGCACGACGTCGAGGCGGCGCCGGTGCCATTCCTCGTAGCGCTCCACCTCTTCGGGGATAGGTGGCCGTGGCCCGACAAGGCTCATGTCCCCTCGGATGACGTTCCACAGCTGCGGCAGCTCGTCGATACTTGTCCGTCGCAGCACTTGCCCGATGCCTGTCACACGCGGATCGGCCCGTATCTTGAAGATCGGACCGTCGGCCTCGTTGAGCTGCTGGAGGTGCTCCAGCTCCTCCTCAGCGCGCTCTCGCATGGAGCGGAATTTGTAGCAGTTGAACGGGACGCCGTGTCCGCCCAGGCGAACCTGTCGAAAAAAGACCGGCCCACGGGACTCGACCTTGATGGCAATGGCGATGGCGGCGAAGAGCGGACTTAGAAGGATGAGCAGCATCGCACTTAGCGAAACGTCTAGCGCACGCTTCACGAACAGGTTCCAGCCAGCGATCTGCGTTTCGTCCAGGCTCAGGAGCGGGATGCCACCGACTGTGTCCAGATTCACGTGGCTGAGACGCAGCTCGAAAAGATCGGGGACCAGGCTGTAGCTGACGTTATCCGCGCGGCAGTGGTCCAGCACCCACAGGATGTCGCTGTGCTGTGAAGCGGGCAGGGCGACGATCACTCGGTCGGCGTGCAAGTCCCGGATCAGCGCTGGCAAATGCTGAGTTCCCCCGAGGGCTCGGAACCGACCGAAGTCCGGCCGGGGTGTGCCGTCGACGAAGCCCAGCACGCGGTAGCCGAGGTGGGCTTGCTGCGCCAGCATCTGCATGACCATGCGCGACTGGTGGTTGTTCCCCACGACGATGACGCGCTCCACCCCGAGCCCGACGCGGTGCAGCTGCGCGCGCACGGCGCGGATCACGACCCGCCCCATAATGCCCAGAACGACCGCCAGAATCCACGCGTAGATGAAGGTGAGGCGCGACGATGCTGGATAGCGCACCATCGAGGCCAAGGCGAAAACGACCATCGCCGCGACGGCCGTACTTCCCACGACGGAAGCCACCTCTGCGGCGAGGGAGGAGCCCCGCGGGAGGGTATAGCTGCCGCGCAGCTGGTATCCCAGAAGGCAGAGCCCAACGAATAAGAGCTGCACGGGCACATAGGCGAGATATTCGACGAAGCTCTCGCCGGCCACGTCTCCGCCCAGCTCATAGACGTAGCGGAAGTAGTAGGCGAGAAAGAACGCCAGATTCGTCGAGATGAGGTCGGCAGTGACGAGGCTCCCCAGCAAAACCCGACGCTGGGTCAGCAGGATTCCGCCGATCCGCCGTCTTGCCGACGGGACTGCCCGCTCGACAGCTGCCCGCTGCGCGACGCTCACGCGCGGCTGCTCACGTCGCGGTATACGGCGAGCGTTTGCTCTGCCGTCTCGCGCCAGGTGAAATGGGAAGCCTGGCGAGGCCCGGCGTCTGCAAGCCGAGAACGGAGGGCTGTATCGTCGAGCACCCGCTGCATCGCATCGGCAATTGCCCCGGTGTCTGTGGGGTCGACCAGCACCCCTGCCTCGCCGACAACTTCGGGGAGTGACGGGCGATTGGAGGCGACCACCGGTGTGCCGCAAGCGAGCGCTTCGAGGGGGGGCAACCCGAAGCCCTCATACTCGCTGAGGTACACGAAAAGGTCGGCAGCATTATACCAAAGGGGAATTTCAGCCTCCGGCACAAAGCCGACGAATCGCACCTCGTCGGCGAGCCCAACCTGTCCGGCACGCTCAATGATCGCCGCCTCGCCCCATCCGCGGCCGCCGGCGAGGACCAGCGGCCGATCCGTCGCGCCCCGATGACGGAGCTCTGCATAGGCGTCGATAAGGCGGGCCAGGTTCTTTCGAGGCTCGATGGTTCCCAGGTAGAGGATGAAGCCCGTTTGCAGGCCCCATCTCCGACGCAACTCCTCGACCTCTGCTGAGGCCCCAAGCGGCCGGAACCGCGCGTCGACTCCGCAGTAGACGCGCTGCACGCGGCGCGGATCGACCCGCAGCAGGCCGATCACATCCTGCCGCGTCGCTTCGGATATGGCGATGACTCTGTCGGCCCTGTGTGCGGAGTACGATGCCATCCATCTCAGGTAGGTCCGGTTGCCGCGGTTGAATGCCTCCGGTAGGCGCAAGAACGTGAGGTCGAGTATCGTCACCACGGAGCGGCCGCGCCAGAGAAGAGGCAGAGCGTTGACGGCTCCGTGCAGAACTGTGACGTGATCGTGATGCAACTGCCGAGGGAGGACGAGTTGTTCCCACGCGATGCGGGCAGTCGCCCGCTGCGTGGGCCACTTCGTGGCCCGCGTTTTGAAGCCGGGCGTCGGCGCGAGCTCCGCGGGGGCGTGGGCTTCGTTGAAATAGGCGATAAATCTCTCGGGTGCGCCGAGAGCGCGCAGCTCGCGGAGGAGATTAAAGGTGTAGCGGGTCGAACCGGCCGCGTGGTACGACTGACTTGCCGACAGCATCTTCTGGGCGTTGACACCGATGACGGCCGGAGATCCCACAGCGTGCGACACGGGGCCAGTCTACACAGTCTGGGCCGGTACAGTGGGCCACAACCGGCGTGAGATCTTCTTCGAGGCTCGACGCGCCGTGGCCGCCCACGCCGTCAATCGGCGGCCTCGTTGGAGGGCTGATCGGCGTCAGTGCTGTAGTCTGTCTGCTCGTAGCGGCGAGTGTGGCAGTCACGACCGACGCGCAGGCGACGCGAGCCCTGGCCGCCGCCCTGAGCATCCTCGCGGCCGCGATCCTCGCCGTTGCGGTAGCGGGCACGTGGTCGCTGGTCACACTGGCCTACGTCCTGGACGCGGGCGGCATGGAGATCCGCTATGGACCCACCCGCTCGCGCCTACGCTACGAGGAGGTGGAGGCGGTGCGGCGGGCCCGCCCTGGGGATGCGACGCCCCCTGCGCTGTGGCCTGGCGCCCTCGTGGGGATTCTCACGTCCGTCGGTGAAGGCCCGTCAGTCTGGCGCGCCACCACACCCAACCCAGCATCTGTAGTAACCGTAGCGGCGAGGGGTGTGGCACACGTCGTGACGCCGGCTGAGGTCGGGGCGTTTCAGGCTGAGCTGATCGAACGTGCCCAGGGCGTACCCTTTGCTCGAGTCGAAGGCCCCAAAGTTCGCGCCAGCTGGCTTGATCGGATAAGCGGGTGGGACGCGTGGGTGCGAGTCTGCCTGCTGGCCGCCATGCTCGGGGGCACCCTCGGGCTCGCACGGGACGTAACGCACTCTGGCGCCGCGCAGCCTGACGCGCTGGTGGCGGCAGTTATCACCGGCTGCAACTGCGCCGTGGCGCTCGCCCTGAGCTCGCGCGCGCTGTACGTCGGCCGTGTACTGGCCGCTACGGGTGTCGCCGCCCAGATTCTGGCGGTTTTCTAGGTGGCGGCTCGCTTACAATCCTGGCGGAGATCTCGAGTCGTCCGCGTAGCCCAACGACTCATGCTTGCCATCGCGGATTGCCGCTTCGCGTCGGGTGTGACGGAACGGACTCCGCATCCAACGTTCTTGGAGGACCTCGTTTGACGGCACCAACCCCCCCCCCCCCCCCCCCCAGACCCCGTATCTTCCGCTGGGGGGAGATCAAAAAAAACCCCCCCCCTCGGGACAACCGCCTCCCGAATGTCCAGGCCCTCAAAGAGAGCGCCGGCCGCTTTGGCCGCGTGGTGACGGCGAAAGCGTATGCGAACTGGCAGGAAGGGCAGAATCTGCGCGACCCGAACGATCTCTACTCGGTAGGCATCGAGCCCATCTACGTTCCCACGATATTCGTCGGTCCGGGAGACTCGACCACTGGGGGCCTGCCACGCCGCAAGAACTCGGTGGACATCAAGCTGGCGGTTGATGTTGTTGAGTTCGCCCTGCTCAACCCCACAGTCGGCACCTTCGTCTTCGTGACGGGCGACGGCGATTTCATCCACCTTGTCAATACGCTTCGAACGCGAGGCAAACGCGTCGTGATCATCGGGACGTCGTGGAACACGAGCTGGCAGCTAACGAGCAGTGCCGACCAGTTCATCGCCTACGACGTGGACGTTGACCCACCCGTTCCCCGGGCCGCGGCCCGGCCGACGGCTCCACCTCTGGACGAGGCCTTGCGCGCCCTGGATGAGGTCGTGCGGTACGTGCGCGAGAAGCGGCGGCCGAACGTCTTTGCGCAGGTCAAGCTGCTGCTGGCGACTCGCCTGGGAAGCTTCGACGAGCAGGTGTATGGGTTTTCCAAGTTCAAGGACTTCATGAAGGAGGCGGAGCGTCGCGGCCTGGTGAAGACCCACACGGTCGGACTCACGGACCGCGTTTACCTCCCCGACGAAGAAATCGAGACGGGACTTGCGACTGAGACGCCCCAGGAAGTGGAGAGCGAAGTCCGTGAAGCCGAGGGCGCCGGCGACGCCGATCTGCCGCCATCGCGAGCCCCTGGCCCGCCAGCCTCCCGTCGGGCTCCGCCACCTCGTCTCGAAGATGTCGATGAGGCTGCTTTCGCCGCTCTCGTGCGCTTTGTGGACCTTCTCGAGCAGGGAAGCCCGTTCATGTCCTTCAACTACATCGTCAATCGGTCCGCGGAGGCACGGATCGGCTCGCTCTCACTCACCGACCTGTCCGCGCTGGTGGACCGGGCCATTCAAGACGGGATGTTTCTGACCGATAGTCGGACGATTCTCGACCGGGTCACTGGCGAGTACCGCGACATCAACATCTTCCGGCTGAATCGACGCCATCCGGTCGTGGCGAGAGCGCTCGAGGCGGAGAGTGCGACGATCGGAAGCGCGTGAGCGCAGCTCCCGGCAAGGTCAGGACGAGGCGGGCAGCTGAAAGTCGGGACCAAGTGTCACCCGGATGTCGGGAGCCCCGTCGTCTGCCGGCGCTTCCCGCACCTTTTCGCTTCCGAGACCGAGGGCGCGGAGCGTCACGGCCAGCGTGCGCGGCTTCTCGGCGAACAGGGCGACGGCTGTTGTTTCACTCTCAAGTCCGGTTTCACTGCGGCGGGCCACCTGAAGGCCCTCCCCCGCGAGGCGATCGGCGACCTGTTGAGCGAGGCGGCTCGACGTCGGGCTGCTCACGATTTCGACGCGGCCCGCCTCCCGCACTAGCCCTGGGTCAGCAAGAGCATTTCGGATGGCTCGTCGGATCTCTTCGCGTTTGGGCACCTGGAGGCTGGCCCCCCCTGCCCCGGTGATCGATGTAACGAGCTGGTTTTCGACGACAAGGGTGCCGACAGCGCTCGTCTCGATCTCCCCGGCCAGGCGCGCAAGGCCGAGCAGTTCTACGGGCGTAAGGTTGGTCTGGACCGCCCGGAGTCCCTGATCCATCAGCTGGGGGACGCGGGGCAGCATGTTCAACCGGAGCGCACGGTCCCGAATCGCGAAGAGCACCTGCTGCTGCCGCGCCATGCGTCCGAAATCGCTGTCGGCATGGCGCGTGCGCGTGTACTTGAGGGCCGTCGCGCCATCCATGAGCTGGGGCCCCGGCGAGAAGTACACGCGCTCGATCCCGTAGTCATCTGTCGGGTAGGCGTCGTCCTTGAGCGGCCGGCGCAAATCGATGACGATTCCGCCCAGCGTGTTAATGATCTCCTGGAACCCGGCGAAGTCGACTGTGGCGTAGTAAGGAGTGCGGAGGCTGAAGTTTTGCTCAATGGTGCGCGCTGCGAGAGCGGGTCCCCCGCCGCTGCCGCGATTGATCTCGCCAAAGCGGTAGGCCGCGTTGATTCGCTCCTCCCCGAACCCGGGAATAGCCACCCAGAGATCCCGAGGAAACGAGATCATCGTGCCGGTCTTGAGAACCGGATCTATGGAGATGACCATAAGCGTATCTGACCTTGTCGGCGTGCCGATCACTCGCTCCTCAGGCCGCTGGTCCACTCCCAGGAGGAGCACGTTGATGCGTTCGGTGCCCGGCCAGGTCGGGAACAAATCCAGTGGGTTGAGCACGACCGGTGCTCCCGAGACGAAGGGGATTGAGATGGATGCGATTGAGAGGCCGCCTGCTGGATCGATGATGCCCTGGGCTCTCGGGAGAGCAGCGATCTTCTCGGCCGCGCCGGTGACGTACGTCATTCCGAGGGCGAGACCGACCCCAACGTAGGCGAAGTACACGAGGCACGATGTGATTGCTAGCGCGATCAGAAGAGGCGGTCGGCGGGAGGCCCCCATCATGATTCGCTCAGAATGCCGTGGAGCGCTTCGAGCCCCAGGAGGTAGGAGCGCCAGCCGAAGCCAGCGATCAGGCCGCGCGCCACCTCCGCGGTCACGGAGGAGTGGCGCCACGGTTCCCGCGCATGGATGTTCGACAGATGCACCTCGACGACTGGCACCGTCAGAGCGGCGAGCGCGTCGCGCAACGCTAACCCGTAATGGCTGAGCGTCCCCGGATTCACGAGCACCCCGTCGGTCTCGCGGGCGCGCTCTTCGATCACGTCGATGATTGCTCCCTCACTATTTGACTGGAAGATTGTGATCTCCCAGCCCCACTCCGCCGCCGCACTCGCCAGCGAAGCGTTGATCTCTGCGAGCGTCGTGGTGCCGTAGATTTCTGGTTGGCGTTGCCCAAGTCTAGCCAGGTTTGGGCCGTGAAGGACGAGAACGCTAGTCAAAGTACGTTCACCAGGCAGCTGAGCTGAGGACCAGGTCGATGGCCTCCGCGACGTACGCCTCTGGGACGTCGGCTGAGACCAGCACGTGCCCAAGCTCATTGGGCAGAATCCACGTCGTCCGACCGTCGGCCCGCTTCTTGTCGAGCCCCAGACCGGCCACAAGCGCATCGCGGGAGAGACCCTCGCATCGTTGCGGCAGCTCGAGGCGCCGCAAGAGCCGGGCTTGGCGCTCCACGGCTGTGGAGGGATGCAGCCCCATGCGCTGCGCGATGTGGCCCGCTCCCGCCATTCCGATGGCTACGGCTTCCCCGTGGAGGTACGCGGAATAGCCGCTCGCCGCCTCGATGGCATGCCCAAGGGTGTGGCCGTAGTTCAACACGGCGCGTAAGCCCAGGGTTTCACGCTCGTCCTGCTCCACCACGGCCGCCTTCAGCTCGATAGCGCGTCGGATGGCACCTTTCGTGGCCTCCGGGTCCAGGGCCGCGAGACCGTCGGCCGAGCGTTCGAGCTCTGCGAACAGATCTGCGTCCTGCACCACGGCGATCTTGACGACTTCCGCCCATCCCGCAGCGACTTCTCGCGCCGGGAGGGTCCGCAGCACGTCCATGTCGGCTAGTACGAGCGTCGGCTGGTGAAAGGCGCCGACGAGGTTTTTCCCGCTCGGGTGGTCGACGCCGACCTTGCCGCCGACGCTGGAGTCAACCTGCGCAAGGAGCGTCGTGGGGATCTGGACGAAGCGCAGCCCGCGAAGGAGGGTGGCCGCCACGAACCCGGCGACGTCGCCGATCACGCCCCCGCCCAACGCGATGATCAGGTCGCCTCGCTCGGGCCGGTCGGCGAGCAGCGCATCGTACAACGCCCTGACCTGCTCGAGGGTCTTGTGCTCTTCCCCTGCCGGCACGCGATACCAGGTGTGTTGGCGCCCCGCCAGCGAGCGTCGAAGCCTGTCGCCGTAGAGCTGCTCGACCCGCTCATCGGCGATGACTCGGTAGGGTCCATTGAGGCCCTGGGCGCTCAGGAGCGCGCCGGCAGCGTCGAGCAGACCGGCGCCCACGTGGACAGGGTAGGTCTGGCTCGGGGTTCGCACCCAGACCGTGTCGAAGCGGCCCAGAGCGGGCAGAGCGCCGGCGATGACGTCTGCCACGTCTCGTGGAGCACGCGCTGACGTGTCCACGCGCAGGTGCGACTGGGCGTACGCTGCCAGGCGCTCATTCCGCAAACGCTCGAGGGCCACAACCGCCTCGCCCGCGAGCAGCGGCCGACCGCTTGCGCCCGCGCGGTTCGCCAGCACCTCGGTCTGAGCATCGAGCCAGATGACGAAGCCGGCTTCCGCCATGGCCCGTCGGTTTGCATGGTCAACAGGAGCGCCGCCCCCGGTGGCGATGACAGCGGCCCCGGCCGCGCATGTTTCCAGGAGCGCACCGCGCTCCAGATCACGGAAGCCGGCCTCACCGACCGATCCGAATATCTCCTGGACGCTGCGCCCCGCTCTGCGCTCCACCTCGGCGTCGGTATCGACGAATGGGACGCTGAGCCGATCAGCTAGGAGGGGTCCAATCGTGCTCTTGCCGCTTCCGCTCAACCCAACGAGGAAGATTGGTCGCATACCGGCCCCTGGTGGCCCGCTGTTCATACTGTGCTCCCGAGCGCCCGTTCGGCGGCCGTGCGCATGATCTGGACGGGTGGATCGACGCCGGTCCAGAACTGGAAGGCGGCGGCCGCCTGGTATACGAGCATGCCGAGCCCACCGAGAACCGGATTTCCCAACTGGCGGGCCGCGTGCAAGAAGGCCGTCTCACGCGGATTATAGATAATGTCTACGACGAGCCCCTCTACCCGGATCGGCCCGGCGTCGATGGGCAAATCCCCCGGAATGAGACCAACCGACGTGGCGTTCACCACCACGTCTGCCTCCTCAAGGGCGCTGGTGAGCTGCGGGCCAGCGAGCCCGGTGGCGGCGACCCGCGTCGAGGTCACAATCGGCTGGAGGTCGGCGAGCAGACGCGCCGCGCGATCGGCGGTCCGATTGGCCACGGTGAGCGACTGCGCACCGTCTTGCAGTGCCACGACGGCGAGCGCCCGGGCAGCGCCTCCCGCGCCCAGAAGCACGACGCGCCGCCCCCGCAGCGCTGTCCCTGCCTCTTCTGCCAGCGAGCGACGAAATCCCAGCGTATCGGTGTTCGTCCCCACGAGCCGCTCCCCGGTGGTTACGCAGTTGACGGCGCCAGCGAGCCGCGCATCCCCCTCGATAGCGTCGAGGTGCTCAGCGACAGCCTCCTTGTGGGGCACGGTCACGCTGAAGCCCAGCACGTCTGGTCTCCGGGCGCCGGATATCCATCGGCCCAGGTCGACGGGCAGCACCTGGACAGCCTCATACACCGCGTCGATGCCCAGCGCCGCGAACGCCGCGTTATGGATGTGCGGGGAGAGGGAATGGCCGATGGGGTTGCCAATCACGTACGCGTAGGAGGTCATGTCAGGCCCGCGAGAGCCGCTCCAGGTCGTCCCAGAATCCCGGATACGAGATGGTCACCGACCGAGCCTGACCGACCGATACCGGCTCTTCGCTCACCAGGCCGGCGACGGCGAGAGCCATGGCCATACGGTGGTCTTTATGGCTGTCGCCTACGCCCCCTGCCAGCCTTCGCGCGCCAGCGATCACCATGCCATCCGGCCGCTCGTCGATCTCCGCGCCCAGCTTCGTTAGCTCTTCCGCCACGACGCTGATGCGGTCCGACTCCTTGTAGCGCAACTCCTGGGCGTCTGAGATGACGGTGGCTCCTTCCGCAAAGCAGGCCGCCACCGCGAGGATAGGCGCTTCATCGATGAGCCGTGGGATGCGATCACCGCCGACGGCCACGCCGTGCAGGCGCGACGACCGTGCAGTGACATCGCCCACCGGCTCGCCGCCCACCAGGCGGCGGTTCTCAACCTGGACGTCCGCTCCCATCTCCTGAAGGACGTCCAGCAGGCCGGTGCGTCCTTCGCTGAGACCGATGTTCGTCACGGTGATCTCGGCATCGGGGTGAATGCAGGCTGCAACCACCCAGAACGCAGCCGCCGACGTGTCGCCGGGAACGGTGATGTCTACGGCCCGGAGCTCCCGGCCCCCCCGAACGACGATGTCGAGGCCATCGACCGTGATGTCCGCGCCCTGGGCGGCAAGCAGCCGCTCGGTATGATCGCGCGAGGCAGCTGGCTCACGCAGGTGGGTGACCCCCGCAGCGAAGGCTCCCGCCAGGAGCAGGCATGATTTGACCTGGGCGCTGGCAACCGGAAGCGTGTAGTCGATGCCTCTCAGTTGTCCCCCGCGGATTGCCATCGGCAGATAGTCATCGCCACGGCGACCGAGCGCCTCGGCCCCCATCGCCCGCAACGGATCGATCACTCGGTCCATGGGGCGCGATCGAAGCGACTCGTCACCAGTGAGAATGGAGAGGAAAGACTGACCTGCGAGGATCCCCGCCAGCAGCCGCGCGGTGGTTCCGGAGTTCCCCGCATCGAGGATGTCGTCCGGCTCGGCGAGACCGAGGAGGCCGCGACCCTGGACCAGGTACGTGCAGCGGTCGATCTCCTCGACGTCGACCCCCAGCGCGCGGATGCAAGCCGCCGACGTTCGCACGTCATCGCCTGGGCCAAGATTCTCGAGCCGGGCTGTGCCCTGGGCGATGGCGTTGTGAAGGATGGCGCGGTGCGAGATGGACTTGTCGCCAGGCACGCTCACTGAGCCGCGCAAAGCCCGCGGGCGGCGGACGGTCCGCACGGCTCCAGCAGCGGTCGGGTCGACGTCTAGTGGGTTGGTTCCCATGGGCGTTTACCCCCTCCCTAGCCCTCCCCCTCAAGGGGGGAGGGAACCAGCTCTCGTCCCCCTCCCCCTCGACGGGGGAGGGTTGGGGTGGGGGTGACCGTGATCCCGACATCCATAACTGACCCCGCTAGACGGTGGCTGGTGCCTTGGCTAGTCGCCTCCCCGTTGCAGCCACAACGGCGTCCAGGGCGCGCATCATGTCCTCGAAGTTGGCAGGAGTGAGAGCTTGCGGCCCATCCGACCACGCGTTATCCGGGTCTGGATGCACCTCGACGATGATGCCATCGGCGCCTGCTGCCGCGGCTGCCAGAGCCATGGGCTTCACGAGGTACCATTTTCCAGTGCCGTGGCTGGGGTCGACGATGATGGGGAGATGCGTGAGCCGCCGGATCATGGGCACGACGGCGATGTCCAGTGTGTTGCGCATCATCGGCTCGAACGTGCGGATGCCGCGCTCGCACAGCATCACGTCGCGGTTGCCCTCCGCCAGGATGTATTCGCTCGCCTGGAGCCACTCCTCGATCGTAGCGGACATGCCACGCTTCAACATCACTGGCTTCCGGGCTTGGCCGACGCGCTTGAGGAGCGGGAAGTTCTGCATGTTGCGGGTCCCGATCTGGAACACGTCGGTGCAGCGCTCGACGGCATCCACCTCGCCCGGCTCCATCACCTCGGTGATCACGGGGAGCCCGGTTTGGGCGCGAGCCTCTGCGAGGTAGTCCAGCCCTTCCTCACCGAGTCCTTGGAAGCTGTAGGGCGAGGTGCGTGGCTTGAAGGCGCCACCTCTAAGCAGGCGAGCCCCGGCCGCCGCGACGAACCCGGCGGTCTCGAGGATGTGCTCGCGGCCTTCCACCGCGCACGGCCCGGCCATGACGACGAAGTCGCAGCCGCCGCCGATCTTCACCCCACCAACGTCGATCACCGAGTCCGTCGGATGGAAATCTCGGCTCGATAGCTTGTAAGGCTTGGTGATGCGGGTGACCGATTCAACTTCGGGAAGCATCTCGATATGTTCGGGGTAATCGCTGGGGAAACCCGTTCCGATCACCCCGATGACGACGCGCTCGGTGCCGCGGTTGACCTGGGCACCCCAACCGTCGTGCGCGAGGCGTTCGACAACGTGGTCGACATCTCCTTCAGTCGCTCGCGTGCTCATAACGATGATCACCTGTTGCTCCTTCCTTACGCCCGATCGTCGGGGCGCTCTGACTTCGTTTCTCGCGTGGTCCGGTCGAGTCCTGGTCACTGCGTGGGGACGCCGGAGCCAACAAAAAAGCAATCCGACTTATCGGATTGCTTTTAGCGGCACGGGCTTGCGAAGATCAGCGCTACCTGACCGTCGGCACCTCCCCGTGCCGCGGACTAAAGTAGAACGAGTAGCTGACGCGCGATGTGCTGGTCACCAGGACTCGCCAACCCCTGATCGGAGTGTCGGGAGTATATTGGAGAAGTGAGGTTCCTGTCAATTGATCGTGTACAGTCAGGGTGCGCTATTCGACAGGGGAGGATGACGCATGGCCAAAATCCGACACGTCGCGTTTATGGTCCACGACCCTAAGGCGCTGAGGGACTTCTACCAGCAGGGATTTGGCTTCGAGCAGTGCTATGAGTCGGCGAGTGGCGCCATCATGGTCATGGATGGCTTGTTCAACCTGGCTCTCCTCAAGATTCGGGAGGGCGAGTCGGAGGTCGTCGGCACCCACCGGGCCGATGGCGGCGAGGCGGACCAGCGGCCGGGGATCAACCACTTCGGCTTCGTTGTCGACAGCGTCGACGAGACGCTGGCCCGGATTAGCTCAGACCTCAAACAGGGCGAGAACCCCCAGGACGGGCGCCCCGCCGAGATGCGTGTCTTCGATCCCTGGTCGAATGGCTTCGACCTCTCGGCCCGCGGCTTTTTCGGCCGGGAGGAAAAGCGGCTTCCCGCCGTGCGGCAGGTCGTGCTGCAGGCGGACCGCCCCGACGAGGTGGCCGAGTTCTACAAATCGAAGCTCGACCTGCTCGAGGAGGGAAGGGCGGCGGACGGATCGGTATTTCTGGGCGACGGATACGTTCACCTTGCAGTCGTCCAGGAGGGGCTGACCTCCAAGCGAGGTATCCAGTCCATCGGCATCCAGGTCGATGGCTGGGACGCGCTGGCGGAGCGCTTCAAGGCCATGGACCGAACGCTGCCAACCCCGCGCGGAGGCGCGGCTGAGGTACTGGTGCGCGACCCGGAGGGGAACCTCCTGGCCCTCTCCGAGCGGGGCTGGGACCGCTAGGGTTCTCACCCCCATCCTGACCTCCCATCGAGAGGGAGGGGATTATGGGGCCCGGTAAATCTCGTAGATCGCGCCCCCTGTGAACGAAACGACGAACAAATTGCCGTTGGGGCCCATCTGAACGTCGGTGGCGATACCGAATCCGGTGCCGACGAGCAGGCTCTCGCTTTCCGTCACATCGTATTTGGTGTTGTTATCGGCAACGCGGTCTTCCAGCCGCGGATCGTCGACGGCGATTGCCGTCCGGTCGGCGGTTAGCTTCAGTCGAAACAGGTGGCCGCCGGCCAGCTCCGGGCTGGCGGCCCCCATGAACAGGTCGCCCGCATACTCCGGGCCCAGCGCCTCGCTATTCAGGAAGCCGATGCCGCCAGGGGCGACCTCGAACCTCCAGCTCAGCGCTGGGTCGCCGTAGTGGGCGCCTGGCAGCATAAAGAGGCGCGACAGCGCCTCCTGCGGCGAGTCCGCGATCAGCGTTGGCGGCCAGCGGCTCTGCAGTAGCCCGAAATAGCGGGATCCCGTCACCGGATCAGACCCCTCGCTCGTCTCGATCTGTTTGTACTCCGCCACGCGCTCGGCGGGCCCCATGATCTGGATCCAGCCCCCATTCATGCCGGCATCGACACGATTCAGCTCGCTGAACGCGTCCTCGCCGTTCTCCTGGAGCCAGAGGCCACCCGAGAACGGATCGAAGGCCATGCCGAAACTGTTGCGATGGCCGTATGAGAAGATCTTCTGGATGTTGGCGCCGACCTCTCCCCCCATCTGAGCGCCGGCCGCGAAGAACGGGTTGTCGGCCGGCGCGGCGCCGTCGTCTTCGAGCCGCAGAATGACGCCTGACAGGTGGGCATCGTCCGGCTCCGGGCCGCCAAACTGATCGTCGGGCTCCCCCCTGCCGGACGCCCCACCCGGGAGGTTCTGTAGCTGGCCACGTCGGCCCAGCTCCCCCACGACGATGTAGAGCTTACCGTCCGCGCCGAAGCGGATTACGCCGCCATTGTGACTGCCCCGCAGTGGCTCGTCGGCGTCATTCTGGAAGGCTCGAAGCCGGATGATGTTTTGCTGGAACGTGAGGGCCTCGCCATCCCAGAGGAAGCGGTCCACGCGATTACCCAACAGCGGCGTTGCCGTGAAATCGTTGCTGACGGCCTCAGTCGCGCTCTGTGTCCAGAAGAGGTAGACGCCGGGGTTGGTTGGGAAGTCCGGATGCAGGGCGATGCCGAGCAGCCCGCGCTCCGAGGTGCGGTTGACCGGCAGGTCGAGCACTGGGCCCTGGATCGCTCCGTTCACCACGCGCTGGACCCGCCCCGTGTTCTTCTCGAGGACCAGAATGTCGTCGGCGCCGAGGAACGCCATGCTGGTCGGGGTGGTCAAGCCCCTGGCCACAGTCCTCACTGCCAGGTTGGCGTCCAGCATCGCGGGACCGACGGGCTGCGCCCCGACGCTCCGCGTCTGGCCCTGAGCGGCCGGCTCGAAGCTGAGGAGCAGCGTGCCCGTGACCAGCGCTAAGCACCATCCCGCCACGCGGGCGTACGGACCATGACCACCGAGACGGGCCGTGGGAGCCTCCACGTCTATCCGCGTTGGGGTTGAGCAGCCCTGAAGAGTTTATCGGGCGCGGCCAGAAGCCTGGGCGGGCTGTGGCAGCTACTGCCACTCCCAGTCGTGGATGTTCCAGGTCCGCGAGTTCTCGCCGCCAGACTCGTTGCGCGGATGGACGCCGACCAGCCCCTTGGACACCGAGGTCACCTCAGACGTGTAGTTGAGGGGCAGGTGAGGGAGGTCCTGCGTGAACAGCCGGACGAACTCCACGACTAGCTGATCCCAGCGGCCGCGGTCTAGCGTCGCGACCATCTCATCGATGACGGCATCCTTCTGTGGGTTGGTCCACCGGGACACGTTGTCGGTGCGCCAGCGGTTCGCCTCAGTCGGGATGGTGCGGGAGTGATAGCGATCGTGCCAGTCTTCGATGAGGATGTTGTGGCTCGCCCAGCTCGCCCCGGGCCAGCGGTTGCGGTATTCCTCGCTATTGTTGACCCGCTCGATCAGGTTATTGACCTCCAGCCGCGCGCCCACGGCGTTCCAGTACCCGATGGTGGCCGCCTGGAGTTGGACGAGCTCATTGCGTGTGGCTACCGCGCGCGCATCGAAGATGAAGCGCTCGCCCTGGGCGTTGACGCGCACGCCGTCCGTCCCCCGGCGCCAGCCCGCTTCGTCCAGGAGCTGCTCCGCTCGCTGCACGCTGTACTCGTACTTGGTCATCGCTCGATCCGCCGCCGGGAACTGGGGCCGGTTGGGGTGGATGGGCGCGTGGACGACCGCTTCGACGCCGCGTGACAGCGTCTGCACGATGGACTCGCGGTCGATGGCGTGGAGCATGGCGCGTCGGACCCGCACGTCGTCGAACCATGGGTTCATGCCGCTCAGATTGACCCATTGCCAGTTGACCGGCTGAAAGATCACCCTGCCCTGGCCCATCGCCTCCCACTGCTCCCTGGCGACGAACCCCGTCTCGAGCGTCAATGAGCTGCGCAGCGTGACGTGCACGTCGCCGGTCATCACGTTAGTGAGCATCACGTTATTGTCCGGGATGATGCGCAGGGTGATGCGGTCGATCTTCGGTTTGCCGAGGAAGTAGTCGTCGAAGGCCTGGAGCTCAGCCGACACGCCTGGCTGGAAGTCCAGCACCTTGTAGGGCCCGGTGCCGACGAACTCCCTGCCCCAGTGAGGGCTGTTGTTGAAGCGGTCGTAATCGCCGGCGCGGATGAGCGCCTCGACCAGGTGCCGCGGGAGTGCTATCAGCTGGTTGTTGAACAGCCGGTCGGCCCGCGGGTTCGATCGATTCCAATAGATGATCAACGTGCGATCGTCCGGCGTCTCGAGCCGCTCCATAAGCTGCGCCTCGCCCCGGTCGCGTGTGGCCGTTTTGTCATCCATGGTCACTTCCCAGCCGAAGACGAAGTCCTTCGTGCTGAAGGGAGTGCCGTCGTGCCATTTGATGTTGGGCCGCAGGCGGTACGTCGTGACCATGGTGCCATCCGGATTGGCGCGCCAGGTGCCTTTGTCGGTCGAGGGGAACTCCTCGGCCATCCAGGGTTGCTCTTTGAAGGTGATCTGGTTGCGTTGGACCAGGCCTGCCTGCACGATGTCGTGAGTCTCATTGTCGGGACGGTCGCCGAACCGCCCAAGGGTATCGATCTCGCGGCCCATGGCGATCACCAGCGTCCGCTGCGCACGTGCGACAGCTGGTGAGTCTCCACCGCTCTGCTGCCCGGGTGGCGCCGTAGCCGGCGCGCATCCCATGGCGACGAGCACGAGCAAGACGAGCCCGGTTACACAACGACCTCGCATGGCCCCTCCCGTTGGTTTGAGATAGTCGGCAGTTCTGGCGCGATAGTAGCTCAGGACGAGAGGAAAAAGATAGGATGGGCGCCACGTGAGATAGGAGGTTCGTGTAATGACATCGGCCGATAACGAGCGTTTCGGTTCCCTGGCCAAAGCGTTCTCGGGTGTGCTCTTGAGGCCCGGTGACGATGGATACGACGATGCCCGGCGGATCCACAACGGCCTGATCGACAAGCGCCCGGCGCTCGTCGCGCGCTGCCGAGGAACCGCCGACATCGTGGATTCGGTCCGGTTCGCCCGGGAAAGCGGGCTGGAAGTCTCCGTCCGCGGCGGCGGCCACAACGTCGCTGGCCGCGCGGTGACCGACGGCGGAGTGATGATCGATCTATCGCTGATGAAGGGGATCCACGTCGATCCCGTGGCGCTCTCGGTGCGTGCGCAGGGCGGAGTGACCTGGCGGGAGTTCAATCGCGAGGCCGCCCTGTACGGCCTGGCCTCCACCGGTGGCGCCGTCTCGACGACGGGCATTGCGGGACTGACCCTCGGTGGCGGGCTCGGGTGGCTGATGGGAAAGCACGCTCTGGCGGCGGACAACCTCCTCTCGGTCGAGCTTGTGACGGCCGCCGGCGAGGCCCTCAACGCGAGCGCACAGGAACATCCGGATCTGTTCTGGGCGTTGCGCGGCGGGGGCGGCAACTTCGGGGTGGCTGCCTCCCTGGAGTACCGGTTGTATCCGCTGCAGCAAGTCGTCGGCGGGCTCGTCGCGCACCCCCTCGCCGCCGCGAAGGAGGTGCTGCGCTTCTACAGCGAGTTCACACAGTCGGTCCCGGACGAGCTGGAGGTGTTCGCTGCTCTGGTCCACGCGCCCGACGGGTCGGGGATGCCGCTGGCAGCCTTCGTCGTTTGCCATTCCGGTTCTCCGGAGCAGGCGGAGGCCGACCTCCGACCGCTGCTGCAATTCGGCTCACCGGTGATGACGCAGGTCGCCCCGATGCCGTATCCGGTGATGAACACCTTGCTCGACGACGGTTTCCCGAGAGGGGCGCTCACCTATTGGAAGTCGAGCTTCGTCCGCTCGCTCGACGGCGGGCTGATCGATGCGATGGTCGATGCGTTTGCTGCCTGCCCCTCGCCGATGAGTGCCATGGTTCTCGAACACTTTCACGGGGCGGTGACGCGCGTCGGCGTATCGGAGACGCCGGTCCCGCACCGGGAGCTGGGATATAACATGCTGATCGCGTCTGTCTGGATGGATCCGGAAGCCACAGAGCGGAACGTCGTCTGGACCCGTTCGACCTACGCGGCGGCGGAGCCCTTCTTCACGTCAAGACGTTGGCTGAACTACCTGGCCGACGATGACCCCGCAGACGCCGTCCGCGCCGCCTACGGGCCGAACTACGAACGTCTCGCTCGGGTGAAGCGCCAGTACGATCCGGACAACCTGTTCCGTCTGAATCACAACATCACGCCTGCCGCTGCATCGTAGACAGGCGTGCGGACCGATGGGCCGTTGTGATCCTGAGCGACAGTGAAGGATCTCCGGTCGGACCCAAGCTGCGCATTGCGGGAGATGCTTCCTCTCTGCCGCTCCTCGGAATGACAGCTGGCATCATTGCTTGCTTGACCGCAGCACTCGTGAGTCGGTTCATGTGGATGTCGGGATCACGGTCACCCCCCCGTCGAGGGGGAGGGGGAAGAGAACTGGTTCCCTCCAGTATGGCCCCGATCAGCCGCCGTAGTTCCAGCCGGTGTCCCGCATGAGAAGTGTTGGGTCGTCGCCGCGGACGCCTGCCTCGACCACCTCGCCGATGAAGATGTGGTGGTCGCCGTGCTCCGCAACGTTGAGCAGCCGGCATTCCCAGCTGGCCGCCGACTCGTTAATCAGCGGTGATCCGGTCGCTCCCAGCGAGAACGTAACCGGGCCAAGCTGGTTGCCCTCGGGGTGAACCGTGCTGAAGAAGGCCTGGGCCACGTCCTTCTGGCCGTCGCCGAGCACGTTGATAGCGAAATGGCCCGCCGCGCGGACAACGGCGTATGGATGGGTGTCGGCCTTCAGCGCCACCGCCACCAGTGGAGGCTTGAAGGACGTTTGCGTCACCCAGTTCACGGTGGCCGACGCGATGTCGTCTCCATGCTTCGCGGTGAGAATGAAGAGTCCGCCTGGGCAGGGGCGATGGCGCGGCGCGGGAGGCCAGAGCCGCCCAGGAGTCCCTCACGGCGCTTGGCGCCGCAGCCGAGGGTGCACGCGCGGACGCGCTGCTTCGGCGCCTCGCGGCGCCGCACGGCGGCGAGTCGGCCGAGCGCGGCGGCGGCGTGCTAACGATAAGAGGTCAAGGGGCGGAAGGCAACCGAGGAGTATCTGGCAGCGTACTTGCGGGCTTTCCCCGACATGAGCGGGGCGCATCGAAAACCTCTTCGGCTCGGGTGACTGGTTCGCCTGTGAGCTCACGGTGCGAGGCACGAACACCGGTCCCCTCCCCCTGGGTCCGGGGAAGACCGTGCCGGCCACGAACAAACGCTGCGAGATAGGCATCCGCTGGATCGGCAAGCTTTCCCCCGCCGGGCTGGTCGTCGAGGACCACACGTACTACGATGTCGCCGGCATGCTGGAGCAGTTGGGTCTGGCCGGCTAGACCCTTCCGCTGGGCTCGAGCAGGAAGGCCCGCTCATCCAAACGTGGATGAGCGGGCCTTCTCCTGTTTCTGTGCCATCCACCAAAGGGAGCGCCGGCTGTGGTGACGGGTCGGTCTACGTGCCGCCCCCGGTGCTACGATCCATCGTATGTTCGGCATCCTGGACTACTTGCTGCTGCCCGTCCTGCTGGTCGCGCTGGTCCACTTTCTCCTGCCCCGTGACCCGCTCCTGCGCCAGTCGCGGGGTCGGCTTTCCTTGCGCCCATCCCTCCGCCACTTGCTCGGCGAATCGACCGCTGTGCTCGCCTTGCTGCTCGGGGCCGCCTACGTCCTGGCCTGGCTAGCCGCGGCCCGTGTGCTGCCAGCCGCCGTCCTCGCCGGGCTGGTGATGGTGTGGTTGGCCTGGCGCCTCTGGCGCCGGTGGCAGACCGCCGCAGTGGTGTTCGACCGCGCCACCGACAGCATCCGCCACGGGCCCATCGAGATCGGGCGCGCAAGCCGGGCCGCGGTCGTCCAGGTCACCGGGGACCCGGCGTCGGCTCTAGGGTTGTTTCTACACGACGCGGCCGGCAAGACTACCTGGTGGGCCGTACCGGACATCGACGGCTCGCACGCTGCGGCGGTGGGCCGCGTCATCGCTGACTTCCTCGGCGTACCGCTGGTCACGCGCCTCGTGTAAACGCCCCTACGTGCTGGGTTGGTGTGAACGTTGGCAGCCAGGCACCTCGGCAGACTTATTTCTTCAAGGCCCGCACGCAGAGGAAGCTTGGCCGCTTCACGAGCTTTTCGTAGTCGGTTGGGTTTTGCTGCTCGAACTCTTCCGTTGGGAGGGGCGGGAGGGGCTCAACAACTCGGTCCAGGCAGAAGCCCGCCTCGGCCACCGTGTTGAAGACTTCCATGAGAGGGCGGCGGAACGAGGGAACCACGACCGGCCGGCCGAAGGCACGCCAGGTGTACTCGACGTACTCCGTCTTGTAGTAGTCGCGCGCCTCGCGGAGGGAGTATTCGGAAAGGGGGTGCTCGATGGAGAACACGAGGGAACCGGGACGGCGCAGCACTCGGTGGAACTCAACAAACACCGCGCGCCAGTCACGGACGTAATCGAGTCCTAGCGCGCACAGCACGAGATCGAAACTCTCATCCGCAAGGAACGATAGCGGCTGGTTGAGGTCAGCTTCCTCAATATGGGCTTTCGTGCCGAGGCGGCGGCGAGCATTCGCCAACATGCGCGGACTGACGTCGAACGCGGTGACATCCGCCCCGTGGTCTGCGAGCCATTCAGCGTAACGGCCTGGGCCGCACGCGGCGTCCAGGACACGCAGACCTCGTACCTCTGAAAAGAGCGGCAGCATAGCGGACCGCTCGTAGTAAGCGGTGTAGTCCTTGGTGTCCACCCTGGCAGCATAGGCATCCGCCAACTGTTCGTACGCATCGAGCGCGATCGGCTTCTCAATCACGTCATCCCCTGGGGGCGCCCGTCTGTCGACCCAGCTGCGGCCAGGCAGCGGGCGCCGCTGCCTTCTCGAGGCGCTCCTGGAGGGGTAGCTCCTCATCCCAAAACTGGGCGATCACACGCCGACCGTTGAAACCATCCGAGGCGGCGGACGCCAGCCACACCACGGGTGCCTGCATCACCTCCGGGGCCAGCAGGTCGTTTGGATCGCGGACACCGGCGGTCATGTTCGTGTAGGCGGCACCCCCGGGAATCAAGACGTTGGCGGTGACGCCGCTGCCCTCCACCTCTCTGGCGATCACAGCGATCAGCGCTTCGTGGGCCGCCTTGGATGGGCCGTAGGGCGCCCCGCGAATCATCGTATCGAGGCTCGTGGTGACGCCGATGATGCGGCCCCAAGCCTGCGCGACCATGTGCCCGACCGCGGCCCGCGCCATCAAAAACGGCCCGTTGACGTTGACCTGAATGGTATTGAACCAAGCCTCCGGAGGGATGTTGGAGAACACGAGGCCGGACGGCAGAGGCCCGATCCGCGGGTTGATGCCGGCGTTGTTGACGAGGACGTGAAGCCCGCCGAGCTCCGCGATAGTCCGCTGCACCGTCCGCTCGGCGTCTGCCGGATCGCTGACGTCGCCGACGATGGGCAGCACGCAGCTCGCGCCGCCGAGCTTGCGAGCTTCCGAAGCGCTTTGCTCGAGCGCATCCCGATCGACGTCCATCATGGCCACGCGAGCGCCGGCGCCCACCAGGGCCAGGGTCATCGCTCGGCCCAACCCTATGGTGCTCCCCGCGCCGGTGACGATGGCAACCTTGCCGAGCAGCGGCTGTGCGCTCATTGGCTGTAGCGGTCTTCGAAGCTCGCCGCCACCGACTGGCGGCCGTCCGCGCCAGGATATTCCTGCTCTTCATAGAGGTTCAGCGATTCAAGCACGGGCATATCGGTGGTGTGGAACAGCACGGCCTCCTCACTCGCCGACGTGTTGGCATGCTCGTGCCAGCACCACGGCGGGAGCGCGAAGAAGTCACCCTCCTGCCAGTCGATCTGCACGCCGTCGACGATGGTGAATCCCTGACCTCGGAAGACGTGGTACACGGCGCACGCGGCGTGCCGATGGGCCCGGGTGTGGACATTCGGGCGCAGCATCTGGATGCAGCATCCGATGGTGGGAAGCACGTGGCCCCCCGTGGTTGGGTTTGTGTACTCGAAGGCGACGTCGTCGAAAGGGCTCGCATCCACTTTCGCCAGATCGTGGAGCGCTCGTTCCGTCTGGCTCCAGGAATAGACGAGCTGCGGGGACACCGGGGATGACTGGCGCTGCCACAGGGGACGCATCGGGCCGCTGAAGCGGCTCGACGAGTCGCCTGGGGGCCTGGTCGCCGGCTCCAGCTCGTCCGGATACTGCTGATAGCGGGCGATCCGGAGCATGCCCGACACCAGGGGGCCGTCCAGGCTGTCCATCCAGAGCACAGGACCGTCCGCCTGGCTGATGTGGCCGTGGTAGCACCACCCTGGCGTGAGGACAAGATCGCCCGGGTTCATCGCGACTGGTTCACCATCCACAATGGTGACGGCCCCGGTCCCCTGCATGATGAACCGAATGGCGGCGTTGGTGTGACGGTGGGAGGGGGCAATCTCTCCGGGGAGCACCATCTGCACGTTGCCGGAGAGGGTGTGGGTGGCCGATCGGGCCGGCGATACTCCCGGGTTCACGAGCTGGATCACCCGGCGCTGGGCATCGGGCCCCGGCTGAACCAGTTGGCCCGCCCGCTCCATGAAGCGCCGGATGTCCGCCGAGCGCCATCGGGCCGGTTGGTAGGGCGCCACCGGGTCGGCCGGGCGCTCTCCGGCCTGGGGCCGTCTCCACAGCGCGTCCATCGACTTGTCCGCGAGGTCGCGGTAGAACGCGTCCATCGCATCGGTGGGGGTGCTCTGGTCGGCAGTCATAGCTATTGCCCTCCCTATCTGCTCGCTGGCACATGCAACCACGCCGCCCAGACCTTCGTCAAACACGCGCCCGTGCTAGCGTTCCGTTAAGAACGGGTGACGGCAAAGGGGTTAGCCCAACTTCCGCACTGTAGCGCAATTTACGCACGGATTTTGGATGTTCGTCACTACAAGCCGTCGATCTTCCAGGTCTTGACTGGCTTCATGGGCTCCTCGGGAATGCCCAGGATGCGGTAGACCTTGCGGTGTTCCGGCTCGGGCGTGGTCGCTATGCGGATGGTGTGCGTGCGGCCGTCGATCGTTGGCAGTACAAGGGTGACGATCTGATGGGTGGTGAGCCGCTCGCGCAGCGTCGCCCAGGACATGTGGAGCCCGCGCGGACTGCCACCGGCTCCTCGTTCGGCGAGAAGGCGATATCGTCCGGTGATCACCGCCTCGATCAGCCATTCTATGAAGCCAAGCACCAAGACAAGCCTGGCAAAGCTGACGAGATCGAGCTTAGAGTCCCCTTCCGTGCTCAGGAGCAGCGAACACTTCCCAGGCCTCTACTTGATACCGGGTATCATCTAAAAACGATCAGATCTCGAGGTCGGCGTCGTAGTCCTCACGCACCGGTACCTGGTGCGTCAGCATGATCTCTTTGCGCTCGCGCGCAGACTCCATGATGGCCAGGCACACCTCGAGGGTGGCCATGCCCCACCGGCCGTCGTGATAGACAGGCGTGTTCAAGACGACGGCATTGTACAGCTCCTCCAATTCGGCGCGTCTCTGACCGACGCCCATCTCACGGTCTGGCGTGAGGTCAATATCGCGCAACCCGTCGTCGTCGTAGGCGTAGATCCCGAACTTGGAGTTGCGCACGTCGCCGCGCTCGCAGCTGACGATGATCAGGCCCATGTCCTCGGGCACCCACGGGCGACGCTCGGGCCGACGGAAGGTGTCGGCCTCCAGGCGGCCGCCGATGCGAAGGTCCTGCTTGTCCTGTTCTTCGTCGCGGGTACCCGTCTGCAACTCTCTGCGGACCCTCACGCGCTCCTCGATCGTGTACCGCTGCTTGGACTCGCCCCAGGGCACCAGCTCAGCGCCGAGAAAGTAGCCGTAGCCGTTGTGCATGATGGTGGCAGGTGTGCCATCCTCGAATTCCAGATAGGCGGAGTAGTAGCCGGGAATGGCCCGCTCGGGCATCCACTGGCCCGTCATCCCACGCACGCTGCGCAACAACCCGCCGCCGATGACGCGCACTGTGTCGATCTGATGCGGCCCCTGGCGGTAGGGGATGCCCCCGCCCTGTGTCGGGTCCAGCTCGTCCGGCGTCCGTGGCCGCAGCATCCAGTCGGAATAGGCCCAAAGATGGATCGAGCAGAGCTTGCCCAGTTGCCCCGACCGCACAACTTTGCGTATGGCTCGGTTGGCCAGGGTAAAGCTGCGGGTGTGGCCGGCCAGCAGCTTTACTCCGTTCTTGTCCGACGCCTCCACCATGTTCTCAGCTTCCTGGATATTGAGAGCCATCGGCTTCTCGACGACGACGTGCTTGCCGTTCTGCGCCGCGAGGATGGTGTGCGGGCCGTGAAAGCGGTTCGGTGTAGCGATCCACACGGCCTCCACGTCCGGGTCGGCGCAGAGCTTATCCGCGCTCTCGTACACGCGCGCCTCGGGGTACCGTTGGTGGAATATCTCCCGTGTCTCCCCCTTGACGTCCGCGGCGGCCATCAAGTTGAGATCCTCCATGGCCTCCATAGCGGGCAGGATCTCAGCGGCCCCAACGCCGATTCCAATGAGGCCAATGTTGAGGGTGCGCCGGGCGCCGGGCGCCGTCGAAGTCGTCTGCCCCTCGATGGTTGCCATCGTTTCCTCCTCGACTGTTCTGGACGAAACCTTTATGTCCGGTGCCGCCGCGTGTCTAACGACCTTGGTCAGCGTCGTGTCGGGACGAGCGTCTAAGGGCTGCTGAAAGCCCGCTCGCACTGAGCTTGTGGTTCGACAGGCTCACCATGAGCGGACCGCTCGCACTGAGCTTGTCGAAGGGCAGGCTCACCACGAGCGAAACCTAACCGTTTTCGGCAGCCTGCTACAGCGCGTCTCGCCCGCGTGCATAGGCGCCAAGGGTCTGCGCCGGATCGCGATTGACCAGTGGCCTGTGGTACATCCTGTGGTGCAAGCTCCGCACCTCATGCTCCAGGATAAAAACGCGCTCGCCGCTCCGGGGATCCACGATGTCCTGGAAGCGGAACTGGCGATTGCGAACGTCCTCGGTGATCAGGCCGCGGTCGCGCAAGAACGTGTACGGGCCCGTGAAATTGGCGACGTACACGGCGATGTGATGGCCGTCGTAGAGCGGGATCGCCTCGTCAGTCTCACGGAAGAGCAGCCACTGGTCGCGCCCGATACTGACGCGTGCCACCATGTCGTGGCCATCGCTCTCGAGTGCCGCCGGTCCGCGCATGACCTGCTCGTAGAAGGCAGCAATGCTCGCCGCCGTTCCGCGGCCCGCGAGGAACTCCACGTATGGCATTCCCAGCAGCATGTCTCCGAAACGGACGGAGGGCGCGTAGCATTGGAAGTGGTTTCCCCAGGGGCAGGTGACGGCAAGGTACTCGTCCTCTGCGGTCCAGGAGAACCGCGTGCCGGACAGTTGTGGCTGCACCGCCTCGAGGCGCGTCTGGAGGGCCGTCCGGTCGGGCACGACGAGCCCGACGTGGCCGGGGATCACCTGCGCCTTCCTCGTCGGCAAATGGAACTGTTGCTCGCCGAGGTTGATCCACATATTCTCGACACCCGTCATCATGTAGGGGTCCCGCGTGAAACCAAGCCCGGTGACGTAAAACAGCGTCGCGACTGTCTGATCGGGCACCGTGACGTTGACGTGCTCCAACGACACGACGTTGCCGACGTCGAGGTCTATCATCGACTCTGCCATAACCTGCGTCATGGTGGCTCGCCCTCCAACCGAAGCTGCCGTCGTGATCTCCGTGTCACCCCGGTCCGGCTTGTGGGAATATACAGTCTGGCGACGGCGTCCGGGCCATGAAGCCCGCATCCTAAACAAGCTGCTGAAAAAAACCCCGCTCACCCTGAGCTTGTGGTTCGACAGGCTCACCATGAGCGGACCGCTCGCCCTGAGTTTGTCGAAGGGCAGGCTCACCACGAGCGGAACCCAACTCTCTTTTCAGCAGCCTGCTAAAGGTTCAGAGCATGTGCTTCGTTCTTGCCATCTACCAGGTTGTCCCGAGCTGGCCGCTCATCGTGGCTGCGAACCGCGACGAGCAGCGGTCGCGCCTCTCCAGCCCACCCCGTCGCTGGACGGTCGATCCGCCACTGTGGGCTGGTCGCGACGAGGTCGCCGGCGGCACCTGGCTTGGCGTCAACTCCGCGGGCCTCCTGGCGGCAGTGACGAATCGTCGCGACGGCGGAGCCGCGGACCGGAGCCTGCCCTCTCGTGGCCAGCTCTGTCTGAGTGCTCTTCAACGGTCGACGCCGTCGGCCGCTCAGGCTTTCGTGGAGGGCGAGCTGGCCACCCGGCGGTACAACCCGTTCAACCTGCTATGTGCGAGCGTCCACGAGGGCTGGGTCACCACCTGGCGCGGTGACCAGCAGGCTCTAACGTCGGGCGTGCACGTGCTGACGAACCACGGCGACCTGGACGATGCCACGCAGCCCGCGGTCCTTCGAGCGCGCGCCGCGGTGGCCGCCATCGACCTCGCCGCTGAGCCCGTGGAGTCCATCCTCGCGGCACTGGGGCGCCTCTGCGCCGACACGACGGAGCCCGGGCCCATCTGCCGGCCAGGTGGCGCCGCAGGGACCGTATCTTCGAGCCTCATCGCCATGGACCCGACGGGGGCCATCGTCGCCTACTGGCATGCCGAGGGCCCCCCGAGCTCGCACGCCTACGAGCCGATCGACCTCACTGTGCCGGCGCCGGTTCGCTGACGCGTGGCTCATGGCCAGGCGGCGAGGATTCCCCCCATGATGACGAGGCCCACGACCCGGTAACCCGCGTTGATAAGGTATAGAACACCCGACCGCCCGTGAAAGACGTAGTCGGTCCCCATAGCCGTCACCACGAAGCCGACAGCGACCAGCAGACCCGTGATGAGCCCCTCAGTGGCAGAGCTGTATCCGAGGGAGCGGATCAAGGCTACCAGGACCAGAGCCGACACAAGCGAAGCCACCGCCGCAATGGCGTAGCCCACACCGGGATTGGCCATCTGGTTGGGGTTCTGGCCGGTGAGACGCATCCAGGGCTTGGCGAAGAGCAGCGGAGAGTACCACAGTGCACCGAGAGCCATGTTCGCGGCGGCGGCAACGACGACCGCCAACAGGTTAGGGATCATCATGCGCACTTCTCCTCCTCGCAAGTTGGGCGCACTATGCGCCAATCAACACCGAGCGGTCAAATAGACGCAGAGAAGCAGGTACACTCACACATCCAATCCTGCCCGATAGGGGTGTAATCCCCGTCCGCTCCCCCGCGCATCGCTTCCAGGGCTCGCGAGGAGGATGAGCTGGAGTACCGCGTTCTGGGTCGCACCGGCCTTACGGTGTCGGCGCTCTGCCTCGGCACGATGCAGTGGGGATGGACTGCAACCGAGAAGCAGAGCCGCGCAGTCATGGACGCTTTCATGGAGGCAGGCGGCAACTTCGTGGACACCGCGGACATTTACTCGAAGTGGGCCAGGAACAACCGGGGCGGCGTTTCCGAGGAGATCATTGGCCGCTGGATGAGGGACAGGGGCAACCGTGGAGAGATGGTGGTGGCCACGAAGGTACGAGGCCAGATGTGGCCCGGGCCCGACGGCGAAGGATTGGGCCGCCAGCACATCATAGCCGCGGTCGAGGGCAGCCTTCGCCGGCTCCAGACGGACTACATCGACCTTTACCAGTCGCATAGCTTCGATGCCGCGGTCACGATTGAGGAGACGATGGGCGCGTTCGACGATCTCGTGCGCGCGGGCAAAGTGCGCGCCGTGGGCGCCTCCAACTACCCCGCGTGGCGGCTGGCTCAGGCGCTGGCGGCCAGCGAGACGCACGGCTGGGCCCGGTACGACACCGTTCAGCCGCACTACAACCTGGTCAAGCGGGGCGAGTTCGAGCGTGAGCTGAAGCCGCTCTGCGAGCACGCGCAGATGGCCGTGCTCCCGTACAGCCCGCTCGCCAGCGGATTTCTAACTGGTAAGTACCGACGCGGTGTGGCGCTGCCTCGAAGCGCCCGGGCGAGCGGGGTGGCGCGGCGTTACTTCGAGGACGATGTCGCTTGGCGCACGCTCAGCTCGGCCGACGAGATCGCGAAAGCGCACGGTAAGAGCGTGAGCCAGGTCGCGATCGCGTGGCTGCTTTGCCAGCCCGTCATCACCGCCCCCATCATCGGCGCCAACAACGCAGACCAGCTCAGGGAAAGCCTTGGGGCAATCGACCTTCGTCTTTCCACACTCGAGATGGAGCGGCTCAACAACGCCAGTGGCGGCTCGTACAGTTGGAACGACTGACACCTGCCTTTTAGGTGGCAGCGTTCCGACGGCCGCGAAGCGTTGAGTGGCCGCTCACGCTCGGCTCAGGGTCGATTCTGGCAGCCCTGGCATGACCGAGCAATGCCTCCCTCGTGTACGCCCTACCCGCAGGCTTGCCGTCCCATGACTCGTTCGAGCAGGGCGACTTGCTCATCGGCGGGGAGCACAGCATTGAGGACGGTAAATGGGCGCCGCGGGGCCTCTGCACGCCGCGCCATTTTCCGATAGGTGGCCCACGTCGCGTCGGACAGATTTGATGGGTCGCGATTAACCTGTCGTTGGTGGAGCCGCTGAGCCACGACGGCTTCCGGCGTCGAGAGCCATACGAGGTGCACGCGGGCGTTGGACCGCTCGGCGATCCTGTACAGGGTTCGTCGGTAGCCCTCGCGCAGATTTGTGGCGTCGAACACCACCACCTCACCTGCGTCAAGACCCGCCTCGATAAGCTGATGCGCCTCGCGGTAGACGGCGGCGCTCTCCGTCCTGCTGTAGGCGGGCTGGACGAACAGCCGCTTGCGGATCGCATCCGTCTGGACCAGAGTGGCGCGCAGCCGCTCCGCGAGCCGAGAGGCGAGATACGACTTGCCGGTGCCCGGCGCGCCGATGAGGAGCAAGAGAAAAGGACACGGAGGAGACTTGGCCACTCCGTTCAGCCCGCTGCCGCCAGAAACTCTGTTAGCCGGTCAAGATCGTGCTGCCAGAAGATGGTTATCTGGTACTCGTTTTGCGCTTCGAGGAGGTTGGCCAGTTCTGAAAACGCCCGAAAGTACAGTGGCGGGGATGACCTGCTGGCCGAATGCGTTTCTCCAGGCCTGACCTTTATTTCCAGTCTCACGAAGCAGCCTCTTCACACTGTTGATAGCGCTGTTGGAGACCTTGCACTCTATGGCAAGGAGGCGTCCATCGAGGAGGCGAACCGGAACGTCGCACTTTGCACCGTCCAAGGTCGATTCACCGCAGAACGCCGCGGGGCAGGTCATCGAAGGTTGCGAGGACTCTTGGTGTTGGGCGTTGAGTAAAGCCACCCGCCTTGATGGCTGCGAAGACGGCATCCTTCTGGCGGCGGCTAGCAGCCGTGCGCCGAGAGGTGCGCTGCCGCTCCGCTGCCCAGAGCCCCGCAGTCCACGCAATCGCCATTCGGCGCTCCTCTTCGCTGGCCTGCCGGCCTTCTGCCAACCATGGTAACCGGGGCTGAATCGAACATAGCGCGAAGCACGCTGGCCGCGGCGCCAGCGGGTTCAGCTCCAACATGCATGCGCTTGCTGACGCTGTAGCCGGTCAATGAGTCCAGATCGTCGGCGCTTACCGGTGGCGCGGCGAGAAACCGGGTGGCTTCTATCAGCCCGGGGTGACCCGCCAGTAAATCTCCACCAAACTGCCGCAGATCCTCGCTCTGGGCGAAGAGTTCCGCCACGGCGGATGAGCACCGAACCAGCTGCGCCTGGTACGCATCCACTCCCTCACCGCGTCGCTCGAGGCCTGAGGCCGCACGGGTGACCGGAACGCGGATTGTTGACGGCGGCCAAGTGCACGGGGCCCAGTGCGTGCGAGCCTGCTCCTCATTTGATACTCGTGGAATCCAAGAGTAGACTGGTGCCGAAGGCTCTAAAGCTAGGCGGCTGACGACTCCTCGGCTTGCTAGCCGACTCGCTTCGACGTTGGGCCCGCATTTCTGTTCGTAATACGCGATCATCGTACGTTTGTGGATCAGTAGCGAGCAATTCCAAGCGCGAAAAGACAGGAGGTATCAGATGCAGATTCGACTCTTCACTTGTCTGCTCTTAGGAGGCCTGACGGTGTCAGCCTGCTCCCCCGCCTCTAGCCCCGGGGGTGGAGCACCGGCAGCCGCGCCGGTGGTCAGACCTCAGCGCACGCTCGTCATGGCCGCGGATCGGCTGCCGGTGGATTTCGCCGGCAAGGGGATTGCCGGCGGTCTCGGGTCGACCAGCGGCACATCGGAGAACATTCCGCAGAACATATTCAACGCAACGCTCGTTCATACGGACGAGCGGGGGCGGCCGATGCCATATCTTGCAGAGAGCTTGCCTCAGCTCGATAGCAACGCCTGGAAAGTCTCCCCCGATGGCACCATGGAGACTACCTATCGACTGAAGCCCAATCTCGTCTGGCACGACAACCATCCATTGACTGCAGAGGACTTCACGTTCTCGTGGCTGGTCTATTCCAACCCGGCGTACGGAGTCAGCAACACATTCCCCATCCGTTACATGTCGGCGGTCGAGGCGCCGGACGCGCTAACGGTGGTGATTCGTTGGAAGCAGCGGTGGATCGCAGCGGGTAATCTGGGAACTGGCACCTCGGCCGCCGGTCAGAACAACTTCCCGCCCCTCCCCCGCCACCTGCTGGAACAGGCCGTCGTGGACGGGGCAACCGAGGGCGAGAGGTTTCTCCCGAACAGCTCATTCTGGAACGTGAATTACGTGGGCGCGGGCCCGTACAAGGTAGATTCGTACACGCCGAGCGTGTCGATCGAGGCGTCGGCCTTTGATGCCCACGTTCTCGGTCGGCCCAAGATCGAACGGGTGAGTATCCGCGGGATTAGTGACGTGAACGCGTCACTCGCAACGATGCTTTCGGGCGACCTTCACTACGGCGCCGATCTGTTCCGAGCTGAGGAGGGCCTCGTCCTCGAGCGCGATTGGGTACCCAGCGGAAAGGGCGTCGTGCTCTGGGAGCTCCTGGCTTCGCGCCAGCAGTGGTTCCAGCTACGACCGGAGCAGGCACAGCCGGCCGAGATGCTGGATGTTCGCGTCAGGCGCGCCATCGTCCACAGCTGGGACAAGAAGGAGCTGTTCGATGCCGTCACCGCCGGCCACGGGTTGTTGAGCGATACGTTCACGAGCCCGAACCAGGAGTATCAGCGCCTCGTCGACCAGGAGATCATGAAATACCCGCACGACCCGCGGCGCACACAGCAGCTCCTCGAGGAGGCCGGGTTCAGGCGCGACGCGAGCGGAATGTTCGTGACTCCACGCGGCGAGCCGATGGACGTGCCGCTCAACTACACCGGCGGTACGAGCCAGTTCGAACAGGAGACGGCGATCCTGGCCGATCAGATGAAGCGCGCCGGGATCAACGGCCTCTCCCGCGTGCTGCCAACGTCAGCCAGTACCCAGGACCGTGCGCTGCTCCCAGGTATTGTCGCGGGCAGCGGCGGGCAGGACACGGGCTTTCTGAACGCGCACAGCGTCAACATCGCCACGGCCGCAACCCGGTGGAACGGAAGCAACCGCGCCGCCTACTCGAATCCCGAGTTCGATCGGCTGGCGAACGCGTTCGACGATGCGCTCGATGGCAACGAACGAATCCGGCTGATCACCCAAATGGAGAAGCTGATCAGTACAGATCTCCCCACGATATTTATGTACTACCACGGGCGAGTTTGGGCCCACGACGCGCGGTTGAAAGGCCCCGGTGTCCGACTCGTCGGAGGCGCGAGCCACCCTACGAGCACCATCTATCTGTGGGAGTGGACGAGTTGAAGCCGTCGGGCAGCAATCTTTCGTGAACACGTCCGCGCAGAGCCATCAGTTCCGGGGGACGTCATGGAGTTGAAGTTCGGGCTTATCAGCGCCGATTCCCACGCAGCGTTCGACCGCCACGACTTCACCTCGCGCATGTTGGCCGCGAAGTGGGGAGACAAGATTCCGCAGGTCGTGCCATCGCCAAAAGAGGGCGAGGATGGGTGGAGTGTGTACGGCCGTCGCCCGACCGGAGAGGAGCGCGGTTTGGCCAACTGCCCGGCGCTCATGGGTGAGCCCTTCCCTCACTGGCCGCGCCGTTGGGAAGACGTGCCAACGATGAGCTACGACCCAGGGGAGCGGCTGAAGGCGCTGGACATTGATGGCGTGGACGCAGAGGTGCTCTTCCCGGGATCGCCGGGCGCTTCCTACCACGGGTACGGAGACGCTGAGTTCGAGCTTGACGCCGTGCGCACGTACAACGACATCCTGTCGGACTGGGTGCGGGTGAGCGACCGCTACTGGCCCCTGGCAGGTCTTCCGTGGCTCAACCCCCCCAGGATCATCGCTGGCGAGGTGGAGCGGGCGGTGGAGGCCGGCCACCGGGGGATCGACGTGATGGCGAGGACGCCGCGCGGATTGCCCTCCCTCACCGATCCGCATTGGGATCCGATCTGGGACGCCTGCCAATCGTTGGGTGTCCCGGTCCACATCCATGGCTCTGCAGGGATTGGAGCCGGAACGTCGCTGAGGAGCTGGAGCGGCTATACCGATCGTCAGGGACACGCCGCGTCCACCAGCACGTCGGCGGTCACGCCCGCTCAGATCATCCCACACCTGATCGTCTCCGGGCTGACGGCGCGCTTCCCGACCCTGAAGTTCGTGTTCGCTGAGGCCGGCATCGGCGGGCTCAGCTACGCCCTGTCGACGTGCGACCACGAATGGGAGGCCCATCGTTTGTGGACAGAGGGCATCCCCGAGCGGCCGAGCGAGACGATACGACGGCAGTTCTTTGCGAACTTCTGGTTCGAAGAGGAAGGCATCAAGCTGCGCCACGACATCGGAATCGACAACATCATGTGGGAGTCGGACTTCCCCCACGTGCCCTGCTACTATCCGTACTCCAGGAAAGAGACGGCGCGGGTTCTGACGGGTATCCCATTTGAGGATCGGCGCAAAGTGCTCTTTGCCAATGCCCTCCACGTGTACGGCATGAAGGCCACCGTCTCGCCCTCGCTCCCCAGCGATCTCTACGACTCGGCGCATGCGCCAGCCACTGTCCCAGAATAAGGTGACCAGGTGCCGATGCAGCTGCGCCATGGCCTGATCAGCGTCGACGATCACGTCCAGGAGCCGCCTGACCTCTGGACGGCCCGGCTCTCTCGAACCCGGTGGGGGGACCGCATCCCCCGCTTGGAGCGCGCTAACGGGACCGAGAGGTGGATCGTCGATGGGCAAACACTGCTGGGTGGACGGGTAGCCCGAGCGAGTGCGCTGACGGCGGAGCGGGACCGTGAGCCGACATGCTGGGAGGAAGTCCCCGCCGCCGCTTACGTGCCGGCAGAACGGCTCAAGGCGATGGATGCGGGCGGAATAGACTATTCCGCCCTCTATCCGACGGTGGCGGGATCGGCCGGCGAGGCTTTCAGCCGACTAAGAGACGAGGAGTTGGAGAGAGCCTGCGTGGCCGCGTACAACGACTGGCTGATCGAGGTGTGGGGACGGGCCAGCGAACGGTTCATTCCACAATGCATTGTCCCGACGTGGCCGGTTGAAGCGACGGTCGCTGAGATCCGCCGCGCGGTCGGGATGGGGCACCGGGGAGTTGTGTTCCCCGCGGGGATCATGGACTTGCGCGACGTTCCCCACCTCGCGGACTCGGACTGGGATCCCGTCTGGTCGGTCTGCGAAGAACTCGACGTCCCGCTCTGCCTGCACGCGGGATCGTCCCCAGGGCTTCAGTATGCGCCTCCCCCGGGGCTGACGCAGGCGCGCGCCGAAGCGCTCAGTGGCATGACCAGGCCAGTCTCCAGCGCTTATGTGCTCAACCTCTTCCTGTTTTCGCGCATCTTGATACGGCACCCGAAGCTGCGGGTGATACTGGCGGAAAGCACCATAACCTGGGCCACGCTCGACCTCGAGTGGTCGGATCACGAGGCAGACCACGACGGCCTGATCAATGAGGGCTATCCGTCAACTCCGTCCCAATTGTTCCATCGGCAATGCTACCTCAATGCGTGGTACGACCCTGTGGCGAGGTACATCGACTACCTCGGCGCTGGAAACATCCTGTGGTCTGCCAACATTCCGGAGGCGACCTCTACCTGGCCGAAAACCCGAGAGACGATCGATCGGTGTTTCCAGGGAGTGGCGGCTGAAGAACGGAGCCAGATCCTATGGAAGAACGCCGCGACGCTCTACAAGTTGTGAGGACCGGGTCACGAGCCAAGGTGGGACTCGTCTGCGACGGCCAGGCCGATCCTCGGCCTGGCCATCCGCTGGGTGCCTCCGCCAGGTTCTGATGCAAAACGGGTTCCGCGTGCCATGGAGCTTGCCGGGTCCAGGGTGAACAGCCAGGCTGCCCTCAATCCTCCGGCCGGCGCGAGGGTGCGCTCCGCCACGCCGAGGTGCGAAAATACAGGTCAGTTCCGGAAGCACGCTCAATGTCGGTAATGGGGGTCGGGCTCTCGAACAGAGGATGCAAGCGGGAGTAACTCAGTTGGTAGAGTTCCTGCCTTCCAAGCAGGCTGTCGCGGGTTCGAGTCCCGTCTCCCGCTCCATGCGACGAGCAGCTATCGCCAGATAGATGCCGTTCGCCTAGCAATGAATGGTTGATTCCCCAATCGCCGGATAGCGCGAAAAGGGAAATGGTCCCCCGAAGACCTGCCTTTTCGCATTTTCCCGATTGTCCGCCAGACAGTGATTCTGTCAAGTTGCGGGTGGGAAAATGGCGAAACGACAGGTACGGTGGCACGATTTGGCCACTCCGAGGCACTCCTCCTAGGGTACGTCACGTCTAACAAGGGTAGTGTGACTCACACCCTGGGTCCCATCCCCGAGTTCCGCGCCAAGAGGCGAGCAGAGCAAGCGGCCAAAACCGCCGAGTCGAGCTCGGAGCCGAGCTTGAACGTGATTGGCGGGACGGGCGGGTGAACTACGCGATGGTTGGCGCTCCTCTTTCGTTGCGGTCACAGCTCCTGAATCCAGACCCACCAGTCCTGGCCGAGGTACACTTCCGGGCGGCCCTCTATCACTCGATCAATCGACAGTTGCTATCGGACGCGCTCCTGGTGGGAAAGGGCCGAGTCGCACACCATGGCGTCGCTCCCGGGGATCCAATGTTCGTCCAAAACCAGGAATCACGGCGAAGAGTCAGGTCGATCCTCGAGGTGGAGGTACCGCACTCAGCTCCTGGTACAGCTTCAGATCGGGGATGTCGTCATAGTCGCGTCCTTCACGTCGAAGGCTTGGGAAGAAACCTGGAGCTCCAACGGCTCCCTCAACTGCGGCGTGAAGGACCCGGAGATCGACCGGATCGTGGCGGCCGCGCTGAAAGAGATGGACCAGCCGAAGCGGAACGAGCTGAATAGTCCAGAAGCAGATGATGGACAGGCCTACGTGGCGCCGTTCCCGACACTCTCCAAGTACCAGGTGTGGCAGCCCTGGCTGCTCGAGTTCTACACATCGCTCTCCTCCAGTCCCTCGCTGTTCAACTCCAACGCATGGTGGGTGGAGGTGGAGAAGATCCCGGCGGACCGCAGGGGCTGGCAGTAGGATATGGGCGCGACTGAAACAGCGCTGGCCAAGCTGACCGCCGAGCACCCGGTCGAGGCAATCCCATCGGATGTCCTCCACCACGCGGTGCGCTGCGTGATCAACTTCCTGGGCGTCGCCATCTACGCCTCGAAGGACCCTTCCTTCGCGATCATGACGGGCCTGCTCAAGGAGGAGGGAGCCCGGGAGGCGGCGACGGTGGCTGGCACCGGGCTGCGCACCTCGCCCCAGAACGCGGCCCTGGCCAACGGCTATCTCGGCCACTTCGAGGATTACGACGATAGCCACGAGGGGAGCGGGATACACCCGACGTCTCCCATCCTGCCGGCGGCCCTCGCGGTGGGGGAGGACCTGGGCGCGTCCGGCTTGGACGTGCTGGCTACTTTCGTGCTGGGGGTCGAGGTGGCCTGCCGGGTTGGCAAGGTGGTCCAGAGCCATGGGCGGGAGGTAACGCCGTGGTGGCACATCACCGAGACCTGCGGCGTCTTCGGCGCGGCCGCCGCAGCCGGGCGCCTGCTGGGTCTGGATGCGGACCGCATGGTCCACGCCTTCGGCATAGCCGGTACCCAAGCGTCCGGGCTGCGGGAGCTTTCGGGCTCCATGTGCAAGCCCCTCCACGCGGGCAAGGCGGCCCAGAACGGGCTCTTCGCCGCTGCTGCGGCCGGACGCGGCTTCACCGCGACGGACGGCATCTTCGAGGCGCCCCGGGGCTTCCTAGCGGTCATGGCCTCCGGCTACGACCTCGCGGGGGTGACCCGCGGCTTGGGAGAGACCTGGGAGCTACCGAAGAACGGGTTGAAGGCGTACTCCTGCGGCATCGTCAACCACGGCCTGATTGACGCCTGCCTGGCGCTGCGGACGAGGGAAGGCGTGCGGCCGGAGAGCGTTGAGCGCATTGACGCCCGTATCCCCCGTCTCTCGGCATCTCTCATCCGGCGCCGGCACCCTCTGTCAGGACTGGATGGGAAGTTCTGCTACCCCCACTCCATGGCCGTGGCCCTGGTGGATGGACGGGCCTATCCCGCCCAGTACACCGATGAGCGGGTGAAGAACCCGGTCATCGCGGGGCTGCGGGATCGCATCGAGATCGCGGCCGAGCCGTCCCTGGGGGGCCACACCGCGGCCCGGGTCACCCTTACCCTCAAAGACGGCCGGTCCTACACGGAACAGGTGGCCCACGCCACCGGCACCCCGGAGAACCCCATGAGCGACGCACGGGTGGAGGAGAAGTTCCGGGTGCTAGCGGGGGAGGTGCTCCCGGCCGGGCACCTGGACCGGGCCCTCGACCTGCTCTGGCGGTTCGATGAGGTCTCCGACGTGCGGCAAGTCTTCCCCTGGTTGCAGCGGCCGCCATCGTAGCCATGCTCGTGTCATGCTGACGAAGCAAGCATCTGGCAGGGAGGCCGGCCGCCAACGCCGCCACGCCCTTCGGTCCTCCAGGGTAGACCGATCAAGGTGCTGCTTCTGAAGGACGCCACCACGTGGATGGGCCACGTACGGCAGCAGCAAAGATTGCCTGACCTGGGGCGACAAGGTCCAGACGGTCTCCCTGCCTGCCGCGCGGAAGTCGGTGGTCATCATCTACGTGAACGATGGCACCATGGGCACCGTCTTCAATCACAGCATCGCTCCCTGGAGTGACGTGCGGGTGCGGCGTGCAGCGCACCCGGCCATGGACCGGGAACCGGTCCGGCAGACGGTGACGGCGGATGAAGGGAAGACGGGCTTCGGCCCGGTGCCGCACCCACAGGGGCTTGCGAACTTGTGGGCGCGAGGCTACCATGCGCTCAATTTCGTAGATCCATGGCATCTTGGAGGCAAACATGTCTAGGCTTGGTGTAGGACAGAGCCGGCTGGGGGCGATGGTTCTCGGCCTGGCGGTTGTCATCAGCGCGTGCGCCCCATCTTCGGTGGCGCCGGCGACGGGTCCCGAGCGCAGGCCGGCAGATGCCGGCCCAGCGCGGCCCACGCTCCTGACACTTGCCGTCCCGTCGGAGCCGACTGGGATGAGCGACAAGATCTACCAGGCCGCGTCGAACCTGGACAACCTGTTCCAGGCGAACCTCATGTATCTCGACGACCGCGACGTCGCCCAGCCACTCCTCGCCCTGCGCGCGCCCAGTCAGGCCGACGGGAGCTGGCAGGTATACCCCGACGGCACGATGCGCACGACGTACCCGCTGAAACCCGACCTCAAGTGGCAGGACGGCCAGCCGCTCACCGCCGACGATTTCGTCTTCGCGCATGCGGTCTACACCGACAACGAGATCCCGGTCGACACGCGTCTGCCCGAGGCGCTGATGACCCGCGTGCTGGCGCCGGACAGCCGGACGGTCGAGATCCACTGGCGCCAGCCGTTCGTGGGCGCGGGGCGTCTGGCCAACCACGACCTGACGCCCATCCCGCGGCACTTGATGGGCGACCTGTACGGGCGGGACAAAAGCGCGTTCATGAGCAGCCCCTACTGGTTCAGCGAGGAGCACATCAGCGCCGGCCCGTTCCGGCTCACGGCGTGGGACCGGGGTGCCGGGCTGACGTTCGCGGCCAATCCGTATTTTGCGCTCGGCAAGCCGGCGATCGATACCGTCCGCGTCGTGTTCGTCGCCGATCCCAACACCGTGCTGGCACGCATCCTCGCCGGCGCGGTCGACGTGTTCACGACCGGGACGACCGAACTGGCGCTCACCCTCAAAGAGCGCTGGCAGGTGGATAACGGTGGGAACCTGTACGTGATGTCGCAGGGGGTGAACCGCCTTTCCTTCCAGTTCCGCGATGTCCCCGGCCTCCAGCGGGCGGTGCTCGATGTACGGGTACGGCAGGCGCTCATGCACGCGATCGACCGCGGCGCGCTGGCGGAGGCGATCGAGGGCAGCCTGGGCCAGGCCGCGGACACCGCCTATCCGCCCGGCTCGCGCCTGAACCCGAGAATGGAGCAGGTGATCGCCAGGTACCCGTTCGATACGGCGCGCGCGCTCGCCCTGCTGCGCGACGCGGGGTGGAACTCCGGCCCGGACGGCCGGCTCCTCGACAGCGGGGGACGGACCCTGGACGTCGAGATCCGCAGCAACGAGGCCCAGGATGCGAGCATCATCTCCGACTTCTGGAAGCAGGTGGGGGTCAACCCCACCCCCGTGCTCATCACCGGCATCCTCCGCCGCGACGACGAATGGCGGGCCCATTTCCCCGCCACCCAGATTGCATCTACCGGACAGGGCTACCTCACCAACCTGGCCACAGCGAGTGCCCCGAACGCCGCGACCGGCTGGCGCGGGAGCCAGAACCGCGGCACGTACAACAACCCCGAGTTCAATCGCCTGTACGACCTGCAGCTCAAGACACTCGACCCTGCGGCGCGGGACGACATGCTCGTCGAGCTCGAGCGTATCACGACGCACGACCTGCCCGTGGGCTTCACGACGTACAATGCGAGCCCTGTCGTCGCGCGCAGCAACGTCAAGGGGCTGCGTGCCGTGTCAAAAGAGTTTGGCAACCCGCTGTGGAACGTGTGGGAGTGGACCGTAGAGGGCCGATGACCGCCGGCCAGGGTCGATCTGTGAAGTATCTCGTCGATACCGACTGGATTGTTGACTACCTCTACGGCAACCCACAGGCGCTCCGGGTCAAGCGGAAGATCTGCCGGGAGAACGCCATCAACCTCTACGGGCTCGACCTCTAATACAGCCTCCTCCAGCACGGCCGGCTCACCCCACCGAATGGGCGGAGCTCCAGGCCGCCGGCTACAAACCGCGTTCCGGTCCCAGTGGACTCCAAGCTCACACCAGTGCAGCATGCCTGGTTGGCCGACACGCTCGTCAGCCTCCCTGTCACAACGCTGCTCTTCCTTTATGACAGCGTGTGGCGCATGGAAGGTCCTGGGCCGACGTACCGCCGTACGCGGCGCCGCTTCGCCAGGAGGTTGTCCGTCCACAGCACACGATCAAGGGAAGGAGAGACCTCCTTCTCTCCATTCTCAACATATAGCGCACTGGCGGGCTTGCGGCAAGACCCTGGTCGTGCCGCAGAATCGTCGTACGAGGCGGGAACCTCCGGAAATGGGAGTCGCGAGGTGCGTGTGTTGTTGTCGGCGTATGGGTCGTGCGGGGGCGTCGAACCGGTGGGACTCGCCGTGCGGTTGCGGGCACTCGGCACGCAGGTAGGAATGTGCGCGCCGCCGGACTGCGCGGCGGCCGAGGGATGTGATGCGCTGGTCGCGAC
>CAYQJS010000015.1:57421-107760 GCA_964417895.1 uncultured Chloroflexota bacterium | reverse complement strand
AGGGCGGACATTTTTACTCCTGGCTAAAGAGGACAGAATCACTTTTGGTCTACACCATGCCACCACGTGTATGCCACCACGTGTAGCGTCTCCTCATTATTGACTGCCATGAAGGGCTCAGCCGATCCAGAGGGCCTCTTCACGCGTTCTCCTGAGAGGTGAGCAGCGACGTTGGGCGTCTACGCTGCCTTCGGCTTGGGACGAGCCCTCCCGCACAGGTCGGCCTGAGTCGTCAACCCCAACCAGGTATTCCCTGGAGCCTTTCGGGATCGAAGGCTCAGAAGCTGGCGGTCCCCAGTCACCAGATAGCCAGCCTTTCCGGAGACGGCAGTGGCCAAAATACGGTCGTCTTCTGGGTGCGTCGCAGCTCCGTGCACCTGCCTGCTGATTGGGATGAACAGGGCGTCCTGTTCAAGGAGGTACGGAGGTGCTCAATCTGGGCGGGGCCCACAGGGTACTTGCGCTGGACTCGATGTCAACTCCTTGTCGAACGCGGCGCATTTATTATCTCATGGTCTAAAGCGGGACGTCTGGATCGGGTTGTCAGGACGTTCAGCACAACCCATTCGGTGCTTGACAGCTTGGAGAGCCCGTTCCCGGGTTGACAGGGCTTCGATCCAGCGGCCATTGCAGCATTCCGCGAACCCCTTGCTCGAACT
The DNA here is from genome assembly GCA_964417895.1 of uncultured Chloroflexota bacterium. GTDB lineage: Bacteria > Chloroflexota > UBA6077 > UBA6077 > SHYK01 > CAYQJS01. The sequence continues at coordinate 107,101 of CAYQJS010000015.1, read as the reverse complement.
GCTCGCGAGACAGCTGGTTCATCATCCGTTGCTCGAACGTCCTCGTCTCGGTCAGCAGCTTCCTCTTGGTCGACGGCCACTTCACAGGCTGGTCGCCTCCATCACCTTGCCGGCGTCCTGCTTAGCCAGGTGCACGTAGATCTGCGTCGTGTCCAGCCGCGCGTGTCCTAACCACTCCTTGAGCTGAAAGGGCGACACACCCTGTTGAGCCTTATATGAGGCGAAGGTGTGCCGGAGGCTGTGGCAGCTGGCCTTCTTGGTGATGCCGGCAGCTCGGCGGTACTTGGTCACCATCTTCCGCACCCCGCGCTCCGAGAACGGCTCTCCCTCCTTGTTGAGGAAGAGATGCTGATCCTGGCTCGCGGGCCTTACGCTGAGCCAGTTTCTGATCGCCTGCAATCCTTTTCCTTCCAGTTCTATCTCGCGCGCCACCATGCCCTTGCCCACAACCCGCAGACTACGAGCTTCGAGATCAACGTCGTCAAGACGCAAGTCGCACAGCTCGGAAACACGCACCCCTGTCTGCAAGAACACTTGCAGCATGGCGAAGTCGCGGGGATTTGCCCCTGCTTGAGCCAGCATGCGGTTGTTCTCGTCAGGTCTGAGATAGACTCGGGTTCCTTTTTCCTTGCGCGGCGTCTCCACACCCTGGGCAGGCGATTTGAGTAGCCACTCGTGATCCACGAGATGGCGGAAGTACTCGCGGATCGCCACATGTCATTCGCCCAGCAGCAGCGGAGCCGGCAGGAGGATGGTCTGGAGCGCAGGCTCTCGCGGAGTTTTGTCCGCCAGCCGAAGCTCATCACATCCCCGGAACGTCAGGTGCACCCGCTAGACGCACGTCGCCGGGCAGGGGTTTGTGGCCTCACAATCTTGGCCGTTCCGGTCCTGAATCACGGGGGTCCAACGGTTGGGCGGGCGCTGCTACTATTGGCGAAACAATTTGGATCGAAGGGGGACATGCATGAACGATGAGGTCGAGCTCGAGAGAGCCACCGAAGTCGATGACCGGCGAATCTCGCGTCGCTTGCTCCTGGGCATGGGTGCCGCAGCGCTTGCAGGGACTGTTCTTCCAACCTCTACGTCCAGTGCAACGGCGGCCGCGAGCGAAGCCTTGCGCAATCAACCCAACTCGGATCGGCTCCTTCTGAGAGGCGGCGTGGTCTTGACGCTCGACCCGACCACCGGCGACCTCCCTGAAGGCGATGTGCTCATCGAAAACGGAAAGATCAGCGCGGTGGGCACCCGTATCCCAATCCAGGGTGCCGAGGTGATCGACGCCTCCGGAATGATCGTCATGCCGGGTTTCGTCGATACGCATCGGCACATGTGGCAGGGATTGATCCGGAATACCGGTGCCGACGATCTGCTCGGTGACTATCTGGCCAAGGTCCTTTTCGGTTTTGCCCCCGTCATGCGCCCGGACGAGGTGTACCTCGGCAACCTCGTCGCTGCGCTATCCGCGATGAACGCAGGAATCACCACCCTGCTCGACTGGTCACACATCGCGACGACGCCTGAGCACACTGATGCAGCCATTCAAGCGCTAGGAGATGCGAAGGTCCGTGCAGTGTACGGGTATGGCCCGAACTTCGGCTTAACGCCGCCGTGGTTTGAGAATCCAAACCAACCCTATCCCGACGATATTCGCCGGCTCAGGCGGCAGCATTTCTCCTCGTCCGATCAGCTACTAACCTTGGCGCTTGCCGCGGCCGGACCCGAGTTCTCCAGTCTCGACGCGGCCGTACGGGAGTGGACCATCGCGCGCGAGGTCGGCGCTCGAATTTCTGTGCATGTGGGCGTCGGCAACCCCGGAAAGCAAGGATTGCTGCAAGCTCTCAGCCAACGCGTGCAACTCGCGGAGGACACGACCTACATCCATTGCTCTACGCTAAGCGACATCGAATGGAGGATGATCGCCGACACTGGCGGAAGCGTGTCCCTCGCCATTCCCATCGAAATGCAGATGGGCCACGGGATGCCGCCTATTCAGAACGCACGTGGCGTCGGTATCCGCCCCAGCCTGAGCGTTGACGTGGAGACGAACCAGCCAACCGACATGTTTACCCAGATGCACGCATGCTTCGCCTTGCAACGCGCCCATGTCAATGAAAAGGACCTATTCCCCGGAACGCCACCTCCGGGAGATCTATTGACCGTCCGAAATGTGCTGGAGTTCGCGACCATCGAGGGCGCGCGGGCGAATGGTCTTGCGAGCAAGATCGGAACGCTAACGCCGGGAAAGGACGCGGACGTCATCCTGCTGCGGGCCAAGGCGATCAACGTGGGTCCTGTTAACGACCCGATCGGCGCCGTCGTCTTGGGCATGGACACCAGCAACGTCGATTCGGTGTTCATCGCCGGCAGACCCATAAAGCGGAATGGCCAGCTGGTAGGGGTGGATGTACCACAGCTTCTGGATCGAGCAGCCCAGGCACGCGATGCATTGCTCCGAAGAGGGCGAGTCTCAGGTGCGTCGCAAGCAGTCATACTTAGCTGATTCTGGGCTACAGGCCAAGTACGGACTTTGATATCGCAGTGACCCGTATGACGTGAAGGATGAAGCCGCCACGATCAAGACTCCTGTGGGCGAGGTGTCGTCTCGGCCCGCAAGGGTTCCGCCGTTGGGCTACAGTTCTTTGCCCGCTGGGCAAAGGCCGTGACGCCCTGCCTAAAGGTCAGAATCGGTAGGCTGCCACCAAACAACATCGCTCATCCGGTCCGGGAACAAAGTGCGAATCTGCTCCCTGAGCGTGGCGGATCCACGGGTCCACTCCTTCAACCACTGATCGAACCCATCGACTTGGCCAGGCTGCCCGCGACCAGCCGGGGAGCCGTAACGGTCTATGCCGTCCGCTATGAGGGCCCGGATGCTAGCGACGCACGCCCTGAGGCCTTCTGGGACATCAACGGCCGCCATGGTCGAATCCGAAGACCGCCTCTCGACGCTCTCGTGCGCGAGCGCGGTCCCGCCAATCAGAGAATCGCTCTACGCCAGCATCGATAATCGCATCCAATTCTGGCACGCCACGCAGCCCTTCGAATGCCCGAACGTACTCATCCCAATGCTCGCTCTCGCTACCGCCCCACCTGGAGCCCCTAGAGAGGCAAGCCCCAGCGATGTCGATAGGCGACATGCCGGACCGACAGGCAATCACAGCCTTCTTGGCCCACGCCTCGTCTGGAAGCCCAGCAAGCGCATTGGCTGCATAGTCGGCAAGGGTCGGGCGAGAGAAGAGAAGGTCGACGGCCTCCTCTGATTCACCGACCAAAGCCGTAATAAGGTCGCCAAGGAAGAAACTCGGGATCGAGTCGGAAACCGCCTCCAACAGCCGCAGCCGAGCGGTCAATGGCAATGCTCCAATGGCTTCCCTGGCCTCGTGAGGCAGAAAGGAACCGTTAGCGGATGCATTGCGTGAGATCCACTCGCGGGTCCAAGCTTCGAGAAGCGATGGGTCTATCTTTAAGGCGTGCCAGAGCCAAAAATCGTTGTGGTCACCATCGGCTTTGACCAGGGTCTCCCTGCACATTGCCAGCGTCTCTTGTGAAAGTTCAGCAGGTCGATCTCGCCAAACCGCCACGGCGGTGTCTTTTGACACCTGGGCATCCGAGTGGCTGAGGAGTGATCGTATAGCGGATTCATCGAGCTGGTGCCTAATGGCAAGCATCTGGATCAGGTTCTTGTATCCGCCGTTCATAAAACCGATCGCAGCGCCTTGCAGGTCCGCCCCCACTGGCTGCGTCAAGCAGATGTGCACTGAGACGAAGCGAGTTCGAGCGTTCTCAAGATGTCCAAGAATTTGGTCGTTCCAGCCCAAAGCACGCCCCTCAACGACCTGCACCAGGAGCGGCGCAACCAAGTCCGGCGGGACTTCTAGCGCGTCCAGTTCATGAAGCAGCGCGAGCGGAGTTGAATACTGGTCCGCCAGATGCTCACAAAGCTGCGGCGTGAATCGCGGCCAAGAGCGGCCTATTCTGCTGGCCTCTTGCTCAGCGAAGGCGATGCGGCTGGCAATCTCCTGGGGCCCCAGCGAGAGCCACTGCCTCGCGAGATCCCTCACCCTCTCGATCATCTCGGCTTCCTGGTCCTTCAACCTCTCCATCAACTCAGCGTCCGGAAGTGGAAGATCCTCACCCAGGTCCCTCTCCGGGAAGAGGGTGTCGAACTCAGCTGGCACATCAATCGCAGCTACTTGAAGGCCACCCCGCCTACTGAGGTCCCTCAAAGCGCTCAAAGGTCCAGGCCTGCCCGCCCATGAGCGAGACAAACGATCCACGACATGTGATGCGGCAGTCCGGGCGATCTGCCGTCTCTCGTCATCGACGGATCTGGCGAGTTGTGCGACATCCGGGAAGACCCAGTTGTGCAAGGCCGACAACAGAGGCTCGTAGGTGGGAAAGGACTTGCCCTCGATCACATTGAGGACTTCGTCCCATAGCCCGGCGATACGCCGCAAATCTTCCGGGAGGTAGATGCCTTCAACCAGCGTTATGGTGTTGCCTTCCCCAGGGTCCGAGTAGATATCAGAAATGGCTGGGTGGACCGCAGCGGAGAGGACCTCCAACCCCACACGCGCGTCACCACCACTGTCAAGCCATAGCTTGGTGATCTGTATGGCATCCGCCCGCCGCTCGATCGCAACCCTTGGGTTGCGCAAGAACTCGGAAATCTGTCGGATCGGATGGTCCGGGTAGCTGCCTTGGGAGCGGTCATCTCCCACTGCCAGTTCGAGCAACGCACGCAAAGCAAATGGGAAATCGACTGATAAAGCCTGCACCGCGATGTCAAGCTTACGCTCCGGAAACTGCTCGAGCGCAAGGTGGGCCTCGTCAGGACCCAATGAAGCGAAAGCCTGCACGTCCCGAACGCCGGCTTCGTCTAGCAGGATGTCCGTCAGATCCCGGGTCGTCACAGATGCTCCACGGATCCGCGCCCCAATAAGCGGGATGAGTGCCTGGGCGGCGGAATCGAATACGCTGGCCACTGGGCGCCAGTCAGGGGCTGCTGGTCCGCCGAAGACCGCTTTCACTAGCAGATAGCGCAGTACATCGGGCTGCACACGTAGGTAGCGGGTGCGCTGTCCTAGATGAAACGTCTCATCGAGGATGCCACCCGACGCCAGCGCCTTGAGTCGGTCGCTTATTTGTATGGGCGTGACGGAAAAGTAGCGCGCACACTGCTCAACGGTGATTCCATGATCACCGCTCAGGGCGATTACGCCTAAAAGCTGGTGGCTGTCCTGCCCCAGAGTTAGGTGGCACCACTCGACGATGTCTTCGAACAAGACCTCGCCTGTGGCGACGTCGAGCAGCTTGCCGTTGATCGCCGCCATTGCCAGCGTAGTAGCCAGGCCGGGTCTTCCAAGCGCCTGCCGAACGATCTCCCGTTGAAGCTCACGCAGCTCCTTTATGCCGAGGTCCTGAATCAGGACCAGTATCTCCGCTCGAGTGAGCTCGCCTACTTCCACGACGGAAGCACCAGGCAGAGCTGAGGCAACTTCTGAACGCGAGCCGGGCCACGTCGTGGCGACGATCCCAAAACGAAGACCTGCTTCGTCCCTGAGATGTCTTAGCTCGACAAGCCGCTGTGCAGAGAAATGGGCGTCCTCAACGATGATCCGGTGCGGCTCCATGGCGCGCGCGGCGTCCGCTACGTTGTTTGTGCTGCTACCTACGTCAAATAGTCCCCAGCCCTGCTCCACCAAGTCCTGGACGACTGAGGTCTTTCCTATGCCAGGCTTGCCGATGATGACGATGTCACCCGTGGCCTGTCGGAGTTCTTCAAGCACGTCTGCTCGTCCCAGTAGCTCGACCTGTACGGACGCGCGCCGAGACAGGGGATAAGAGGAAAGTACGCTGAGCCCACCGGCCAACCCGAGAAGATCAGCCCTACATTCGGCGTCCCGGTAGAGCAGCTCGGCGAGCTGTGCTCCGTCGTAAACGTGCATCAATTCGAAGCCCAGTTCGGCCGCGGCGCTGCCTAGGTTGACTTGCCGTCGTCCCGACAACACCCTGGGTGTCGCGAAGATGACGCGCCTTATTCGGCCGCCTGCATCAAGATGGCTATTGAGGTTTTTTCGGAGATTAGCAAGGGCGTCGTCACGCACCGTCGCGACCAGACCGAACTCACCGTTGGCGTCAAAGCCGGATCCGTCGAGGCCCGCATCGTTTCCCCCAGCCACCGGCAGCATTGACGGATGAAACTGGCGGAGGAGACGTACGGCACACCGCTCGAACTCGTCACCGGAAAGAGGCCCAGCAAGCGCCGCAGCGATCTGTGCGCGAAGGGGGTCGGGCATGTCCAAGTCTATCCGGGCTGTGATTTAGAGACGCAACGGCGCCGGCGGAAGAACACATGTACTGTTCGAGCGGACTAAGTATAGTTCTTTGCCTGAGGGGCAAAGCCCGCGAGGACATGCCTGCCCCAGGAAGCTGGCGATCTCGGGATTGTGCCTGACCTGCAAGACCCTGCCTTCCAAGCAGGCTGTCGCGGGTTCGAGTCCGGTCTCCCGCTCCAGGTGACAAGGCATTCCATGCACGCGATAATGTGATAGGTGCTGGCGTTGCTCATTTGGCCGGGCTGGGCCATCGTCCCATTATAATTGTCAGTGAGACGAGGGTGAATGACAAGTAATACAGGTTTCTGATAAGAAGTCAAGGGGAGGGGTTATCTGGAACTGGTAGCCGGCGGGCTAGACTGGGGTTAGCGGTTAGAACATCGTAGTATCTCCGTATAATCTCACGAACTTTCGAAGTGAGACCTGAATTTCCGCCATTCAAGGGTTGAGGATGATGGGATGTATCGGACGCCGAAAACGGGCGCGCAGAAGACCCCAGCTTCTCAGTCCGGAGTCTCAAGCATCTTGCGCTGGGCGTGTGCCCTAGAGCTCACGATCTTTTGTTTGGTCCACGGTGCACCAACAACCGTCGCCTTCGGACAGTCCTCGATGTCAGTCGCAACCGGGCTTCACCCCAGTGTACAAGTGGGCTGCGACGCATCAGAGGTTCTTCGAGTCGGCGAGGTTCCGCTCTGGCAATGGGACGTGGATTCTGCCTTCTGGTACATCGCCGGACTCACTATCGACGCGGATGGCGCACCGCACGCCTACCACCCCTTGGATAGAGGGCTGGACTTTCTCGCCAATGCGGGCACCCCGGGTAACTGGTGGGCGCTCGTGACGGATACAGGCGAGCCGGATGGGGAGCCGGTCGTGCAGGGCCTCGGAGACCCTGCCCCAGGCTATTACGTCTCCGCCACCTCACTGCAAGATGGATCGTTGTCGCGGACGGATCCCCATCGATACGTGGATGCCTCGACTATACCGTTCATTGTTCTGCCGCCCGCTGCGATGAGAGAACTTGGGGCGGAACTCGGGGATTTCGCCGTAGTCGTCAACATCCGGAACGGCCAGAGCGTCGCGACACTCTTCGCGGATGTCGGACCTTCCAACCACATCGGAGAAGGGTCCATCGCTCTGGCCGAGATCCTACAGATTCCGTCGGACCCGCGCGCCGGAGGTGTTGAAGCAGATGTTCTCTACCTCGTCTTTCCCGGATCGACGACAGGGTGGCCACTCGAGCAAGCCACGATCGCGGCGACTGGAGATCAGCTTCTTGCTGATTGGGGCGACCTGGCACGTCTAGTGCCGTGCGTCCCAGGCTTGAGCCTGTAAGTGGTGCTTATAGTCGCGGCGGCGGTTTAGAGGCCCCGGTTCATCACAGGAGATAGCGATTTGATAAAGCGACTTAATTGTCGCGTTCAGCGCTCCTAAAGGTCGCGCTCCGGTGGTGTAGAGACGGGAATGAGGGCGGGGCTAGCCTTGCCGGTCTTCCGAGCGGCCTGGGCAACGCGGCTTAGCGACTTAAGACCGTGGCGGCGGCGAGATTCACGCGTATCGGGAGGTGATCATGACCTGTGGGTCTGGCCTGTGGCCGTCTGGAGGGCTGGGCCGGTGATGGCCTGCGGAGCGGTCATGGCTGTTCGGGCTGGTTCGAGCGCGTAGTCGGGAGGTAAGCATGCGCACCATCACTATCCAACCAGGCGATACTTTGGGAGAGATCGCCGCTCGCTTTGGCACGACCGTCGACGAACTCGTGGCGTTGAACCACATCGCCGATCCGAACGTCATCTTCGCCGGCCAGCAACTGCTCGTGCCGGGCGAGCAGGATTCGGAAAGCGGAACAGTTCCGTCGCCGGGCGTGAGCCACCTCTTCCCTGTTCAAGGGTTCACCGGGGACGTGCGGCTGCATCACGGCAGTCACTCCGGAGCCTCGGACCTCTTCGCCCTTGAGGGCACCCCGGTAGTCGCAATGTGCGGCGGCCTTGTGATCGGGGTCGGCACCGAGGCAACCGACGAGTTCGGCGGCAACAACGTGCTGATCCGGGCGGATGACGGTCTCGACTACTACTACGCCCACGGTGACCGGCCGCCGCAGGTTACCGTCAACTCGCGGGTCTCGACTGGCGCCTTCCTCTTCGGCGTCGGGGACACCGGCAACGCGAGCGGGACCGGCCCCCACCTGCACATTGGGATCGGGCATGGTATTCAAGATGGCGTCGGCCCGGCGGGTGGTGCTGGCCGAGACTTCAACGCGGTTGAGCTCCTGCGCAGCGCGCTGGACGGCTCGATTGGCACCTCGGTCCGTCTGCCGAGGACCGGCTTGAGCGTCCGCAGCTTCCGGGTGACTGGGACCGGACACCTCGGCCTGAACGTGCGGCTGCATCCGAGCCACGCGGCGACCATCGTGGCGGCGTTCCCGAACGGCACCTTGGTGAACGGCGAGAACACTGTCGTGGCGGCGGAGGGGCGGAACTGGCGGCGTATTGTCAACCCGGACGGCTACGTAGCGGACGAATTCCTCGCGCCGGAGCCTGTACCCGATGGCGATTGAAGGAGACGGGCAGCTTGGGCGCGGCGTCCTCTCGGTGCTTAAAAGCAACCCTGCTTCCGCATTTACAGTTGCGTGAGTCGAGACGTTGGGGGCTCAGCACAAGCCTATATGGTCGAGGCATCCTGGGAACGGGGGGTGGGTTGGTACGCATCGCGCCGACCCCTGACGTCCATTTAGGCCGAACTTCCAGCGTTGGCCGGTGGATTTAGGCACAAAGCGAGGCTGGTCGGCAAGATCGTCTGGCTACAAGGCGTTGGATGCAACGCCGGGGCAGGCGAAGGCGCGTTCCTGGAGCGGCGTGGGTTGCGCCAACAGGTCGAAGGCAACTCGCCGGTCGCCGTGGGGGATGACGCGGTTCTTGACTACCGTGGCCAGGTCTGCCAAGAGCGTGCGGAAGCTGTGGACCGGCAGGCCATCGGCGGTGCGCTTGGTGTGCTCTTTCTGCTTGGCTGCCGGGGGATCTGGGCGCTGGTACGACTGGGTCTGGCCGCTCGGGTGGCGCCTCATCTACAAAGAGCAGCGGGGGCCAGGGCCTGCTGCATCGTGCGCTGGACCAGGTGGGCCAGCATACAGATCAACAGTGCGCTCGGACCCGGGCCTCCGTGTAGTGGTAGATGGGACGCACCTCGAGGTCACAGAGTTTGAAGTGCCGGAAGGCCCGCTCCACATGTCCGAGGCTCTTGTAAGCCAACACCACCCCGGGCGTGTCCAGCTGCTCCTTGGGTACGTTGGTCCGCAAGACGTTAGCTTCTTCTGACGCCGACGTGCTCGCGATCGCCCTGCGCGGGGAGCGCATGCCCATCGCGCGGAGGACACCGACTTCGTCGACCTCGTGTTCCACCAGGGAAAATTGCACAGCGGCGTGATCCTGATACGGTTGCCGCCAGTGGAATTTGATGACAGATCGCCAGGCTCTCGGTCGTCCTGACCCGGCACACTCATCAACTCACCGCGTTGATCGTCGTGAGTGAGCGGACCGTTCGGGTGCGCCAAAAACCACGCCCGGGTCGATGACCTTTGTGGGGATGTCACTCGCCCTGAACCTCAGCCACTGCTCGCTGCGACCCCCACCGCACGGCGTAGCCGATCTCCTCGTAACCCGCGATGCGCTTTCGAAGCATGCGCAGCAGCATGGGGACGTGGATGTCGACGTAGTCGAAGATCTGCACGAGTTGCTTCCCGTCGTACAAGCGATGGAGACGGCCGGCGTACTGCTGAATTGTCCCTCGCCAGGAAACCGGCAGCGTGAGAAACAGCGTGTCGAGCCGCGCATCGTCGAATCCCTCGCCGATGTAGCGACCAGTGGCGAGTAGCACGCGCGGCTCGTTCTCGGGGACGGATGCCAGGGCTTCCGTGAGTTCCCGTCGCTGTTTGATTCCCATCCCTCCGCGCAGCACCAGCACGTGCGCGATGCGGCCCTCGAGCGCGGAAGCCATACGATCAAGATGCTCGGTTCGTTCGGTGAGCACGAGCGGCGATCTACCCGCCTTGACAGCCTTTAGGATGTCAGCGAGAATCAGATTCGTGCGGGCCTCGTCCTCCGCGAGCTGCGAGTAGATCTCCTGGATACCGGCATTGGCCAGATGCTCTGGGAGCATGAAGTCCGTCGTCCGAACCACGACCTCGTGGTCGAACGGCCTCGCCGCGGCTTGCTTCTTGGCGTCGATTTTGACGCGGACCGGACCACACTGCATGGCAATGATGGGGTGGTGGCCATCCTTCCGCTTCGGCGTCGCCGTCAGGCCAACGACGAATCGGGCGCGCGCCTCGGCGAGCACCCGTTCAAAGTTAACCGCCGGCACGTGGTGGCACTCATCCACGATGATTTGCCCGTAGCCGGCGACCACGTCATCCACCTCACCTCGACGGCTCAGACTCTGGAGCAATGGCACGTCAACAACCCCAGTCGCCCGCCGCTTGCCAGCGCCGATTTGCCCGATCGACTTCGGTGGCAAGTCAAGAAACTCAGCCAACCGCTCGCGCCATTGGTCGAGGAGATGCTGCCGGTGGACGAGGATCAGCGTATTGACGCCGCGCTCCGCGATGAGCCAAGCGCCGATCACCGTTTTACCGAAGGCCGTCGGCGCAGCCAACACACCGAATTCGTGCCGTGCAAGCGCGGCGGCCACCTCTGCTTGTTCTATTAAAAGCTCTCCCACAAACTTGGCCGGGATCGGAGACCCAACGCACCGCTGGTCGCGCTGATCTACTGAGATGGCATTTCGCTCGAGCAGCTTGCGGACCTCGAGCAGGCAGCCGCGTGGCAGGGCCAGATGCTCTGGGAAGTCCTCGGAGCAGTCGATGAGGCGCGCCTTCTCGCGCGTCGACATCCTCAGCGCCTGGGCGCGGTAGAACTCCGGATTCTGGAATGCGGCCAGCCGACATAGCTGGTTGATGAGGAGTGGCGGAAGACCGTCCTTCGGAATGAATAGGCGATTTGCCAGCACCACGCTGATGCTCGTAGCAGGAGGCCCGGGATTGGTGTCTCCTCCTTGCGGCGGCGGGATGGCGGCAGCGTCCACGGTTGTCTTTCCTCGTCGTCCTCAAACCAGGATGGCCCGAGACCGAGAGCGCCGCCGCGCGGGCCGCGTCGCGAACGATCGACTCCGCGGCCGACGGTTCCAGACGGCGGAGCGATGAGAGAAAGCGCCACTGGTCCGGAAATGGCTCCAGCGACCGATCGACGAAGACGGTATTCTCGCTGCGCCGACTCTCTCCCTGGAGCGGCAACGCGATGAGGTTGCCAAAGCCGCGGGTGGGCAATGTGTCCTGGCTGGGGAACAGCCGATCGTAGGAGTCGAGCCCGATCTGGTAGCGACGGTCCAGCGCCCTCGTCAGCACAACGCTGCCGAGGTTGCGCGCCAGGGATGCCGCTACCGGGCTTGCGAAGAACATCCACAGATGGGCGCCGTTGCCGGAGCGTGACCGCTCAATAGCAGACGGAATTCCAAGCGCATCGCTCGCCTCAGCGACCGCCAGCACGTCCTTCTGCCAGCCTTCTTTATCGAAGTCGATGGCCAGCAGCCAGCAGGTGTCGTCACGCAACAGTGGGTAGAGCCCCACCGTGGAGTTGCCCGTCAGGTGACTGCGGACGACCTCCGCACTGAATGGAAGATAGTCGTGCGGGTCGTGTTGCACGTTCCGGCCGCGAGGCGCACCGGCCTTGAGCGCCGGCGAATAGCCCGTGTGGCCGTCCAGTCGCTGCCAACGGATCGCAAACACATCGTCGCGCCCACGAAAAAGGCTCAGATAGAGTGCAAGCTTGCTTTCGGTGGATGAATTGTTCGAGACGTGGTCATTCGGGCGCTGGATTCCATCCGATCCCGAACTCAGCGGTGCGTCACGAATGATGTCGCCTTCAAGCTCCCGGATGCGAAGGCGAAGTCCCTCATTCTCAGCCTCGAGATCACGAATAGTCGCGAGGATGTCGGCGCGTCCTGCCGTCTGGGCGAACCTTCCTTCCATCTTCACGGCTCCCCGCATATTGATCCAGGAGCGGTCTGCCGAGCGCGACCGTCCGCATTCTGTATCGGACGCGAGTCCATATTGTCATGCAGACTGACGGAGCCACTGCCTGGCTGCTGCCGATGATATGATCTCGCGCGGGAGATCACATGGCGACGACAAAAAAGAAGACCGAACCGACGTTCTGCATTCTCACCGAAGAAGAAGGCCGTGGTCTCCTCAGGATCTCCGGGGACGAGTTCGCACGCCGCTACGACTCTGGCTACTACGACGACAAGCCCGAACTACATGAACAGGTCATCGAGCTGTACTTCATGCTTCCCCTGTTCCGCAGCGTTCCGTAGCGCCGGTGCCGGGCCGCACGCCGCCCAGGCTACACTCCTGCGCCTGGCTAAGCTCCGAGGCTCGCCAAGATCTCGTTGAAGGTCTTCGAAGGGCGCATTACCGACTCAATCTTGACAGGATCGGGCCTGTAGTAACCGCCCAGGTCCACGGGAGCGCCCTGAACGGCCAGCAGTTCCCCGGCAATGATGGATTCATTCGCCCTCAGCGCTTTCGTCAGCGGCGCAAAGGCGGCGGCGATCTCGGGGTCCTCAGTCTGCGAAGCGAGTTCCTCGGCCCAAAACAAAGCCAAGTAAAAGTGGCTCCCGCGGGTGTCGATTTCGCCGACCCTGCGGCCCGGCGACTTGTTCTCGTTCAGGAACGTCGCGTTTGCCCGGTCCAGCGTGTCCGCGAGAATCTGGGCGTGGGCGTTGCCGGTGGTCTGGGCCAGGTGCTCGAAACCAGCGGCGAGCGCGAGGAATTCCCCAAGGCTGTCCCAGCGAAGGTGGTTTTCCTGGACCAACTGCTCCACGTGCCTGGGCGCCGAACCGCCAGCACCCGTCTCGAACATGCCGCCCCCGGCGATCAGCGGGACGATGGAGAGCATCTTGGCACTCGTGCCGAGCTCCATGATCGGGAACAGATCGGTGAGGTAGTCGCGCAGCACGTTGCCAGTAACCGAGATGGTGTCCTGGCCCTTGCGGATGCGCTCCAGAGTAAACTGCATGGCGTCGTCCGGCCCCATGATTTCGATCTGAAGACCGGAGGTATCGTGCTCAGGGAGGTATGCCCGTACTTTGGCCATGACATTCGCATCGTGAGGACGCGTTTCGTCGAGCCAGAACACCGCCGGAACGCCGGTGAGCCGCGCCCGGGAGACGGCCAGCTTGACCCAGTCGCGGACCGCCACATCCTTGGTCTGGCACATCCGCCAGATGTCACCGACGCCGACGACGTGCTCGAAAACGGTGTTGCCGGCTTGGTCAACCACGCGGACCCTACCCGAGGCCGGGATCTCGAAGGTTTTGTCGTGGCTGCCGTACTCCTCAGCCGCCTGGGCCATCAGCCCGACGTTGGGGACAGTTCCCATGGCTTTCGGGTCATAAGGGCCGTTGGCACGGCAGTCGTCGATGACAATCTGGTACATGCTCGCGTAGCTGCCGTCCGGAATGACGGCAAGGGTGTCGGCCTCTTTGCCATCAGGCCCCCACATGTGGCCGGAGTTGCGGATCATGGCCGGCATCGAAGCGTCGACGATCACGTCGCTGGGGACGTGCAGGTTGGTGATCCCATTGCTGGCATCGACCATTGAGAGCGGTGGGCCGTTGGCAAGACCATCGCGGATGGCAGCTTCGACACCCGCGCGCTGGTCTGCAGGGAGCTTCTGTGCCGCCTGGAGAATGGCGCCGAGGCCATCGTCCGGATCGCCGCCGGCCGCCGCCAGCGCCTCCCCGAACTCTGAGAAGAGCCGGGGGAAGAAAGCCCGCACCGTGTGACCGAAGATGATTGGGTCAGACACCCTCATCATCGTGGCCTTGAGGTGCAGCGAGAAGAGCAGGCCCTCGGCCTTGGCGCGGGCGATCTCCTGAGTGAGGAACTCGCGCAGCGCGGCAGCGCTCATGACGCTGGCGTCCACGATCTCACCCGTCTGCACCGGCACAGACTCCCGCAATACCGTGGTCGTGCGGTCATCACCCACCAATTCGATCCGAAGGGAACCGTTGGACTGCATCACGACGGATTTCTCCGACGTGCGGAAGTCGCCCGCGGTCATGCATGCCACGTTCGTCCGGGACTCCGCGGCCCAGGTGCCCATGGAGTGCGGGTGCTTCCTGGCGAACTGCTTCACCGAAGCGGGGGCACGACGGTCAGAGTTGCCCTCGCGGAGCACGGGGTTCACGGCGCTCCCCAGGACCCTGCCGTAGCGGGCCCGAATGGCCCTCTCCTCATCCGTCTTTGGTGCGTCGGGGTAGTCGGGCACTGCGTAGCCCTGCTGCTGGAGCTCGGCGATAGCCTCCTTTAATTGCGGGACGGAGGCGCTGATGTTCGGCAGCTTGATAATGTTAGCTTCGGGCCGAAGCGTCAGGGCGCCCAGCTCGGCCAGCGCATCACCGATGCGCTGCTCGGGCTTGAGGTACTCGGGGAAGCTGGCGATGATCCGGCCGGCCAGTGAGATGTCCCGAGTCTCGATGGACACCCCCGCCGTGGCGGCGTAAGCCGACACGATGGGTAGAAAAGAGTACGTCGCAAGCAGGGGAGCTTCATCCGTGCAGGTGTAGATGATTCTTGAGTCAGTCACGTGAGTCCTACGGCGTCGGCGGACTCGCGCAGAACGCGGTGCGAGTTCTTCACCCCCACTTCTTCCTCAGGTGAGAGCGGGATCTCCAGGACTCGCTCGCGTCCGCCAGCCCCAACAATACACGGAAGCGACACGCACATGTTGGCCATGCCCAGCTGGCCATCCATGGCCGACGAGATCGGCAGAATCTCCTTGCTGTCGCGCAGCACGGATTGGACGACCCACGAGATCGAGGGGGCCACGGCGTAGAACGTGCCACCCTTCTTGGCGATCACCTCCGCGCCGCCGACCCGCGTCTGCTCTACAACCTCCTTCACGAGGTCATCGCTGTAGCCGGGGAACTTCTTGAGGGGAACGCCCGCGACCGTGGCAGTGCTGGTGACCGGCTGCATGCTGTCGCCGTGCTCACCCAGCATGTACACGCTGATCTGGCCGCCGTGGACCCCTAGGCGCTCACCCAGGAGCGAACGGAACCGCACGGTGTCCAGGACGTTGCCCAGGCCGAAAACGTGGTTGGTCGGCCAGCCAAGCGTTCGCACCGCCTGGTACGTGAGAACGTCGACCGGATTAGAGACCATCAGGAGAATGGCGTCTCGGTTCACGCGGCCGAGGGACTCTAAGACCGGTCCCATCGCCTCGACGTTCACCTTGAGCAGGTCAAGGCGGGTCTGGCCCGGGGCTCGCGGTATGCCGGCCGTGATGATGATCATGTCGGAGTCCCGGGAGGCGTTGTAGTCGGTCCCGTAGCTGCGGATGGTGCAGCGGGGCGCCCGCGAGGCCCCATGGGTGAAGTCCAGCGCCTCGCCCTGGGCCTTCTCCACCATGATGTCAAGGAGCGCGATCTCGGTAAAACCGCCCTCTTGTTGGAGCTCGAAGACCGTCGTCGTTCCGACGCGCCCGGCGCCGACCATGGTCAGTTTCATGTTTCATCTCCTTCAAAGTTCCAAGTCCCAAGGGTACCCACGCTGGCTATTGAGCCAGGGGCTTGCGGCGCGCGCAAAGCGCTGCTCGGCTCCCGGGCCGGGCAGGCGAGTGCCCCGGTCTCGAATCGGGGCTCTTGGTCTCGACATTATTACAGACCGGCGAGATCGGAACGGGACGCGACGGAGCAGCCTCACCGGTTGCCGCGCGGGCGCTGGCGAAACACCTGGTACAACAGAATGGAGCCGGCCACAGCGGCGTTCAGCGACTCTGTCGGTCCCGCCATGGGGATGTGGACCAGCAGATCGCAGTGGTCACGCACCAGCCGTCCGAGGCCTGAGCCCTCGGACCCCACGACGACCACGAGAGGGCCCCGCAGGTCGGTTTCGTCGTACGGGGAGCCCCCCTGCACATCGAGGCCTATCACCCACAGGCCGACCTCCTTCAGCTCATCTATGGCTCTCGTCAGGTTGGGCACCTGGCTGATCGCGAGGTGCTCCACGGCACCCGCTGAGGAGCGCACCACCGCCGGTGTAACGCCAACGGCCCGCCGTTCCAGAAAGACAACACCGGTGGCGCCAACAGCGAGGGCCGTGCGGAGCAGCGATCCGAAGTTCTGCGGGTCCTGGAGCGCATCCAGGGCAAGCACGAGTGCCGTGTCGCCGGCGTCCGTGGCGCGTTCTTTCAGGCGGGCGAACGGCAAGTAAGCGAAGGGCTGCACCTCGGCCGCAACGCCCTGGTGCCTCGGGTGAATCGCGTCGAGGCGGGCGCGGCGTACTCGATCAACGGGCACCCGTACCTCGGTGGCCGCCTCGACCAGAGCATGCACTTCTCGATCCTGCGGCCCTATGGCGCTATCGACCAGCAGCCGCCGGACTCGCTGCCCGGCGCGAATGGCTTCGAGCACGACGTTGCGACCGGCAATGTAGGGCATGGTGGCTCAGCAGCCCCAGGTAAGGGGGCTCATTCCATCCGCCACTCGGTGCCGCCCGGGCCGTCCTCGAGGACGACACCCAGCTTCTTCAAGCCCTCCCGGATCGCGTCGGCAAGCTCCCACTGGCGCCCGGCCCTTAGCGAAGTGCGAGTCTCCACGAGGAGGTCAATGAACGGCGCAGCAGGCGCATCCGACTCAGTCTGGCGTTCTTCCTTCAGCGGAACCCCCAAGACGTCGATCATCGTCCGGAAGGCCGCGCGCAGGGCCCGTCCCTCCTGCCCTACACCGCCGAGCCGGTTGACCTCGTGCGCCGTATCGAACAAGGCCCCAAGCGCCCCGGCCGTATTGAAGTCGTCGTCCAGGAACGCCTCGAAGCGCTCCAACGGCCCGGCTGCTGGTCCATCATCATTCCCGTTCGTCGCAAGTCCTCCATACGCGGCGCGGAGCGTCCTCAAGTTGCGGCTGGCGTCGATCAAGCCCTGTTCGGAGAAGACCATCGGGGCCCGGTAGTGCGTGCCGAGCAGGTAAAGGCGGACTGCGGCCGGTTCGTACTTCCGAAGCATTTCCTCCAAGGTCGTGAAGTTCATGAGCGAGTGGGCCATCTTTTCGCTGCCCGTCGTCACCAGGCCGATGTGCAACCAGTAGCGGGCGAAGGGCGCGCAACCGGTGAACGCCTCGCTCTGGGCGATCTCGTTCTCATGGTGAGGGAAGATCAGGTCCTGGCCGCCGAAGTGGAGGTCGATCTGGTCACCCAGGGTATCGCGCACCATAGTGGAGCACTCGATGTGCCAACCTGGCCTCCCTGGCCCCCATGGGCTTTGCCAGGATGGCTCGCCCGGCTTCGCTCCCTTCCAGAGGGCGAAGTCACGCGGATCGCGCTTGCCGGGCTCCAACTCCTTGCGCACGCCCACCATCCCGCTTTCCTCGGTGCGCCCCGACAGCTTGCCGTACTCGGGAAAGCTAGCCACCTCGAAGTAGACGTCACCATCGATCTCGTACGCGTACCCGCCCTCGATCAGCCCCTCGACGTATTCGATGATCCGGGGCATGGCTGCCGTCACGCTGGGGAACTCGTGGGCGGGCTGCACGCCGATCAGCGCCATGGACTCGAAGTAGGAGTTCGTGTACTTGCGAGCGACCTCTTCGGCCGTCCCGCCTTCCTGCTGCGCTCGGGCGATGATCTTATCGTCGATATCCGTGAAGTTCTGAATGTGGCGCACGCGGTACCCGCGGTGCTCCAACGTCCGGCGGATGAGGTCGACGCCCACGAACAGGCGGGCATGGCCGATGTGCGGGTGGAACTTGGGCGTCATTCCGCACACGTACATCCGAACCGGGTCGCCAAGCGGAACGAACTCTTCTTTGCGGCCGGTCAGCGTGTTGAAGACGTGCAGCGCCAACGACTTGTTTCCTCACTGCCAACTCGAGCTTCGGTCAGACAGGCTCTCAGGTCGAGTGGGCTATTGGCAGCGGCACCCTGCCCCGCCGCCAACTCAAGGCCCAGGGCGATAGTGGCCGAGGATCAGGACGGCCACTGGCAGCGCCGCCCTGCCGCCGCTACCGTCGGGCCGGATGAGCCAACGCCTCCCCGGGCTCCCCTGCGCGCGACTCCGCCAACTCCCGCTCCAGAGCCGTGAGCCGCGCCTCGAGCAGCACCAGGCGCTCCTGAAGCGCCTGAATCGTCTCGCCCTCGGGGTCCGGAAGCACCTCGACGCGCTCGTGGATGTCCGTGTCCGGATGGTGCGTCGCGACTACCCACCCCGGCACACCGACCACCGTCGAGTTGGGCGGCACCGCGCGCAATACAACCGAGCCGGCGCCGATTTTCACGTTGTCGCCGATCTCGATAGCCCCGAGCACTTTGGCCCCCACGCTGATGAGCACGTTGTTGCCGATGGTCGGATGCCGCTTGCCGCGCTCTTTACCCGTCCCGCCCAGGGTGACGCCCTGGTAGAGCGTGACTCCGTCGCCGATCTGGGTCGTCTCGCCGATCACCACACCCATGCCGTGGTCGATGAAGAATCCTCTACCGATCTGGGCACCGGGATGGATCTCGATGCCCGTGAGGAAGCGGGAAACGTGCGACAAAACCCTCGGCAGGACGGGGATACCCCGCCGCCAGAGGGCATGCGCTACCCGGTGTGCGAGGATCGCGTGGAAGCCGGGATAGGCCAGGACGACCTCCAGGCCGTTCTGAGCCGCGGGATCGCGCTCGAACACAGCCCGGAAGTCGGCGCGCAACGTGTCCAGCACCGATCAGACCCCGCTTTCAGGCTCGCGCTCGATGAGCGCGGTGGCGTAGGCGGCGATGGCATCCTCACGGCCCAGAGAACCGACGTACTCTGGAGACGTAGCCTTCACGTTGACGGCTTCGGCGGCAACATCCAGGGCTTCAGCGAGCTTCGCCCGCATCTCGTCGAGATAGGGCACCAACCTCGGGCGCTGGGCCACGATGGAGGCGTCGACGTTCCCCACTCTCCACCCGCTTTCAGCGAGCGATGCCACAACCTCGCGCAGCAGGCCGATGCTCTGGGCATCCTGAAAGCGCTCATCGCTATCGGGAAACCAGCGGCCGATATCGCCTCGCCCCGCCGCTCCGAGGAGCGCATCAATGATCGCGTGGGTCAGGGCGTCACCATCGGAGTGCCCGTCGAGGCCTCGTCCATGCGGAACGGTGACGCCACCGAGGACCAAGGGCCGCCCCGGGGCAAGCGGGTGAAGGTCGTGCCCGATGCCAATCCTCATCGCCTGCCTCATACATCCTCCGCCCGCCGGTCGCCGGCGGCGGGCGCCTCGCTCGCCACGGGTTCGGCGAGCGGCCGTTCGTTCTCGGAAACGAGGAGCGCGGCGAGCTGCAGATCGACCGGACTGGTGACCTTGATATTAGCATAGGCCCCCATGTAGACCCGGACGCGTGCTCCGATAGCCTCCACCAGCGCCGCGTCATCGGTCATGTCGTCGGACACCGCTCGATGGGCCCGCAGCAGCAGCTCGAACCGGAACACCTGCGGAGTCTGCGCCGCCCACAGCGCTTCGCGCGCTGGTGTGCCCACGACCTCGCCGTCACGGACGGTCTTGATGGTGTCTACCGCCGGCACGGCGGCGATGGCCGCCCCGGTTGCCCGGGCGGCCTCGAGCCCGTCGGTGACGAGCGCCCGCGTCAGCAGGGGACGCGCTGCGTCGTGAACGATGACCCACTCCACGTCGCCGAGCGCCTCAAGGCCCGCGCGCACGGAATCCCGTCGCCTCTCGCCCCCGGGCACCACCCGCGCGCGGACGCGCAAGTCACTCAGTAGGCGCTCCACACGATTGACATTGAGCGTCGAAGCCACGATGACGAGCTCCTGGATGCAGTCGCAGGCCGCGAAGGTCGCAATCGGCCAGGCGAGGAGAGGACGACCCCCCAGGTCGGCCCACAGCTTGTCGACGCCCATCCGGGCCGACGCCCCTGCGGCGAGCAGGATGCCCGCCGCTCGCTCCCGGCCTGGCGCGCTCACGCGCGCCCCCAGCCTCTGGAGGGACTAGAACAGCGTCGCCTAAGTTCGTGACCCTTGATGTCCGAGGCCAAGGAGCAGCGGTGGCAATCCATCCCTCTCTCACCGCAGTGGGAGAGGTTTAGGTGAGGGCACTTCCTCCATTGGCACTTTGAACCAGCGGAGATGCTTGCCTGCGTAGTGGGTCGCCCTCACCCTCCCCTCTCCCATTGCGATGGGAGAGGGCTGCCGCCGGCTGAGGCTCGGGTCACGAACTTCAGCGATCTTGTACTGGCTCGCAATGAGCCGCACCCATGCCTTTATTGTAGGCCCGCGAGCGCCACGGCCTCTCGCACGGTGGCCGCCTCCGCAACCTCGATGCCGGCCACAGGCTCCATGCGCGCCCGCGCGCCCCGCGGGAGCAGCGCCTCCTGGAATCCGAGCCGGGCCGCCTCCCGCAGGCGCACATCCATGCGACTGACAGCGCGCAGCTCGCCCGCGAGCCCGATCTCGCCGATGGCAACCATGCGCGGGCTGAGCGCACGGTCCTTAAACGACGATACCATCGCCAGCGCCGTCGCGAGATCGGCGCCGGTCTCTTCGATACGGAGGCCCCCGACGACGTTGATGTGAATGTCAAAGGCGTGGAACGCGACGCCGACTCGCTTGCTCAGCACGGCAGCGATGAGGAGCACCCGGTTCTGATCGACGCCACTGGACATACGCCGGGGCATGGTCAACGTCGTCCGCGCGACGAGCGCCTGCACCTCTACGAGCATAGGCCGCGTCCCCTCGGCGGTCACGAACACGGCCGAGCCACTGGCGTTCTCGACCCGATCGGCGAGAAACACGGCCGAGGGGTTCTCTACTTCGACCAGCCCGCCATCCCGCATCTCGAACACACCCACCTCGCTGGTAGCGCCGAAGCGATTCTTGACGCTCCTCAGCAGGCGGTACGCCTGGAGCCTCTCCCCTTCCAGGTAGAGGACGGCGTCGACCAGGTGCTCGACAACCCGAGGACCGGCAATAGCGCCCTCCTTGGTGACGTGCCCGATGAGGAGGGTGGCCACGTTGCGCTCCTTCGCGAGGCGATGCAGTCGCAGGGTGCACTCCCGCACCTGGCTGACACTTCCGTGAGCGGAATCGAGCGACGGCTCGTACACGCTCTGGATGGAATCCACCACAAGAACGTGCGGAGGGCTCGCCTCCACGGCGGCGACAACGGCCTCAAGGTCCGTCTCAGCGCTGAAGCGCAGGCCGCGGGGGTCGAGCCCGAGGCGGCGTGCCCGCATGCCGATCTGCGGCAGCGACTCCTCACCGGAGACGTACAGAACGCCCCCGCGAGATCCATCTTCCGAGGCGACCGAGTCCGCCACCTGCATCAGGAGGGTGGACTTGCCGACGCCCGGGTCGCCTCCCACCAGCACGACGGAGCCTGGCACGATGCCGCCCCCAAGAACGCGGTCCCACTCCTGAAAAGCAGAGCGGAGGCGGGGCGCCGGCTCGAGCTCGATGTCGGCGAGCTGGCGAACAGCTATTGGCGCGGGTCGGGAAGCAGGGCGCCGCTGGATCGTGGCGGCGATCCGCTCCTCTAGCGAGTTCCATTGTCCGCAGCTCGGGCACTGGCCCATCCAGCGTGGGAACTGCGCCCCGCATGCCTAGCACTCGTAGGTGGATCGAGATTTGGCCACTTCCCGGGACGCCGACTAGGGGCCGATCGGGGCAGGGAAGCTCGTACTCATTCGTACATCGTTGCTGCCATGAGCATGTCGGCAAGGAGCCTCCAGTTGGGCTCTTCTGCAAGGGGAATCTTCGCGTTCTTGTAGTACCCATCCATGTCAGCAACCCATCTCGCAAGCCCATCGAGGAAGGACGGCAGATCGCTGTTCTCCCAAGCGTTCGGCTCTTCGCGAAGCTCGCCGGCAAGGGCCCGGACGAACCTTGCGAAATCCTCGCGCGATCCAACGGCGTCCATTCTGTCGAGTAATCTCTCAGCGGCCACTGCTCAGGCTTCTCCGATCACGTGAATCGAGACTCCCTGATTCCTGGTCGTGTACTTCCAACGGTAGCGCCTGGCCTCCTCTGGCGTCGCCATGCGATATGGAACCTCTAACCCGGCTCTTCGAAACGCTTCAAGACGGCGATTGTCGAGAGCAAAAAACAGATCACCCCGCCGGACCAGTCTAATGGGGTCAACGTCCAACGGACTTATGGTCCCGCTTCGCAGATCCTCTGCTAGTTGCTCAATAGTACCGCGAACTCGGAAGCTGGAGGAAATGCTCCTCTGACTGAACCGCACACTGAAGGGGTCAATCGTCGCCCGATTGCTAGTTTCGCCCGACGCTCGAGCACCTCCAAACAACTGAGGATGATTGGTCGGAAAGAAGAAGGGGCCGGCGCATCGCCGGGCCCCTCTTCTGTGAATTCGTCATTCCATTAACGACAACGGCTATGCGGTCTCGACGAGCGCCTCCTCCTCGGCCTCCGCTTCGGCCTTCGTCAAGACCAGCTCGTCGTTCTGGCAGTCGATGAGCACCGTGTCGCCGCGGTGGAAACGGCCCTCGAGGAAGGCCTGCGCCAGCGGGTCCTCCACGTAGTTCTGGATCGCGCGGCGCAGCGGCCGTGCGCCGAAGGCCTGGTCGAATCCCTTCTCCACCAGGAAGTCCTTGGCAGGAACGGTGACCTCGATCTTCATCTCCTGCTCTACCAGCTCGCCTCGCACGCGATTCAGCATCAGGTCCACGATCTGGCGGATCTCTTCTTTGCCGAGGGCGTGGAAGGCGACGGTGGCGTCGATACGGTTCAGGAACTCGGGCCGGAAGATGTTCTTCAGCTCCCCCAACACCTTGTCCTTCATGCGCTGGTACTCGTCCGCCTTCGCCCTGTCTTGGTCGGACGCGGTGAGGAAACCGAGTCGGCTGTCCTTGCGGATCGCCTCAGTTCCGACGTTCGAGGTCATGATCACGATGGTGTTGCGGAAGTCGACCCGGCGGCCCTTGGCGTCGGTGAGTCGTCCGTCGTCCAGGATCTGGAGGAGGATATTGAAGACCTCCGGGTGGGCCTTCTCGATCTCATCGAGCAGAATCACCGAATAGCTCTTACGGCGGACGGCCTCGGTGAGCTGGCCGCCCTCCTCGTACCCCACGTAGCCTGGTGGAGCGCCGACAAGGCGCGCCACCGAGTGGCGCTCCATAAACTCTGACATGTCGATCCGGATCAGCGACTCCTCGCTGCCGAACATGAACTCCGCCAGCGCGCGCGCCAACTCGGTCTTGCCAACGCCCGTGGGGCCGAGGAAGATGAACGAGCCGATAGGCTTGCGCGCGTCCTTCAGCCCGGCACGCGCCCGCCGTACCGCCCGCGAGACGACCGTGATCGCCTCGTCCTGGCCAATCACCCGGCCGCGGATCGCCTCCTCCATCTTGAGGAGCCGCGCCGTTTCCTCTTCGGCGATACGCATGACCGGGATGCCCGTCCACATGGACACAACGTGGGCGATGTCCTCCGGACCGACGACAGGGCGGTCGACCCCTTGCTGGGTCTGCCAACCGGCCTCGAGCTTCTCGATCTTCTCACGGAGCTTCGACTCGCGGTCGCGCAGCTCGGCGGCCAGCTCGTACTGCTGCGCGCCGATGGCGGCATCCTTCTCGCTCTGGACCGACTCGAGCCCCCGCAACGCATCCTTCAACGTGGGCGGCGTTGTCGCCCGCTGCAGCCGCACGCGCGAGGCCGCCTCGTCGATGAGGTCGATGGCCTTGTCGGGAAGGAAGCGGTCGGGCACGTAGCGCGCAGCCAGCTCGGCGGCGGCCTTCAGGGACTCGTCGCTGATATCGAGCTTGTGGTGAGCCTCGTAGCGGTCCTTGATGCCGCGGAGAATCTCAATGGTCTGCTCGATGGTCGGCTCCTCCACGAGAACCGGTTGGAATCGCCTCTCCAGCGCCGCGTCCTTCTCGATGTATTTGCGGTACTCGTCGAGGGTCGTGGCGCCGATGCACTGCAGCTCGCCGCGCGCCAGGGAGGGCTTGAGGATGTTGGCGGCGTCGACAGCGCCCTCCGCGGCGCCGGCGCCCACCAGAGTGTGCAGCTCGTCGATGAATAGCACGCAGTTGCCTGAGCTGCGCACTTCCTCCACGATTTTCTTCAGGCGCTCCTCGAACTCGCCGCGATACTTCGTGCCCGCCACCAGCGACCCGATGTCCAGCGTCAAGAGGCGCTTACCCATCAGAGTCTCAGGAGCATCGCCGGCGGCGATCCGCTGGGCCAGACCCTCAACAATCGCCGTCTTTCCGACGCCCGGCTCGCCCACGAGGGCGGGGTTGTTCTTCGTGCGGCGCGACAGGATCTGGATGACGCGCTCCAACTCCTTCTCGCGCCCGATACACGGGTCCAGCTTGTTGGCGCGAGCGGCGGCAGTGAGGTCCATGCCCATCTGGTCGATGACCGGCGTCTTAGAAGAGTGCCGCGACTCCTGTTGCGAGTACGTGCTGGACTGGTTGAGCACGTAATTGACTTGCTGGCGCACCTTGTCGAGGCTGACGCCCAGGCTCTCGAGCACGCCAGCAGCAATCCCTTCGCCCTCGCGCACGAGTCCGAGCAAGAGATGCTCGGTTCCGATGTAATTGTGGTTCAGACGCCGGGCCTCCTCGACGGACAACTCAATGACTTTCTTCGCGCGCGGCGTCAAGCCAATGTCGCCGGTGACGGTCCGCTCACCACGTCCGATGATGAACTCCACGGCGCTGCGGACCTTGTTGAGATCAACGCCCAGGTTAGCCAGCACCTTCGCCGCGACACCCTCGCCCTCGCGCACAAGCCCCAGAAGGAGATGCTCCGTCCCGATGTAGTTGTGGTTGAAACGCTGGGCCTCTTCCTGCGCGAGTTGGAGGACCTTACGGGCGCGTTCGGTGAATTTGTCGAACCGTTCTGCCATCTGTCAGTCTCCGATGCCTGGGCTGCGTTCCCGGCGACGCTTGCCCACAACGATTATACCGGCCTCACCCTGAGAGTCATGGTTTTGGGCGCCAGCGCCTGTTGACGACGCAACCGGCGGGCGTCGCGAAGCCGACGCGCTTACTCTCCACTATGGATAACGCGCGCGCCTCCCATCCAGCTTCCCTCGGCCAGGTTTTCCTCATCATCAGCGGCGCCGAACACCATGGACTGCCCGGCGAGCTCTTCAGCCTCCAGCTCCGCCCGCGCCTGTTTGAGGCTCAGACCCAAGCGGCGCCGCTCCAGCTCGATTCTGAGGATCTTGACGGTGACCTGCTCTCCCTCCCGAACAACGTTCTTGGGGTTCTGGATGCGCTCGTCGGACAGCTCTGAAATGTGGATGAGCCCCTCGATCCCCGGCTCCAGCTCGGCGAACGCCCCGAAAGTGGCAAGCTTGGTGATGCGCGCGGGGACGATTTGTCCGATGGCGTAGTGCTCGGAGATGCTGTCCCACGGCTGCCGGCGGGTGCGCTTCAAGCTGAGAGCGATCTTTTTCTTCTCTCGATCCACGCCCAGCACGAGAACCTCGACCTCCTCGCCCACGTGCACGACGTGGCTCGGGTGGGCGACGGCCGACCAGGACAGCTCGGTGAGGTGCACCAGTCCGTCCGCACCACCGAGGTCGACGAAGGCGCCAAAGTCGGCGACGCTGCTGACGCGGCCGATGCGGACCTGGCCCTCCTCCAGCTCCTCGATAAGCCGATCCCGATCGCGTGCGCGCCGCTCCTGGCTGGCGGCTCGCTCGGAGAGAATGACGCGGTTCCGGCGCCGATTCAGCTCGATGACCTTGAGACCGAGCAGCCTGCCCCTCATCGGCGCAAGACGGTCCTCCATGATGTCCTCGCCGCCACCCGACTGGCGCAGATCGACGATCTGCGAGAGCGGCACGAATCCCCGGACGCCGCCAACATTGACGATCAAGCCACCGCGGTTGAAGTCGACCACCTCCGCCTCGATGCTCTCGCCTGAGTCCAGGAGCCGTTGCAAGTCGCGCCAGCCACGCTCGGTTTGGGCGCGGGCCAGCGAGAGGATCGCGTGGCCCTCGCGGTTCTCGGGCTCGACCACCATGGCCACGATGGATTCGCCCACCCGGGCGACAGCGTTGAGGTCTCCTGTGGGCGCACCGGACTCCGCAGACGGGATGACGGCCTCGGCTTTGGTACCGACATCCACGAGAATCTCATCCCGGCCGACCTGGACGACGACGCCCTCGACTACTTCGCCGCGGCGCAGGCTGCGGAAGCGAGCGGGAGTCTCCTCGAGAAGGTCCATCAACTCGCGCTCGTCAGCGTTTAAGAACGGCTGCGAGCGCCTCAGAGATGACTCGGACTCATCCATCCTGATCCCCGCCCTTCATAAGGGGAGGTGAGATTGGCCCCCAGTATACTCCACGGCCGAAACGCAACCGGGCGGCGCAGAGGTCCTGGGAAAAGCAAGCCATATCCGGTTTGACCTCGTAGGGTCCCGACGGAGAGCGAGTATCGACGAGGTGACGAGGAGCCATCGCCGGCGCTGTCTCGGCTAGACCGCTCGTCGATTCTCCATCGCCTGGGCCAGCGTCACCTCGTCGGCGTATTCCAGGTCGCCTCCGACGGGCAGCCCACGCGCGATGCGCGTCACACCGACGCCCAGCGGCCGCAGCAAATGGGTGAGATACTGTGCGGTGGTGTCGCCTTCGACGTTGGGGTTGGTGGCGAGAATCACCTCGTGGACGGCGCCACCGTGGAGGCGAGCGAGGAGCGGCGCGATCTTCAGGTCGTCGGGGCCGACGCCCTCAATGGGCGAAAGGGCCCCGTGGAGCACGTGATAGAGGCCCCGATAGCCCCGCGTGCGCTCCAGCGCCAGCACGTCGAGCGGCTCCTCGACGACGCAGACGAGGCTGCGGTCGCGGCGCTCGTCGGCACAGATCTCGCACGGGTCGTGGGCCGTGATGTTGAAGCACGAAGAGCAGAAAATCACGCTGTCCTTCATCTGCACTAACGCGTCCGCCAGCTCGGAAGCGACCTCACGGGGTACGCGTAACAGATAGAACGTGAGTCGCTGCGCGGTCTTGGGGCCGATGCCCGGCAGCTTCGCGAAGGCCTCGATGAGCCGCACGACTGGTTGGACGGTCCCTTGCACAGGTGCTCCTCACCAAGAAAGGTTCGGCTCCGCTCGTGGTGAGCCTGTCGAACCACAGGGCCCTTCGACAAGCTCAGGGTGAGCGGCTCAGCAGCCTGCTGGCCGCTAGAAAAGCCCTGGAATCTTCATGCCTCCGGTCAGGCTCGAGAGCCGCTTGGAGGCGAGCTCCTGCGCCTTGGCGAAGGCATCGTTCACAGCCACCACAACCAGGTCCTGGAGCATCTCAACATCGTCGGGATCGATGACCGAGGGATCGATCTCGATGGCAACGAGCTTCTGCTGACCGGTGGCAACGGCTTTGACTACGCCGCCACCGGCCGTCGCCTCCACTCGTTCGTTGGCCAACTCCTCCTGGATCTTCGCCAGGCGGTTCTGCATCTGCCGAAGGAGGTTTTGATTCAGCACGATAGCCTCCAGACCAGGCTGGCAGCCTCCATCATACGATTCATTCCACGCCCTCCGCGACGACGTACCCGCCGAACAATGTCGAGGCATACTCCGCGAGGGACTCCCGGGGCCGCTCCGATGGCGGCCCCGGGGTTGCGTCGGCGGCGAACCGCACCGTGATAGCGATCTGGAATTCCTCACCAAGCAGCCGCTCCACCGAACCCCGGCAAGAGTCATCCAGTCGGCGGAGCTCGAGCGCATCGAGCCGCCCCGAGAGCGTGGCGCACCCACCGTCCAGGCGGGTCGGCGTCACCCGCCCGAGGAGCATCTTCGTCAGGAGGGTTCCCTGGAAACGGTCCACCATGGCCGGCCAGCGCGCCTCCATGGCTGCCAGAGATGGCTGCTTTGGCGACGGGGCGGTTGGAGCCTCGGCGGGACGCTGGGTGAGCGGCATGCTCTCGGCAGTCTCGCTCTCGCCCGCCCGGCTCTCCATCAAGGCCACCGGCTCGGCCGCGCTGGCGTCGGTGCCCGCCCTCGTTTCTAGGGCCCATGGTGCCGCTGACTCTGACTTCGGCGTCGCGTCCGCCGGCTCGGGCAAGACCGGCAGCGGAGGTGCAACCGCAGCGGCTTCGTCTGGAGTCGCCGGCGGCGCGGGTGGGATCGCCGCTCGAGCGTCGGCTTCGGCGTCGCGGGGCGCGGCGGTCCGGCCAGACACGCCGGACAGACCCACGGCGAAGGCCGTCGCCAGTTCCATCCTGACGACAACCTGGCGTTCATCGGTCCCCGCCGCGACTTCGCCGTAGGCGGTCAGAACGGACGCGATCTCCCCGGGTGCCCAGTGAGCGGCCACGGCCCGAAGCCACTCGCGCTCGTCGACTCCCATGTCGCCCGCGATCGAGGCGTCCGCGCCGGCCCGTATGAGGAGGGCCGCGCGCAGATAGAACACGAGCTCGTCCAGGAACTGATGGATGTCGGCTCCCTCCTGCACGAGATCCTCCAGTACCTGGAAGGCGCGGCGGCCGTCGCGCTGGGCGATGGCATCGACGAACGCGCGAAGAGCGTCCCCCCGCACCAGTCCAAGCACGTGGCGCGCCGCCTCGAGGGTGACCGATGGTCCGGCAAACGATGCGAGCTGCTCGAGCATCCCTATCGCGTCCCGAAGCCCGCCGCGGGCAAGCCTGGCCAGACGGTCGGCTACGCCCAGTTCCAGCTCGAACCCCTCGTGCTCCGCAATTCGTGCCAGGTGCTCCACGATACGCGTGTGCGGGATACGGCCCAGGTCGAACCGCTGGCAGCGAGAGACGATGGTGGCCGGAACTTTGTGAGGGGCCGTGGTCGCGAGGACGAAGACCGTGCGCGGAGGGGGCTCCTCGAGCGTCTTCAGAAACGCGTCCCAGGCCGCGGCCGTGAGCTGGTGGGCCTCGTCGACGATGTAAACCTTCGCCTTCGCGTCAGCGGGGGCGAAGCGCACGCGCTCGCGCAGCGCCCGCACGTCGTCAATCCCACGGTTCGAGGCTGCGTCGATCTCGACGAGGTCGATGGCCCGCCCGGCATCAATCGCCGCGCAGGAATAACAGGCCCCGCACGGCTCGCCATCCTGTGGCTGCTGGCAGTTAATCGCACGATACAGAATGCGGGCGAGGCTCGTCTTGCCGGTCCCCCTGGGTCCACACAACAAGTACGCGTGGGCGACGCTCCCGCGCGCAACCGCATTCCTGAGAGTGCGAGTGATGGCCTCCTGGCTCACGACCTCCGCGAAAGTGCGCGGTCGCCAGCGGAGATAGAGAGCCCGCCCGGCTCCGGTGCTCTCGGTCGCTCGTTGCTCGCTCACGCGCCGTATCCGGCGACGGTCTCGGCTACGTGGCGCACAAACTCCACTGCCTTCAGCCGCCGTTCGAGCACGAACTCGAGGTGAGCGCGCAGCAACCGTTCAACGTCCCGCAGGGTCGCGGGTGCCACCGTGAGCCGGAGGTCCGCCACGGAAGGCGTTCGCTGGAGCAGCCTGAGGAGTTTCAGTGTGTCGGTAAGAATCGGTCGCGCCGATTCCTCCCGTGGCGCGCACGCAGGACACAAAACGCCCCCGAGCGAAGCGCTATAGCCGTTGGGCCCGGGCGCGATCGCCTCCGAACACCCCAGGCACGCGACGAGCTCCGGCCGGAACCCGACCGCTCCGAGAAGCTGCACCTCGAAGTGGCGCGCTACCAGCTCCGGGCTGGTCGCTCCCCCGGCCAGGGCCGCGAGCGCCTGCGCCAGCAGCAAGAACACAGCACTATTCTCGTCCCTGTCCTGGAGGAAGCCATCCACCAGCTCGGCCAGGTGATAGGCGTGCGAACACCGCAGCAGGTCCTCTCTGAGCTCGCGGAACGGCGCAACGGTGGAGGCCTGGGTCACTACGTCCAGCTCCCGCCCACGGGCCAGCATGAGGTGCACGTGAGCGAACAGCTCGAGGTGGCCCGCCATACGGCTGGTCGATCGACGCACACCCTTCGCGATGCAGCGGAGCTTGCCATAGCCGGGAGTCAACACCGTGATGATTCGGTCCGCCTCGCCGAAATCCATCCGTTTGAGAGGGATCGCCTCGGAGCCATATACGCGCGCCCGCGGCATCGTCAGCTTCGCTCTGCAGCGCTGTCATTCTGAGCCGAAGGCGAAGAATCTGGGGTTAACATGTTGACGTTGAGCGTGCGCCCACATTCTCGCCGCCCCCAGACCCTTCGCTGGCGCTCAGGGTGACAGGTCGTGTCACAGATCACGGGAGGAGCCCCTCCAGCAGCTCGACGGATATCTGGCGAGCGCTCAGATCGATCTCTTTGACAACGTCCTTGATGGCTGGGACGAGCACTTCGCGGCGTTCGTCGCGCACGACATAGACGTCGTTGCTTCCAGTCTGGAGGATCTCCGTGACCGTCCCTAGCTCCTGCCCACCGACCGTGCGAACGCGCAGCCCGATGATCTGGTGCCAGAAGAAGGTGCCGTCGGATAGAGGAACGGCTTCAGTTTCGGGCACGCTGAGTGTTTGCCCGCGGAGCCGCTGGGCATCATCGCGCGAGTCCACGCCCGCGATCTTCAGTATGGCGCCACGCCCATGCAACCGCGCTCGTTCGACGACGAGCGGAGTGTGGCTGTCGCCCGAATACAGACGCGGTGTCTTCTTGAGCCGCTCTGGGAAATCGGTGAGGATCTCGCATCGGATCTCGCCATGCACTCCATGTGCACCCACAACCCGGGCGACTGCCAGATAGGAATCAGCGAGGGGCATGCGGAGGCAGGCACATGACCGGCGGGCTCAATCGATCTCGAGGGCCACACGCACGCCCTGGCGAACCGCCGCCGCACGCAGGAGAGAGCGGATCGAGCGAATGATGCGCCCCTCGCGCCCGATGATCCGTCCGACGTCTTCCTGGGCAAGCTGCAGACGATAGACAATGGTGTCGCCGGCCACGGTCTCCTCGACGTGGACCTCGTCCGGCGAACGTGCCAGCAGACGCGCGGCGAACTCGACGAACTCCCGAAGCGCGCTACTCGGCGTCGCGTCCGCCGCCATCGGCGGCACCTCTCACGGACTCTTCGGCCGGCGTGATTCCCGCTGTCCGGAGGAGCCGCACCACCGGGTCAGAGGGCTGCGCCCCTCGGGATAGCCAGGTCAGGGCCTTGTCCCGATCGATGTGTATCGTTGAGGGCTCCGTCAACGGATCGTAAAAGCCGATCGTCTCGACGAACGCGCCGTCTCTCGGGGCTCGCGACTCGGCGATCACCACGCGGTATTTTGGCTGTTTCTTGGCGCCTACTCGGCGCAATCGCATACGGAGCATGGGCGCAATTATAGAGCCTGCACGGCGAGCGGTGCGCACTGCCAGGGGAGACCACAAAAGGCGCTCGCCCAACTAAAATTGCGGTGGCACCCGTGGGTCGAAGCTGAGCGCCGGGAGGGACTGAGTGCCTCGAACGTTGCCACTCGCCAACGTGAACGGGATAGCCATTCGCCTTCACCTCTCGGCCATCGTTGCGTTCCTGCTTCTCCTGGTGGCGCTCGTCGGGGTGTATTTCCCCAGCATCCTCCCCGAGGAGCGTGGGCCAACGTACTGGTCTGTGGGCTTCATCTCGACGCTTTTCCTTTTCCTCTCCACAGTCGCTCACGAACTGGGGCACGCGCTCATGGCGCAGGTCCGCGGCGTCCCCGTTGGGGCTATTACCCTCGTCATGTTCAGTGGGTCCTCCGACATCGAGCGCGCCAGC
This sequence comes from uncultured Chloroflexota bacterium, assembly GCA_964417895.1. Classification (GTDB taxonomy): domain Bacteria; phylum Chloroflexota; class UBA6077; order UBA6077; family SHYK01; genus CAYQJS01. The sequence goes on along the minus strand of CAYQJS010000015.1, from coordinate 75,063 downwards.
GCGCAACCGCTGGATGAGGTGCTTATCTCTATCTCGGGCCCGGGGGTGAGCCTGGCCGTCGCGGCCGCGGCCGCGACGGCCAGATTTACGATCCCCAACCAGAGCCTCCCGCTCATGGGGTTTCTCGAGCTGGTGCTGATCCTCAACGCGTGGCTCGGGCTCTTCAACCTGTTCCCGACTCTGCCCCTCGATGGAGGGCAGGCCATTCGGGGCCTCATCTGGCATCGCACGCACGATTACGCCAAGGCCACGCGGCTGGCAAGCATCCTCGGGCGAGGGCTCGCAGGCATCCTGTTCGCCGCGGGGGCTGGCCTGTTCATCGTGTCACTCGATGAAGCGCAAAGCCCCATTCCCTCGCTCCTGGGCTACGACCCGAAGATCGTGGCGCTCGTGATCATCGCGGTCGCGTGGTTCCTCAACAGCGGAGCTCGGAACGCCTACCGGCACGTCGTGCTGGAGCAGCGCTTTCGCGGCGCACGGATTGCTGAGATCATGACGCCCGACCCCAGCACCGTCGCCCCGTGGACGAACCTCGACGAGATCGTGACACATCACTTTCTGCAGCGGGGTGATCGGGCAGTAGCGGTCGTCCGTGAAGGAAACTTCCTCATGGGCCTTGTGGCCTATGCTGACGTGCGAAAAGTGCCCCGGTCGGAGTGGCCGTCTCGGGCCGCTGGGGAGGTGATGACTCGGGCCTCAGACCTGGTGACGGTGGTTCCCGGGGACACTGTCGATGTTGCGATTCGACACATGGCCCAGCGCCACTTCAATCAGCTCCCCGTGGTGAGCGACGACGGTCGGCTGGTGGGGATGATCGCGCGCGTCAACGTGCTACGGTTCCTGGATCTGAAGGAGCTGTCAGGAGAGCAACGACGGTAGCGGGAGCCACGGCGAGCCGTCGGGGGGAGCTCGACCCTTCACGGTCACGGTTCGGCCCGCTCACCGGCTGCGCAACGTCACTCCAGGTACTCCTTGAACTGACGCCGAAGCTCGGGCCGCCGGAGCTTGTGGAGCGCCTCCGCCTCGATCTGTCTCACCCGCTCGCGGCTCACCCCGAGCTCATCGCCGATCTCGCCGAGCGTCCGATCTCTACCGTCGTTGAGGCCGAAGCGCAACTTCAGGACAACGCGCTCACGGTCGGTCAGCTGCTTCTCAAAGGCGCACTCCACGTGGTCACGCAGCATCTCCTGCGCCGCCACGTCGGCCGGCGCGTAGGCCGAGCGGTCCGCGATGAAGTCGGACAGCGTACTATCCTCGTCCTCACCGACGGGGGTTTCCAATGAGATCGGCTGCTTTGCCGCACGGATGATCTGCCGCACCCGCTCGGCGGTAGTCTGCATGGCCTCGGCAATCTCCTCGGCGCTGGGTTCCCGGCCGATGGCCTGCTGCAGCTCCCGGGACTGCCGATACACGTTGCCGATGAGCTCGATCATGTGGACCGGCACCCGGATCGTGCGGGCCTGGTCAGCGATGGCGCGCGTGACGGCCTGCCGGATCCACCAGTACGCATACGTGCTGAAGCGGAAGCCCTTGGAGTAGTCGTACTTCTCGACCGCCCGCGCCAGGCCAATGTTGCCCTCCTGGATGAGGTCCTGGAGGGGGAGGCCGCGACCCATGTACTTGCGTGCCACACTCACGACGAGCCGGAGATTGGCCTCTGTCAGCTTTCGTCTCGCCTCGTCCCCGCCGTGGACCAGGTCACTGAGCTCTGCGCTCCGAACGCCTTTCAGGTCGTCGGGCAGATCGTCGGGCAGATCGTCGTGGCGCGTCAGTTCGTCCGATGCGAGCCGCCCCTGTTCGATGGCCTTGGCGAAGTCCACCTCCTGATCCGCCGTCAGCAGCTTGACGCGGCTGATATCGCGGAGGTAGATGGCGGCGGGCGTCTCACCCGGGACGTAATCGTCGTAGGGCGCGACCTCTCCGTCGCCATCGCTCCGCTGGCGTGGCGCGAGGACATCATCGTCTTCGAGCAGGGCTCGACCACGGAAGGCTGCCAGATCCTCCCAGTGCAGCCCCTGCTCATCGATCGTGTCGTCACGCGGGACCAGCGCCATACCTAACCCCTCCGAGTACGAAGGCTCGCCGCGCCGTGGTGTGGGAACGGGTGCTCATCGGGGACCTACTTGGCCGCCCCAGTAAGCCGAATCCTTTCGCGAAGCTGTGCACAAGTTTCCCGCCGGTCACCGCTAAGACGGGCTCAGTATAGCTTACACGTACATTTACTGGAAAAGTCTGGCCATGTTTCTGGGTATTTTCCCCCCAGCCATGGCCTTCATCATCTGCTGTGCTTGCTTGAATTGGTTCAAAAGCTGGTTTACATCGGCCGTTGTCGTACCGCTTCCACGCGCGATGCGCCTGCGCCGGCTCCCACCGATGATCTCGGGCTGGCGCCGCTCTCCAGGGGTCATCGAGAGGATGATGGCCTCGACACGTTGCAGCTCCTTCTCCTCCAGGCCCGCCTCGCCCGCGTTTTTCATCAATCTCGAGAAGCCCGGTACCATTTCGAGCACCTGGCTCAGCGGCCCCATCTTACGCACCTGTCGCATTTGTTCGAGAAAATCCGCCAGGTCATACGTTGCCGCGCGCATCTTTTTCTGGAGCTCCTGGGCACGGCTCTCGTCGAAGGCTTCCTGCGCGCGATCGATCAACGACAGGACGTCGCCCATCCCGAGGATTCGAGAGGCGAGGCGGTCGGGATAGAACGGCTCGAGGGCCTCCGGGCGCTCCCCGGTTCCGATGAACTTGATTGGGACACCGGTCACTTCGCGCACCGATAGTGCCGCGCCGCCACGTGCGTCGCCATCCAGCTTGGTCAGGACTAGGCCCGTCAGCCCCACTCGAGCGTGAAAATCCTCCGCGACTTTCACCGCGTCCTGACCGCTCATAGCGTCGGCCACGAGCAGGACTTCGCTGGGGGACGTGCGGGTCTTGATAGCGACCAGCTCCTCCATCAGCTCGTTATCGATGTGGAGCCTGCCCGCTGTATCGAGGATCGCGGTCGTGTGACCGCTCTGCCGCGCGTGGCGCACCGCGGCCTGGCACAGATCCGTGGGAGCAGCCCGCTCATCAGCGTAGACCGGCACATCCAGACCCCGCCCCAGCACTTGCAGCTGCGCCACGGCCGCTGGCCGATACGGATCGGCCGCGACCAGTAGGGGGCGCTGTCCTTGCTTGCGAAGGTAGAGCGCGAGCTTGGCCGCCGTGGTCGTCTTTCCCGACCCCTGCAATCCGACGAGCATGACGACAGTTGGCGGGGACGGCGCAATGATGAGCCGAGCGGCCTCGCCGAGCAGGCGCACGAGCTCATCGTGAACGATCTTGACGACGTGCTGCGAGGGAGTCAGGCTCTGCAGGACTTCGGCGCCAACCGCTCGCTCGCGTATACGAGCCACAAAGCTGCGCACCACGCGGAAGTTCACGTCTGCCTCAAGCAAGGCGAGTCGCACTTCACGGAGCGCCGCGTCCACGTCTCCCTCGCTCAGCTTGCCCTTGCGTCGGAGCTGATCGAAGGCGTGCTGCAGCTTCTCGGTCAAGCTCTCGAACATGGGACCCCTCCGGCCTGGCTCGTCACGGGATGCGGCGGCAGCTCAGGATGCCAGGATGGTATCGCCTGTGCTGAACAATGCGGCCACGAATGCATCGGCATCGAACTCGCTGATGTCGTCCGCCCGCTCGCCGGTTCCCACAAACAATACGGGGGCGCCCAACTCCTTCGCGATGGCGAAGACGACGCCACCCTTGGCCGTTCCATCCAGTTTGGCCACGATGATGCCATCCAGGCCGGCGGCTCGTGAAAAAGCCCGCGCCTGCAGTATCCCGTTCTGGCCGGTGATGGCGTCCAGCACAAGCAGCGAGCGCGACGCCGCGGTCTGACGCTCGACGATCCGCCGCATTTTGCTCAGCTCCTCCATCAGGTTCGTCTTCGTGTGGAGCCGTCCGGCGGTGTCGACGAGCAGCACGTCGCATCCTCTCGCCCTGGCTGCATTTATGGCGTCGTAGACGATGGAGCCCGGATCGGCGCCCATCTGAGATGCTACGCAAGGGAGGCCGAGCCGCTCCGCCCAAACCTCGAGCTGCTCGGCGCCCGCGGCACGGAATGTATCACCCGCCGCGAGCATGACTCGCCTTCCTCGCTTCCGCAGGTAGTTGCCGAGCTTGGCGACGGTTGTCGTTTTCCCCGCGCCATTGACGCCGATGACCAGCAGCACGGTGAGCTCATCGGCCAGAAGCGGCGCACGGTCCAGCGGAGGCTCGAGCAGGGCCACCAGCTCATCTTGCAGGGCGCTCGTGAGGTCTTCCCCGGTTCGCAGCTCCCCCCGTCGGTAGCGAGCCTGCAGACTCCCCAAAAGGCGGTCGCTGGTGTCGACGCCAACGTCCGCCCCAATCAGCGCCTCTTCAAGGTCGTCCCACACCTCGTCGCCCACCTGCGCACGGTGGAGCCGCGCGGCCAGCCGGCCGAGAAATGACGCGCGGGTCTTCTCGACCGCTTTTTCCAGCTGCGGATCACGGCGAAAAATGCGCCGCAACATGCTGTCTACTCCGGTAGTCGCATCGAGAGGATTTGTGAGGCTGCCCCGCCTGTCATGGTAACGCCATAGAGCACGTCGGCCATCTCCATCGTGGCGCGGTTATGTGTCACGAGGATGAATTGGGTGTGTGTGGCCATCGCGCGGATGGCGGCTGCGAAGCGCTGGACGTTGGCATCGTCCAGCGCGGCGTCGACTTCGTCCAGGACACAGAATGGGCTGGGGTTGGCACCGATCAGGGCCAGCAATAGTGCAGCCCCCACGAGCGCCCGCTCGCCACCGGACAGCGTGGCCAGCCGGTGGAGCCGTTTCCCCGGCGGCTGCGCCACGATATCCACGGAACACTGGGCGCTGTCAGGTTCTCCGGAAAGGAGAAGCTCAGCGTCTCCACCCTCGAACAACTCGCAGAAGGATTGCTTGAAGCGCTCGTTCACATCCTCGAACGCGGCTGCGAACCGCTCCTGTATCTCGCGCCGCGCCTCAGCCATGCCCTCTCGGATGGCCAGCTCGGCTTGGCGCAGATCCTCCAGTTGCTCCGTGATGGAGGAATAACGGTCCCGCAGGGCTCCGTAGTCGGCGAGCACACCGTAGTCGACCGTGCCCACGCTACGCAGCTCGCGCTGCGCGCGCTGGAGGCGAGAATGCAGGGCATCATCATCGACACGCGCCAGCTCGCCGGCGATGGGCGAATCCGCCCGCAGGATCTCCGCGGGGTCGGCTACCAGGGCCTCGCAAACCGCCACCAGCTCCATCTGCAAGTGGTCCAGGAGCCCACGGGCTCGCTCTGCCTCCGCCGCGGCCTGGCTCTCGGCGGTCCGCTGATCAGCGAGGTCCGACTGCGCCTGGCGGTGCTCCGCCGCCACCGCATCGCTGTCGGACTCAAGCCGCGCCGTTCCTGCGTCGTTGCCCCGCACTGCATCCTCCAGGAGCGCGGCGGCGCGTTCGGCCTCCGCCAGCGGCGTATCAGCCCCTTCCGCCTGGGAGTCGATCTCGGCGCGCTCCTGTCGCAGCGCAGCCTGCTCCGCGGCGAGGACGGCTGCCCGTTGGATCAACCTCTCGGCCTCACGGGCGTCGCGCTGCTCGGTATCCCGCAATCGTCGGAGCCGCTCGCGCGCGGCAGCCGACTCAGCCATCGCATGGGCCTGGCGCTCCGCAGTCAGGCGGAGCTGGGCCTCGGCAGCTTCAAGGTCTTGCTGCAAGGGCTCGAGTGATGCTGCGCCTGCCTCCAGCTCAGTTCGAACCTGATCTCTCCTCGCTTTCCCTGCTGAATCATGAAGTGTTCCACCAGCCGCCTCCGCGCCGAGGGCGGCACGCTGCACGACAGCGGGCCGTAAAGCCCGCTCGCCCGTCGACATCAGGCACTGCCCGTCCTCGGTTGCGACCTGGAACGGCCCCAGCTGGGGACTTCGCGCCAGCACCTCAGCGGTCCGCCGGGCCGACGTGAGATCAGGGACGACGATTGTCCGCCCCAGGTAGCGGGCCGCGAGCGCGGCATCGGCCTGCTCCGCCAACACGTCTACCCCGAACCAGTAGGGACCAACCCCGGTGAGCAGGGGCACAGCCGCTTCACGAAACGCGACTGCACCCGACTCGGCCTCGCGGTGCGCCGGTAACAGCACGCGTTCTCGCCGATCCGTCGGGTCGCCATACCAGGCAGTACCCGCGACGTTCACGACACCGTACAGTGCCGCCTCGCCGAGCGCCGCGATGACGGCGGAGCGAAAGCGCTCTCGCGCGGGGAGCCGAGCCAGCAGAGCGGCGCTCGTCTGCTTTCCCGCGCTCTCCTGGAGCCCACCCTGGTTGCTCCCCCGATCCTCGCGCTGGAGGGCGTCCAGCTCACCTCGCAGTCGATCGCAGCGCCGCTGAGCATCGGTGAGCGTCCGCTGGACGAACCGCACACGTTCACGGGCTCGCGCGACCTCCTCATCATCGTGATCCCTCCCGCCTGCTGGCTCCGGCGAAATGGCGCCCCTCAGCTGCGACTGGCTGGCGGCATGGGCCTGCTCCGCGGCAATACGCCCGACGGCGACCTCATTCACCTCGATCTCGATAGCATCGAGGCGGCTCCTTAGCCACCGAGCCCGCTCACCTGCCGCCGCTCTGGCCACGCGCAACTCTTCTCGCCTCGCGCGGGCCGCTGCAAGCTCGTCGCGCGCACGGGCGGCTCGGCCGTGAACGGCCTCGCGTTCTGCATGAAGCTGGGCCTCGCGGCGGTCCAGCAGGTCAAGCCGAAGGCGTGTTGCCTGGCTTGATTCTTGTGACCGGCGCCGCGACTGCTCAGCGGACCGTAGCCTCCCTTCGGCTGCGGGTATCGCTCGGCGGAACCAGCAGCGTGCGAGCCGCTCCAGCTCTTCACGGCTACGATTGTGGCGCTCCGCGCGCTCGGCCTGAATGCGCAGCCGATCCAGCTGCGGACGGATCTCCGTCGCGACCGCGGCCATGCGCAGCGCATTCTGCTGGGTCTGGGCGAGGTCGCTCTCGATCTCGGCCAGTCGCGCCTCGTACCGGCGCACGTCAGCCGCATCGGCGATCAGGCTGCGTCGCTCCTGCGGCCTCTGCATCGCCAGCTGTTCGATGGTGCCCTGGCCCACCACACAGTACGAGTCGGGGCCGAGTCCGGCGTGGCCCGCGGCGTCCAGCACATCCCGCAAGCGAGCCCGGCGTCGATTCAAGAGGTACTCAGTCTCCCCGGAGCGGTAGAGGCGCCGTGCGATGGCGACCTCGGCCACATCGATGGGCACCCGGCCGTCGGAGTTATCCAGGACCAGGCTGACCTCAGCCATGCCGAGGGCGTGTCGCGCGGCGCTACCCGCGAAAATCACGTCCTCTGAACGCGAACCTCGCAGGGAGCGCATGCTCTGTTCGCCCAGCACCCAGCGTACCGCGTCGACGATATTGCTCTTTCCACTTCCATTCGGGCCGACGACCGCGGTAATACCCGGGCCCAGCTCCAGCCGAACAGCCTGGGCGAAGCTCTTGAACCCGGCGATGTGCAGCTCCTTCAGGAACACGAAAGTCCCTCTGAGCCGCCCTGTTGTGCGTCCCAGGCCTCCAGAGCCCGTCGAGCGGCCTCTTGCTCAGCCGCCTGCTTCGAGGCCCCAATGCCGCGGGCGCAGATTCCGCCCTCCGCCGCCACCTCCACCGTAAAGGTCGGCTTATGCTCGGGGCCCTCGATCGCTACGACCTCGTAGACGGGCAGCATCCGAAACCGAGCCTGCACGCGGGATTGAAGCTCCGACTTCGGGTCCAGAGGTTGCGACGATGGCGACAGCGACGGCAGTAGCTCCGCGACGAGCGGGGCGATAAACTGCTGCGCCGCGCCGTACCCCTGGTCTAAATAGACGGCGCCCAGGAGTGCCTCGAAGGCGCTGGCGAGCAAGCCGTCGCGCTCCCGGCCGCCTCGTTGCTCCTCCCCTCGCCCGACCAACAGGTGCTGGGCCAGGCCCATGCCGCGTGCCCAGCGGGCAAGCGCGGACTGCCGTACAAGCTCCGCGCGCATCAGCGTGAGCACCCCCTCAGTGGCGTCGGGGAAGGCTCGATACAGCTGCTCGGCTACAACTGCTCCTATGATCGCGTCGCCGAGAAACTCCAGGCGCTCGTTGTCCTGCACGCCCGATTCGGGACGTTCGTTCAGCGTGGACCGGTGCGTGAGCGCGATGCGGAGGAGCGCAGGATCGCGGAAGCGAAAGCCGAGTGTCCGTTCGAGCGCCGTAGCTATCACCGGCGATCCGGGATCGGCGTTATCGCCCGCCGTACTCATCGGATCGGCCTCACCTCGACGCTGAACCCATCTGAGCCCATGAGCAGTCCAGCTTTGCGGATACCATATTGATTCAATCCTGCCACACTTGCTACCGCCGGGGCACATTTTGGGCGGGGCGGCGGCCATCACATTCCCCTCACGTGCCATCGCGAGTCATTCCGGTCAGTATCACCTTCGGCCTAAGTAGCGCGTGGGACCGATAATAGGAGGGACCCAAGCAAGGACCCTGTGGGGGCCAAATGGCAGCTCGAGAGGGCAGCGCTAGCATTGACGATCTCATGGCGGTCGTGGCCCGCTTGCACGCGCCGGCGCCCGAGGGGTGCACCTGGTGCCTCGCGCAGACGCACCAGACCCTCGCAAACGAACTCGTAAAGGAAGCGTACGAGTTAGCGGAAGCGGCCGAGGGTCAGGATGCCCGCCTACTCGCCGGCGAGCTCGGCGACGTGCTCACGCACATCCTTACGCAGGTCTACCTTGCGGCAGAGGCCGGCAGCTTCACCCTCGACGACGTCGTCACGGAAGTCACCGAGAAGCTGGTGCGTCGTCACCCGCACATCTTCGGCGCCGCCGAAGCGGGGACGCCGGATGAGGTCCTGCGCGCCTGGCAGACCATCAAGCAGGAGGAACGGCCTGGCGCGGGCTCCATCCTCGACTCGATTCCGCGCGCTCTTCCGGCGCTGCTGCGGGCCGATGAGATGCAGCGACGCGCGGCTCAGCTCGGCTTCGACTGGCCCGATCTCACCGGTGTCGTAGCCAAAGTCCACGAGGAGATCGACGAATTGACCGCGGCGGAGCCGGGAGCGCGCCACATTGAGGAGCTTGGCGACCTGTTCTTTGCGCTGGTGAACCTGGCTCGCCGTCTGGAGTTCTCGGCCGAAGGCGCGCTGCAGCAGGCCAACGCCAAGTTCGCGCGCCGGTTCGCCTCGGTTGAGGCCGCATGCCGCGGCCGCGGAGTCCGGCCCCAGGACCTCAGCCTGGAGCAACTCGACGAGCTCTGGAACCTCGCCAAGGCGGACGAGCAGACCTGAGTTCTCGAGTTCCGAGTCCCTCGTGGGGGGTTCCCATTGGGTGATCGAACCCGGAATGGAGGACTCGGAACCTACCCGGCGGGGTCGGGGAGGCCGGACTTGAACCGGCGGCCTCGTCGTCCCGAACGACGCGCGCTACCAAGCTGCGCTACTCCCCGTAATCTACGAGTTCCACGTTCCTGGTTCGAGGGGCGTCTGAGAACTCGGAACCCGGAACCCAGGACTCGGAGCGGCGGAGGGGGAGGGATTCGAACCCCCGGAGCCTTTCGACTCAGCCGATTTCGAGTCGGCCGCACTAGACCAGACTATGCGACCCCTCCGCGCCAATTGTATCGAAAAGGCCTTGCTTGATGTGGCTTCGCTCACATCCGGCAGCAGGCGAGGGCGGAAGGGCGAGGCAGCTACATCTGGTCCGGCGTGCTGACCCCGATCAGCCCGAGCGTGATGGCGAGCACCGAACGGCAAGCCGCCACCAGCTTGAGGCGTGCGCGGGTCAGCTCTGGATCACCGCTGATGACCCGGCACTCCGTATAGAAGGCGTGGAAGGCCGTCGCTAGCTCCTGCGCATAGTGCGGCAGCGGGTGGGGAGCGAACGATATGGCTGCGTCGAAGACGATCTCCGGGAGAACGAGCATCTTGCGCACGAGGGCCAACTCGGTCGGTTCCCGCAGCAGGTCAGTGTCACCGGAGCTGTAATCTATCCCATCGGCCCGTTTCAGAATGCTCGCGATCCGGGCGTGCGCGTACTGCACGTAGTAGACCGGGTTGGCCTCTGATTGGGCCTTGGCCAGATCGAGATCGAAGTCCATCATCGCATCCGGCGATCGACCCAGGAGGAAGAAGCGGATTGCGTCCGGGCCAACCTCGTCGAGCACCTCGCGCAGGCTTACGAACGTGCCAGTGCGCTTCGCCATGGAAACCGGCCGGCCATCTCGGATGAGATTGACCAATTGATAGATAAGGATCACCAGGCGGGTCGGGTCTACGCCCATAGCGCCAACGACGGCCTTCATGCGTGGTACGTGGCCCTGATGGTCGGCCCCCCAGACATTGACCGCGACGTCGTAACCGCGTTCAACGAGCTTCAGGTAATGGTAGGCAATGTCTGACGCGAAGTAGGTGGGTAGACCGTTGCTCCGCACGAGCACGTTGTCTTTGTCGTCGCCGAGCGCCGAGGATGTGAACCACACGGCCCCCTCGCGCTCCACAACGTACCCCCGCTGTCGGAGGAAGTCGAGCGCCTTTTGCACCTGGCCCTGCTCGAACAACGTCTGCTCGAAGAACCATCGGTCGAAGCTCACGTTCAGTCGCTCCAGGTCGGCCCGCGCGTCTGCCAGAAGCAGCTCGATGGCTTGCCGCCCCAGAGCATCCGCCGCAACCCCCTCTGCCACTTCGAGAAAACGCCGCCCTTCCGTATCGGCGATGGTGCCCGCTACGTCCCGCAGGTACTCCCCGGGATATCCGTCCTCCGGCACGTCGCGCGTGATGCCGAAGTGCTGTGCGTAACGTGCGTAAACGCTGGCGTTGAAAGCCTCCATGCGGGAGCCCGCGTCGTTGACGTAGTACTCCCGGTCGACGCGAAAACCCGCGTGGTGGAGCACCCGGGCGAGGCTATCACCCAGCGCTGCGCCTCTGCCGGTCCCAACGTGGAGCGGCCCGGTCGGGTTGGCGCTCACGTACTCGACCTGCACGCGCCTGCCCATCCCAACATCGGCGGCCCCGTACCGCTCGCCCGCCTCCAGGATGGCGTTCACCTGACGAGCCAGCCAGCTGGAAGCCAGATGGAAGTTGAGAAAGCCGGGCGCGGCGATCCGGACCGCGGCAACCGATTCGGGGAGAGCCATATGCGTGGCGATAGCGCTCGCGATCCCCATCGGATCCATGCGGGCAGCCCGCGCCAGCCTGAGCGGGAGAGAAGATGCGTAGTCGCCATGCCCTTCGTTCGCCGGGTGCTCGACGGTGATTTCGGGCACTGCTACAGCCGGAAGTTGGTGGTCGCCCTGAGCACGCTCGACCGCCTCGAGCACGATTCCACGGAGATCGTCACGAATCACGTTCAGCCCCGCCCTTGCCGTTCGGCAATCTCACCACGAGCAGGTTGCATCTGCCCCGACGCACTCAAAGGCGCATGATAGCTCAGAACGCCTAACAGGCTGCTGGAGAGGGTTTGGCTCCGCTCGTGGTGAGCCTGTCGAACCGCAGGGCCCTTCGACAAGCTCAGGGTGAGCGGGTTTTTTCAGCAGCCTGTTAAGGCCTCATCACTCGTCTGAGAGTCTGGTAGGCCTCGCGCGGCGTGCCGTCCTGGTTTGTGATGCTCCAGTACAGTTGCTCGTGGTCACCCGTCCAGCCAGGATCTGGAAGATAGATCACGGTCACGAAGGCGACCCACGGCCAGTTGGCTCGGGCGTATCGCAGCGCCCGACCGAGATAGTCCGCCTTCTCCTGCTCGCTGACCGCGTGCCAGCGATACGGCGAGCCGGGGCGTGTATCGCTCGTCCACCCCGTCTCTAGCACCGCCACGCGACGATCGGCGTCCCCTTGCTCCACCATGATCTGGCGCAGGTCTTCGACTCTGCGGAAAGCGTACGCACGGCGAAGCTCGACGGCGCTGGGGTCATTGTTGGTCAACGCGGGGTCGGCAGCAACGACGGACGGATCAGTCTCGGGGGGGGATTTGAAGCCGGCCGCGTGCACGCCGAGCAGGTCGAATGCGCCCCTGGCGCCAGCTGCGTACATCTCTTGCAGGTAGACGGCGTCCGGCCGGGCGTTCGGTCCCGTATCCGTAGTCGGGGATAGCCCGCCCGTGATGACGAGCGCTTGCGGGTCAGCCTTTTTGACCGCGGCGTAGCTCACCTTCAGCAGCTCGACATACTCCGCGGCGTTGGGCGGACTGCGTCCCCACTCGCGGGCGAGGTTGGGCTCGTTCCAGATCTCGTACGCGTGGACTCGCCCCCTGTAGCGGGCTGCGAGCGCCGATACGAAGTCCGTCCAGTCGGACAGGCGGTCAGGGGGGCCATCGTCTGGATAGATCGCTTCGGCGCGGGCCCATGCGGCATGGCCGTCGAGCCGGGCAACCACCCGCAACCCTGCCGCTTCGATCGCCCGGGTGATGCGGTCCGGCTCGTTCCACTCGAACTGGCCCTTGCCGTCCCGCTCGATGTTCCGCCACTCGAAACGCTGCTTGACCCACGTGAAGCCGGCGTCTTTCGCCAGGCGCAGGTCCCGCTCGGTGGTCTGAGGATTGCCCCACAGGAAGACGTGGACCGCGCCCTCGCCCTGTCCAATAGCTGGAGCGGAGGGGCGGCACGCTGCGAGCAGGAGCGCGGCAGCGAGCAGGCCGCTGAACAATGCCGATTGCAGATCGGGACGCGTCACGCGGAGCGGACTCGCAAACTGCTTGGTTCCGCTCTCCGCAATCCGCCGTCCTCTTCTACGGGAGGTAACCGGTCCGCCTGGCGCGCTGCACCGCCTCGTACGCTGGCCGGTCGCTGCCATCCGGAGCAGTCACACTCCACCAGTACTCTTCGCGGCTTGGCGTCCAGTCGGGCGACGCCATGTTCCAGAGGATCATAACGCCGATCCATGGCGCCCAGTTCATCCGGGCCCATTTGTAGGCCTCGACGATATAAAGCGCCTTCGCGTCCTCGCTAACGCGGTGCCAGGAATACGACGGGTGGATGGGATCACTTGTCCACCCGAACTCCACGAGCCAGACCTGTTTCTGCTCGTCGCCGTTCCGCACCATGACGTCGCGCAGCTGCTCGACGCGCCGAAAGCCAAACGACGCGTGCCCACCCCAGCGTCGGTCCGACGCCAGCTCACCGGGGCCAACCCAGGGGCCAGCTTTGTAGCCCGCACCGTGAGCGCCGAGCACGTCGAAGCACCCTCGCGCCCCGGCGTCGTACATCCACTGGAGATAGACCGTATCGTCCGCCGCTTCGTGAGTCATGGTACCGGTCGGTGCGAGGCCCGCGCTGATGGTCACAATGTGAGAGGACGCCCGCTTGGCCGTATGGTGACCGAGACACATCAGACGCACATAGTCAGCGGCGCTCTCAGCGTCGATTCGCTGGTTGCCCCACTCGCGCGCCAGATTCGGCTCGTTCCACAGCTCGATGGCATCGATGACGCCGTTTCCGGCGCCCGGTTTGAAATGGTCGACGAGCGCGTACACGAAGTCGGCGAAGTCATCGTATCTGTCGGGCGGGCCATTGGGGGCCCGGTCCGCGCGGGCCCAGCCAGGCTGGAGATCCAGTCGCGCGATGACTCTAATGCCCACGTCATTGGAGGCTTTCACGACTCGTTCGGCCTCTGTCCAGTCGAACATCCCCTTCCGCGGCTCGATGTCCTTCCACTGAAACAGGGTCTTCTGCCATTCGAAGCTCGCGGCCGTCAGCTTGTCCAAGTCGCGCGCCGTCGTGCGCGGCGCCGCCCAGACGAAGATGCTCATTCCATACTCCGGGCTAGTCGCACGGTAGGGCGCCAGCGGCATCGGGCCCGCCACGGCCTCGTCGCGCGCCGGCCTATCTCCGATCTCTGTCGCCGGCTCGGCCAGCTGCGCGTGGCCCATGGCAGTCGGAGGTGTCGTTGTGAGGATGAACGACAGACTCAGAACGATACGGGCGAAGCGAGGGGAAGTCACCATTCACGTCCGAGCATGACCGACGGCGATTATAGGGTGGGGGGCCACCGAGGCGCGACCCGGTGGTCTATCATGCTGCAGCCGCCAGCGAATCCGCGCCTGAGGACCGCCAACTCATGACCGAAGACCAGCGTCGGGTCTTCTCCGTGATCGGCACGTTGCCCGAGCCGGGCGGCTATGCCGTAGCCAAGTTCAGTCGCTCGGCCCGACCCTACCAGGAGTGGATCCGCGAGCTCACCCAGGAAGGGGCGAGCCGCTTCTATGAGCAGTTTTACTTCGCCTACGGGCACGCCTCGATCGCCGACTTGGCGCATGTGACGATGGTTGCTGAGAACGTCTCCATCGTCGCTGCTATCGAGATTCTCGACGAGCAGCTCGTGGATGCGCAGGAGAGCTCCACGCGCTACCAGGACTTCACCCGACGGCGCTACTACACGCCGCCGGAGATAGCGTCCTCTCCGCTGGCGGAGCGCTATGCCGAAGTGTGCAATCAGCTTTTCGACGTGTACCAGAGCACGCACCGGGCGGTCCTGGAATATCTCGCGGGGAAGTACCAGGACCAGAGACCGGCGTCCATGCCCGATGACGAGTATCGCCGCACGCTGCGAGCACGAGCTTTCGACGTAGCGCGCTACCTGCTCCCCTCGAGCACCTATACAGGGCTGGGGTATCTGTGCAGCGCGCGCACGCTCGAGCGCCAGATCAGTCGACTCGCGTCGCATCCCGTCGCCGAGCTGCGCGCAATCGCCGACGAGCTGCGTCGGGCCGCGGTCGAGCCAGCCTATAACCCCCAGGCGCTCGGCCTCGAGCCGGAGCTACAAGCGTTTCTGGAGGCGCACCCGGGCCCGGACGCCGAATCCCTCGCCTCCCGGTCCCGTGAAGCTGCCATGGCTGGAGCCGCCGCCGCCCCCACGCTCGTGCGCCACACGGAGCCCCAGCCCTATCTGACGAAGACCTACGCGGCAGCTCGGGGAGCGGCGCGTTCCACGCTGGCGCACATGCGGCCCGATGGGCGGCGCGGCGTGGAGCTGGCGGCGCCCGCGGCGCCGCCCCTCGAGCTCGCGGCGACGCTCCTCTATCGCGTCGACCAGCCGTCCTACCAGCAGATCCTCGAGCGGGTGTCGGCCCTGCCGCCATCTGAGGTCCATAGAATCGGCGACCTCGCGTTCCTGGCGCGCGGCCCCCACGACGAGCCCGTCCGAGAAACACGGGCCGGCTATCAGCTCATCTTTGACCTTTGCATCGACAACGGCGCCTTCCGAGACCTCCACCGCCACCGAAACTGCGTGCAGATCATCAAGGACTTCACAGCCGGCTACGGGTATGACGTTCCCCCGTCCGTCGCTGACGCCCACCAGGACGGCGCCTACCGAGCGGCCATGGAGCAGGCCGGTGAGCTCGCCGAGCGGCTCGATGAGTACCGGCCCGGGCTCGGGCAGTACGCGTTACCGCTCGCCTTCCGACGCCGTGCGCTCTTCAAAATGGACTGGGCAGAGCTGGCCTACATCGCCGAAGTGCGAACGCGACCATCCGGGCATTTTTCGTACCGCCAGATCGCTTACGACATGTTCGCCGTCTTCCGACAGCAATATCCGGAGATGGCGAAGCACATTCGGGCGACCGATCCGTGCGTGGAGGACTTCTTCCAACGCTAGGGCTGCTCGCTCGGCACCCGCACGCTAGTCTGGCGCTATGTGGCGCGACCGCCGTCAGCGTTTACCTGCTCGCGTTCTCGGCGCCGTACCCTATCGACGATGGCCTCTCGAGTCCGCTCCTCGATTTCGCACGCATCACGGGTCCATCGCTCGGCTCCACGCTATCATTCGTCGTTGCCGTCGGCCTCCTTTTCACCTGCTACCTGGTGAGCGTTGCCCTCTGTATCAGGCTCGAGGGCTCGCGCCGGGCCCTCCTCATCGTACTGGGCCTGGGGACGCTGGCCGCTTTCGCCCTCCTGAGGATGTACCCGATCTTCTCCCTCGACGTCTTTTACTACATGTCTGCCGACCGTATCTGGAGCGTTTACCGAGAGAACCCGTTCGTTGTGCCACCGCTCCAGGGCGCGCACGACCCATTCTTCCCGTACACAGCCTGGGGACACTACCCACTGCCCTACGGTCCTCTGTGGCCGTGGATCAGCGCGGCAACCGGCTTCTTTGGTGGGGGCGCGATCCAGCCCACGCTGGTGGCGTTTAAGGGGCTCGCCGTGCTTGGCTACCTGATGTGCCTCCCGATCCTGCTCTGGGCTCTGGACGCCATCCGACCTGAGCGCCGTCTGACCGGGTTGGCCATCTTCGCCTGGAATCCGCTGGTTCTGATCGAGCTGGCCGGCGGAGGCCACAACGACGCCATCGCGCTGGTCCCCGCTATCGCCGGCTTCGGCCTCTGGGCCAGGCGCGGGAGCATCGGCACAGCCATCGCCGGCGCAATCTCCTTCCTGGTCAAAGCCACGTTCGCCGTCGCGCTTCCAGCGTTGTTGTGGCCGAGCTTCCGGTCGGCCTGGCAGCGGCGCCGCACCGGCCGGTGGCTGCTCGGGCATGGCGTGCCCGTCGTGGCTCTGTGCGCGCTGGCATGGGCGCCCTTCTGGGAAGCTAGCGACGACCTGTCATTCCTACGCGAAGTCGACCAGTACTACTACAGCGTGACGGCCGTCGTGATGGCCGTCGTGCCTCCCGCGTCACGTGACACCGCCCTCCGCTTCTGGCAGGTACTCCTGCTCGCCGCGTTCGCGCTGTACAACCTGGCGCAACTGCCGGCTCTGTCAACCGTGGGGCGAGACGCTCTCCGAGCGGTGTGGCGAATCGTCGTGGTGTACTTCGTTGTCATTTCCCCCTTCTACTCGGGCTGGTATATGGTCTGGCCCACGCTGATCGCGGGCCTTCTGGCTGAGCGTAGGACGACTTGGTACACCACATTGCTCTGTATCGGGGGCCTCGCCACCTACCTGGTCCAGTTCGTGATCCGGCCAGTTGCCGGAGAAAGCATCGACGCGCCAGTGCTGGGTACGCTCGGACTGCTGGTCGCCGCCGGCCCCTTCCTCGGCGGGTGGTGCTGGGTTGCGCTCCAAGATCGGCTCGCGGCCAGAAGCGCGCTCGCTTCCGCCGTCGGCCCTGCGTGACGCTACAAAGCGACGACCCGAGCCCGGAGATAGTCCCCGAATGGGATCCCGAAAAGGCACGAATACGTGTCATCAGCGACCGACCAGCGACATCCAGGGAACGCAGGAACTATGAAGAAACCGAGTACGATTCGGAAACCGCCGGAGATGCTCCCGGAGTACGACTTTCGGGGCGGCATTCGGGGAAAATACGCCGAGCGGTACCGCCGCCGGCGTGCGAATCGAAGAAACTACCCACTTGGACGACCAGGGCGCGTCTGCTGAGGACCTCCCTGAAGCAGCGGAACGCGAACCGACACACCCCGGAGACGAAGCTGTCCCCGATCGTAGCTGATCAGGGTGAAGGCGAGGCCAGCAACGACGATCGATAGCCCGACGGTCGGGGCCTCCGCGAGGTTGTCCAGTAAGCCAAGAACGAAGCTCACGCCAGCTAGCAGGCTGGGGATGGGGCGGCGCTCCCTCAACACGAGCAACAGCCAGGGGGCGAGCGGCAGCAAAGAGTAGTTCCATGCGATAGGGAGTAGAGCCACAGTCAGCCACACCCAGAGGGCCCACGACGTCCACTCGA
>CAYQJS010000015.1:0-57411 GCA_964417895.1 uncultured Chloroflexota bacterium | reverse complement strand
GGTCGTTCGCCGGAGGCGAGTCGAGCGGCCGACCACGCCACCACCAGGACCAGGCCGCAGGCCAGAAGAAGACCGGCGACCCCACCGGCCTGCATCGCCACCACGAGCAGCGCACCGTTGTCGCCTCGCGCCACAATCTGGCCCGCAGTCTCAGGAAGCACTGCAGCGTAGCGCCCGAGAGCCTCCGGGTTCATCACCATTACCGCACCCAGGGCGGCTGTCCAGACGGCCCCGAACCCAGCGACTGCGCCCCACTGCCGCCTGAGGAGGAAGGGAATCAGACCGAGGGCCGGCAGGAGTTTTGTCAGCGATGCCACACCCAGAGCCGCGCCCGCCAGAGCCCCTCGGTCCCGCCAGCGCCACGCTAGTGCCATTCCCGCGGCCCACAGGGGCGTGAGCTGGACCATCGACCACGCTGCCGGCGGCCAGAGGAGCAGCACGTACAGCGCCATCGTAGCGGGTGCGCTCAGTCGGAGAGCCCAGCCTGTCACCGCGAGCGTGGTCAGCATCAGCGCGACCCAGGTGCGGACTGCGCTCTCCCACGGAACGGCCGCGAGCGGTACGGCAAATAGGAATGCCGTTGGGGGATGGGTGGAGCGGTGTTCCACGGGCCAGACGTACCCAAGGTTTTCGAAGGCTGGGCCCAGCACCGGGTAGGGATCGGCGCCTGAAAGCAGAGCCCGGGCCCCAACCAGGTCCTGAGCGAAATCCGCAAAGACGAGGTCTGCGCCATCACCCCGCAGGCTCGACGCGACGGTCCGCAGGCCATCAAGCGGTCCGGGTGAGCCCGGGACCGCCGGCGGGGCCAGGAGGAGAACGACGAGTCCGAGGGCGGCGACAAGATAGGGAAGAGCGCGAAGAAAATGGCGCGCGCCCAGCCCTCGTGGTCCGACAGGTTCACCACGAGCATACGCCGGCTCAGCACCAGGGCCATCCTGAGTCTGCCCCGGCACAGGCTCGCCAGGCGTGGATCTCATCGGGTGCCAACCTGGCTTCTTGCGCTCAACGTCACGAGGCACGCCTTACCCCCGCGCGAAGCCCGCGAAAGCGGGCAAGGACGGGTGAGGGCGTGGCCTCCTGCGACAGAAGCGCAAAGTTTGGGGGCGCACCCGTCTGATCGGTGGATCCGGTGAGAGCGCCTACGCGCGCGGCGACGCCACCGAATCGGGGGGTGTTGTGCCGGTGTCCGCCGACTCCATGGCAGGGGTGTGAGTCTGGACGACGGGTGGATCCGGCACGACCTGCCAGAAGCGGGGCAGGTACTCTTGCCAGCTGTCCAGGACCGCGCGCCCGCGAGCGCTGCCCGTCGCAGCGACGTGCTCCTCCACAAGGGAACGCAGCTCCGCCTCATTTTCGGGGCGCGCGATGCGATCGTGCTCGATTAGCCGCTCGAGCTCGACAAGCTCCGGGTTCACCCTACCCGGGAAGTCGCCCGTCTCATCGAGCACGTAGGCCGTCCCGGCCGACATGCCCGCTGCGAAGTTGCGCCCGACCGGCCCGAGCACGACAACAACGCCGCCCGTCATGTACTCGCAGCAATGGTCGCCCGCGCCCTCGATGACGGCGGTCGCTCCGCTGTTGCGGACCGCGAAACGCTCGCCCGCCCGCCCGGCGGCGAACAGCTTGCCCCCTGTTGCCCCATATAGCACGGTGTTGCCCATGATGATGTTCTCGTGGGCAACAAAGGTCGCGTCTTTCGGAGGGAAGATGACGATCTCACCGCCGCCCATGCCCTTTCCTACATAGTCGTTGGCCTCACCCTCCAGCACGAGCCGAATCCCTCGCGTCAGGAAGGCCCCAAAGCTCTGGCCGGCGCTGCCTCGCATTCGGATCTCGAGGGCATCGTCCAGCAGGCCGTCTGCTCCGAACCGACGGGACACCTCATACGCCAGCCTGGCACCGATGGTCCGGTTGCTGTTGCTGATTGCGTGTGACAGTACAACGCGCGAGCCCGTCTCCCACGCCGGCGCGGCCTCGACAGTGAGCTGGTCCAGGAACGCATCCCGCGTTGGGGGATCGTTCCGGTTCTGGCTCCGCTTGTAGGGCCGCGAGAACGTTGGATCCGGAGGAGCGAGGACTGCCGCGAGGTCCAGCTCGCCCGCCCGCGGGTTGGGCAGGTCGCGCACTTGCTCGAGCATGTCCACACGCCCAATCACGTGGTCGAGGCTACGAATGCCAAGGCTCGCCAGGATCTCCCGGACGTCCTGTGCAAGGAAACCGAAGTAGTTCATGACCATCTCGGGGACGCCGGCGAATTTGGCTCGCAGGTCCTCGCGCTGCGTGGCGACCCCCGTCGGACACGTATTCAGGTGGCAAGCCCTGGCCATGTCGCAGCCCATGGCTACGACGGCCGAGGTGCCGAAGCCGAACTCCTCGGCCCCTAGCATCGCCGCGATCACGACGTCGCGCCCCGTCTTGAGGCCACCGTCGGTGCGCAGCCGCACCCGGCCTCGCAGATCGTTCGTCACCAGCACCTGCTGAGTCTCCGAGAGCCCGAGCTCCCAGGGACAACCGGCGTTCTTGATCGAGGAGAGCGGCGAAGCCCCCGTCCCGCCGGAATCGCCAGAGATGAGAATGTAGTCGGCGTACGCTTTCGCGACGCCGGCTGCGATAGTACCGACTCCCGCCTCGGACACGAGCTTGACGCCCACGTACGCCGTCGGATTCGCCTGCTTCAGGTCGTAGATGAGCTGAGCCAGGTCTTCGATGCTGTAGATATCGTGGTGCGGCGGCGGAGAGATGAGCGGGATGCCGGGGATCGCGTGCCGCAGGCTTGCAATGTAACTGTTCACTTTGTGCTTGGGCAGCTGGCCGCCTTCCCCAGGCTTTGACCCCTGAGCTATCTTGATCTCCAGCTCCTCTGCCTGGGAGAGGTACCAGGAGGTCACCCCAAAGCGGGCCGACGCCACCTGCTTGATCTTGTTGTGGGTGGCCACGCCGTTGAGGGGATGCAGATACCAGCTCGGGTCCTCGCCGCCCTCGCCGCTATTGCTCTTGGCCCCCAGCCGGTTCATCGCCAGAGCCAGGGTCCTGATCGCCTCCGGCGACAGGGCCCCCAGCGACATCGCCGTCGTGTAGAAGCGCCGGTACACGTGCTCCGCCGCCTCCACCTCATCCAGCGGGATCGGAGCTTGCTGCTTGAAGCGCATGAGGTCGCGCAGGCTCGCCGGGTCGTGTTTCGCGGTGAGGGCAACGTACTCCTGGTAGGCGCCATAGTCTCCCGTGGTCGACGCCTTGTGCATCGCACGAACCACGAACGGGTTAAAGGCGTGATACTCCCCGTTGCCGCGGAAGCGAATGAACCCGAGGTCGGGCAGGCCGCGCTTGGCCGTCGGCCCGCTCGATTCGCCGAAGGCATCGCGGTGGCGGCGCAGCACATCCTGGGCGATCTGGCGCAGGCCAACTCCGTTCAACCGAGAGGGGGTCCCAAAGAAATGGCGATCCACAACGTCCCGGTGGATGCCGATAGCCTCGAAGATCTGTGCGCCTCGATAGGCGGACAGAGTCGAGATCCCCATTTTTGACAGGATCTTCAGGAGGCCAGCCTCAACGGCCGCCCGAAAGTGGTCCACCGCCTCCTGTGGGTCGAGCGTTTCCATTCCCCGCTGCCCAGCGAACCGGCGCACCGTCTCGAAAGCCAGGTACGGATCGATGGCGCTCGCGCCGTACCCGATCAAGCACGCGAAGTGGTGGATGTCCCAGGCGTCGCCCGTCTCGACGACGATGTCGGCGCGCATGCGGAGCCCCGACCGAATCAAGTGCTGGTGCACGGCGCTCGTGGCGAGCAACATGGGGATCGGGGCATGGTGTTCATCCACACCGCGGTCCGACAGGATGAGCAGCGACTTCCCCGTCAGCACCGCGTTCGCGGCATCCGCGAGCAGCTCGTCGAGGGCTTCCTCCAGCCCATCGGGCCCCGCCGACGGATCGAAGTGGCACTTGAGGAGCTGGGCCTGCAGCCTGGCTTCCGGCAGGCGCTTCACGCGCTCCAGCTCACCTTGCATCAACACCGGGCTCGGGAACTCCACGAGGATCGCGTGCTCCTCGGTCTCCTCCAGCACGCTGAGTCGCGGCCCGGCGTAGGTGTTGAGGCTCATGACCAGCTCCTCGCGGAGCGGATCGATGGGCGGATTGGTGACCTGTGCAAACCGCTGTTTGAAGAAGGAGTAGAACGGCCTCGTCTGGGCCGAGAGCACGGTTAGCGGCGTATCGTCGCCCATGGACCACACGGCGTCGTGGCCCTCGGCGCCCATCGGCTGCATGATGTAGACCAGGTCCTCATTGGAGTATCCGAACGCACGCTGCTGCTGCACGAGGTCGCGATGCGCCTCGGCGGACCCGTTCGATGCGATGGAGAAGCCGGAGGTATGCAGCCGCAGGAGCTTGCGCCGCAGCCAGTAGCCAAAGGGGTTCTGCGCGGCGACCCGCTGCTTGACTTCGCCGTTTCGGTACAAGCGCCGCTGCGCCGTATCGACCAGCAACATCTCGCCCGGCGCCAACCGGCCCTTCTCGATGACGCGGGCATCCGGAACTTCCAGCACGCCGACTTCCGAAGCGCTGATGACGATGCCATCGTCCGTCACCTTGTAGCGCGATGGCCGCAGCCCGTTCCGGTCCAGACACGCCCCCGCGACGATGCCGTCCGTGAACGCCAGCGCCGCGGGACCGTCCCAGGGTTCCATGAGGAGGGCGTGGTATTCATAGAAACCCCGCAGGTCGGGGTCCATATCCGGCATCTTTTCCCACGCCTCGGGGATCAGCATCATCATGGCGTGGGCCGGACTGCGCCCGGATTGGACGAGCAGCTCGAGGGCGTTATCCAGCGATGCCGAGTCGCTGCCCTTGTCCTCGATGACCGGCTTCAGGATGTCGACGCGTTCCCCCCATACCTCGGCGCGCAGCTCGGCCTCGCGAGCGCGCATCCAGTTTCGGTTGCCCCACAACGTGTTGATCTCGCCGTTGTGCGCCAGCATGCGGAACGGCTGGGCCAGGAACCACGTCGGGAATGTGTTCGTGCTGTAGCGCTGGTGGAAAACCACGATGGCCGACTCGAAGTCCGGATCGCGCAGGTCCTGGTAGAACTCGGCCAGCTGCGGCGCCACGAACAAGCCCTTGTACACCACGGTCCGAGAGGAGAATGAGGGGATGTACAGATCGTCGATGCGCTGCGCGCGCGCTCTGTTCTCCACGTCCTTTCGCGCCAGATACAGGCGCCGCTCCAAGTCCTCCTCTGAGACGGCCGGCGGCGCCGCAACCAGGATCTGCTGAATATCCGGCATCGTAGCCCGGGCTTTGTCGCCCAGCGCATTGGGGTCTACCGGCACCGGTCGCCATCCCAGGGATCGCAGGCCCTGCCGCTCCACCGCCTCTTCGATCAGGGCAACCGCCTTATCGTGGCGCTGCCCCGATTGGGGCAGAAACGTCATTCCCACGCCGAGGCGCCAACCTCCCGGAGCGACCAGCCGCAGGCGATTGAGCTCTCGCCCGAAGAAGCGCTGGGGTATCTGGCAGAGGATGCCCGCTCCGTCGCCGGACTTGCCGTCGGCCGACACAGCCCCGCGGTGCGTCAGATTGACGACGCAGCGAATCGCTTTCTCGACGAGGTCGTGAGACGCGTCACCGCCCACGTGAGCGATGAAGCCCACGCCGCACGCATCGTGCTCGAAGCGCGGATCGTACAGGGGCGGCGCATCGGACGCGCGGCTGCCGTTCAGATCCAACGCGTTGCTCCTCGGCTGCGGCTCACTCTTCGGATTAGACCCCGACCAGGCTCTGTACCCGCTCCATTGAGGATACCTGTTGGCTTCGCACTAGCCCGCGCGGCGCGACACGGAGATCATTTGGGTGGCGGAGGCGTATGGGAGTCGAACCCACCCGTGACACCCTACAGTGCCGCGCAACGGTTTTGAAGACCGCGAGACCCACCAGGACCCGTCCGCCCCCACAATACACCAAGTCCGATCCACGTCGGCTTCCGCCAGGTGGGTCAGACGTTGTTCCAATAGTGCCGCATTATACAGGAGTTGTTATTCATGTTCGTTGCCGTTGCGCGCGTCGAGCTGCACATCCCCGCTGCTACTTCCCTCAAAGACAAGCGCCGCGTCGTGCAGTCCGTCAAGGGGCGATTGGCCAACCAGTTCCCCGTCTCCATCGCCGAAATCGCGGCGCAGCGACAGTGGGGCCTGGCCGTCCTCGGCGTGGCCGTGGTGTCGGGGACCGCCGGCCACGCGCGCGAGGTGGTGGAGGCGGCGCTCCGGACCCTCGAGCGCACCCGGCTCGACGCCGAGGTGGGCGCCGTGGACGTTGAGGTGCTATCCGCGTTGTAGCGGGTACAATTTCGCGTTGTCATTGTGAGCCGAAGGCGAAGCGTCGGTGCCTCGCCGTTGCGGATGCTTCGCTTCGCTCGGGATGACAGGTCCGGTCCGCGGAGGGCAATGTGGGTGGCCTTTTCCTCCCCCTCGATCCCATCATCGTCCAGATCGGCCCGTTCGTCTTGCGCTGGTACGGCCTGATGATTGGTATCGGCATCGTCGCCGGGGTCTACGTCGGCGCCAAGGAGGCCGAACGGCGCGGCATCCCGATAGATGAAGCCGTGAACCTGGCGACGTGGGGCGTGCCCCTCGGCTTCGTCTTCGCTCGCCTCTTCCACGTGCTCGACGCACTTCCGGTCTACCTGGCCAACCCTATCAAGATCGTGATGATCAACGAAGGCGGCATGGCCATCTACGGCGGCTTGTTTGGAGGTGTCGTGGGGGGGCTCGCCTACGCCTGGACGCACAACCTCTCCGTGGGAAAGCTCGCGGACGCCGCTGCCCCCGGCATGGTGCTCGGCCAGGCCATTGGCAGAATCGGGTGTTTCTTCAACGGCGACCATCAAGGCGTGGCTGCCAACCTGCCCTGGGCGACTGCGTACATCAACCCCAACACCCTCGTCCCCGACTTCGGCATCCCGCGCCATCCGACGCAGGTCTACGAGGGGCTCTACGACCTGGCCATGTTCGGCTTGCTCTGGAGGCTGCGCACACGGATCGCCGTCGACGGCGTCCTCTTCTGGGTCTACGCCAGCCTCTATTCGTTCGGCCGCTTCTGGATCTCGTTCCTTCGGCTGGACGCCGAGTTCCTGTTCGGGCTCAAAGAGGCCCAGGTGTTCAGCCTCCTGACCGTCATGGTGGGCGTGCCGCTCATCCTCTATCTGTTCGGCCGCTCGCAGCGTGCCGCCACCCCCATCCACGGCCAGCCCGCCCACCCGTAGCATGGGGATCACCTACGTCCAGGGGACCGTTACCGGTCCAACCGGCAAAGAGGCAAGCCTCGAGTTTCTTGTCGACAGTGGAGCACCGTACACGCTTTTGCCCTACCAGGCCTGGCAGGCAATAGAGCTCACCCCCGACCAGTCAATGGGCTTCCGCTTGGCCGATGGGACCCGGGTGGAGCGCAGACTGTCGGAATGCCTCATCTCGCTCCCCCAGGGTCAGCGGCATACTCCTGTAGTCCTCGGTGAACCGGGTGATGATCAGCCCCTGCTCGGCGTCGTCACGCTCGAAGAACTCGGTCTGATGCTCAACCCGTTCAGCCGGACCCTTGAGCCTATGCGCATGCTTCTGCTGTGACAATGTCATGCTGAGGAATCATGGGCCTTCGGCCCGCCCCGAACCCATGAAAACCGCTCATGGTGAGCTTGTCGAACCATGAGGCGAAGGTTGCCGACCCCCGCGCCCTTCCTTCGACAGGCTCAGGACGAGCGGTATTTTCGTCGGAGGGAAGCTGCGCATCGGGGCGCACGAGGTACGCACTCTTCGCCCGCGGCCCAAAATCACCACCCTGTTCGCCGGCCGTTTCGGACGCCACTCGCCGCTCTTCGCGTGCTCGCCACGCTAGTGTTCGCCCTCGCCTTGCCCGTGTTCCTGGTAACCAGCGGCGTACGGGGGGTCGCTCTTGACGGGGGCTTCTACCTCGAGGAGTTCGCCAGACATCGCGTCGGCCCGACAACCGGACTGTCCAGCGCCGAACTGACGGAGGTCGCCCGCGCCTTCATCACCTATTTCCAGATGCCCGCGCAGCGGATGGAGGGCGCCGTAGCGCTCCCGACAAGCCGGGGACCACTCCTCAACGAGCGCGAGCTGGCCCACATGGCCGACGTGCAGCTCCTCATGCATCGAGTCTTCGACGTCTGGGGCGCGGCGCTCGTGGCGCTCGGGGTGAGCGCGGTCGCCATCGTCATCGCGCGGCCCGCCACGGGCGGACGGGCCCTGGTCCGGGCTGGCGCGCTCGGGGGTGCGCTGGCCGTCCTCGCGGTTGGCGCCGTCGCCGCGGCCTCGCTCCTCGACTTCAGCCAGCTCTTCCTGCGGTTCCACCTGGCGAGCTTCAGCAATGATCTCTGGATGCTGGACCCGGCGCGCGACCGCCTGATCCAGCTCTTTCCGCTCGGCTTCTTCTTCGATGCCGCCATCCGCATCGCCGTGCAGACAGTAGCTATCGGCGCCATCATCACTGCCGTATCCCTAGCCGCTCTGCGCCAGATACGATAGACTACATGACCCGGGCGGGGAAACGTCCAATGAGGTGAATGCTTCCGGCATCGATACTTGAAAAACGCGGTGGGACGCGGGGAAAGACCGGAGAGATAACCGGCGCTGTGCCGCAACGGTGAGTGGGGTTGCACCCACGAGCCCGAACACCCGGCCCACCTTTCGGCGAAGTCCTTCGAGCAAGGGACGAAGACCAGCGACCGCGTGTTGGCTTGGTTGCCCCCCGTTCGTCCTTTTGTTCGAAGGAAGAACGGGGGGCCTTTTTTGACCCGGGACCCAATCGAACAAAGCTCGCGGAGGTGAACACGATGATGCGGGCCATTGCCCTTGCCGGTACCCTGGGAATCCTGGCAGCGCTGGTCAGCCCGACTCCCTCAGCCCAGGCCGCGTTGTTTACCGTGACGACCACCGCCGACGGCGCGGACGTCAATCCGGGCGATGGCCGGTGCGCGACGGCGACCGGCGCGTGCACGCTGCGAGCAGCGGTGCAGGAGGCGAACGTAACTCCCGCGCTGGATGTCATCTCCATTCCGCCCGGTACGTACGCGCTCACCCTGGTCGGGCGCGGCGAAAACCTCGCCGCCACCGGCGACCTCGATATCACGCAGCCCCTCACGCTCACCGCAGCCGGCGCCGCGACCACCGTCATCGACGGCAATGGGTCCGACCGGATCCTCCACGTCATCGGTCCGGTCGCGGTCGAGGTCAGCGGCATCACGCTGCGCAACGGCAACGTTCCTCGCCCGGCCGACATCAGCCTGGACGGCGGCGGCGGCGCCATCTACATCGCCGGCGGCGGACGGGTCACGCTCAGGAATACGGTCGTCTCCGGCAACACGGCCACCTCGGGGGGCGGGATCGTCAACGACGAGGGCGGCACGCTGTCGTTGGTGAACACCGCGGTCACCGGCAACACGGCCAGCTTCGGCGCGGGCGTCTTCAACAACGGCACCCTGAACGTGACGCAAAGCACCTATAGCGGCAACTCGGCGAGCGCGTCGGGCGGTGGCATCTACCATCGCCTGGGCGCGCTGACGCTCTTCGGCAGCACGATCACCGCCAACTCCGCGGGCAGCGCCACCATCGGCGGGGGTGGGCTTCTGGTGGCCGCGGGCGCCACAGCCTCGATCGGTGGGAGCCTGATGAATGCGAACACGGCAACCGCCAACGGGGGCGGCATCCACACCAGAGGGTCGGTGTCGCTGGCCAACACGACCCTCAGCGGCAATACGGCGCGGGCCTCCGGCGGCGCCGTATACGTGGGCGGCGGCACCGTTAGTGTGAACAACGGCACGCTGGCGGGGAACTCGGCGGATACCCAGGCGGCCGCCATCTGGAGTGGTGGCTCGGTGACCATCAGCAACACCATCGTCGCGCCCACCGGAGGGAGTGGGGCCTGCGGCGGACCCATCGCCTCGCTGGGCTACAACCTTGACGGAGGCAGCACGTGCGGGCTCAGCGCCACGGGTGATCTGACGGGGATGGATCCGCGGATCGGCCCGCTGCAGAGCAATGGAGGGCCCACACTTACCCACGCTCTGCTCCCGACGAGCCCCGCCATCGACGCCGGAAACCCGGGTACCGGCGGCAGCGGCAGGGGCTGCGAGCCCAGCGACCAGCGGGGCACGCCTCGACCCATCGACGGCAACGGCGATGGCGTGCCGCGGTGTGACATTGGCGCCTACGAAGCCCCCGCGATGGCGGTCGCTCCACCGCCTCCCCCCGCCGCGGTGCCGGTGGTCCCAGCGCCAGCCCCGCCGCTGGTCTTCTTCCCCCCGGCCGGCCTCGCTCCGGTCTCGACGGCCCCGGCGCCGCCGGCGACTCCGTTGCCACAGGTGACGCGTACGACGGCGGCTCCCGGCCCGCGCCGCCCGCGGGCGCCCGCCGCACAGGAGCCCGGCGCCGCCGGCGAGGAGGAGTGGCTGATCCTCGCCGAGCCGGTCCGGCTCTACTCGATAACGGGAGATGCTCTGTGGACCGCCAATCCCGGCGCGCGCTACCTTCCGCTCGGAGAGGAGGACGGCTGGATGCTGATCGTGCTGGAGCAGGCCCCGGACGATGCCTTCTGGGTCGAGGGGCTGCCCGAGTCTTCCCTCTCCCTCGATAGGGAGCCGCGAGGGGGGGAAGCGCGAGGGAGTGCGTGACGCCCCCGATCCAGGGGTCACCCCACCTACGTGAGGTTGTACGAAGGGGAATGACATGGCCCAGGACTTCCTGCGGAGCCTCCGGGCGCTCCTGATCGATCTCGACGGCGTGATGTACCGCGGCGACACGCCGCTCGCCGGCGCTCTCGACGCCGTCCCGACCCTGGATAGCCTCGGCATTCAGCACGCCTTCGTCACGAACAACGCCACCCAGACGCCCGAGCAGTTCCAGGCGAAGCTCGCCCGCATGGGCGTGCCAGCGGAGGCGCGCGACGTGGTGACGAGCTCGGAGGCGACGGCCCAGTACGTGCGGAGGATCGCGGGACCGGGCGCTCGGCTCTGTATCGTCGGGGAGGACGGTCTCCGCCAGATCCTGCTACAGGCCGGTTTCGTCGTCGACGACGAGGACGCCGCCGTCGTCGTCGTCGGGCTGGACCGCCAGCTGACGTATCAGAGGCTGGTCGCAGCCTGCCTGGCGATTCAGCGCGGCGCGCGCTTCGTCGCCACCAACGCCGACCGAGCGCTCCCCGTCGAGGAAGGCTGGTGGCCGGGCGCCGGCGCGATCGTTGCCGCCATCGCTACAGCGACCGGGGTGCAGCCCACCGTGATTGGCAAGCCAGAACCCACGATCCTCACGGTCGCCCTCGAGCGGCTCGGCGCGCCCCTCCAGCATGCCGCCATCGTCGGCGACCAGGTCCAGGCGGACATCCGCGCCGGGCGGGCTGCCGGCATCGGCACGATCCTCGTCGCTTCGGACCCGGTCGGAGCCGGCGAGACGACCCCCGATCTCGTCGTGCGGGACCTGGCCGACCTCCTCGATCGACTGCGCGCGGCCCGCGGTTAGCGGCGGCGCGCAACCCGACTGACTATGGCCCCGCGAGCATCGTGCGAGTCGCCGTGCGCACTAATGCGGCGTCAATGATGGTTTGACAGCTGTCATCTTGAGCGCCACCGAAGGATCTCCGGCCGGCCCCCAGCTGCGCCCTACGGGCATGACTGTTGGCATACGGCGCGCGGCGTTGCCGCGTACGCGGGGCCTCCGAAGCGGTACCCGCGCCGATCCAGCCTCAGCGCCTGATCGTTGGCCTCCTCACGAGCGTCACTGTCGAGAGTCCTGATCCGCGTCAGGTTCAGGAATTCGCCGGCGGGGTTGTCTACCTCGAAGATCTTGATGACCTGCTTCACAGCGGGCGCGTATTGCTTGGCCTGAATGCCGCCTGCCGGGTCGAGAGCGCTCCACTCGTTCGTCGTCAAGACGCCGGTGAAGGTGCCCACCGGCACAGAGACCGTCCCGCCCGTCGCGACCGGCTCGGCGCAGTCCCAGAAGACCGGCAGAGCCTTGCCCTGGTGGTAGGGGTCCTCCCCGACGCGCGGTCTGCCGGGAAAGTGAACGCCGGCCCTCGCCCCAGACTGCCGGGGTATCCAGGTCTTCGGGGCGCCGACGAACACGCCGCCTTCGAACTCCTCCGGGTACTCACCCATCGCCCAGACATTCGCGCGATTATCCTGAGCGAAGAAGGCGAGCTCTTCCTCCTTCTTCACACCAGCTTCCAGGTCCACGTCCCAGACGACCCGCGTGTTCACGCGGTCGATCACCTTAGTCACGTCGGTGACCGTAAAAATCACTCGACGAGGGAGGCCGCCTGACAGCCCATCGTACCGGTACTGCAGCCCGGGGGTCAGGGAAAAGAACGCGTTGTTGATCAGGAGCGGATTGGGGAAATTCCCGCGATCGAAGTCGCGGAGCGAATCGCAGGGACCCTGTGCCGCCGCTATGGGGGTTTCGCTGAATAAGGCGGGGTGACTGCCGTCAACCTGCACGCTCGTCAACAGGAGGACAAGCGCGGTGAAGCTGCCGATCAGCGCAGACCGGACGGGATGGCTGCTGAACATTTGACGCATCCTTTCTGGTCGCAGCGCTGGACTTGTCTCGTCTCAGCGCTGGAACCTTGCGAGATCAGCCCGGTGGAGGTTGTTTCCTTCGCTTCGGCCCACTGCTCCTTTAATGAATTTATCTTAATGTATTTGGTTTTAATGAGATTCTCTTCATCTAACTCCATTCGTGGGGAATCGTGGCTCCTTATAGAAAGCGTCGCCGATATGCTTGTTGGGGACCTAGGCTCTGCGCGGTTAGCCGGTTTCGGCGGGCAAGGCTGCAGGTTCCTGAAGGGGGTTCTCAAGAACCTGCGCCCCTGGGGTTGCCGCGCGTGCGAAGCGCGCAATCGCGTCGCGCACGGCCATTTTGCCTCGGCAGCCGACTCGACGACTGCGTGGGGCTGACCCACGTTCCCCTTAGCTTGGAGTCACGGCCTTCGAACCCAAATAAACAAAGTGCTGGCGAGTAGTTCACACGCGCGGTGGGCACCCTTCACGGGCGCTCTTCGAGAGCCAATGCTCAGTCCGCAGCCCGCGGCCTACACAGCGGTCGATTGTCTTCCAAGCCGGAGGAACATCTCGCTCGCTAGATCGTCCACCTCGGTGCTCTTGCCGGCGACGTCACGGCGAGGCGGTTACCCAGACGCCGTCGTTTGCTATACGCCCTCCTTCCCCGACAGCGGCCCTCGGGCCGCCACCTGGCCCGCCGTACTGGGAAGTCTGTAGCTGCGCAGGTTGCCCCCACGTGGCATCGCTGTCCTGGAGACGCTAGGGTTTCCCCCGGCATGACAGCCGATGACCAAGCTTATACACACCTCGGCCGCCTGCGTCAAGACTATTGTGACGAGCCAGTGATGGTACGCGTGGCTCGCGTACTCAGATTCGTCACTCCACCGCTCGTTTTTGACCGCTTGGCATTGCCACGCACCGATCTCATCCGGATGGTAGTTCTCGCCTGGCCGCCTTCGCCCACGCGCGCGCTCCAGGAGCGCCGCGCGTGGGGATCAGCGTCGGGTGTGTGGGGATCAGCGCCAAATCTCGCGTCAATAATGGGACACTTGTTCTACCTCCTCACTGTTCAACAAGTGTGCACAGGAGACACAAGCGAGTCGGAAACGCGCGGTCCAGCTTAGTCGTTACCCAAGACAGGGTCTACCTTCCGATGGGACAAGCGCATAGTGGAGGAGAGAAAGGATGCAATTCGGGAAATCAGTACGACCGCGCGTAATCGGCCTCTTGGCCCTGACGACCGCGTTTTTGGCGGGCTTGGGCGGCCAGGCCGTGCAAGCCCAGCAGCCGGGCTTCACCCAGAAGTTCGTCGATCTCGACCAATGCCGCTTCCGCTCGACAGGAAACACCACGTACTTTCCCCTCGTACCTGGCTATCAATGGGTCCTGGTAGACCGGACAGACAAGACCAGGCTGGTCATAACGGTCCTCAACCAGACGAAACAGATTCGATTTGCGGGCAGGGCCATCGACGCCAGGGTCGTCGAGGAGAAAGAAACTACAGATGGTGTGCTGACTGAGATAGCCCTGAACTACTTCGCGATCTGTGAAGACACGAACAGCGTGTATTACTTCGGTGAGGCGGTTGACTTCTACGAGAACGGCCAAGTCGTCAGCCACGAGGGGTCGTGGGAGGCAGGCAAAGGAGGTGCGCTGCCCGGTCTGCAAATGCTGGGGACCGTTGTCCAGGGGGCTCGGTACTACCAGGAGGTCGCGCCGGGCGTCGCCCTGGATAAGGCAGAGATCCTTAGCACGGACGGGACCGTCCGGACGCGGGCCGGAAGGTTCAGGGACGTCGTGAGCATCCGGGAGACCAACGATCTGGACCCCACCAGCATATCGATCAAGCAGTATGCTCCAGGGTGCGGCTTCATCAAGGATGCGGGGCTGGAGTTACAGAGCTATTCCGGAGGATCGCAGTCCCTTTGTGGACGCTCCCGCGATTCAGACTGACGCCCTGCGCGCTAAAGGGGCGCGCGCGTGGGGATCAGCGTCGACCGTGTCGGAATCAGCGTCAAAGTCGGGGGCCGCGTCGGCGTGGCTAGCTGTGGGGCAACGACGCGCGGCGCCGGCGTCAGCGTGGCCGTGGGCGATGCCGGCGGCGTGGGGCTGGGAGGGGAGGTGTTGGTGGGCGGGGGCGTGACGGTCGGCGTGCTGGTGGGCAGCGGCGTCAGCGTGGCGAGCGTCCAGATGGCGACCGGCATTCGCCGCGCCTCCATCTCCGCTGCCTGGAGACGCAACGCATGGCGCGCGTTGGACCCGAGGGGAGCAAGCCGCGCGAGCCCCTCGCTCAGCAAGACCTCGTTCACCATCGCGCCGTCCACGTAGACGTACCGAAGCATATTCCCGGCTGCGTCCACGTCGCTCTCGTCCGCTTCCAGCTCGACCTCTTTCCCCTCAACCAGCTCGACGTTCCGCTCGGCGGCCTCGCGGCCGAACGGCTCGAGGGGCCGCCGAAACATGCCCGCGCCTGGAGTGACGACCCCAATGTAGCGGACCGAATTCCCGCCCGCGACGAGGATGGTGTTACCGTCCCACACCCGGAGCACCCGCGCATAGGTACGTCCCGGGGGAGGCGTCCGGGTCGGCGTCAACGTCGATGTCGAAGGCAGCGCCGTGGCGGTCGCGGTCGCCGAGGGGAGGGCTCCCCGATCGCGGCGCGCCCTCCCCTCGGACAGCACCTGGGTCGTGATCAGGTCCTCGCTGGCGACGCATCCCGCGACCAGTAGCCCGGCGACAAACCCTAGCGCCAGCGCAGCTCGTGCTCGCCCGCTGCTCAGGAGGCCCCTCCGGCCAAAAGCCCGGCGAAGGCAACAGCGTTGTTCAGCGCGTGCGCCGTCACGGGCGCAATGATCGTTCCAGAGCGCCGATACAGATAAGCCAGCGTCAGGCCCATGGGGAAGATGGCCAACAACAGCAGCACATGCCCGTGCACCAGCCCAAAGACGAACGCCGAAGCGATATACGCGGTCACCGTCCCCTTCTCAGCGAGGTACGCGTTAAACACATACCCGCGAAAGAACAGCTCTTCGGCGACGGGCGCCGCGGCCGCCGTCGCGGCGAAGATGACCGCCAGCTGAGGCCCCGGAAGGTCGCGGAGCCACTGCAGCCACTCCCCCTGCGGCTGGCGAAGGCCGAGCGCCGCCATCGCCGCGCCCGCTGCCGCGGACAGCGCGAGCAGCGCCACGGCACCGAGCGCGCCCCATTTCAGCCCCGGCTGCAGCGCATCGGCGTGAAGGCCCAGCGAGCGCATCGTCACCACGCCGCTTCGAACCCCCTCCACGTAGATCATGGCGAGCAGCGCGGCGTCCACAGCGAGCGAGACGAAGAGGAAGACGCCGGTCGACTGCGGGTCGGTCCCCGGCAACGCTGCGAACACCGCCACGGAGACCGTGATGGCGCCTACGATGGCGAAGGCGGTCGCGGCGATCACGGTCCGGTGAGATCCCGGCGAGAGCGGCCGCGCCGGCGCTCCATCTCCCCAGCCGAGCAGCACCGCCACTAGCGTGGCGGCCAGGACCAACCCGCCGAAGACCACAGCCGGCAAGGCGAAGCCCTGAAACAGGGCGATGGGCCCGGCAACCTCTGGCCACGCGCGGGTCAAAGCAAGGAGCGCGAACCCCGCCGAAAACGCGAACACGCCCAGGGGCAACCCCACCCTGGCGATTGGGACGCGCCGGCCGGTCGAATTCACCGGTGGGTCACTTCGCATTGGATGTCGGGGACACGATCACCCCTCCCCGGCCCCTTCGACGGGGAGGGGGGAATGCGCCGGCCTGCGGTGGAGGATAGGAGGGGGTAACGCCCACATCCATTGGAACTGGCCCACTAAGCACTCCTAGCCGCGCTTGAGCGCGGAAACTTGTTGAACTTGAGTCAAGTCTTGCGGGCCGGACGTATTGTGGACACAGAGACCCCTCCCCGCGGTAGGGGCTGTCTTCTGCGCTGGGGACGGCGGGGAGTGGGCGTGGAGTGCTCGCAACGGCTGTTGGCTTGAAGGTTGCCAGTGGCCCGGAAGATGGACGCCGACATGCCAGGCTACGCGTGGCCCATATTGCCGTCATGTAGGAAGCGCGTGGTTGCCAACGCGCCCTCGTCACAACGCAAGTGAGCTGATCATACACGCCCACCGGGCTCCCCAGAACAGATCGGTCGGCACGGCGGCGAGTGGTTAGACCCACGCCTGCGTAGATTAGAATAGCCCCAATCATGCACCCTCGACGCGTGGCGATTGCGGTGCTCATCCTTGCGCTGCTGCCGGCATCGACCGCTCCCGGTGCCGGGCAGGAAGGAGCTCTGTGGGACTTCGGCGACGCGCCTGACGGCAACCCCACTGGCTATTCACTAGACGGGGGCCCGCTAGGGCTCTTCCCATCGCGCCTGTCCAGTGACGGCGCCCGCCACACGGTCACAACAGCCGAATGGCTGGGGGAGCGCGTCAACTCTGAGTCCGACTCCCAGCAGGTAAACGCGGACGAGTTCGACGACGGCGTCATCGATCTGGCGCTGGATGCCTGCCGTCCAAGCACCCTGACCGTCCTCGCATCAGTTGCCTCCCGCGACAACGTCGACCACCCCTATAGCGACTCGCCCGACCAGCTTCTGTATCTCAATGCTCTGTTCGATTGGTCCCGCGATGGGCGATGGACCGGGGCGGACGCCTGTGCTCCGGAATGGGCGGTACAGAATGTCCCGATCGACGTGTCACAGTGGCCTGAGGGCGAGACCTCGCAGCTTGTTACCAGCACGTTCACCGCCGGCGCCCAGATCGGACCGATGTGGTACCGCGTAACACTCACCTACGGTGAGCCGGTGAGCGACTGGGAGGGAACGGGCAGCTTCGCATATGGAGAGACCGAGGACTACTACCAATTTGTTGACGATCCCTTCTACTTCAACGTCGAGTGTGATCCCAATCCGCTTGTGATCCGGCACGGGGAATTCGGGCTGATCTTCCTTTTTGTAGACGTGGGACCAGGACAGCCTGACTCGTGGGAAGTTGCCGGGATCGTCCCGCCCTTTGGCTTTCCGCCATTCGGCGGCAGCACGGACGCGCCCACGGTTGATCCCCCGATAGGGCAGGTCAACCCCTGGGGACCGTTGAACATCATCGTTTTCCAGTCGAACATGGTCGACGGGCCGCGGAGGACTGAGAGCTTTGAGCTCATCATCACGCTGCGCAATGCCGGGAGAGTCGAGACCGAGAAATGCATCGTTGACGTGGTCCATGACGAGGCGACCCCCACACCGACACCCACACCCACGGCAACTGTACCGCCAACACCTACCGCCACCGTCACGCCAACCCCGACGGTCACGCCGACCGCGACCGTCATGCCCTCGGCCACGGTCACCCTAACCTCCACGCGCGTGATCTTCACCCCGCCTGGTGGGGCGGAGACCCCTACACCTACCGTGACCGCCACTGCGACACTCGGCACGGTGCAGACTGGCGCCACCTGTCCCCAGACCGTTACGAAGGGGTCAACAGTGAATTGCACTGCGACCGGCTTCCAGCCCGGTGAGGGGGTGCTCATCACGTGGACGACGCCAACCGGGAACACGTGGCAGGACAGTGGCAACGCGGACGGGTCGGGGCGCGTGAACGCCGGGTGGATCTCGCCTTTGGTCGGTTACCCCTCAGGCACCTACAGCGTGAATTTCAAGGGTATCAGCAGCGGGCACCAGGCTACTGCGACCTTTGCTCTAACATAGCGGGCCTCCTCTTGTCCACAACCGCCTCACCCCGTACAACTCTCGGGCTAGGGCGAAGCCCCGCTAGGAAAATCCTTCGCACATCCTCGGGAGGTGGCCCCCCACCCCCACCCTCTCCCCGCGAGGGGGAGAGGGAGTTCTAGCGACCGCCTTCCGCAAATGTACGAACCATTTCGACCTGCTTAGGCCGGCCTCACCGTCCGCGCTACGCGCGACAGTGGATGGCCCTTCGCCTGCATGTCCCACGTGTGGAACCAGCCGAATGGCGGACGCTCTACCGTGAGGTTCCGAGCCCGCAACTCCGCCGCCACCCGATCGATCAAGGCGAGCGCCTCGGCAGGTGGCGCAAGCTCGGCGAACAGGTGCGCGAACGGCAGCAGCATCACCTGCTCGACCTTGAGCTGGCCCGCCAGCGACGCGACCTCCTCGGCTGTCCGGGCGACAACCCCGGCGGCGTCCGCCTCATCGCCCTTCTCGACGCTAGTCAGCACCAGCAAGCCATCGCGAATCCGCGTCGTGGCGGTCGACGGCGCCTCAATAACCGGCGACCTGCCCTTCTCTGTGATGGTGCAGGCGAACGAGTCCACGTGGACGATGAGCAAGCGCACCGAGCAGCGCTCTAGCGCAGCCGAAAACTGTCATCTGAGGTGTCATGGGCCGTCATGGCGCACCACGGACAGACGAAACCGCTCATGATGAGCCTGTCGAACCATGAGCCCGACGTTGCGCGACCCCGGGCTCGTCCTTCGACAGGCTCAGGACGAGCGGCACTTTCAGAGCAGCCGCCAGGCGAAGCCTGCCCTGAGCCGTGGCGAAGGGAATCCGTTGCTCGTGGTGCGGACGCTTCATTTCGCTCAATGTTGCGGGCGCCCTGTCGCCCGGGCCAGGCCCCGGCGACCGTCCGCCGGTGGCGAGCCCGCGCCATTCGCCCCGGCTTTCGCGCGCTGGATCTCCTCTTCGAAAGAAGACAGGTCCCCGAACGCCCGATAGACCGACGCAAAGCGGATGTAGGCCACGTTGTCCAGCTCACTGAGCTTTTGCATCACCAGCTCGCCGATGATCGCGTGGTCCACCTCGGCCCCTTCGCGCCGCCGGAGCTCGGCTTCCACCTCGGTCACCAGCTGCTCGATGGCGGTGACGCTCACCGGCCTCTTAGCGCACGCCTTGGTGATGCCGGCTCGAAGCTTCGTCCGGCTGAACTCCTCCCGTCGACCGTCCTTCTTCACGACGATCAGGCTCACGACTTCCGCGCGCTCGTGCGTCGTGAAGCGCCCTCCGCACGCGGAGCAGCGGCGCCGCCGCCGCGTGACCGTCAGGTCTTCCGAATCCCGCTTGTCGAGCACCTTGGTGGTGGGCACGGAGCAGTAGGGACACTTCATCGGCAGATTCCGAGCCCGGTCATCAAAGGACGGGCGGTTGCTGCCGGGGATTATACGGCCCGCCCGTTGCCGGCCCGCTCGGAGACCGCCGGGCCACGTGATGACTGCGTAGGGGTCAGGCATGCCTCACCCGCGTACCTTTCGACACGAGGCGGGCGTGATGACTGAGTAGGGGTCAGGCATGCCTGACCCGCGTAACCCCGACATGGAGGGCGGGCGAGGCGTGCCTCGCCCTCACGCGCCGCCAGGGACGCGATGACTGCGTTAGGGTCAGGCATCCCGACCTGCGTATTTTTTCGACACGAGGCGACGTAGTGACTGAGTAGGGGTCAGGCATGCCTGACCCGCGTAACCACCGACATGGAGGGCGGGCGAGGCGTGCCTCGCCCCTACGAGCATCATGGACGTACTGGCCCCGCACTTTCGACACGAGACGGGCCACACCAGGCGGGCGAGGCGTGCCCCGCCCCTACGAGCATCACAGTTGCGACGGCCGAGCACTGAGCTACACTAACCCAAATCAAGTCTCATGTCCCAAGTCCCAAGTCCCAGGTCATGCGAGAGACTTGAGACCTCGGACCTGACCTGAGACCTGGGACCTGAGACTTGAGACTCGTCGTGAGGAGGAATATGTGGCTGCAGCCCCCCTGCGCGTGATCCTTCTCGGGGGGGTTGGCGAGATCGGCAAGAACTCCACCCTCTTCGAATATGGCGGCGCGTCCCTCCTGGTGGACGCCGGGGTCAGGTTTCCGGACGACGAGATGCTCGGCATCGACCTCGTCATCCCCGATTTCCAATACGTCGTCGCCCACGCCGATGCCCTCTCCGCGATCGTGCTGACTCACGCTCACGAAGACCACATCGGCGCGCTACCGTTCCTGCTTCGGCAGCTCCCCGGGGCGCGGCCGGTGGTGCTGGCGGGCGCGCAGCTCACCCTCGGCCTGGTGGACGTGAAGCTCGCGGAGCATGGCTTGAGGGACCGCGTCCGATACGAGGTTATTCAGCCGACGGAGCGACATCAGTTCGGCCCCTTCGCCGTCGAGTTCATCCACGTCAACCACAGCGTGCCGGATGCCGTGGCGCTGGCGATCCGTTGCGACGCCGGCACTGTCGTCCATACCGGCGACTTCAAGTTCGACCCGACCCCCATGGACGAGGACCCGGCCGACACGCAGCGACTCGTCGAGCTGGGCAACGAGGGCGTGCTGGCGCTGTTGTGCGACACAACTCGAGTCGAGGAGCCCGGCCGCACGGGCTCGGAGCGGGTGGTAGGCGAGGCGCTGACGCGCGTGATGGAGCAAGCCAGCGGTCGGATCATCCTTGCGACGTTCGCTTCCAACATCACGCGCCTGCGGCAGACGATGGTCTCGGCGCGCCAACTGGGGCGGCGTGTGGCCGTGGCGGGGCGCAGCCTCGTCCGCAACGTCGAGGTCGCCCACGACCTGGGCTACGTTCCCGAGCTGCACGACGTCCTCGTCGACATCAGGGATGTCCGGTCGCTCCCACCTCAGAAGGTTGTCCTTCTGACAACGGGCAGCCAGGGCGAGCCCGCCTCCGCGCTTGCGCGCATGGCGGTAGACGATTACCGCGACGTCCGCGTGATTCCAGGCGACACCGTCATCCTGTCGGCTACGCCGATTCCGGGCAATGAGGCCACCATCTCCCGGACCATCAACAACCTTTACCGGCGCGGAGCAGAGGTCATCGTTCGCCGCCGTGGAACCGACACGGAGAACATCCACGTGTCCGGCCACGGCAGCCGAGAGGAGATCAGGGACATGCTGCGCTTCGTGCGGCCGGCCTACTGCGTGCCGCTGCACGGCGAGTACCGCAATCTGATCCAGTTCCGCATGCTCGCCAAAGAGATGGGCATCCCCGAGAACCACGTCATCATGACGGACATTGGCGACGTCGTCGAGTTCCGCGAGACCGGCGGCGTGAAGGCGGGCAGCGTGCCGGCCGGCGCGGTGCTCATTGACGGGCTAACCCAAGGCGTGACCCACGCGGTGTTACGAGATCGGCATCACCTGGCGGCGGAAGGAGTGCTGGTGGTGACCCTCGCCATCGACGCTGAGTCCGGGCGCATCGTCTCCGGGCCCACCATCATCACCCGCGGGCTGTTCGACGACAAGGCCGGCGACGTTGACGGACTCCTGGACGAGGCGCGGGAGCGTATCGTCCGCGGGCTGGGCCGCCTGCACGGCGAGCCGGAGCGCAGCGTGATGGTGACGAAGATCCGGCAGGTCCTCGAGGGCTACATCTACCACAACACCCACCGTCGGCCGATGATCCTGCCCATCGTCACCGAGGTGTGACGCGTACCTGGCCCACCTCGACCGGATCAGCGATCCGGGTGACGCGGCGCCGGCCGCCTCCCACGTCCTCGACCTCATAGACCACGAGCTGCAGCGCATACATGCCCGCCTCGGCGTTCGGCGGCACGACCATCGCGGCGCGATACGAAAGCCGGCCATCCACGCGCGCCAGCGGGCCGTCCCAGTGCCAGACCTCGACGCCGTTGGCCGCCACGAGCCGGGCCACGAGTCGGCGCCCGCCGATGGGCTCCAGGTCGTCGCCCGTCACCCGCAGCCGCACCTCGGCGCCGGCCCGCGGGGCCCATTCTTCGAGCTCCACCGTTCGCAGCTGCGCGCCCAACGCGACCACCTCGGCGCCCCTCGGCTTGAATGAGGCTGGCTGCGAGTCCGTCAGGTAGGGACGCAGCACCGCTTTGCGGAACTCCAGGACCGGCCGCGGGTAGGCATGTGCGTCCAGCCAGCCAGCCACCGCGCCGGTCGGATCAGCCTCATCTGTGGCCGAGTCGACGACCCACAGCCGCGGGTGCGCGCCCGCCAGGGCCTGGAGCCGCGGAAGGACCTCGCGCGCGTCCAGCGGCACCGTCGACGCGATGATCTGGCCCTGGGGCAATTCGGCGCCATAGCGGCGATAGAGGAGATCCTGCCACGGCCCATTGAGGACGATAGCGTCGGCCGGACGTACCTCCGACCGCAGCGTCCCCATTGCTACGCCGTAGTCGCTGCGTGTGAACCCGTCGTAATAGGGAACGAGCGCCACAGCAGCGAACGTCACATACGCTCCGCCGAGGACGAGAAGCCAGCGCAGGGGAACTGCCCTCGTAGCCAGGCCGAGCAGCACTACGAGAAAGGGAATGGCCAGCGTCGCGAAGCGTGGCGCGAACGGCCGCCCAAGCACCAGCAGCAGCGGAATGCCCACGGTAGTGGCCACGTAACCGCCGAGCGCCGCCGCAACGAGGGGGCCAGGGGTCGGGGGTCGGGTGCCAGTCCCTGCGTCTCCCCCTCTCCCCCTTCCAGGGGGAGAGGGTTGGGGTGAGGGGGTCCCCGCGTG
Organism: uncultured Chloroflexota bacterium; assembly: GCA_964417895.1. Taxonomy (GTDB): domain Bacteria; phylum Chloroflexota; class UBA6077; order UBA6077; family SHYK01; genus CAYQJS01. The sequence continues at coordinate 34,398 of CAYQJS010000015.1, read as the reverse complement.
ACTGCGGGGGACCGCCCCCTCCCCAGCCCCTCCCCCAATACTGGGGGAGGGGTTCACGGCCCCGACGTCAGCCCGCTGGGGGGCCACGTTGCCCCCTCTCCCCCTTCCAGGGCGAGAAGGTTGGGGTGAGGGGATCCGAGCTCGCATCCAGGCCCACCACAATCCGGCGCCCAGGACGAGCACCGTGAAGGCGGCCGCTGCCGCGCCGAGGGCCGGGGGGCCAAGCGGCGCGAGGGGAGCGCCCAGACTCTGGACCAGCGCCGCGGCGAGGTTCTCCGGGGGAACCGGCCTCGGTGAGAAGACCGCGAGGCTCGTGCGCAGGCCGGGCGCCGCCGCCAGCCATAGTAGCGCCGCCAGCCCGACAGCCCCGGCGAGCGCAACGAGCACACCGATGGCGCCGACCGCGCCTCGCCACGCCCACACGACGCCCGCCGCCACGCCGGCGACTGCGAAGGCCGCGTAATAGTGCGTCGCCAGCGCCGCGCCGCCGGCCAGTCCCGCGACCAGCAGGGCGACTGAAAACCGTGGTGGGTAGCGCGCGGGCTCGCCCCGCGCCTGAAGTCGCGACACGAAGCGGGGGACGAGCCCCCGCGCTACGATGGCCGACGCGAAGGGGGAGGGAACCGGACCCCTCCCCCCTTGAGGGGGAGGGTTAGCCAGGGGGGTTCCTGGTCCCCTCCCCCCTTGCGGGGGAGGGTTAGGGAGGGGGGTAACGCCCACGTTCACTCCAAGAGACCCCTCCGCCTTCTCGCCAGCCCTCGCCGCGGCCCACAGCGCGATGCTGATCAGCAGCGCCAGCAGCGTATACATGCGCGCGTCGCGGCTGTGAAACATGTGGAGCGGCATGATGGCCAGGGCCAGCGCCGCCACGACCCCGGCGCGCGGCCCCGCCGCGCGCGCCACTGCTGCCCCCAGCAGAGGCACGGCGAGGGCCCCGGCGAGCGCTGCGAAGGCGCGCATCGCGGGCTCCGAGCCGCCGACCATCAGAAGCCAGGCGTGGAACGCAAGGTAGAAGAGGGGGGGATGCTCGAAGGGCGCCGCCCGGAGATAGGCCAACATGTCGCCCGGCGCCATTGAGCCGATGAAGAAGCTGGCCTGCTCGTCGAAGTCGAGGTCGCCCAGGCCCGCGATCCCCCAGATGCGCAGGCCAAACCCCAGGGCCGTCGCCGCTGCGAGCCACACCCGACCGGACGTGATCAGCGCTCGTCCGGAAAGGGCAGGCGCCGTAGTCCGTCTCCCTCTCCCCCTTTCAGGGGGAGAGGGTTGGGGTGGTGAGGGGGTCGCAGCCCTCCACACCAACCCGGACTCAGGCCTCGCCGTCGCGGCGCCCCGGCTGGCCCACAGCTTCGTCCTCCCCTGGCCGCCCCATCCGCAGCTCGAGCCGCCGGAGGCGCACGAGTGTTTCCTCTGCCAGGCGTCTATTAGCGGCTACGAGGTCCGCCAGGAGGCCGATCAGCAGCACCTGGAAGCCCACCACGAACACCGCGGCTGACAGCACGAGGGACTGCACGTGACCGCCGCCACCCTCAGTCACGTAGTAGTAGACGAAGCGGCCAATGCCCGCGCTCCCCAGGAGGATGAGCAGGGCTCCCAGGGTGAAGAACACCGCCAGCGGCCGATACGTGGCGAAGGCTCGCACGATCGTGGCGGCAGAGTGCACAAGGTAGTCGGGGACGCTGCGCATCAGTCGCGACGGTCGCCGGTCGGGACGCGCCTCGATGGGCACGGACACGACGCGCAGCCGCGCGGCGCCGATCTGGATCAGGCTCTCGAGCGTGTAGCTGTAGCCGGAGAGCACGTTCAGCCGGAGCGCCGTCTCCCGAGTGTAGGCGCGGAAGCCGCTGGGCGCGTCGGCCACATCGGTGGCGGAGGCGAGGCGTACGACGCTTGATCCCAACCGCTGAAGGAGCCGCTTCGACGCCGAGAAGTGCCGCGCCTCGCCAGCGCGCCGATCGCCCACCACCACGTCCGCCTCGCCTGCGAGGAGTGGGGCGATGAGTCGCGGGATGTCCTCCTGCGGGTACTGGTTGTCGCCGTCGGTGTTGACGATGATGTCGGCGTCCAGGGCCAGCGCATGGTCCAGGCCCGTCCGGAAGGCCGCCGCCAGGCCCCGATTCCCCGGGTGCCGGATGACGTGGTCGGCCCCCGCCCGCCGCGCCACCTCAGCGGTGCCGTCGGTCGAGCCATCGTCCACCACCAGCACCTCGACGCAGTCCACACCCGGGATGCGCCGCGGGATACCGGCCAGCACAGCCGGTAGCTGCTCGGCCTCGTCGTAGCAGGGGATCTGGACGATAAGCTTCATTGGCCGCCCCAAGCGCGTAGCGGCGAAGGCCGAAGACCGTCGCGCGAGGGCTTCCGCCCCGCTGCGCCCCGGGATCTAGCGCGCTCTAGTACGGCATCGCGAAAGTCCGTGACCTTCGAGGTCCGAGGCCAAGGAGCAGCGGCGGCAATCCATCCCTCTCCCACCGCAGTGGGAGAGGTTAGGTGAGGGCACCTCCTGCACTGGCGCTTTGAACCACCGGAGATCCTTGCTTGCGTAGTGGGTCGCCCTCACCCTCCCCTCTCCCATTGCGATGGGAGAGGGACTGCTCGCGGCTGACGCGCCGGGCGCGAACTTCGGCGATCTTGTACTAGCGCGGGGGCTTGTTCCCCGATTCGCCCAGGGATTTTAGGCGCGGGACAAGCCCGCGCGCTACGATTGTCCCGTTTCTGGCGTGCGGCCTCGATTCTGGAGCTGAACGCCAGGGGCACGCCCTCACCCCGCCCCTTCGACAGGCTCAGGGCAGGCTCTCTCCCAGAGGGAGAGGGGGAGCCGTGTTTTCGGCGTCCCCCCTTAGCTCAGCTCGGCCGGTCGATCGACGATGGCGAAGGAGATGTCGCCCTCGGCCAGGACGCCGGCGTCGCCGGTGGCGACGGCGTGGCCCTTTCCGTAGTTGGAGCGCCGCGCCGTCAGCACGGTCTCGAGCCGCACAGCTTGCCCGGGCAGGGCCGGGCGTCGGAAACGCCAGTTGTCGAGCCCCGTCAGCATGGCGATCTTTCCGCTATTCTCGGGGAGCCCGAGCGCGGCCACGGCTCCCACCTCAGCCAGCGCCTCGACGAGCAAGGCGCCCGGCATCACGGGGTAACCCGGGAAATGGCCCGCCAGCAGCTGGGCAAAGGCGCCAACGTCGCGGATCAGGCCCACCGCCCGACGTCCGTACTCCACCTCGACGATCTCGTCGACGAAGATGAAGGGCTCGCGGTGGGGGATGATCGCCTCGATGGCGGTCCGATCGAGTCTGGCCACCTGGGCGGTTGACAAGCATATTCTCCACAGCACATACGTGCCCAAGTATTAACGGCGGGCGCCGCGGATAGTCGGATGTTCAATGCCTCTAGTCAAGGGGCCATCCGCGGAGTCCTTGAAGCGCCCCGTGCTTTCAACAGTCGCGTCGGTGCATCGGCACAGCCTCAGCAGGTTGGCGACTTCGTTCTCGCATTCCGCATCCCACGGTTCGCAAGCAGCAATCAGATTCCCCAGGCGTGCCCATCTCTTAGCAGCCCGCGGGCAACTTCATGGAGCTCGTTCTTGTGCGTTAGATACTGGGCGAGTTTCTGGGCCGCCTGTTCTCGCTGTCGCATCGCCCGGAAATAGGCCGGCTCCAATGGCGGAATTCTCCGGGCCAGAGCCTCCCGAGCAGAGCCACCCCCGGATTTGGCCACACGCTTCTCCTCCGCACATGTCCTGTCGCCGCCCTTCCAGACGCTGAGGCCTTAGCGCCCACCCCCTTGCCAGCTACTGGCCTGCTTGAAGGCTCTCGAGAACCTCTTTCGCCTGCTTCGCCCAGGCCTTGCCGTCTTCAGTCAAGCTCACCCAACGCCGATCGGCAGGACCGTCGACTCTAACGGCCCCAGAAATCCCCTCCATTAAGGCTAAACGTTGCTGAATCTCCGCATCGCCAGGTACAGGCCCACTGTTCTCCGGCCATTTATCGTGTACTGCAGCAATGAGGTCGCGGATTTTTGGCTGATGTCGCCCCTGCAGGAGCCGCATCCCGATCAGCCACCCCAGCAAATCGCCCAGAAACACTCCGGGCCCCGAAGCTTGGGGCTCTTCGGCCGTCGCCCCGGCGCCCGAATCAATTGGTTCTGCTGGTGTCATGGCTAACAACCTGCCCTCCTCAAGAAGTCCCCCACCGGCCTTGTGCTGTGGCCGGCTTGCGGGTGGGGGCCGGAACACCAGTGGGCCTGCTCCCCCGAAGTATAGCTACCGACGCTGGTAGATAGCCGGAGGGCCGCCCCACCTTTCGGTGGGGCGGCCCTCCGCTTGCCGCCTGTCCTCAGGGGAACCCCGTGGAGCGAGGCGCCCCCAGCCTCACGCAGGTGGCTACTGCGTCCGGCCTGACTGGTTCGGCAGGTTGAACGCCCTGGATTCGTCGTGGCCCGTTATGCCGTAGTTCACGACGTTGGCGATGCCGACGACGATCTGGGACGAGCGGATTAAGGCGGACCCGCTCCAGACCTCAGGCAGCCGGCGCTCGGTTCCGAGGAACAGCGTCGCCTGCGAGAAGGCCGGAATGGTGAACACGGTCCGCGCGTCCGTCCACTCGAACCCGGCCGAGTCGAAGTAGATCACCTCGACCTCAGCCGACCCCGCCGTGGGGTTGAAGACGCGGATGCCAGTGGTCGGCCCGTTGGGAATACCCCCGGGCGCCTGGCGAACGGCCTCGCTCACCCACAGACAGGACTGGACCTTCTGGAGGAACTGCACGCCGCGCGTGAACGGGTCCGTCCCTATGCAGGGCCGCGTGTCGTTGGCAGGAGGAGCCCGCAGTTGGTCGTCGCTCGTGAAGACGTACGCCATGTTCTGGTTCCGTGGGTAGTTCACGTGGTTGGCGTACACGACCAGGGAGGCCTCGTTGGAGAACTCGGCCGGCGTGCCCTCGACGATCACCATGCCCTTGAAGCCACTCGGCAGGGTGAACGGCAGCAGGGGCAGGTAGAACGTCCGTCCCGACTCGCCGCCGATCCGGTCGCTGATGATCCCGACCACGCGGCTGGCTTCGTCGTAGAACGTCATCGAGATGTTGCTCGACCCGCCGTCGCCGAAGCCGGCGAAGTTGGCCACCGTCAGGCCGGAATTCCAGCCGTTGTAGTCGTTGAACACGAGCGCGCCGTACAGCTTGCCGAAGCGGAGGTTGATCCCGGTGCTTCCAGACCCGCCGCCGCCGGCCTGGTACGCGTGCAGGGAGTTGGCCATAGCCCCCGTGCGGTTGTAGGTGATCGACGACGCGAAGAACGACGCCGGACGGACCGTACGCTGGCTATCTGCCGCGCTCGTGCCCGGCAGCGGGAACAGGAACCGCTGGAGCGGCGGGACCGCGAGACCCGTCGAGATGATGCGGATGGCGTAGGTGCCGTCCCGCAGGAAGGTGATGTCGTTCATGTTGAAGCTCACGCAGCCGCCGGGGTCGGCGGACAGCGTGTGGATCCCACTCGTGGCGCCGGTTGCGCCGCGCTGGTCCGTGATGCCGATGAACGTGAACACCACCGGCTGGCGGACCGCCACCCCGGTCGTATTGCAGGCCTGCACCACCGAGCTGTGCCGATGGGTCGTGCCGCTGTAGTTCTTGAACACCGTCGCGATGCCGATGGTGGTGTTGGCCTCACCGCCTATTTGCGCGAGGTCTTCGGAGCTCAGCGCATTGTTGCCGGCGATGGCGTTGCCCGCCTCGCGGACCTGGTAGCTCACCGTGGCATGCAAGTCGCTGATGCCGTAGACCGTGCCGGGCTGGCCCGGGTCGGGGTTGCCCAGCGTAGGGCCATCCTGGTCGATCGAGAAGAACTCGGCCATACCCATGATGCCCGCCGGAATCAGGTCACCGATGTTGGTGAAGATCCCGACCGCGCCGGCTGCGAGGTCGAGACAGTCGCGCTCGGTGCCGATGCGCGTGCCGTTGGCGTCGGAGTTGTGCCAGTCGATGCACGCGACCGTGCGGATCGGCCCGGCGTTGGAGATGCGGACCATGGTGGTCTCGATGCGGATCCCACCCAAGCGGGTGATGTCTGCATCGCGGTACACCATGGGGATGACGCCCTGCATCGTGCCGGCGACGCCCGCGCCCTGCGATGTTCCCAGGAAGTTGGGGTCATGCACGCGGCCGGGCAGGCCCTGGACGGCGTCGCTGCAGGTGTTGATCCCGCTGACGACGCAGTTGAGCCCCAGCGACGGGGCTAGTCTGGCGATGTAGGGGCCCGCCCCCATCTCGGCGGTCGCCCACATGCCGTTGGCGTCCGTCAGGACGGAGCTAAGCTGGGTGCCGGCCTGGGGGCTGGTCTCGGTCCCCACGTTGGAGTTCACGAGGATCGAGGCGCCGATGATGGGCAAGCCGGTGAACCAGTCCACCACCTGCCCGAACAGGATGGATTCGGTCGGCGGGAAGAGGGGCACTGCCGGCCCCGCGGGCACGGTGATAACCGCCAGCGCCGGTACTGTCTTGCAGATGAGCGGGACGGCGAAGTTGCCCGCACCCGTGACGTTCACGATGCGGGTGTCGATCAGGTGTCCCGCTCTTCCGGTGCCTCCCTCTACCTCTGTCTCCATCTCCCCGCCGACGGGGACGCCGGGGACGTTCAGGTCGGGAGTGTAGTCGGTGGTGTTGTCCGCCGACGTGATGCGGTACGTGCCGGGGGTCAACCCGCCGAACCTCGCCACGCCGAACGCGTCAGTCACCACGGCCCGCGCGCTGTTGACGTCCGTGATGTTGACGACCACGACGGTGACGTTGGCCACCGGGCTCCCCGGCGCCGGGGCCAGAGTCAGGGCGAAGCCCGGAGCCGGGCCCACGACCAGACCGCAGGGGAAGAGATTCTGTGCGGCAGACGTAACGGTGACGGTGACGTCCTGGCCACCGACGATCGTCGGGAACGGTGTCGGGCCGACTGTGGCAGCCGGCGCCAGCACGGTGAAGGACACCGGCTGGGCGAAGGTGCCCGACGCGTTCACCAGGCTCACGCTATACGTGCCTGCTGCCAGCGAAGCCGGCACCACGCTCGTAACTGAGAGCCCATTGCTCGCGACCACGGGCGTTCCCGTGTCGGACGTCGAGGTACTTGCCGGGAGCGGGCCGACGTAACGGACGTCGGTGGTCCCCTGCATGTTGGACCCGAGGATGCTCACCGTGATGCCGGCGAGCCCGCTCGGCGGCCCAACGGACGTCGCCGTCGGGTTGACATACGTGTAAAGGGCGGCCGAGGTCACGGTCGTCCCGGCGCCGGTGCAGGCGCTGGGCGGCGAGCCCTGGCTGACCGTAACCACCTGCGCCGCACCGGCGGCTCGCGCCCCGGTGACGGCCGTGATCGACGTATCACTGACGACCACAACGGACGTCGCCGCCGTTGGCGTCGTTGTGCCGATCGTCACGGTGGTGACCGCCGTCATCTCGACGGCCGTGCACGTGCCTGGCTGGAAATCGGTGCCGGTGATGGTGATAGCTGTGCCGCCGCCGCTGCTGCCCGAGGTCGGCGATACCGCCGTCACGGTCGCCACCGCGCTAGCAGGCGAGGCGATAGGCAGCGTCAGCGCCAGGATCATCAGGATCGCCGAAGCTACCCTGATGAGCTTGCGTCTAAACATGTGGTCTCCTCTCGTGGTTTCGTGTGGAGTTCATCCGTGTGTCTGCGCCGTTCGATTCGGCGCCTGGGTCGCGTCGAGATTCCTCTCGGCGCCACCCAGGCGCCGATCGGCAGAGGATCGACTGGCCGCGTCCGACGGCGCTCGCACGAGCGCCACGCGGCGATATCGCTCCCGGCACACCTCCTTTCTGTGACTCCCTGTAATCCCAGGGTACACGCCCGCGCATCATAGCACGCGGCAACGAGCTTTGCGCCCCTGCCGCGCCTTACCACTTAAAACGTGCACGCGACCGTAATGTGACACCAGCGATCCAGCCCCTCGGCCCCGGCCCGGCGGCGCTCTCCCCTGTGATCGTATTGTGACCCACTCTCCCCGCACCGCCCATCGTGGCCTAGCCCTCACCCGTCCTTCCACCTTCGGTGGTACGGCCGGCCTCTCCCATTGCCATGAGCGAGGCGTATGCGCACCCCCTCTCCTGCCGAAGCGGGAGAGGGCGGGGGTGAGGGCTGTCCGGCACTTTGGACCAAACTTCCGCTACACTGCACTTCACCAGTTAGGTCAATTCCTATGGGTGTCGAGGTCACGGTCACCCCCACCCCAACCCTCCCCCGTCGAGGGGGAGGGGGAACAGAGTGGTCCCCTCCCCCCTTGCGGGGGAGGGTTAGGGAGGGGGGTAACGCCCACGTTCATCCGAAATGACCGCTAGCCGCTCGTTCCGAAGGTGTAGTCCCGGTACTGCCAACCACCCGACACCAGCGACCACAACCGCACGTACACCGTTCCCGTCGTGGGCACCCCGCTCACCGTCACCGACAGGCTCGTCCCCTGTGACTGCGTGTACACGTTCCCATCGCCCGGCACTGTCGAGACCCACAGCCAGTACTGCGCCACCCCCGCCCCGCCCGTCCAGCTGAACGTCACCGTCGACGACGTCAGCACCGACCCCGGCGCCGGCGTCACGATCTCCGCCAGCACCACCGCACCCGGCGTGCTGGTCATCGTCGGACTCACCGTGTTCGTCGCCGTCGGCATGGTCGTCGGTGTCCCCGCTGGCGTCGGGATCGCCGCCGGCGTCGAGGTCGCCGCCGGCGTCGAGGTCGCCACGCCGGGACCATATGGGTAGTCGATGTACTGCCAGCTCCCCGACACCAGCGACCACAGCCGCGCGTACACCGGAACCCCTGTCGGTATCCCGCTCGCCGTCGCCGACAGGCTCGTCCCCTGCGACTGGGAGTACAGGTTCCCATCGCCGAGCACTGTCCCTACCCACAGCCAGTACTGGGTCACGCCCATGCCGCTGGTCCAACTGAAGGTCACCGTGGACGACGGCAGGATCGACCCCGGCGCCGGCGCCACCATCTGCGCCAGCGCCACCGTAGTCGGTAGGCTGGTCTCTGTTGGCGGAAGTGTCAGCGTCCGGGTCGGCGAGTTCGTCATCGTCCGCGTGGTCGTCGCCATCGGGGTGAGCGTGGGCGCGCCGGTTGCCCCCATCGTCGGCGTGATGGTCGTCGTTCCGGCACCCGTGGGCGTTGGCGTCGTCGAGGCCGTCGGCGTCCAGGACGGCGTCGGTGTGATCGTCGGCGCCCCCGCCGGTGTCAACGTGGGCGCGGGGGTCGAGGTCGCCACGCCGGGACCATACGGGTAGTCGATGAACTCCCAGCTCCCCGACACGAGCGACCACAACCGCACGTACACCGGGGCCCCGGTCGGTATGCCACCCACCGTCGCCGACAGGCTCGTCCCCTGCGACTGCGAGTACACGTTCCCATCGCCGGGCACCGTCGACACCCACAGCCAGTGCTCCGTCACTCCCGTGCCGCTGGTCCAGCTGAAGGTCACCGTGGACGACGGCAGGATCGTCCCCGGCACTGGCGCCACCATCTGCGCCAGCGCCACCGTCGCCGATGTGCTGCTCGCCGTTGGGGTCAACGTCACGGTCGAAGTCGGCGTGTTCGTCGCTGTCGCCGGCAACGTCACCGTCAGAGTCGCTGTGCTCGTGGCCGTTGGTGCCGCGGTCAACGTCGCCGTGCTCGTCGCCGCCGGCGTCACCGTTGGCGCGCTCGTCGCCGTCGGCGTCACCGTTGGCGCGCTCGTCGCCGTCGCCGTGCTCGTGGGCGTTGTCGTAGCTGTCGGCGCGCTCGTTGCGGTCGGCGTCATCGTCGGCATCGGAATGGCCGTGCTCGTCGCTGTCAGTGCCAGCGCCGGCGTCGAAGTGGGCGTGCTCGTCGCTACTGGGGTGATCGTCGGCGTGCTGGTCATCATCGGGATCACCGTTGGCGTCGCCGCCGCCGGGGCGATACCCAGGGCCAGGACGCCGCTACCGAACAGGCTGTCTGTGCCGATGGGGCCGCGGTCGAGGGCCCGACCCTGGAGGAACGCCTGAGTCTCCGCAGGCCCGAACGTGGGGTTCGCCTGCCTCACCAGCGCCGCCGCGCCCGCGACGTGGGGGGCGGCCGCCGACGTGCCCGCGAAACCCGACGGGCAGACGCCGAACAGCCCGTACGTGGCCGATGACACGGCATCCTGGCCGGCGATGTCCGGTTTGACGCGGCCATCAATGGTGAGCCCCCTGGAGCTGTACGCCTCCAATCCGGTGGTCTGCCAGCAGACGGCTCCGGCCGCCATAGTCGAGCTTGACGACGCCGGCTCCAACACGCTGCCCCCGGCCACCTGATACTCGAGCGTCGTGCTGGCGAAGAGGTCGAACCTGGGCGTGGCCGTGGCGCTGAACCTAGAGATGAAGATCGCAAAGTTCTGGGACGGGTCGGGGTTTGTGTAGCACAGCTCCTCCGTGGGCGGCGTCGAGCCCGCCTGAGCGGTCTCCGACGCAGCAACCAGGACGACATCGGAGGAGCGCGCCAGGTACAGGTCGTAGTCCTGGGATGTGCTCGGCCACTCATCCCACTTGAGCCAGACACATGCTGTGGCGCCGGAGGGAATGAAGACGGTGTTGCCCTCGTCGGCCGCCGCGAAGTTGTGGAAGCCGTTGCCATCGGGGTCCGAGAACGTGCCGCTCCAGTGCATCTGGGCGTGGTTGCCCGCCGCGTTCACCCAGAGGATGCCCGCAGCCCGGGCGCTAGCAGCGATGGCGTCCGGGCTGCCGGGCCCCCCGCTTCCATCGCCGCGACTGCTGTTGAACCACCCCACCGAGTGGTTGATGACCTGGATGCCGTTGGCGATCGCGTAGTCTTTCGCCTGCCCCAGACCGACCTCGTCCGCGATGCAGATCAGGAAGAGCTGGGCGCCGGGGGCCATCTCGTACACGATCTCCCCCACGGCTGCGCCGTGGACCTGCGATGTGGGGAACTGCCCCCCACAGAAGTCGACGGCCGTGAGCGTGGCCGGCAGGTCACCGCTGGCCTGCCGGGCCGCGTACCCCGAGAAGCCGAGGTCGATGACCCCTACCCTGACGCCGCTGCCCGTCCAGCCCGCCGCCTGCCATGCGACCGCGCCCGTCGCGGCCGGCCCCTGGCCCGCGATCGCGAGGGGAACCGCTCGAAGGGGTGGACGAACGGTGCGGACGGAGGGGCTCGCCGCGAGCCCTTCGAGCGCGGCCGGCGGCACGAGCACGCGACTCAGGTTCGCGTACTCCGCCTCGACCCGCCCTCCCGCGGCTGCAATGGCGGCCCGGGCTCCGCCGGGGAGCATGCTCTGGACGACGACGCGGACGCTCGCGCCCACCGGCTGGACGCCGCGCGCTTGCGCCTCCGCGAGGCCCGCCTCGGCCCCCCGCTCGCCATGCGCTCGAGCGACGGCGGCGAGGTGCGATTGCAGCTTCGGCCGCTTGTCTGGGGCGGGGCGCACGGCCCGCGACAGCGTGGCAGGCGCGCGCTCGATCACGGCAGCGGGCTGCCCCGGGCTTGGGCTACCCGGCGAGCCGGGCTGCGCCCACAAGTCCCCAGGGCCGAGGGCTGCCATCCCCAGCAGCACCAGCACCCCGACCGCGAAGGGGCGCAGACCAGGCCTCAGCATGGCCTAGCAGGCTGCTGAAGAGGTTGAGTTCCGCTCATGGTGAGCCTGTCGAACCACAAGCTCAGGGCGAGCGGTCCGCTCATGGTGAGCCTGTCGAACCACAAGCTCAGGGCGAGCGGTCCGCCCATGGTGAGCGTGCCCTTCGACAAGCTCAGGGCGAGCGGTCCGCTCAGGGTGAGCGGGTTTTTCAGCAGGCTCTGTTTCGCAACTGCGATCGCGTAGGCCGTCGTCGTTGGCACACGCTCCGAATCCCCCTCCCAGCGCAATGGGAGACGTGCGCTGAGGGCAGCTTCCGACACGGCCACGAGACAGGCTACGCGTACCCTCTCTTCCCCCCTACAACGGGAGAGGGCAGAACCAGCACCGTCAGCGGCAGCCCTGCTGCGGGAGCGTAGAGCGAAGCGGCGCACTCAGACATAGTCGCAGGCAGGCGCCAGGGGTGTCAATCAGCCTGAAATCGGGTTACGAGGGGTGGGCGGAAAGCCAACGGACGGCCAGCACTCCATCACCCCATCGCCGCTGGTTCAGCTCTCCCTCAATCCTCTTGCGGCGGCGGGGGTGTGGCAGTCGGCGTCAAGGTTATAGTCGGAGTCGACGTGTTGGTCGGCGTCGGGCTGGGGGGCGGGGTCGCCGTCGGCGGTGGGGTCGAGGTCGCCACATTGGAACCATACGGGTAGTCGCGGAACTGCCAGACCCCCCCTATGAACGACCGCAGCCGCACGTACACCGTTCCCGTCGTGGGCACCCCGGTCACAGTCACCGTCTGGTTGGTCCCCTGCGATAGCGAATACACGTTGCTGGCGCCGAGCGATGTCCCGACCCACAGGAAGTACTGCGTCACCCCCGCGCCCCTGGTCCAGGTGAACGTCACCGTCGAAGACGTCAGGATCGATCCCGGCGGCGGGTCCACTATCTCCGCCACGGCGGGACCGTAAGTGTAGTCGCGGAACTGCCAGACCCCCGCTATGAGCGACCACAGGCGAACGTATAGACGCGTTGCTGACGGGATCCCGCTCACTGTCGCCGACCGGCCCGTTCCCTGCGACTGGGAGTACAGGGTTCCATCGCCCGGCACTGTCGAGACCCACAGCCAGTACTGCGTCACCTGCCCGCCGCTCGTCCAGCTGAACGTCGTCGTCGATGCGAGAATCGCTGGGGGCAAAGGCGACACTATCTCCGCTGCCCCGGGCCCTGGGGTATTGGTCCGTGTAGGGGTGGGGGTTGACGTCAGCGTTCCTGTTGGCGTCGATGTTAGCGTTGGCGTCTCAGTAGCTGTAGGCGTTGCGGTGAGCGTCCCCGTAGGCGTCAGTGTTGCGGTCCGGGTCGCTGTCGGCGTCGCCGTCAGCGTCCCCGTTGGCGTCGGCATCGCCGCCGGCGTGGACGTCATCGAGCCGGGCCCATACGCGTAGTCGATGAACAGCCAGTTCCCGAATATCAGCGACCACAGGCGCACGTACACGCGGACCGTCGTCGGTATCCCGCTCACGGTCGCCGACAGGCTCGTCCCCTGCGATTGGGAATAGAGGTTGCCATCGCCCTGCACGGTCGAGACCCACAGCCAGTATTGCGTTGCTCCCGTTCCCGCTTGCCAGCTGAACGTCGTCGTTGCCGCCAGCAGCGTACCCGGCACGGGCGACCGCATTTGCGCCAACACCCCTGGCCCGGTGGTCGGCACAGGGGTCGCCGTCGCTATCGCGATACTCGTCGCCGTCGGGGCGATCGTGGGCGTCGTCAAGCCGGGACCATACTGGTAGTCGATGAATTGCCAGATCCCTGAAATGAGGGACCACAGGCGCACGTACACCCGCACCGTCCTCGGTATCCCGCTTACCGTCGCCGACAGGTTCGTCCCCTGCGACTGGGAGTACAGGTTTCCATCCCCCTGCACGGTCGAGACCCAGAGCCAGTACTGGGTTGCTCCTGCACCGCTGGTCCAGCTGAACGGGACCGTCGACGACGCCAGCGTCGTCCCCGGCGCCGGCGACACGATTTGCGCCGGCGCTCCTTGAGCGACCGCGTCCTGGGGGGTGCGGCCGAGAGCCGTTATGCCCAGCAGCGCCAGCGCAGCGACCACGAATGAGAGGTACGTCCGCATGTATGCCCTATACCACGTAGGGGCAGAACGATCAAATAACAGGAGGTGTCTAATTGTCACAGTCTCGCTACAGTTGAGCGAGACGGGTTGGAGGGTTTCTGGCCCCAGGGCATGCCTGGCCTTAGGGGTCAGGCATGCCTGACCCGCGTACCCCCACGGGGCGCCATCGCAACAGCTCGGGCTGGGTCACGGGGCGGGGCATGCCTCGCCCCTACGGAACCGGCCCAAGGCCAACGAGCGGAAATGCTCATCCGACCCTCCATCGCTACTCGCTTGACGCTAGCCGCTCGTTCCATAGTTGTAGTCCCGATACTGCCAATCTCCCGACATCAGCGACCACAGCCGCACGTACACCGTTCCCGTCGTGGGCACCCCACTCACCGTCACCGACAGGCTCGTCCCCTGTGACTGCGTGTACACGTTCCCATCGCCCGGCACTGTCGAGACCCACAGCCAGTACTGCGTCACCCCCGTGCCGCTCGTCCAGCTGAACGTCACCATCGGCGACGTCAGCGCCGACCCCGGCGCCGGCGTCACCATCTCCGCTAGCACCGCCGCACCCGGCGTGCTCGTCATCGTCGGACTCACCGTGTTCGTCGCCGTCGGCGCGATCGTCGGCGTCCCCGCCGGCGGCGGGCTCGCCGCTGGCGTCGAGGTCGCCACGCCCGGACCATATGGGTAGTCGATGTACTGCCAGATCCCCGACACCAGCGACCACAGCCGCACGTGCACCGGAACCCCTGTCGGTATCCCGCTCACCGTCACCGACAGGCTCGTCCCTTGCGACTGGGAGTACAGGTTCCCATCGCCTAGCACCGTCCCTACCCACAGCCAGTACTGGGTCACTCCCGTCCCGCCCGTCCAGCTGAACGTCACCGTGGACGACGGCACGACCGACCCCGGCGCCGGCGCCACCATCTGCGCCAGCGCCACCGCCACCGCACCCGACGTGCTGGTCGCTGTCAGGGGCAGTGTCGCCGTCGGGGTCGGCGTATTCGTCGCCGTCGGGGCGATCGTCGCCGTTCCCGCGCTCGTGGCCGCCAGAGTCGCCGACACCGTGGGCGTCGGCGACGGGGTCGGCGTCATCGTCGGTGTCGTCGCGAGTGTCGGAATCGCCGCCGGCGTCGAGGTCGCCACACCAGGCCCATACGGGTAGTCGATATACAACCAGCTCGCCGACACCAGCGACCACAGCCGCACGTACACCGGGGCGCCTCTCGGTATCCCGCTCACCGTCGCCGACAGGCTCGTCTCCTGCGAATGGGTGTACAGGTTCCCATCGCCCAGTATTGTCGAGACCCACAGCCAGTACTGCGTGGCCCCTGTCCCGCCCGTCCAGCTGAAGGTCACCGTCGACGATGGCAGGACCGAACCCGGCGCCGGCGCCACCATCTGAGCCACCACCGCCGCCCCCGTCGGCGGAAGCGTGCTCGTGGGCGCCATCATCGGTGTCGGGGTAGGGATAGCGGTCGCCACGCCGGCCGGCACGAGCTGGAAGGCGTCGGCGCAAAGATTGATCCCGCTGAGAACACAGTTGAGCCCGAGCGACGCGGCTACCCTGGCGACGTAGGGGCCCGCCGGGATCTCCGGCGTTACCCACCGGCCGTTGGCGTCGGTCAGGACGGAGGCTATCTGCGTGCCGGGCTGCGGGTTGGCCGCCGTCCCCGCGTTGACGTTCACGAGGATCGGAGCGCCCACGATGGGCAGTCCGGTGAAGTAGTCCACGACCTGCCCGAACGCGACCGAGCTGGTCGTGGGCGAGAGGAGATCGATGAGCGGCGCTGTCCTGCAGACCAGCGCAACGGGCACGTTGGCGCCACCCGTGATGCTCGCGACCCGGGTGTCGATCAGGTGTCCGGCTGGTCCGCCAAAGGCCATGTCGAGGCCCGCAAGCAGTACGGGAACGAAGTCGGTGCTGTCCGCCGAGGTGATCCGGTAGATGCCGGGGGTCATCCCGCCGAACGTCGCCACGCCGTTGGCGTCAGTGACGGCGGCGCGCGCGGTGTTGGCGTCGATGACGGAGACGATCACGACGCTGACCCCGGCCAGGGCACTGCCCGGGGCCGAGGCATTGCTCAGGGTGAAAGTCGGAGACGGCCCCACCACCAGGCCGCACGGCGCGCTATTCGACGGAGAGGCCGTTACCGTGACGGTGACGCCGAAGCCACCGATCAACGTCGGGAACGGGCTCGGACCGACTGAGGGCGTCGGCGCCAGCACAGTGAAGGAGGCGGACTGCGCGAAGGCGCCCGACGCGTTCACCAGGACGATGCTGTACGTGCCCGGCGCGAGCGAGGCCGGGGCCACGCTGGTAACCGAGCCGCCGCCCGTCGCGACGACGGGCGTTCCCGTGTCGGACGTCGAGGCGGTGGACACCCCGAGCGGGCCGACGTAGCGAACGTCGGTCGTCCCCTGCATGCTGGACCCGAAGATGCTGATCGTGCTGCCGGCGGGCCCGCTCGGTGGCCCAACTGACGTCGCCGTGGGGTTGACGTGCGTGTACAGCGCCGGACTGTCGAAACTCGTCGACGCCCCGGTGCACCCACCCGCCGGGGCGCCCTGGGCGACGCGCACGATGAACGGCCCGCCCGCCGGGTGGGCCGCCGTGACTGCCGTGATCGACGTGTCGCTGACGACGACGACATTCGTCGCCACCGCCGGCGTGCCGCCCGGGTCGACCGTCACGGATGTGAGCGGCGTCATCTGCGCGGCCGTGCAGCCGCCCGGCATGAAATCGCCACCGGTGATCGTGATAGCCGTGCCGCCGCCGCTGCTGCCGGCCGCGGGCCCCACGGCCCCAACGCCGGTCACCGCGGAACCAGGTTGGGCGACGGGGAGTGTCAACGCCAGGCCCATTACGAGCGCCGAAGCCACGCTGATGAACTCCCGCCTGGCCACTGGTCTCCTCTCGCTCTCACGGTTTCCCGGGGATTTTATCCTGCGCCCGCGGCGTACGATTCAGCGCCGTGGGGTCCGGTTGAGACTCCTCCCGGCGCCGAGCCAGCCGAATCGGCCGCGGGTTGCCGTACGGGCGCCTCCGCCACGGCCGTGGCGCGGCCCCGCCAGCTTCCCTTTGTGTGTATCCGTCCTCAGTTAGGAACAGGGGCACTGGTGAAACCGGTGAAGGTGACGCCGGCGGCGTTTGTGCCGACGATGGCATCCCCCGTCCCGCCCGGGTTCGAGGCGATCGTTGGGCCCGTGGCGGAGCCCCACCAGCTATCGCTAGCGTTCACGATGCTGAGGGCGCCGTCGTTCCTGATGCCGTTCCCCGGCGCATTGGTGAAGTTGGAATTCGCAATCACCACCGTGGCCCCACCAACCTGGACGTCGAGCCCGTTTCCGGCGTTGTTCGTCAGGGTCACGTGGTCCCAGGTTAGCGCCACGGTGGTATCCACGCGGATGCCGGAGGCGGCGGCGCCGGCGTACTCGACCCTGGCGCGGTTAAGGATTCCGCCCGAGCCCGCCTGGAAGATAACTCCGATCCATTGGCCAGGTACCGGCGACGCATTGGCCGTCGTCAACACGATGGGAGTAAGCGGGCTGCTGCTCGCGTCGGCGGTGAGCGTGCCCGACACGAATAGCCCCGTGAGGGCACTGAACGCCAGCGTCACGCCCGGCTCAACGATCAGCGTCGCCCCCACGCCGATGGTGATGCTGCTGTCGACGAAGTACGGGATGCCGTACGATCGCAGCCGCCCCGTCCCCGCGGACAGCAGGCCGCCGGACCGGAAGATGCGGTTCACCCCACCGTTGCCCGTGTAGGCCGCCGCGTTCAGGGCCGCTGGACCCGGGTCGCACGCCAGGCCCGAGTTCAGGTACAGCCCGTATCCGGTGTTGTCGGTCAGGGAGCCCACACTGATGGTCGGGCACCCGCTCCCTTGCAGTTCGATGGCGTTGCCCCCGCTCCGCCGCACCGTGATCTGGTCCAGTGTCACCCCAACCGCACTGTCGACCCGGACACCGAAGAGGGTGCCGAGGCCCGAGCCGGCGTACTCCACCGTGGCGAACCTGATCGTGCCGGCCCCGCCAGGCGCCCCAACCTGGAAGATGACGCCGATCCACTGGCCGGGCGCGGGCACCGCACTGGCCGTCGTGAACAGAATCGGCGTCGACGCGCTCCCACCATCCGCGGCGAGCGTGCCCGCTACAGTCAGCCCCGTGCCGGCGTTGAACGCCAGCGTCACATTGGGGTGAACCACCAGCGTCGCCCCCGGATTGATGCCGATAGTGCTATTGACGAAATACGGAACGCCGTAGTCCCGCAGGGTACCCGTCCCGGCGGCCAGCACGCCGCCGGAGCGGAAGATGCGGTTCGAACCACCGTTGCCCGTGTAGTTCGCCGCGTTCAGCACCCCCACGCCCGGGTCGCAGGTCGGGCTCGAGTTCAAGTACAGCCCGAAGTCGGTGTTATCGGTCAGGGAGGCCATACTGATGCTCGCGCAGCCGATCCCCTGCAGCTGGATGCCCCTGCCGCTGGTCTGCCGCACGGTGATCTGATCCAGAGTCACGCCCGCCGCGCTGTCGATGCGGACGCCGAAAAGGCTGGCGCCAGCGTACTCGACTGTAGCGTGCCTGAGCGTGCCGGCTCCGCCGGGCGCCCCCGCCTGGAAGATCACCCCGCTCCACTGGCCGGGGGCGGGTGACGCACTGGCCGTCGTGAACAAGATGGGCGTGCCGGCGATCACACCGTCGGCGGTGAGCGTCCCCGACACGAACAGTCCGGTGCCCGTGTTGAACGCCAGGGGTACCCCCGGTTCGACCACCAGCGTCGCCCCCGGGTTGACGACGATGCTGTTGTTGAGGAAGTACGGGACGCCATAGGCGCGCAGCCGCCCTGTCCCCACCGCCACCGTGCCGCCGGATTGGAAGATGCGGTTCGACCCACCGTTCCCAGTGTAGTTCGCCGCGATCAACGCCCCGGCGCCCGGGTCGCACGTGAGGCCCGAGTTCAGGTACAGCCCGAAGTCGGCGTTGTCAGTGAGGGAAGCCATGCTGATGCTCGGGCACCCGCTCAATTGCAGGTCGATGCCCCTGCCCGCGCTCCGCCGCACGGTGATCTGGTCCAGGGTCACTACACCCGCGGTGTCAACCCTTACGCCGTAGCCGGCGGAGCCGGCGTACTCGGCCGTGGCGTGCCTGAGGGTGCCGGTGGACCCGGGTTGGAAGTAGACGCCGATCCACTGGCCGGGGGCGGGCGACGCGCTGGCGGTCGTGAACAGGATCGGCGTGGACGCGATCACACCGTTGGCGATGAGGGTTCCTTGCACGAACAGACCGGTGCCGGGGTTGAATCTGAGCGTGACCAAGGGCTGGATCGTGAGCGTCACGCCCGAGAACACGGTGAGACTGCTGGTCACCGTGTAGATGCACGGGCCCACGAACGTCGTGTTCACGCTGATGGTGCCGCCGAGCGTGCCGCAATTCGGCAGCTGCGTGGCCGTCGGGGTGGGCGTGACGCTGGGCGTCAAGGTCACAGTCGGTGTGAGGGTCTCAGTCGGCGTCAACGTTGGCGGCGGGGTATTCGTCGCTGCCGCCGTGAGCGTCGGCGCGGGCGTCGAGGTCACCGCGCCGGGACCATATTGGTAATCGATGAACAGCCAGTTCCCTCCCAGCAGCGACCACAGCCGCACGTACGCCCGCGCCCCTGTCGGTACCCCACCGACTGTCGCGGCCTGGCTCGTCCCCTGCGACTGGGAGTAAAGGTTCCCATCGCCGGCCACCGTCGACACCCACAGCCAGTACTCCGTCACCCCGGAACCGCTGGTCCAGCTGAATGGCACCGTGGAGGAGCCCAACATCGTGCCCGGGACCGGCGCCAGCATCTCTGCCAGCACGGCAGACACGCTGGTCGCCGCGGGCGTCAACGTGGGGGTTGCCGTGAGCGTTCCGGTCGGCGTCATCGTCGGCGTCCCTGCTGGCGTCGAGGTCATCGTTGGCGTTACCGCAGGTGTCACGGTCAGCGTGGTCCCGGGGGTCGAGGTCGCGACGCCGGGACCATAGGGGTAGTCGATGTACAGCCAGTTCCCGGCCACCAGGGACCACAGGCGCACGTACACCGGAACCCCTGTCGGCACTCCGCTCACCGTCGCCGACAGGCCCGTCTGCACCTGGGAATACAGGTTCCCGTCGCCGAATACCGTCGACACCCACAGCCAGCGGTCCGACACCCCCGTGCCGCTGATCCAGCTGAATGTCACCGTGGACGATGGCAGGATCGACCCCGGGACGGGCGACCCCATCTCCGCCAGCGCGGGAGGGATGCTGGTCGCTGTCGCCGTCAACGTCGTCGTCGGCGTCGCCGTTAGCGTTCCGGTCGGCGTCAACGTGGCTGTTGGGGTCAACGTGGCAGTCGGCGTCAACGTGGCAGTCGGCGTCGACGTTAGCGTCCCGGTCGGCGTCGCTGTGAAGGTCGGCGTCTGAGTGATCGCCGGCGTGAGCGTCGGTGCGGCCGTCGAGATCAGCGCGCCGGGCCCATACTGGTAGTCGATGAAGAGCCAGTTCCCCGATATCAGCGACCACAGGCGGACGAACACTCGGACCGTCCTTGGTACGCCGCTCACCGTCGCCGACAGGTTCGTCCCTTGCGACTGGGAGTACAGGTTCCCATCGCCCTGCACCGTCGAGACCCAAAGCCAGTACTGGGTCACGCCCAAGCCGGTGGTCCAGTTGAACGTCACCGTCGGCGACGCTTGGACCGACGGCAGAATCGACCCTGGCACCGGCGTCACCATCTGCGCCAGCGCCGGCTGCTGCTGCAGGAGCGCCGCCGCATGGGCAGACTCCCCTCGGCTCATGCTTTCGGGGGAGCCGCGCTGGGTCACCATTTCCGCGGGGCCGAGCGCTGCCATGCCGAGCAGCGCCAGCACGACGACCGCGTAGGGACGCAAAGCAAGTTTCATGGTTTGCTCATTATGGTCAGTAGGTTCGCCGGCGTCAATGAGCACGAAGTGGCCACTGGGTTTCGGCGATGATGTGGTAGCACCGATGGCGGGAGAGAGCGAATGGCGGCCCACCCCGTGACCTGGGTCGTGGGGACATTCGATCCGGCCATCGGCCGGACGCAGCTCCTCGTCGAGGGGATGCGGGCCCGGGGATGGCCTGTAGCGACGTGCATCGAGCCGGTGTGGGGCGGCACCCCCCAGCGGGTCGCCGCGGCGCGGGGAGGCCTGGCCAACCCGCGCCTTGCCTGGCGGCTGGCCCGAGCCTATGCGACCCTCGGGCTTCGGCTCCGCCAGCTACGGCCGATGCCGCGCATCCTCCTCCTGGGCTATCCCGGGCAGCTGGACGCCATCATTCTTCACGCGCTCTTCCCGCGCGCAGCCATCATCCTCGACGCTTTCGTGGCCCTCGACGAAACCCTGGCCGACCGTGGGATTGCCGGGCCGGGGTCGCCCACGCGTCGACTGGCGCGTACGCTGGATCGCCTCGCCTTGCGGGTCGCTGACCGCTCCATTGTGGACACGGCGGCCCACGCGCGCCGCTTCGCGCTGCACTACGGCCTCGACCCTGCGCGCAGCGTCGTCATCCCCGTCGGCGCCCACGACCCGCAGGGGACAGGGGCACTTCAGGGGACAGGGGACAGGGGCACTTCAGGGGACAGGGGACACGGGACAGCGGTCCACTCGCCGACCCATCCGCAATCCGCAGTCCGCAATCCGCAATCCGCAATCCAGGTGCTCTACTTCGGGGGGTTCATCCCGCTCCACGGGGTGCCCACCATTCTCGATGCCGCCCGGCGCATATCGCACGAGGAAGGCATTCGCTTCACGCTCGTGGGGGACGGCCAGGAGGCCGACGTGGCCGAGCGCGTGCTGCGGGGCACGCCCCTTCCCCACGTTCGCCTCCTCCGGGCGTGGATGCCGGAGGCTGAGCTGGTGGCACAGCACCTCGCGGGCGCGGATGTCTGCCTGGGAGTCTTCGGGAGCGGCAGCAAGGCGCTCGACGTGGTGCCCGCGAAGGTCTACCTGACCCTCGCGTGTGGCCGGCCCGTCGTGACGGGCGACACGCCGGCCATCAGAGAAGAGGTCCTAGCCCGAGCGGACACGGAGGACCCGCCCGTGATGGTGGTACCCCCCGGCGATGCGGCGGCCCTGGCCGACGCCCTGCGCCGGCTAGCCGCGGATCCAGGACTCCGCTCCCGGATGGGAATGTCGGCACGCCGCGCCTACGACCAGCATTTCCGGCCCGACGTCGCCGTCGGCCCCTTGCTCGACGCGATCGCGGCCCTTGCGGGGTGAGCAGGGCTCCGCCATCGTTCGACAAGCTCCGGCCCGCTGGCCCAATCAACTCCTCGATTTTTGTCTTACAAAAGAGTAGAATCCGTGGGAAACGACGTAATCGGACGTGGCGGGACTAGCGGCGATCTAGGAAGAGCGGACCATTAGGCCTGTTACGGGCTGGGATGCGACCGATGGAGATCGCAACAGATTTCTTGGGAGGTGAACTATGGAGAACGAGCGAGAGCGGGCCGCATTCTACCAGGCGCATAAAGATGACGAGGATGTGTGGGAAGAAGTCGAGCCGCCAAAGCCGCGGAAGGGGCGCCCCAGCAAGGGCCTCAAGGCCACGATAACCGTCCGCTTCACGGAAGAGGAGGCGGACATTATCCGCCGCGAAGCGCAGGCGACCGGAGCGACGTACTCCGAGGTGGTTCGGAACGCGATTCGCGCTAAGGCTGCCGTCACAGCGCCCCAGGCCACGGAGCTGGCCAGCCCTGAAGTCGCGTCAGGCGCTGGATGACGCCGACGCTCTGGGCGTCGAGCGCTGCGGCCTGCGTCTGGATGGGCTGGCAACGCGCAGGAGCTGGCCGCCTTACTCAACGTGAGGACTGAGTAACATGAGAGGCCAGCGGGGATTGCCCGCTGGCCTCTCCGATTACCTAAAGCAGCCAGGCGTTGTAGAGCTGGCTCAGGCACGCCTCAGCGGTCTGAGCAGCCTTGATCCTGACGACAGATCGCGTTCCAATCATCGCTATACCTCCCTCCGAACGGCCTCGACCTCCAGATCGATCTTCACTACGTCGCCGACGAGCACGCCGCCGGCCTCGAGTGCCATGTTCCAATGCAAGCCGAAGTGCTTTCGGTTGATGGTCGCCGCCGCGCTGATGCCGATGCGCTGGCCACCCCATGGATCGGTCCCGGTACCCAGGTAGCTGGCGTCGAAGACGACTTCGCGGGTGACCCCCCGAATGGTGAGGTCGGCGATCACGCGATACTCGCCATCGCGGCCCGTCGGCTCAACGCGGCGGCTCTCGATCCTGAGGACCGGATGGTTCTCGGCGTCGAAGAAGTCGGGAGAGCGCAGATGCGCATCGCGCTGCGGCTCGTGGGTATCGATGCTTGCCACTTGGGCGGTGGCAACCACCGAAGAGCGCGCAGGATCAACCGCGTCGAAGGCGATCTCTCCGCTCACAGTCCCGAACCTGCCCTTCACTGTGGTGAACATCATGTGCTTGACGCTGAACTCCGCGATGGTGTGGGTCGGATCGATCTCGTAGATCGCCGCAGGTCGCTCGAGAACACTCGTCGTCGTCGCTGCTGCTTGCTGGGTGGGCATTCGCCTCTCCCTTAATAATGAAGTCCACTTCGGGCTTCACTAGCCGTTCCGAAGCGTCTATACTATGGAACGA
The DNA here is from genome assembly GCA_964417895.1 of uncultured Chloroflexota bacterium. Lineage (GTDB taxonomy): Bacteria > Chloroflexota > UBA6077 > UBA6077 > SHYK01 > CAYQJS01. The sequence continues at coordinate 11,085 of CAYQJS010000015.1, read as the reverse complement.
GTAGTCCATTACTTTTATTTCCGTAGTATGAGGAATAGGGCGGGAGAATGGGCGAGGAGATCTGCCCCGTCGCTGAAGCGGCCCGGCTCCTCGGCGACAAATGGACGCTGGTTATCCTACGGGACCTCGGGGAAGGGCCGCGCCGCTTCAAGGACCTCGAGCAGTCCGGCGAGGGCATCAGCCCCAGTGTCCTGTCAGGCCGCCTCCACCAATTGGAGGAGAGCCGGTTGGTGACACGCACGAGCTACCATGAGATGCCGCCGCGCGTGGAGTATGCGCTGACTCCGAAGGGCCACGACGCCCTGCCGGTAATCCAGGCGCTCCGTGCGTATGGCGCCCGGTGGCTCCTACCCCGTGAGCCGGTGAGGAGCCGATAATGCTCGCTCGCCCACCCTGTGACGAGGCGGTCATCCGGGCGGGCCAAGCGCCTACGCCGTGTGCGCGAGCGGCCGAGCCCTGGATCCTCGCGGCCGCGATCCTCGGGTCCAGCATCGTCTTCATCGACGGCAGCGTCGTCAATCTCGCGCTGCCCGTAGTCCAGGCGGAGCTGGGCGCTACCCTTGTCGAGGTCCAGTGGATCTTTGAGGCCTACGCGCTGAGTCTCGCTGCCCTGCTGCTCGTGGGGGGGTCGCTCGGGGACCATTTCGGCCGGCGGCGCATCTTCATCATCGGCGTGGGAATCTTCTCCGGCGCGTCGGCGGCCTGCGGGCTCGCCCAGGACGCACAAACGCTGATCGCCGCTCGGGCAGTTCAGGGCGTGGGCGGAGCCATGCTGACGCCGGGGAGCCTCGCCATCATCGGCGCGGCCTTCAGTGAGGACCGCCGCGGCCAGGCCATCGGGACATGGTCGTCGTTCACAGCCGTCGCAGCCGCCCTGGGCCCGGTACTCGGCGGCTTGCTGATTCAGCAGGCGTCCTGGCGATGGGTATTCTTCCTCAACCTCCCGCTCGCCGCGATCGTGCTGGGCATCGCTCTGTGGCATGTGCCTGAGAGCCGGGATGAAGCCCCAGGCGACCTCGACTGGTGGGGAGCCCTGCTGGCGACGGTAGGCCTGGCGGGCGTGGTCTACGGGCTGATCGAGTCGTCCAACCGGGGACTCACCCACCCTGTCGTGCTCGCTTCGCTGGCGCTTGGGGTTGGTGCGCTCGCCTTGTTCCTGGCCGTGGAGGCGCGTGGCCATTCGCCCATGATGCCCCTGTCCCTTTTCAGGGCGCGCACCTTCGCCGGCGTCAATCTGCTCACATTCCTGCTCTACGGCAGCCTGAGCGGCGCCCTTTTCTTCTTGCCGTTCAACCTCGTCCAGGTGCAGGGCTACTCAACGACCGCGGCGGGCGCCGCCCTGCTCCCCTTCGTCGTCGTCATGTTCGCCGTTTCGCGCTGGGCCGGATCGCTGCTGGACCGCTACGGGGCCGCTCCACTTCTGGTGGGGGGGCCCACGACCGTCGCCGCAGCGACTGCGCTGTACGCAGTTCCGGGGATCGGGGGCAGCTACTGGACGACGTTCTTCCCGGCCATCGTACTGCATGGTTTGGGCATGGCCCTGACGGTCGCTCCCCTCACCACGGTCGTCATGACCTCGGTCGACGCCCGGCACGTCGGCCTCGCCTCCGGGATCAACAACGCCATATCGCGCACGGCCGGCCTGCTGGCAATCGCCGCGCTGGGCGTCGTGGTGGTCGCGGCGTTCGGCGCGGCTCTGGATGGCCGGCTCGCAGGGCTGTCGCTCCCCGCTGATACCGTGCAGGCGCTGGCGGCGGAGCGCACGAGGCTCGCGGAGTTGGAGGTCCCGCCAGGGCTCGGGGCTGATCTATCCGCCCGCGTCCAGCTCGCGATCGACGAATCGTTCGTGGACGGCTTCCGCGTCGCGGCGCTGATCTCGGCGGGATTGGCGCTCGGAGCGGCGTTGAGCGCTCTACTAACCGTCAGGCGGGGCTCGATAACTGGCGATCGGGCGGCAACCGGGGCACCAGGCTCTGAGACGTAGCTCGAGTGCCCTATCGTTGCCGGAGGTCTTCCGTAGTTAGCCCGAGGTCGCTCAACATGCGCGCAAGCGTCACGAGCGGAATCTCACCCCTGTGGCGTGAGACGGACGTTCGACGATTCGTACCAGGAAATCCATAACGATCATGGCGGCTGCCGTGCCGGATGAGCTCAACTCCCAGCCGCCGGAACGCACGGCGCAGCTCCTCATATGTCAACGCGCGCGGCGCTTGGGACGCGCGAAACGATGCTCGCTCAATAGGATGGGCAGGACCACTTCGTCTGGGTCCCTGGGAATGGCCAGAGCACGCTCAGGCGTCTCCGCCTCGTCCTCGATGAGCTCATCGAGCGCCATCGCGATGACCTCCTGGACATTGGCAATGGCCTCCGCGAGCGTCGGGGCGTCGACGAAGCACCCGGGGAGTCCAGGGACCTCAGCCCGCCAGAGGCCGTCCTCCTGCCTGCCCAGTTGGACTCGTACCTGATACCGCTGGCCGTCGGGTCGTCTCTTCTTTCGCTCGGGCACATTCGCCTCGTGAACGACTACGCTGGTCGTGTACAGCGCGCCGTTACATTCTCACCGTACCGACGGTATTTCGCTAGCGCCCACCCCCCTAGCATCGAGTCCTGAGACCCGTGGGCTACAGCCGCCATCCCTCGCCATTCGTATCGAAGCCCTCAACGTCGCCACGGCGGACGTGGCCAGCCGCTGGGGCGATCAGATCAGGGTGCCGCCGACGCGCTGAACGTCGCCCGGATAGCCTGCGCGATGGCCTCAGGCATGGCTGGTACGAGCGGTCGGAGATGCACCATGCGGGTGGATGCGGCGCGAACGAGGACGATCCCGAAAGGGAGCGCAGAAGTATCTTGCTGGAACTCGATGGCACGGTCCATCGTGACGAAGACGTCGTAATCGCCACTCATCTGATGTAGAAGGTCGCTGTTCTTCACACCAGCCCAGCCACGGCCGACGACGGTGTCTACCTCGTGCCCGTAGAGCTCTACAGCGAGGCCAACCGGTATTTGTTCGTCAAGAAGAACGCGCACCGGCCAGCAGCGAGTCGCGAGCCAGGCCCAGCACCGCGATGGCCTGCTCTTGCTTCACGGACGGGAACTGCCGGAGAAACTCCGCTAGCGTTTCGCCGCCCTCGAGGTAGTCGAATAGTGACTGGACCGGCACCCTGGTGCCAACGAAGACCGGCGTACCTTGAAGAATGTCGCGGTCGCTGTGCAGGACCTCGCCGAGTTGCGTCATGCCGAGAGCTCCGTGGCTTGACCCGAGTATACACGCGGAACCCGCGCGCGCCTGCAACCGCCTGCCGTCGAGAACGACCGGCATCCGGTCTCCTTCAGAGCCTCCACCCTTCCAGAAATGCCCTCGTTTCACCCATGACGTCGTCGGTAGCGGGCACGTAGGGGATGAGGATGCGCGTCGCACCGGCTTCCAGGTAGGGCTGGAGGCGCTCGCGCACCTCCTCGCCTGAGGTCGCAGCGATGGTTGGCAGCCCCTCCAGGAGCGTATCGGTGACGGCGGCCTGCGCGGCCTTGAAGCCGCCGCGCCTGTACTCCTCGCGGATGTGCTCCGACTCTTTCTCGAAGCCCATGTGGGCGATCATGTCGCGATAGTGGTCGGCGAGGTTGTAGAAGGTCAGCACCTGCTTCAGCTTGGCCTTGGCCACCTCGCGATCGCGGTTGACACACACCCGCACCTTGATGACGTACTCCAGGTTGGCAGGGTCCTTCCCATCATCGGCGGCGCCCTGGCGCACTCTGCCCACGATTTCGCGAATCTGTGGGGGGTTGGCCATGTTGACGACGATGCCGTCCGCGATCCGGCCCGCGAGCCGCGTCATCTGCTCCCCGAGGCCTGCGAAGAAGATGGGAACCCGCGGGTGGCTCGGCTTCCAGGATAGCTTGAAACCGGGCACCTGGTAGATCTCCCCTTCGTACTCCACACGCTCTCCGGTTGCGACCTGGCCGACGATCTCAGCGTACTCGCGGATGCGCCGGATGGGCCGGTCGAAGGTGCCCCCATGCCATCCGGCAATGGTCTTGTTGGCCACGCCGATCCCGAGGAGGAGGCGGCCGTCGGACAGGTCGTTCAGGGTCGCCGCCTGAATGCCCAGGGTGACCGGGCTGCGCCCGTAGATGTGGTAGATGGCGGTACCCAGCTTGATGGTCCGCGTGCGCGCCGCCATGGCGGAGAGCAGCACGATGGGATCGGTGCTGTTGGACTCACCCTTCCAGACGGCCTCGAACCCGTGGTCTTCGGCCATCTGCGCGAGCTCGACGGTGCCCGCTGCGGGATAGAAGGCCCCCGAGTTGAACTCCACGTCGTAGTGCATCGTCGTCACCGCCTGTAATCATCGGGCAGGGTAGCACTTTCACGCGCGACGGGCCAAACAGGATAATGAAGTGATTGGCCCCCACCCCAACCCCTCCCCCAAGCCTGGGGGAGGGGCTTTCCGGGGCAGGACACGTCTGGAGTGCCGCATGCCCGTTGTTCCCGGGTGGGAGGGAAGGTTCTTCGAGGACTTCCACGTGGGTGACGTCTACCGAGCGCGCGTTGGCAGGACCATCACCCAGGCGGACAACATCTGGTTCACGCTCCTCACCAACAACACAAACCAGATCCACTTCAACGAGCACTACGCCCAGCGCACCGAGTTCGGCCGGCCATTGGTCAACAGCGCCCTGACGCTGGCTATCGTCGCTGGGCTCGGCGTGGCGGACACGAGCGAGAATGGCTTCGCCCTCGGATGGGACGAGATCAAGCTGCCGAATCCGCTGTTCGAGGGCGATACCCTCTACTCCGAGAGCGAGGTCCTCGACGCCCGCGAGTCGCGGTCGCGGCCGCAGTGGGGGATCGTCAAGTTCCGCTCTCGCGGCATCAAGCAGGATGGAACGGTGGTGATGGAGTACACGCGCAGCGTCATGGTCTGGAAGCGGGAGCATGCACCGGGCATGGGGAGCTTCCCGGAGGTGAAAGAGGCGTGATGAGGGTGAGCTGGGCCCATCCTGAGGCTTTATGTCATGCTGAGGAGTCATGGGCCTTCGCCCCGCCCCGAACCCATGAAAACCGCTCATGGTGAGCTTGTCGAAGCATGAGGCGAAGGTTGCCGACCCCCAGGCTCGTCCTTCGACAGGCTCAGGACGAGCGGTAATTTTCAAGGGAGCGGTATTTTCGTGGGAGCGACAGCGGAGCATCTCCCGGGAGATTCTTCGCTTGCGGCTCAGAATGACAGCGTGTGCCGCGCCAGGTGTGACCCCCAATGCCTGAGCCGGCACTGCGCGGCGTGCAGGTCGTCGCCTTCGAGCAGGCCGCTGCGGGGCCTTTCGCCACCCATCTCCTCGCCGATATGGGCGCAGACGTCGTCAAGATCGAGCGCCCCGGCACCGGCGACCTGGCGCGCAGCTGGGACCGCGCCGTCGCGCCGGGCATCTCCTCCGCCTACGCCTGGCTCAACCGCTGCAAGCGCAGCGTCACCCTCGATTCGCGCACCGAGTCCGGCCGCGCAATCCTCCGGCGCCTCGCCGAGCGCGCGGACGTCTTCCTCTCCAATGCTGGCCCCGGGGTTACCGAGCGACTGGGCGTCGGGTACGACGCGGTGCGCGAGCGCAATCCGCGCCTCATCTATTGCGCGCTCTCGGGCTATGGCGTCGACGGCCCTTATCGCGACGTGAAGGCGTACGACCTGCTCATCCAGGGAGAGTCCGGCATCCTGGCCACGAACGGCTACCCCGACGCGCCCGCCAAAGTTGGGATCCCGATCACCGATATCGCGGCCGGCATCTACGCCGCGCTCGGCATCGTCATCGCCCTTTACCAGCGGGAAGACACAGGGAGAGGGCAGTTCGTCGACGTGTCGATGTTCGAGGCCGCGCTCTCCTGGCTGGGTTATTTCCCGCACCACTACTGGCATCAGGGCGAAGAGCCGGAGCGCGTTGGCATGCGCCACCACTACATCGTCCCCTATGGCCCCTATCGCGCGCGTGACGGCAAGTACGTGAACCTGGCCGTGGCCAGCCAGCACGACTGGGAGGTCTTCTGTAACCAGGTCACGGAGCGCCCCGACCTCCTGGAGGACAAGCGCTTCGTGGACAGCCCGGCGCGGCGCGCGAACCGGTCGATCCTGGAGCGCATCATCGAGGAGATCTTCGCGGAGCGGGACAGCGGCGAGTGGCTCGAGCGTCTCCAGCGAGCGGACTTGCCATACGGCGAGGTCCGCGGGATCGGGGAGGTGCTGGCCCACCCACAGGTGGCAGCCCGTCACCTGATCCGCGAGATCGATTCTCCCGTCGGCCCGATCCCCACTATCGAGTCGGCGTTCCGCCTCTCGGAGAGCCCCGTCGCCCGGGGCCCACTTCCCGATCTCGGCCAGCACACGGAGGAAGTGCTGACAGAGGCGGGCTACACAGCCGAGGAGATCGAAGCGTTCCACCGCGAAGGAGCGATATGACCGGGGAAGTTCCCTCTCCCCCTCGGGAGGAGAGGGCGAAGGTGAGGGGGCCGGACCTGGGGCCACGAGCGCGGAAGCTCAGAGCTGAGCAGACCGACGCAGAGCGTGCGCTATGGGCCCGGTTGCGAGCACGGAAGCTCTTCGGAGCCAAGTTTCGCCGGCAACACCCGGTCGGCGACTTCATCGCTGATTTCTGTAGCCCGCAGCACCGGCTGATCATTGAACTCGACGGTGGACATCACTCAGAGCAGAGTGAGGAAGACGGTCGGCGGACAGCGTCACTTGCCAAACTTGGCTATCGGGTCCTTCGCTTCTGGAACAACGACGTCTTGAGCGATATAGACTCCGTGTTGCAACAAATCACCCTGGAGTTGAGCGACCCTCACCCCAGCCCTCTCCCTGAAAGGGAGAGGGGGTAATCCCTTGGACTTCGCGCTAACTGACGAGCAGCAGGCCATTCGGAGCGCGGTGCGCGAGCTGTGCGCACGCTTTCCGGATGCCTACTGGCGGGACCTCGACCGCAAGCGAGAGTACCCGGACGCGTTCGTCGAGGCGCTGACGGAAGGCGGCTGGCTCGCCTGCCTCATCCCCCCCGAGTACGGCGGTTCGGGTCTGGGCATCACTGAGGCCTCAATCATCCTCGAGGAAGTCAACCGCTCGGGTGGCAACGGGGCCACGGCGCATGCTCAGATGTACGTGATGGGCACGCTGCTCCGGCACGGCTCCGAGGACCAAAAACGCCGCTACCTTCCAGCGATCGCCAGCGGCGAGCTGCGGCTCCAGGCCTTCGGCGTGACGGAGCCCAACGCTGGGTCGGAGACCACACGGATCGAGACCATGGCGGTTCGACGCAACGACCACTACGTGATCAACGGCCAGAAGGTGTTCATCTCCCGGGCGCAGCACTCCGACCTGCTGCTGCTTCTCGCCCGCACAACGCCGTACCAGGAGCTGACGGACAAGACGCGCGGCCTCAGCGTGTTCCTGGTGGACCTGAAGGGCGCGGTGGCGGCCGGCCAGATCACGATCCAACCGCTGGAGATGATGATCAACCATCACACGACCCAGCTCTTTATCCAGGACCTCGAAGTGCCGGTCGAGAACCTGGTGGGCGATGAGGGGATGGGGTTCCGGTACATCATCGACGGCTGGAACGCCGAGCGCATCCTGGTCGCCGCCGAGTCGATCGGCGACGGCCGCTGGTTCGTCGAGCGCGCGTCGCGCTACGCCGGCGACCGAGTGGTCTTCGGGCGGCCCATCGGCGCGAATCAGGGGGTGCAGCTCCCGATCGCGCAGGCGTACGCCCACATCGAGGCGGCAGACCTCATGCGGTATAGGGCGGCCTGGCTCTTCGACACCGGCGGCCACTGCGGGGCCGAGGCCAACATGGCGAAGCTGCTCGCCAGCCAGGCGGCGTGGGAGGCTGCGAATGCTGCCCTGGACACGCACGGCGGCTATGGCTTCGCGGTCGAGTTCGACGTGGAGCGCAAATTCAGGGAGACTCGGCTGCTGATGACCGCGCCCGTCAACAACAATCTCGTGCTGGCATACGTGGGCCAGCACGTGCTGGGGATGCCAAGGTCCTATTGAGGGAGGCCCCCACCCAACCCCTCCCCCAAGCTTGGGGGAGGGGCGAGGGGAGAGGGCTGGAGGGTCTCTATGGACATCCAGCGCTCACTGATGTTCGTGCCGGGCCACAGCGAGAAGATGGTCACCAAGGCGCTCGGCCTGGACAACCTGGATACCGCCATGTTTGACCTGGAGGACGGGACGCCGCCGGCGCTGAAGGATGGCGCCCGCGGCGTGGTGGCGACGGCTTTGGGCCACCCGCGCGGGGGCCCCCATCGCTTCGTCCGCATCAACGCGATCGCCACAGACCGCATGGAGGCCGACCTTCACGCCGTCGTGCAGCAGGGCCTCGAGGGGCTGGTGCTGCCGAAGGTCGAGCGAGCCGACGAGGTCGCTTTGGTGGACCGACTCCTCGGCGAACGCGAGCCGCGGGTGGGGCTGGCGCCCGGCAGCATCGCCGTCATCGCGACCATCGAGAGCGCCACGGGTCTCCTCAACGCGCCGTCCATCGCGGCCGCGACGCCGCGGGTGACAGGATTGATGTTCGGCGCCGAGGACTTCGCACTGGATCTTGGGCTCTCCACCAACCGCGAGGGCGAGGCCCGCGAGATGGTGTACGCACGCTCCGCGGTGGCGATCGCCGCCGCCAGCGCGCACGTCCAGGCCATCGACGGCGTATGGCCGGACATCCGGGACTTCGACGGGGTGCGCCGCGACGCGATCCAGGCGCGCCGCCTCGGCTTCTCCGGCAAATCTACCTTTCATCCGGGCCAGATCGACATCCTCAACGAGGTGTTCAGCCCCAGTCCTGCGGAAGTGGAGTACGCGATGCGCGTGGTGGAAGCATTTGAGGAGGCGCAAGCCGCCGGCCAGGCGGCGATCGCCTTTGGGGGTCAGCTGATCGACCTTCCCATCGTGGAGCGAGCGCGGCGCGTGCTGCGCCTCCGCGAAGCTGCCCATGCTCTGGGCAGCAGAGGCTCACCATGAGCGAGCATTCACCATGAGCGGGAGTTCCAGTTCCGCTCGTCCTGAGCCCGTCGAAGGACGAGCGTCCGAAGGAGTAGCCAATGTCTGATCCGAGGCGCACTCGCCTCCGCCAGTTGCTTGCCGCTCCGGGCATCATCGTCGCGCCGGGGGCCTACGACGCGCTCTCCGCCCGCCTGATCGAGCAGGCGGGCTTCGACGTGGTCTACATGACCGGCTCCGGCGCTGCCAACAGCCTCCTGGGGCAGCCGGACCTGGGCCTCACCACCATGACCGAGATGGCAAACCAGGCCGCTCGCATCACCGCCGCCATATCGCTTCCCGTTGTCGCCGACGCCGACACCGGCTACGGCGGGCCGCTCAACGTGCGGCGCACGGTGCTGGAGTACGAGCGCGCCGGCGTGGCTGGCCTGCACATCGAGGACCAGGTGTTCCCCAAGCGGTGCGGCCACTTCGAGGGCAAGCAGGTGATCCCCCTGGAAGAGATGGTGGGGAAGATCCGAGCCGCGCTGGCCGCGCGCACCGACCCGGACCTGGTGATCATCGCCCGCAGCGACGCGGCAGCCGTCGAAGGGCTCGACGCGGCGCTTCGGCGCGGCCGCGCCTACGAGGAGGCGGGCGCGGATGTTCTCTTCATCGAAGCGCCGCACTCAGTGGAGGAGCTTCGGGCCATCGGCAGCTCGTTCCGGGTCCCGCTCGTAGCCAACATGGTGGAGGGCGGCGCCACGCCAATCCGGCCCGCCTCTGAGCTGGAGGCGATGGGCTTCAAGCTCGTGCTCTACGCGGGCGCGCTCCTGCGCACCGCTGCGCTGGCGGTGCAGGGGACGCTCCGCCACCTGAGAGCCACGGGCAGCACGATCGGCATCGAGGACCGGCTCGTCAGCTTCGACGAGCGGAACCGGATCACCGATCTGGATGGCATGGACGCCTGGGCGGACCGATTCACGCCAACCGGCGTTGAGGTGCGCTAGAGATGGCCGGGATGAGCGGTGAGGCTCGAGGTGTGACGAGGCGTGAGGCACGAGCGTTGAGTTGTGAGGGAGACCGAGCCGTGAGGCACGAGCTTTGAGTTGCGAGGGGGAGCGGGGCACATGGTGAGCGGGGCACATGGTGAGCGGAGCAACCCGGGGAACGGTTCGCGCCTCAGGCCTCCGCGGAGCGGTAAGGCATGCGCTGTGAGTTGTGAGAGCGAGCGGGGCACATCGTGAGCGGAGCACCCCGGGAGCCCTTCATGCCTCAGGCCTCACGCCCGGCGTCTCGGGCCTATCGCGCCGACCACGTGGGGAGCCTGCTGCGCCCGCCAGAGCTGTTGGAGGCGCGCGCGGCGTACGGCGAGGGGCGGATCAGCCTGGACCAACTGCGGGCCATGGAGGACCAGGCCGTCCTCGACGCTCTAGCGATGCAGCGCCAGGCGGGCATCGGCGTCTTCAGTGACGGCGAGCTGCGCCGGGGTGGGTGGATGACGGAGATGGCAGAGGCCGTGGAGGGGTTCGTCCCCGCCGAGCGAGTCAACATCGCCTGGCACGGCCCGAACGCCTCGGAGCACCCCAGCGACGCGCAGGTCGTGGGCGCGAAGCTGCGCCAGACGCGGCGCCTCGCGGCCCACGAGAGCGCCTTCATGAAGGAGCACGCGCCCGGCCCCTTCAAGGTCACCTTGCCCAGCCCATCGGTGTTCATGCTCCTCGGCTACCGGCCCGGACTCACCGATCGGTTTTACGCAACGCGATTGGACCTGCTGCAGGAGCTGGGCCGCATCACGCGGGCCGAGATCGAGGCCTTAATCGCCGAGGGCGTGCCGTACGTCCAGCTGGACGCCCCCCAATATTCGAACTACGTCGATGCACGGCGGCGCGAGAACCTCCGCGCGGCAGGCATCGATCCCGACGAGGCCTCGGAGCAAGCGCTGGCTGTGGACCGATCGTGCCTGGAGGGCCTGCGAGGACGCGGCGCCACCATTGGCTTTCACATCTGCCGCGGGAATCGCCAGAGTATGTGGTTCGCCGAGGGTGGCTATGACCCGATTGCCGAGAAGCTGTTCACTATGGTGCCCCCCATTGTCAAGACAGCAAAAGGGCTGGTTTAAGTTAAGAGC
>CAYQJS010000014.1:0-107876 GCA_964417895.1 uncultured Chloroflexota bacterium | reverse complement strand
ACCCGGCGATCTTAACTTCACCGCCTGTCCAGTTTTCGGGGGGCACTATACACCTCACTGCCCGTGGACCGCTTCCTGCTTGAGTACGACACCGAGCGAGCCGGCGGCTTCGAGCCTCTCCGGTTCGTGCCGCGAGGAGTCACCGTCGTGCTGGGGCTCGTGACGACGAAGGCCCCCGAGCTGGAGTCGCAGGACGAGCTGTTGCGGCGCATCGAAGATGCGACCCGCTACGTGCCGATGGAGGACCTGGCCATCAGCCCCCAGTGTGGCTTCGCCTCGACGGCCGCCGGTAACCTGCTCTCACAGGACGATCAGCGCCGAAAGCTGGCGCTGGTGGTGGAGACGTCCCATCGGGCGTGGGGCTAGAAGCACGGCCGCAAACTGTCATCCTGAGGCCACAGGGCCGAAGGATCTGGGGTTGAAGTAGCGCTGGTGCATGGTAGTTTACGTTCGTGACAGATCCTTCGCTTCGCGAAGGATGACAGATTGGCCTTTTCGGTCGCCCCCCTAGTCTAGGAGGTCCCGCGGCAAGTCTCCTTCGAAGATCATTCTGGCCGGACGCTGCCTGCGCCCCGGCTTGCTGGCCCTCGTTGATGTCAGCTAAGACGAGTGGAACGGGCGGCCGCCGAATCCGCAAGCTCCGAGTTGCAGATTCCTCGGGCATCGCCTCAGCCGGACTGACTATCCCGGGTGCGCTCGAACACCAGTAACGGTTAGCTCCACTCGGTAAACCGAGGTGCGGGCTGTGATGAACAATGTCCGATTCTCGGGCCCGCCGAATCCGCAGTTGGCCGGCTGCTTGGGCGTGCGGATGGTGCCGAGGCGCCGGCCGTCTGGCGCGATCAGGCAGATACCCCCTGGCCCCGTCCCGTAGATCGTCCCCTGGGTGTCCACTTTCATCCCGTCGGGCCACCACTCCCCGGGCACGTTCAAGTCGATCAGTACAGAGCCATCGCCGAGGCTACCATCGGCACGGACGTCGAACGCTCGGTACTGTCGGCGGAGCGTGTCGGCGACGTAGAGCGTGCGCTCGTCGGGCGACAGGGCGAGGCCGTTGGGTCGGCCGAGGTCCTGCGCCAGCAGATGGAGAGTGCCGGACGGATCGACGCGATAGACGCCCTCGAAGGGAAGCTCACGCTCGTCGTCCGTGGTTCCGAAGGGCGGATCGGTAAAGTAGATGGAGCCATCGGAGCGTGTGACGACGTCGTTGGGACTGTTGAGGCGCTTCCCCTCGTAACAGTCGGCCGCGACCACGACACGCCCATCGTGCTCGGTGCGTGTGAGTCGGCGGTTGCCGTGCTCGCAGACGAGCAGTCGTCCCTGGCGGTCGAAGGTAAGGCCGTTGGACCCGCATAGGCGCAACTTGCAGTCCTCGGTGCCGCTGCGCTCGCGGAACGTCTCCACCTGGTCGGGAGGCGTCCACTTGACGATGCGATTGGCAGGGATGTCGCTAAAGAGGAGGTATCCGTCAGTGTGCCAAACCGGCCCCTCGGTGAACTGGAATCCTGTGGCGACCAGCTCGACGTCGGCCGAGGCGACCAACGACCGGATGCTCGCATCGATCGGCATGGCTTTTACCCCCCTCCCCAGCCCTCCCCCGCAAGGGGGGAGGGGGCTCCCTTATGCTCTCCTCCAACTCGCGCGTCGGCGTCGCAAGTCTAGCGCAAAACTGGGGGCCGCCTTGGGCCGAGCGTCGCGGGCGTTGGCCGCCGGTTGATGCACGGCTATACTGCTTGCCGCGTTCGCACGGGCTAAATCCCGCCCCGAAGGGCCTTATCTCAGTGATTTCATCAGAGTCAGAAGAGGAGGGCATCATGGCACAGCAGACCGCCAGGCTCGGCTCCGTCGACGAGGTGCGCAAGCGCTTTCCCGACGTTGCCGACGGGTTTCAGAAGGGCTTGCGGGCGGCGATCGACAACGCAGGGCCGCTCGATACCAGGATGCGCGAGCTGATCCTCCTGGCAGGCTATGTGACGGCGCGGCAGGGTGAGGGGTTCAAGACGCACGCGGGTCGCGCGCTGGCCGCGGGCGCGACGCCCGATGAGGTGCGCCATGCCACCGTGCTGGCGCTCGGCGCCACGGCGGCGCTTGAGCCGGTCGTCGACGCGCTCATCTGGGCCGACGAGGTTATCGCAGCCAGAGGTTGAGATCCCGGAGGACGGCCAGAGCGCAGAGCACGGCAAGGGAGAGAGAGCGCCCTCACCCCAACGCTCGCCCCGGGGCGCAGCCGGACAAGGGTGTTAACGCCTTCAGCTGTCCCGGCGGGCCCGTTGATGGCGTCGTGGGGCCGCGAGCGGCCAACCGTACGAAGGCAGCCCGAGCCTGAACCACGCCGAGCGGTTGGTCACGGTTCCACTGCCTGGACGCGACACCCTACCACGCATCCGCTGGCCCAACGAAGCGGCAGAGGCGCGCGGGGAGGCCCTCGCCCCTTACAGCCCTTATGCCTTCCAGAGCCGCGGCGCGCCTCCGATAGAGTCCGAAGACCGATGGGCCGGCGCCCGACAGGCTCGCCGCGCACGCCGCGGCGACTAGCAGCGCGTCGAGCGCTCGGCTGACCTCTGGCCAGCGGTCCTCGGCTGCCCGCAGAAAGGCGGAGCGAACGCATTCGTAGTCGACGGCTCCGGCGGTGATGGCCGCTGCCTGCCGCCTGGCCAACGTCCCGTCTGTCATGTCCGACGGAACGAGGCAGCGGTACATAGCGGCGGTCTTGGCTGGATCGTCCGCGCGGAGCGGCACAAGGACCACCCAGTGTCGCGGCGCGCTGGGCAGCCATTCCAGTGTTCGGCCGTTGCCAGTGGCGAGGGCCGTGCCTCCGCGGAGCGCATACGGCACGTCGGCACCGAGCAGGGACGCCAGCTCCTTCAGCTGCTCCTCGTCCATGCCCACACCCCACAATTGATTCAGGCCCTTCAGGGTGGCCGCCGCGTCTGCACTTCCCCCACCAAGGCCGGCGGCAGCGGGGATGCGCTTCGCGCAGTGAATCGAGGCTCCGTCCGATACGCCGATAGCGTCGCGCAACAGGTTCGCCGCTTGGAGGATGAGGTTGTCCGGAGTCGCGGGCATCCCTCGGCAGCGCAGACTCATGGCCTCCGCGTGTCGGAACCGGAGCCCATCGGCCAGATCGATAGTCTGCAGCACTGTCGCGACCTCGTGGAGGCCGTCGTCGCGTCGGCTGAGCACCTCCAGCGTCAAATTGATCTTGGCGAAGGCCGACGCTGTGAGAGTGGGGCTATTGTGCTGGGGAGTCATCGGCCTTTGGCCCGCCCCGAACCCATGAAAACCGCTCCTGGTGAGCCTGTCGAACCCGCTCCTGGTGAGCCTGTCGAACCCGCTCCTGGTGAGCCTGTCGAACCATGAGGCGAAAGTTGCCGGCCCCCAGGCTCGTCCTTCGACAGGCTCAGGACGAGCGGTCTTTTCATCAGGACGAGCGGTCTTTTCATGTGAGTGGCGCGAAGCATCCGTGGTTCCATCGTGTTGGGCGCGGATCCCTGGGGCTCGGCGCTCACGATGCCAGTCCCCTTTCTCGCCACGCCCCGTATAGCTGCCCCCATTCTTCTAGCGCGAGATCGCCCGGGCGCCTCCGGGAATCAACACCCACGTTCGCTGCCAGCTCTTGCACCTCAGATGCCCGCCCACCCAGGCCTTGACCTAGCGAGTTGTGGAGCTGCTTGCGCGGCTGTGCGAAGCCCGCGCGCAGAAACTCGAGAAAGCCAGTGACCGAATCGATGCTCACGGCGGGCTGGCGCAATACGTCGAGGCGCACGACTGCCGAGCGCACTTTCGGAACGGGGAAGAACGACCCCGGCGCTACCCGCTGGACGATGCGCCCCGTCGCGAGCGTTGCGACCGCGGCCCCGAGGTAGGTCAGAGCGCCGGACGCCGCCACGACTCTGAGCGCGACCTCCTCCTGGAGCATTACCACGATCCGGGAGGGAGTCGGATGCCCGAGCAGCAGTTTGAAGAGAATTGGCGTCGCAATGTGGTAGGGAAGGCTCGCAACCACGACGTACGGCTCGGTGATGACCTCTCCCAGGTCGAGAGTGAGGACGTCGGCGAGGATGACAGTGAGGTTGGCGGGGAAGCCGAGGGCGCGAGGCAGGTCGCGCGCGAGCGTGGGATCCAGCTCGATGCACACCACCGAGCCGGCGGCCTCCACGAGCGGGCGAGTGAGCACCCCCAGCCCAGGGCCGATCTCCAGCGCGGTGTCCGCGCTGGACAGGCTCGCGGCGCGAACCATGGCCTCGGCGACAGCCGGACGCGCGAGAAAGGACTGGGACAGCCGACGCTTTGGCCGCGCTTGCAATGCGCGCAACCGGCCCGCGGGGTGGGCCGGGGTCACCCGCACACCCGGTGGGCGAACGACACGGGGCCCCGAGCCGGCGTCGTGCTCCGGGCCCTCTCTAGTGGAATTCAACTTACGGTCGTGCACCTGCCGTCGACCGGTCCGCCCCCCGCGCTTCCCCGGCTGGCCTGCTCCGGCCCGGCGCCCCTACGGCACCCAGAGAGCACGGTTTACCGTTGCTTCCTCCCGGACCTGGCGGGATTCGCCGGTCTCTGCCGCGTAGGACCGAACCATCAACACCGCCTGGCCGAGAGCTGACCGGACAACGTCCGACCTCGGGCAGGAGTTCGGCCCCGCTACAGCGGATTGCGGGTTCAGGGCACCGCTAGCTCCCCGCTTAGCACGACCGTCTCCAATTCTACTGCGTGCAGGGTGAGACCGGAAAGCGCTAATTGGAGGGGGCCAGCGTCAGTGGAATCCGGAGCTCATCCATCGGGGAGCCATCGCGCGGGTTGTTCCAGTAGATCCGCAGCGTCACTCGGCGCTCTACCGACGACGGGGGGACGGCGATCTCGGCCCGGAATGGGCCGAGATCGCCCGGCTGGGGCATGGCCGCGGTCGCCGTTCCTCGCGCGAGTTGCGTTCCGCTCGCATCCAGAACCTCCAGCGTCACCATCCCCTCGAAGGTGGCAGCCGAGCCCTGCACGACGATCGGCACGCGCACGGTCGCGCCGCTCGTCGGGCTCGTCACACGAATGCCGGATGCTGGTGGCGCGGTGGCGGGAGCGGGTATCCGCAACTGCTGCCCGACGCGGAGCTGCGCATCGGGCGGCAGGCCGTTGGCACGCGCGATCTCGGCCGGCGCCACCCCGGTCTGCCTCGAGAGGCCAAACAAGGTATCACCTGGCTGCACCGTGTACGTGCCCCCGGCCGGGGTGACCGCCGGCAGCGTTGTTGGCGGAGCGGTGGCCGGGGCGGTGGCCGGAGCCACCGGCTCCGTGGGCCTCGGACTGGTGGGGCTCGGACTGGCTGGAGTTGTGGGCAATAACGGCGCCGGTGTGGGGTTAGGCCCGGCGATCACCGTTGGGGTGCTGCGAGCCACCAGGGGCCTTCGGGCCGGGTCCTCGCTCGCCACGAGGCATCCCCACAGCGCTGGCATGGCCAGCAGAAGGCACAGCCCAACCGCCATCCGTCGCCAGCGAGCCATGCCCATGTGGCGGAGAGGGTGGGATTCGAACCCACGAGGCGTTTCCGCCTACTCGCTTTCCAGGCGAGCGCCCTAGGCCGCTAGGCGACCTCTCCACGGCAACTTCCTGCTGAGCAGCGTGAACAAAGCCCACGCTCAGAGCGGCCAACACCGATTGTACTACCTGCTATCATCGGGGCCGCACGGACGACGAATAAGCTCACCAACTCAATGAAATGTTGACGAGCGGGGAGGCCGCGCAGGCGGAGAGACCCTAGCCTCCCCTGCGGCCGGGTTCGTGCGGACGCTCATCAGGAGCCCGCAAGGAGTAGGACGATGGTTGCAGTTTTCGAGTACCGAGCCCCAACGACCGTGCGCGAGGCCATCGAGCTGCTGGCACGCAACGAGGACGCCAAGATCATCGCCGGCGGCCAGAGCCTCATGCCTTTGATCAACCTGGGCTTGGCTCAGCCGTCGCTCCTGGTGGATATCAATCGAATCCAGAACCTCGATCGTATCGAGCAGCACGATGGCTCACTGAGGATCGGCGCGCTGGTGCGCCACGCCGAAGCCGAGCGCAGCGAAGTTATCGCGAGCAGCTGTCCGCTGCTCGCCGAGGCGATCCCGCTCATAGGAGACCGCCAAGTGCGGAATCGGGGAACGATAGGCGGGAGCATCGCCCACGCCGACCCCCTTGGCGAGCTGCCAGCGGTGGCTGTCTGCCTGGACGCCACCATACGGCTCGACGGGCCGAACGGCGTTCGCGACGTGCCGGCAGCGGACTTCTTCGTCACCTACCTCACGACCGCGCTAGAGCCCGGCGAGATCCTCACCGAGGTCAGCTTCCCCATGGCCTCACCCGGCGCCGGCTTTGCGATTCGAGAGCTGGTGCGCCGCAAGGGCGACTTCGCCATCGTGGCGGCCGCCGCGGCCCTCCGGCTCACGGCCGATGGGGCGTGCGTCGACGCGCGCCTCGCTCTGGCAGGTGTTGCACCCACGCCGATCCGAGCCCGCGCCGCTGAAGCTGTGCTCGTTGGGCGGCCGATCACCCCGGAGCTGCTGCGCGAAGCAGCGGCAGTTGCCGCTCGGGAGCTCGAGCCTGACTCAGACGTGATGGCATCGGCGGAATACCGGCGGGCGATGGCCGAGGTCTATGCTCGCCGGGCCCTGGCCGAGGCTGCCGAGCGAGGGCGCGCCACGAGCTGAAGGCCGCGACCTCAGGCGGCGCGCATGGACGAAGTTAGCCGACGATAAGCAGCGCGCAGCCTGTGGTACAGTTGCAATGGAATCAGACCAGGGAGGGCTCGGTGACCGCCGAGTGGCAATCCATCGCTGCCCCATCCAGGGCCGTGGAAGACTACCTGCTGAACATTTACACGCTCTCAAGCGAGGGCCGGAGCGTGATCGCCGCGCGCCTCGCCGAGGCGCTCGAGCTCGCGCCGCCGACCGTCACTGCCACGCTTCACCGCATGGCCAAGCGCGGTCTGATCAGCGTGAACGCCCAAAAGGAGGTCACGCTCACCGACGCTGGGCACAGCATGGCAGAAACCATGGTGCGCCGCCACCGGCTCGCCGAGCGACTCCTCATCGACATCCTGGGCCTCGACTGGGCAGACGTGCACGAAGAAGCCCATCGATTCGAGCACGCGATCTCGCCGCGCGTCGAGGAGCGCATTCTGGCGGTGCTCGGGGGGCCCACGACCTGTCCCCATGGCAGCCCCATCCCCGGCACCGGGGCCGCCCTTTCATCCGACGCTGTCCGCCTGGAAACCATCGGGGCCGGCGAGCGCGTGCTCATTCATCGGATCTCAGAGGACGCCGAAAACAATCGCGAGCTGCTCGGCTTCTTCGAGCGCTCCGGGCTCCTGCCGGGCCGCGAGTTCGACGTGGCGGAGGTGGAGCCCTACAACTCCCTCATGGTGCTGCGCCGAGGAACCGACTCAATCCCGATCAGCTTAGCGGTCGCGCACAAGATCTGGGTCAGGAAAATCTAGCCCGCTCAACTTGACATTTTTCTGGCAAATAGGTTACAAAATTGGGTTTTGTGCGCGAGGCCACGTCACCATCTTTGCACTAACGAGGCTGCCCGAGCGTGACGCTTTGTGCTCCGCACCCATCGTCGGGGTGTTACGTTCTGATTGACAACGGCTCGCAATAGGTCGAAGAGGAGCAGGCCTTGTGCCGGCTCCTCTTTTTCTGGGCATTCTCGCTTCAGAAGGCGGGGGAGGCAATGCAGCCCAACACCTCGTCGATCGCCGACAGCTTCACACTGGGTACCAACGGCTACGACCGGCTGGCGAGTAGCGGCTGGATCGACGAGGCTCTGGACGCGGCCTCTGCCACGGCCGAGCGCTTTCTCGATCTGACCCCCGACGAAGAGGACGAGCCGAGCGACGACCCCGTCCGGATGTACCTCCACGAGATCCACCAGGTGCGGCTTCTCACAGCGGCTGACGAAAAGCGTCTCGCCTGCCGCCTGGAAGAAGCGACCATGCTCAATCGGCTCCGCCGTCAGATCGCGGCCGAGGGCCTGTGCGAAGACGACCTGCCGGCCGTCGCTCGCAAGCTCTACGAGCAGGTCGCAGACGAGGTCGCCCTCGCCTACGCCATCGGGCACGTCGCCGTCCTGGATGATACGAGCGTCGCATCGCTGCTGCGCGACCCCGGGCTGCGCGAGCTCATCGACTACCACTTGGACCCCGTGACAGTTTGTGCCATCGTCGATGCTCTCGGCATCGAAGACGCCGACGCCGCGCAGCGCGTCAGGTCCTTCTCTATTGCGACGCGGCTCTTGCCACCGCTGATCTACCGGCTGATGCTGGTCCCAGGCGTGGAGGACCTCCCGCACCCGAGCGAGGTGCTCACCATGGGCGAGCGCAACGTCGACGAGCTGGCCGAGCACTTCGCCGACATCGAACGGCGAGCAGGGGCAGCGCAGCGCCAGCTGATCGAAGCGAATCTCCGCTTGGTGGTCAGCGTCGCCAAGAAGTACGTCGGCCGAGGGATGGCCCTGCTGGACCTCATCCAGGAGGGCAATCTCGGACTGATGCGCGCCGTTGGGAAGTTCGATCACAGGCTCGGCTTCAAGTTCAGCACCTACGCTACCTGGTGGATTCGCCAGGCCGTAGGTCGCTCCGTCGCCGACCACTCGCGCACCATTCGCATCCCCGTGCACATGGTGGAGGTCGTAAGTCGCCTGAGCCACGTGTCCATCGATCTCGTCCAGCGCCTGGGCCGTGAGCCCACGGCGGCCGAGGCCGCGCTCATGATGGGACTCTTCGATGAGGACACGGAAGCGGTCCTTATCGAGAGTGTCAGCCCCGACATCGACCCGATGGACTGGCCGGCGCCGGCGCGTCGCGCGCGCATCCTCGAGTCGCAAGTATTGCGGCGGCTCGATCCCCTCCCAGCCGAGGTGCGCGTCGACATCGACCGCGGGGCCGCGCGCGTCGTGCAGGCGCGGCGGATCACCCGTCAGCCGGTCTCCCTCGACATGCCGATTGGGGAAGAGCAGGACAGCCAGTTGAGCGACATCATCGAGGATAAGAATGCCGCTCAGCCGAGCATCGTTGCGACCTATGAGCTGCTCAAACAGCACGTTCGGGCCATCCTCACCGAGCTTCCGGAGCGTGAGGCGCAAATCCTTGAGCTGCGATTTGGCTTGATCGACGGAAGACCAAGGACGCTCGAGGAGGTGGGCCGGGAGTTCGGGGTGACGCGGGAGCGGATCCGCCAGATCGAGGAGGAGACCCTCGTCAAGCTACGCCACCCAACGTGGGCCGGCTTCCTGCGCGACTTTCTCGACTGACCGCCGCTATTCCGAGTGGATGTTGCCCCGTCAGGGTGCCACACCCGTAGGAGTAGCGCGCGCATGAGCGTCGCGCCGGCCAGGCCGGCCTCGGCTGTCGTGCTGGTCCGCCCGGCCGGTTCCGGCCCGGCTGACGTTGGCCCGGCTAACCTTGGCCCGGCAACCTTTGGATGGGAGACGTATCTCCTCCGCCGCAGCGCGCAGAGCCCCGTGCTACCCGACTTCTGGGTATTCCCCGGCGGCACCGTCCGCACCGAAGATTCCCGCCCCGCCGGCGCGATGCTCATCCCACGATTCTCGCCAGCGGACGCGCACGCTGCTCTGGCGCGTGCCCCCGGCCATTCTCCGTCCAACGCTGAGGAGTCGCTCGCCTACTTCGTCACGGCCGCGCGTGAGCTCTTCGAAGAAGCCGGCATCCTGCTCGCGTCCACAGACGGGCCCCAACCGCGGACCGTCAGTCAGGCACTGCCTGAGCAGCGTCTCGCCATTGAGCGCGGGCGGCCCTTCGCCGAACTCGTTGCGGACCTCGGTGTGGCCCTGGCGCTCGACAGGCTGGTGTATTACGGGCATTGGATAACGCCCGAAGCTCTCCCCCAGCGCTTCGACACCCGGTTCTTCCTCGCACGCCTCGTTGACGGAGAGGCTGCAAGCCCAAGCCCCTTCGAGATGGCCGAAGGCCTCTGGATCACGGTCGAGGACGCGCTCGAGCGCGCCACAGGAGGCGCCTTCCCGCTCCACTTCGCGACACTCAGCCACCTGCGGCGCCTCGCACCATACCGGGGACTCGAAGACTTACTTGAGTTCGCGCGCACGAAGCCCGTGGCGCCCGTCATGCCGGCCACGCGCCAGCACGATGGCCGCATCGCGCCGTTTCTCCCGCCGGAGCTCGAAGGGGTCTGGTAACCTTGCCCGGAAACCCAGGGGCAGAGCGCACGGCGGTGGCGCGCGAGAGCCGGCTGGTGGCCCCGAAATCCGGGGCCATTCACTGGCCCCGGTACCAACAACTACCTGCTGGGCACGGGAGACGGACGGGCAGTGCTCCGAGCCGGGGCCGGAAGCCCAGCGCACACCGATCGCATTCTCGGGCACGGGGAGGAGGAGCGACCTGGCTTTGCGAGTTTCAAAATAAAACGACGCTGCCGTTCCACCTGGCTTGGACACAACTGCTGCTGGACAAAACAGGTCCGTCCACCTGTGGCCCTCAGCATGCCTAGCCGATCAAATGATTTCGGAAGACGCAAACAAGCCACCTTTGTGGGCCGGGCCCCCGGGCTGTGCACTTGCAAACGGACTGGAGTCCAGTCCCAGGATGGAACTGGGTTGCGATTTGTTGTCGGGCTCTCGTTGAGCGTATGGACTGCATCACCTCGGCAAGGGCAGCTAGGACGAGTTCGCTGCGGAGATGCGAACTCTCGAAGCGTCGCTCAACAGCTATCTCTCCCTTCCCGCTTGATACTTCGAAGATGCTTACAGGAGCGATATGGGCGATCCTCAGGCGGAAGGCCTGGTCCGAGACTCCGTAGCGCATGGAGGGGGCCGACGTCAGGACGCCCAAGAGACTTCGGACCTTGGCGTTCCTAAGTTCTTGCGCAATCCATGGTCGGGGCATAAGCAAACTTGCGCCGAACTGGTCGCACCATTGCTCCGTCACGGAATGAGGTTCATCCTTGACATGAAGCCCTACGGAGAACCCGTTTTGCCGCAGGAACCAATGTCCCAGTTCGTGGGCAAGGGTAAACCGCTGCCTCGAGGCCGGCGCGTCCGCCCGGATGATAATTTCACCCCCCCGTGCGCCGAGGTCCACCAAGTAACCCTCGCCGTCCAGGTCATCAACGGATAGGTTTAGACCAGGCCAAAGGGAGACGATTTCCTGAAGATCGACTGGCGGCCCGGTCTGTCCCGTGAGACGAACTACTTCCTCAGCAGACAGTTCGGCGTCGGGTAGGCCCACTACTGGTCCTCATCCTCCTCTTCCAGCGAGTCCATGACGCGAAGGAGTATTCGCCGGATCAGTTTGTTGCGGTCCCTGAGGCTCATCCCTGGGAAACGGGCAGCCCGTCCCGATTGGCCCCCCACTCTCTCTCCCACCCAATCCTGTAGCGTCACCATGAGACGCTCGTCGAGGTCAGGCTCAACGAGATCGGCTACTGTGGTCTTCAAAATTGTGGCTAGCTGCCGCAGCTGGATGAGACTTGGATTCGCTACGCGGTCGACGGATTCTTCGAGATGTCGCAAAAACTCCTCGGTGACCAGCGGGGTTTTCGCGGCGACTTCAGCGCGGCTCAGGCCCACGGACTCCCGGAGCGACCGGACTTTGCTTCCCACAAGGTTGGCGTCGTATAGCGAGAACGCCATTTTCCTAACTTCTAAGATCGGACGAATCTCCATTAGGGCGTGCCTCAGATCGGACCTTAGGTCTTCCGGCTCCGTGTAGGTGATCTGCACCCTCAAAGCCGGAATTCCCGTTACCATTCGGCTCACTCGATTGTCGCCGTGAGAAACCAGAATGATAGGCACCAAAGCGTTGTAGGCGAAGTCCAACTCTTCCCCGGAGCCCGTGCTGGGGTAGTGGCACAAATGGATAAGAAGGTCGGAACTAACGACCTTTTCGCGATCGATCCCCCAAACCTCCGTGTCGGAAATCTCCGGGTTGGAGACCGGATCTGTCTTTTTGCGCGGCTCATAGAGCGTGATGTTGGTGCTACTGCAGATCATGGAAACTACATCGGAGATCTGAAATACCAACTGCCGCTGTTCGGGTGAGAGGCCACTTAGTGCGCACGCCAAGTAAGCCTCGAGCGGCAGAGGCGACGGTCTGGGCTGAAAAAGGACGAGCTGATGAGGGCCAGTGCCACCTGCCGTTTGTAGCTCCTCCGGTTCCTCCAGAACCTCGGGCGAATACCGCTCAACGTTGCGTCGAAACTCCTCGGCATTCAGTTCCGCAAAATGCTTGTGAAGTCGATGCGCTGCGTCGCCTGCCGCTACCATTCTGTGGCGCCTCCGTCTACGCGAGCCATGACCGCTCAATGAGCGACAGATCCCGAACCGCGACCTGGACATGGGCGCGATCGAAAAGAGCAGAAGTTGGAAAGACAGGCTCCCCTTCGGAGAACGCCCCGCGCACAGCGCGAATCTCCACGCCCTGTTCCCGCAACACTCCAACGACATAGTTGACTACAGTTCGGTCAAGCCGGTGAGCGCCTCGGGTCTGAACCGGGAGCGGGAGGCCGGCTTCCTTAAGCATCCGCAGGAAAGAATCGTATGAATCGCCGAGTACGCGTGACCATCCTATGTCAAGCAAATCCATGCAACTCTCTAACCGAATTATCGACCCCACAACTGCCGCCTCGGTTCCGTACCGGCTGCGCGCCCACTCCCAGGCGCGCACTGGAGCGTCCTGGAAGAAGTAGACACCGTCTCCAAGCCAGTCCCACACGTTGCGGCTGATCTCAAAGCCGGATTCGAGAATCGAGGCGGCCGACTTCCCATCCGTGCCGTGGAATCCCTCTACTCGCATTATGCTACTCATGACGACCGAACGGCATGACGGCCCACGGAGAGAAGGCTGCGCGATTATGGGTCATCGGCAAACGAGCGCGTGGGGGGCGAGCCGGCCGGCAATCGCAGGGCCGTCGCACCCCGACCGCCATCAAAGCTGTGGCTCGCGGCTCGTCGGGGTCGCTTCGGCATCAAGGTACGTCTTGGCTAGCCTCTGATAGTCTGGCGCTGCCATCCGCACCCATTCCAACGAGCGGCCGGAGAGCTCCTTTTTGACGGCCGCCGGCACCCCCGCGGCCAGGTGGCGTGCGGGTACCTGCATGCCCTCGGGGACGATGGCCCCGGCGGCCACCATCGCCTCCTCGCCCACCACTGCTCCATTCATCACCACGGCGTTCATGCCCACGACCGCTCCGCGCCCGACGGTGCACGCCTCCAGTACCGCTCCGTGGCCGATCGTGGCATTCTCTCCGATGGTCGTCGGGTGCTCGGCGTCGACGTGGACGACCGCGTTGTCCTGTACGTTAGCTCCACGGCGAACGACGATCGCGCCGAAATCGCCGCGGAGCACGGCGCCGAACCAGATGCTCGCGCCGGTTTCCACCGACACGTCCCCCACCAGCACCGCGTTTGGCGCTACGAAGGCGCCTTCAGCCACCGATGGCCGCTTCCCCTGCCACTCGATGATCACCAGCCAACACCCCCCCTGATCGCCGTAATTCTCCCGCCGCGCCCCTTGCTAGAATAGGTGCAGCCACGCGCGCACCGCCACTGGCGCGTCTCAGCTATCCCTCGGAGAGACACCATGGCTCGAGAACGACGGCAATACGTCCGGTTCGCCTTCTACCGAGCGCAGCCGGAATGGCGTCGACTGCCTGCCAGCGAACGGGTCGCTGCCCGCTCGGAGCTCGCCGACATCGTGGACCGTTGGGCTGAGCGGATCCTCCTGCGCAGTTATTCCACGATTGGGATGCGTGGTGACTGCGACTTCATGCTGTGGCAGCTGAGCGAGAACCTGGACGACTTCCAGGAGGCAGCTGCCGACATCGCGTCATCGGAGCTAGGCGCATACCTGGAGACGCCCTACTCGTACCTGTCGATGACCAAGCACTCCATGTACGTCTCAGAGCACGTGCATCCAGACCAGGAGGGCACGCGTCTGACGATCGCGCCGGGCGGGGCGCGCTATCTGTTCGTGTACCCGTTCGTGAAGACGAGGGCCTGGTACACCCTACCGCAGGCCGAGCGCCAGCGCATCATGACCGTGCACATTGCCACTGGGCACAAGTATCCGACGGTGAAGCTAAACACCACGTACTCCTTCGGCCTCGACGACCAGGAGTTCGTCCTGGCGTTCGAGACGGACCACCCCGGCGACTTTCTCGACCTCGTCCAGGAGCTGCGCGAGACCGAGTCCAGCTCGTACACGCTACGCGACACCCCGATCTTCACGTGTGTGTCGATGCCCATCCGTGCGATTTTGGGCTCTCTGCGGAGAGAGACGCGAGAGCGATCACTCGTCTGAACCATCGGCGGCTTCGCGGCCGCCGCCCTCTGATAGACGCGCCCGTGATATAATTCCGCGTGCGACTAAAATCTGAACACGGCGACAACCTGGAGGGCCCCCCGGGCGGGTGGCCTTTTTTGTTGCCCTGATTCCGCCCGGGAGGCACCGCATCTGTTGGTAGAGACTGCAAAGCAGAGTGGATTCGAGATCTTTGGCCTGGACCCGCAGGTGGCCCAGGCAGTTCGGGAGGCCGGGTATGAGGAGCCGACCCCCGTGCAGGCCGCAACAATTCCCGTGTTTCGATCCGGCAAGGACGCGATTGTTCAAGCCCAGACGGGGACCGGGAAAACCGCCGCCTTCGGCATTCCCATCGCGGAGGTGGTGGATCCGTCCGAGCATCGAGTCCAGGCCCTGATCCTGGCGCCCACACGGGAGCTGACTTCCCAGATACAGGTCGAATTGGCCCGCCTGGCGAAGCACCGAGGGATCGGCGTGTGCGCGGTCTATGGGGGCGCATCAATGCAGGCGCAGATTGATGCCCTGCCGCGCTCCGCTGTCGTCGTGGGCACGCCCGGACGGTTGCTGGACCTGGTCCGCCGCGGCCACGTTAACCTCTCGACCGTATCGGTCCTCGTCCTGGACGAAGCCGACCGCATGCTCGATATGGGGTTCCTTCCCGACGTCGAGCAGATCATTCGCCTGACGCCGCGAAGCCGGCAGACAGGCCTGTTCTCCGCGACCATCACCACGCTCGTACGACGATTGGCCGCCCGCTACATGCGCGACCCGGAGCTGATCGTCATCGCACCGGAGGAGCGGACCGTGTCGACGGTCCGCCAGGTGTACTACGAAGTCGCCGGGCGCGATAAGGCACGCGCTCTCCTGGAGATCATCGAGCGGGAGGAGCCGCAAAGCGCCATCATCTTCTGCCATACGATGGTGGCCGTCGAGCGAGTGACACGCCAGATGCAGCGGCGCGGCCTGCCGGTGCGCGAGATCCACGGGAGCCTCGGGCAGACTGACCGCGAACGGACGCTCGCGGATTTCCGCGCTGGCCGTGTGCGATACCTCGTGGCCACCAACCTCGCCGCCCGGGGTCTCGACATTCTGCGGGTGTCCCACGTGATCAACTACGACATCCCCGAGGATGCCGAGACCTATGTGCACCGCATCGGCCGAACGGCTCGCATGGGGCGTGAGGGGACGGCCATCACGTTCGTCGGGGAGTGGGATGCCCAGGAGTTCGAGGCGATCAAGAAGATCGCCGGCGAAGGCCTCCACGAGGAGCGACTCGCCCTCTACGGCGCCGCCTCCCGCTAGAATAGACAGCCGGTACCGCTCGTCCAGACGGTACCGCTCGTCCTGAGCTTGTCGAAGGACCGCAGCGGGCTCTGGATTCGACACGCTCACCATGAGCGGCTTTGAGGCTTACCATGAGCGGCATGAGGTGCTGCATGAGCCGCTACGACATGCTCCCGGTCGACGAGGCCCTTGCCATCGTCCAGTCGGTGGTGCGGCCGCTGGGCGCCGAGACCGTCCGGACGACTGAGGCCGATGGCCGGGTGCTGGCCCAGCCCATGCACTCCCCCGAGAACGTTCCACCCTTCCGCGCCTCGACCGTTGACGGCTTCGCCGTGCGGTCCGACGACGCCACTTCCGCCCGACGGGTAGTCCAGCAGATCATGGCCGGCGTGGCGGCGGGCCCCGCGGTGGAGCCCGGTACCGCTGCCCGCATCATGACGGGCGCCCCCATTCCCGAGGGTGCCGACGCCGTGGTCATGATCGAGTACACCCGAGAGGTGGATGGTCGGGTGGTCCTCGATCAGCCCGTGCGCCAGGGAGAGAACGTCCGCCCCATCGGGGTAGACGTCGCGGAGGGCGATCTGGTCCTCGAACAGGGGGCAGCGCTCAGTCCCGCCGAGATCGGGCTCCTGATGACGCTTGGCTTCACCGACGTGAGCTGCTATCGACGGCCCACCGTCGCGGTGCTCTCCACCGGTGACGAGATCGTCGAGCCGGGGGAGAGTATCCGCCCCGGCTCCATTCGAGACAGCAACCGCTACGCCATTATGGCCGCCGTGCGCGAGGCTGGCGGAATCCCCGTTTCTCTGGGCATGGCGCGGGACGACCGGGCCTTGCAAACACGCCTTGTACGCGAGGGCGTCGACCAGGCCGATGTCCTGCTGACCTCCGGCGGCGTCTCGGTGGGCGACCGTGATTACATCAAACCGGCGCTCGAGGAGCTGGGGAAGGTACATTTCGGCCGCATCGCCTTTCGCCCCGGCATGCCCCTCACGTTCGCCGAGGTGGGTGAGCGGCTCGTCTTCGGACTGCCGGGTAACCCCGTTTCATCCCTTGTGACCTTCGAAGTCTTCGTGCGGCCGGCGCTGCGGAAGCTTCAGGGGGACCCGAACCCCTTCCGTCCACGAGTCGAGGTGGAGCTGGAGCACGACTTCCAGCGAGGAGGCAATCGCCTGGAGTATCACCGGGTGATCGTTCGCTGGGAGAGCGGCAAACTGCTGGCGCGGAGCACGGGGCTTCAGATCTCGAGTCGGCTCCTCTCGATGGCCGGCCACAACGGGATGGTGATCATCGAAACGGGCGACGGCGCAATCCGGGCGGGTGAGCGCCGGCCGGCAATCCTTACTGGTCCCCTGTTGTCATCCTGAGCCGATGTGAAGAATCTGTCACCCTGAGCG
The DNA here is from genome assembly GCA_964417895.1 of uncultured Chloroflexota bacterium. GTDB lineage: Bacteria > Chloroflexota > UBA6077 > UBA6077 > SHYK01 > CAYQJS01. The sequence goes on along the minus strand of CAYQJS010000014.1, from coordinate 90,893 downwards.
AGCGACAGGGAGCGAAGGGTCTGCTGTCGCTTGCAAATGCCGCCAGATTCTTCGCCCCTCGGGCTCAGAATGACATTTGTTCACACGCTCTGAGCCGATAAGCCAATAGGCAAAGGATCTGTCGTCGGTTCGAACTACCGCCAGATTCTTTGACCCGCGCGCCTCGGCGTACCCGTCAGCGCCACTCCCACTGGTGGATATTCCAGAACTCGAGGGCGTCTGGAGAGCTGCGCCGTGGGCCCTGCAGCGCGGCGATGTGGGCCACCACCGTGAGGTCGTAGTACAGCGGGAACGAGGGCAGCTGCTCGCTGGCGAATGTCATCATCTCAATGACGAATTTGTTGCGCTCGTTGCGGTCCAGCGCTCGCTGGAACGCGGTGTTCAGACGGTCAAACTCGGGGTGCGAGTACCCGCCCTTGTTGGTGCCGCCGTAGCGGTTCTCGACCGCGGCCACGTCCGACGTGGCGTATTTGCGCACCGCGGTCCGCTCCGGTAGCGAGCTCTTGGTGAGGGCGAAAGCTGGGAACGTCGCACGGTACTCGTTGTTGGTTGCCAAAGCCGCCGACGTCACGGAAGGCTGCGCGTTCACCCCGGCGCGACGCCAGCTATCGACCAGGATGCTCAGCTCGTTCTCAAGAGGGCCGCGTACCTCGGGACTGAACCGATCGCCCGTCGCGCCCGCATACAGGCCGTCGGCTCCCCTGGTGATGCCGACCTCGGCCATTAGCTGTTCCGTGCGGCGGGGGTCATAAGGGTACTTTGTCAGGATACGATCCAGCTCGGGGTAGTACTCGGTGTCGGGCGAGACGATGGTGTCCGCAAGGACACCCTCACCGTCTAGCATGCCGTCGAGGAGCGCCTGGCGGTCGATGGCGTATGCGAGCGCCTGGCGGACGCGCACGTCCATGATGGCCCGCGGGTTCGCGTACTCCGGGCGCGCCTGAATCTGGATGTAGCGAACCTCATCGCTATTCAGAATGACGTTACCCCCTTGCCGCGGCGCCCACTCCCGCTTCAGGATCACCCCCTGCTGGAACGCGAGAGAGGCGTCCGCCGCGAGGTCGGCGTTGCCTGACAGCAGGTTAGCGAGCGCCGTGTTGGGGTCGGCGTTCCAGATCATCTTCACGCGGTCGATCCTGGGGCGGCCGAGCGCATGGCCGTCGAAAGCGACGCCGTCGATGAAGGCGCCCGGCTCCCAGCGCTCGAGCCGGTACGGGCCGAGCCCAATGTGCTCCCGGGTCCAGAACGGATGGCCCGGCACAGCCGACGCGTCCGTCCGCATCGCCTGCTCGAGAATGTGACGGGGCATGGGCGGAAAACCGTTCTTCCCACCGGACAGCTGCCCCGCGTCCACATAAGGCAACTGCCATCGAATCACCACGGTGCGGGCGTCCGGCGCGGCAACGTCCTCCATCGCCCGTTGCGGATTGGCCTCGAACATCGACCCAACCTCCGGGTCCGTGTAGACACGCAGCGCAAAGACGAAGTCCTCCGCCGAGAGCGGTGTCCCATCGTGCCAGGTCAGGCCCGGGCGGAGGACGTAGGTAGTCTCCATCCGGCCATCGGGAAACACCCGCCACGTATCGGTGTTCAGCTGCGGCAGGGCCTCCGCGAGGTACGGGTACGGCACCTGGCGGTCGTCGTTGTAGGCGAGGCCGGCCGTGAACAGTCGGTTGATGATGTTCGTGGCCGTGCCGCCGCTGAGGTCGACGCGCGGCGTAGCCGCGGCGGGCTCAACGCGCGCCAGGAGGACGAGCGTCTTGGGTGCCCGCACCGACCGCTCGCCGTCCGATCCGTCGCCTCGACCGACGACGGGACTCCCACAGGCAGTGACCGAAACCGCTGAGAGAACCAGGAAAAGTCGAGCGAACGACCTGTACACAGCACCACCCCCGCTGCTCGTCCGGAGAGGCATTATGCACTGTTTTCCTGCTCTTCGACGTGGCGGGTGGTCTTCACGCAGTGCGGCGCCTGGTGAGGAGGGACAGTGCGAAAGCCAGGATGAGGGCGCCGACGAAGCCGGGGATAATTGGGACCCCGAAAAGCGAGGGCCCCACGTGTCCGATGATCTGAGTGCCGAGCCAGCTCCCGACGAGCCCGGCGAGGATGGCACCAATCCAACCCCACGGCAACCGGCCCGGAACGACCGCGTCGGCGAGGGCGCCCACGAGCCCCGCCATGAACAGGTGCAGCGCAAGGCCGATGAGTCCCCATGTGAACCAGATCAGGCCCGAGAGGACGATCAGGGCAATGAGGGCGACGGCGATGAGAGCTAACGGCATCAAGATTAGGTGCGCCTTCGACGCTTGCGAGCGGCACCGGAAGGCTGTCCGCCGGCCGACCGCGGTGCAAAGCATCCGGTGAAGCGCTCGTCCTTACTCCTGCTCGTTGGAACCCACCTTCGATCCCATCATCGCTTGGGCCTTGTCCCGACGCTCGTTCCGCCGCTGGCTGGATCCGAAAACAAACACGCCGACAAGGGCAACCACGTCGCCCCCCGCAAGAATCAGTCCGGTTGTGTCGTGGCCCGTCAGAACCAACAGGGCCGCGACTCCCAGGACCCCTATGGCGACCAGGAACCCCGCGACTACCCCGGCGAAGGCACGCCGAATGTCGCCTTGTACGACGGTTCTCTCCAGAAGCTGCCTGTGATCGGCCTGCCGCTCCGCCATTCGGATGATCCTATCGGCGGCGCCGGGCAGAATTTGGTCGTAGCGAGCGAGGATGTCAGGGTGAGGCAGAGGCCCAGCGAAACTGACCTCCGCCGCCAGTACAAGAGCGGATTCGGAATGGCGCTCGGTCGTTACGGAGGCCGCGTCGGGCGGGGGACTTTCCGACACGCGTTAGTAATCCGGCGCCCCGGACGACCCTGGACCGTGCTGCTTAATGGCCGAGGAGATGTCTTGCCCGACGGCCCACCAGTCAGAAGCGGTCGCATTATAGTCCGCCAATTCCGGAGTCGGACTGGTATTGTAGATATTTAACGTTCCTGCCAAATCGATGAGGCGCGCTACGCCCTCAAGGAAGGACGGTCTGGCGTAAAGGAATCCGGCAGCCCAACTAACCGGTGCCTGCGCACTCGAGCTCCAGTTGTAGTCTGGCCTTGTCTTGTAGCCAGCCCTCGTCAGTACATATCTAACGGACACTCTCTACTTCCTCATGTAGTCGCGTCACGGACGCTCCAAGTCTACCATCCGAAGAGGGCAATCTGGGCAGACGTTCCTCCCGATTCGCGTGTTGCGCCTAGAAGAACTCGCTTTTGATGGACTCCAGAAGCTCGCGATCGCGCTGCACCGGCTGGCGCATCAACGGACCGGCCGCCAACTGCGTGACCTGTTCCTCGTAGGTGGGGCGACCCTCCTCCTGGTAAATCACGCCGATCGGGATTCGGTCTTCCCACTCGCGGGCCTTTTCCCACGCCGAGTCGTAGTCGGAGGCATCGTAGTTGGGGTCGGCGTCCAGCTTATAGACCCGCTGCTTGTACCAGTCGTTAGTGTTGATCTTGTTGTAGGTTATGCATGGCTGGAGCACGTCGACGAGCGCATAGCCCTTGTGGGTTACCGCCTTCTGGATCAGCTCCGTCAGGTGCCTGGGATCGCTCGAGAAGCCGCGCGATACAAACGTCGCCCCGCCCGCGAGGGCGAGCGCAGTCGGGTTGATCTGGATCTCGAGCGCACCCTCCGGCGAGGTGGTGCTGATGTAGCCCTTGCCGCTCGTGGGCGAGTACTGGCCCTTCGTGAGACCGTAGACCTGGTTGTTCTCGACGATGTGGGTGATGTCCGGGTTCCGCCGCATCGTGTGGACGAAATGGTTGCCGCCGATCCCGTAGCCATCCCCGTCACCGCTGATCACGATGACTTTCAGGTCATGGTTGCCCAGCTTGGCCCCAGTCGCCACCGGCAGGGCGCGGCCGTGGAGCGCGTCATAGCCGTTCGCGCGCATGTAGTACGGCAGCTTGCTCCCGCAGCCGATACCGGAGACGAGGAGCATCTGGTGCGGATACAGGTCGAGGCCAGCGAGGCCCCTGGTGATCGAGGCGAGAATCCCGAAGTCGCCGCAGCCGGGGCACCACGTTGGCTTTTCATCGATGTTGAAGAGCTTGACGTCAGACATGCGCCATCACCCTCTCGCGCACCTTCTCGGCTATCTCGTCGCCGGCGAAGGGGCGGCCGTCGTACTTGAGGATCCTGTCGGGGATGTGAATCCCGGTGACCATCCGAATGACCAGGGCGAGCTGCCCGGTGAAGTTGTTCTCGACATCGATCACTCGCCTGGCGCCGCTGAGGACTTCTTCCGTTCGCGCCGCCGGGAAGGGCCACACCTCATGATAGTGGAGGTGGTTAACCCGGAGCCCTTCGCTCTCGAGCAGCAGGCGCGCCTCGTGGATGGGGCCATAAGTGCTTCCCCAGCCCACGAGCGTAACGTCGGCGTCCTCCGGCCCCTCCAGGAGCGGGTCGCGGATGTCCTTAGCGGCCAGGTCCAGCTTCCGCATGCGCTTTTCCATCTGTGCAACCCGCTGCTCCGCTTCCTCCACCGCCTGCCCGTTCTCATAGTGTTCATCGCTCGTCGTCATCACGATGGCGTTGGGGTGACCGGCCAGGGCCCGCGGTGAGATCCCCGATTCCGTGACCTTGTGGCGCAGATACGGCTCAGTGAGCGCGTCGAGCTCTGCGTCGGTCAGGAGCTCGCCACGATCGATCTTGACGGCGTCCAGGTCGAACCGCTCCGGGTCGATGGCCCGGCCCGCCGTCGACTGGTTCATGTCGGTCAGGATAAATACCGGGCACTGGTACTTCTCCGCGAAGTTGAATGCCCGATAGCCCGCGGTGAAACATTCCTCGATGGTGCCCGGGGTGAGCACAACGCGGGGGAACTCGCCCTGGGAGCAGTGCAGGACGAACTGCAAGTCCGATTGCTCCGTACGCGTCGGGAGGCCCGTCGACGGCCCACCACGCTGCGCGTCAACCACGACCAGCGGAGTCTCGGTGATGGCCGCCAGCCCAAACGCCTCCACCATCAGCGAGAAGCCCCCGCCCGAGGTGGCGGTCATGGCCCGCACGCCGCTGTGCGCCGCGCCGATGGCCATGAGAACGGCGGTGATCTCGTCCTCGCATTGTTTGATGACGATGCCAAGTTTCTTGCTGCGGGCTGCGAGCCACTCCGTGATCGAAGTCGCTGGCGTCATCGGGTACATGGAGATCCACCGGCAGCCGGCGGCGGCGGCCCCATACGCGATTGCCTGGTTGCCGTTGATCAACATGCGGGGCTTGCTCGGGATCGCCTGGATTTTCCAGCCGAAGTCTGCCCCGAACTCGCGTGCGCCCTCATCGTAGCCGGCGCGCGCCACCGCGACGTTAGCTTGCGCGATGGCGGAGCCCTTCTTGCCACCGAAGTTCTCGACGATCACCTGCTCGATGTATTCGAAGGGCAGCTCCGTGATCCCCGCGGCCACGCCAAGCGAAGCAGTGTTGACCATCAGCTTGGCCACCGTGGGGGGCAGGCCCTTGCTGCTCCCCTCCTTGCTCGCGATCTCCCCCAGGGGCATCCGGATGGGCTTGACGCCCCGGTCGGTCAAGCGTTGGTCATCGACCTTGAGCGGCGCGTCCATGATGACCGCGCCACCTGGCACGACTTCGTGGAGGTGCTCCTCGACCGTCATCGCGTCGAGGGGCAGGAGCACATGAACCGCGTTCTCGGTGGCCTGAACATCTCGATCACTGACGCGAATCTGATAGAAGTTGTGCCCGCCGCGAATGCGGGACATATAGTCCTGCAAGCCGTACACATACACGCCCGAGCGGGCGATGGCTTTCGCAAAGCCGGCGCCGCTGGATTCGACGCCCTGGCCTGCCTCTCCACCCATCTTGAACGTGACATTGTTGACTACTGGCACTGGCAACTCCCTGCGCCACCGACCCGCACTGCGCGCCCGGCTTCTGTTCTGGGCGGGCGTCGACTCAGCTTCCCTGTGTTGGTATGCAGCCGGGCGATTCTAGCATGGATGATGGCAGGATTGAGCGATGCACAATGGGGGGCGCGCAGCCGAAGAACTAAGGCGGCCCGACTACTGCCGGAGGGTCTGCTCAGTGCTCGGCCCGATGTCAACTGCAGGAGCGCGCGTTGCCGCCGTCGTTCCCGGTGTCGAAGGAATGCCCGCAGGCGCAGCTGCGCACGGCGTTCGGGTTGTGGATGTTGAAGCCACCGCCCATGAGCTGGTCCGCGTAGTCGATTTCGGAGCCAGTGAGATACATGGCACTCATCTCATCGACCCAGATCTGGATGCCCTCCTGATCGATGATCAGGTCGCCTTCTTGCGGCTCGTCGTCGAATGCCATGCCGTAGCTCATGCCCGAGCAGCCGCCTGGGGAGACGAATACTCGGAGCGCCATCCCTTCGTGGTCCTGGTCTGTCACGAGCCGCTTCAACTCCGTGGCGGCCGGTTCGGTCACAGTGATCATCCACGGTCCTCCGGGCACGCGCGACGAAGCGCGTAACTGGGATAAGTATAGCGTACCCACAGGCAACTCCGGCCCGGCAAACGCTCGGGTGAGGAACCTCACTGCGCCCGGCGACCTGCAAGGCCGCGCCCAAGCTGAGCAACGAAAGGGCTGCGCTGCACTTTCTCAGCGTGTCGGCGTTCGCCTATCCTTTTGCAACACGACAGAGCGACTAGCCCCGGAGGGAGATCATGCACAAGGTCGTGCTCCTGCGTCACGGCGAAAGTGTCTGGAACCGCGAGAACCGCTTCACAGGGTGGACCGACGTTGGCCTCACCGAGCAGGGGATCGAGGAGGCGAAGGAGGCGGCGCGTCTCTTTAGCGAGGGAGGCTACACCTTCGACGTCGCCTATACATCGGTGCTGAGTCGGGCAATCAAGACGCTCTGGGTGGTCCTGGAGGAGATGGACCTCATGTGGATTCCCGTCCACAATAGCTGGCGCCTCAACGAGCGCCATTACGGGGCACTCCAGGGCCTGGACAAGGCGGAGACGGCCGCGCGCCATGGCGAGGAGCAGGTGCTCATATGGCGACGAAGCTACAGCGTCTCGCCGCCGCCTCTTGACCCTGGCGACGAGCGCTTGCCCCAGAGAGAGCCGCGCTATCGCGACCTGAGGCCGGAGCAGCTCCCCCGGACCGAATCCCTGAAGGACACCGTGGCACGCTTTCTGCCGTACTGGAACGAAACCATCGCGCCTGCAATCCGGGCCGGCCAGCGCGTTCTCATCGCCGCCCACGGAAACAGCCTGAGGGCCCTGGTCCAGCACCTCGACGACATGTCCGAGGGGGACATCATCGACCTCAACATCCCCACCGGCATCCCTCTCGTCTACGAGCTCGACGAGTCCCTCCACCCGATGCGCCACTACTACCTGGGCGATGCTGAAGCGGTGGCGGCGGCCGCCGCCGCCGTGGCCGCCCAGGGGCGGGCACAGCGTTAGTGGGCCAGATGTCTTGCGGATAGGCCATTCGTCCGGTAGGGGAGGGGCTTGTCCCCTCCCGCCCGGCGACCGCACACACAGGGACACGCGGCGGGGGACAAGCCCCCGCCCTACCGGAACGAAGCTACCGGAACGAAGCAACCGACGCAATGGCGATATCTGTAAGAAGCGACCCACTAGAGGCGCGGGGCTGGGGCCACGCGACGGGCGTCAGGGGGGCCGGGGTCGCGATCGCGGACGGCCCCGACATGTTGACCGGGAGACCCCTTCATAGCTGCCCCCAGCGGCCGCGCCCATAAACAGCGCGTCCACCTCTCTACAATCCTCGGCCCCCCGTCCCCTGACTCCCGCCCCCTGACCCCTCTAGAAGCGTCTCTTCCACCGGCACGCCGAGCGCCCACGCGGTGCATATCGTATGGAAGGTGCCGCCCCTGCGCATGCCCGTCCACACCGCGACCAGGAGGTCAGCGCGTCGGACGACGGCCTCGTTCCGCAGGTCGTAGGCGAGTGCCCCGAGCGCGCCGCTTGAGTCCACGATCGCGACGCTCGCTGCCCGTGCCAGCAGCGCCTCAAGCGTCGCGCGGTCCGCGGCCGTCCAGCCAGCGCAGAACCGGGCATTTGGCATCGGGAGGACGAGGTGATAGGGCACGCCGCGAGCCAACGCAGTCGAGGCGGCCCACTGGTCCACGCCGCGCTGGCCGCCCGAGATAAACTCGGCCGGCCACGCGCGCCCCAGTACTGCACTCGCCACCCGCTCGCCAGCATCCCGCGCCGCCCTCGCGTCGGCGAACACGCCCGGGCGGTGGCCAGTCCACGCTATGATCATGCTCCATATTAGAATTCCACAGTAGTGATTCGAGGAGGCCTTTTTGGTCGTTCCTGACGGTCCCCGAGCGAAACACCAGCTGCTCGCCGATCTCCGCGCCGGTGGAGTGAGCGACGAGCGGGTGCTGAACGCCCTCAGCAAGGTGCCCCGAGAGCGCTTCTTGCCCCAGGAGCTCCAGGAGCACGCCTACGACAACGTCGCCCTCCCCATCGGCCAGGAACAGACGATCTCGCAACCCACCGTCGTGGCGCACATGGTGCAGGCGGCCAATCCGCAGGCGACCGACCACGTCCTCGAGATCGGCACCGGCTCCGGCTACGGCGCCGCTGTGCTGGGACAGCTGGCACGCGACGTGGTGACGGTGGAGATTCGCCCCGACCTCGCGCTCACCGCCTCAAGGCGCCTTGCGGACCTGGGCTGCAACAACGTCCACGTCGTCATCGGCGATGGCAGCCTGGGCTGGCCGCCGTTGGCCCCGTACGACGTGATCGTTACCACCGCCGCGGCGCCCGGACTGCCTCCAGTCCTCCTGGAGCAGCTCTCTCCCAACGGCGGTCGGCTCGTCGCGCCCGTGGGCTCGCTCAAGCGCCAGCAGCTCGTGCTTGCCGAGCGCCACGGCTCCGATATCGACTCACACTCCCTCGGGGCCGTCCGCTTCGTCCCGCTCGTTGGCGCCGGTGGTTTCCACCTCGCCGATCCGGCCCGGCGCAATTAGGTGAGCCTGGAAGCCGTAGCCGCCCTCAGACGCGACCTTGTCCGCGAAATGGGCCGGGTCATCGTCGGCAAGGAAAACGTGGTCGAGCTGCTCGCCGCCGCCCTGCTATGCGAGGGACACGTGCTCATCGAGGACGTGCCCGGCATTGGCAAGACCATCATCGCGAAGACGCTGGCGCGATGCCTGAGCTGCGGCTTCAGCCGCATCCAGTTCACCCCAGACCTGCTGCCCAGCGACATCACCGGCATCTTCTTCTTCAATCAAAAGGCAGGCGAGTTCGAGTTCCGGCCGGGGCCCGTTCACACCAACATTGTGCTCGCTGACGAGATCAACCGCGCAACGCCGCGCACCCAGTCCAGCCTGCTGGAGGCCATGGAAGAACGGCAGGTCACGGTCGAAGGCCACACCTCACTGCTCGCTCGGCCGTTCCTCGTGCTGGCCACACAGAATCCCGTTGAGCTGGAGGGCACATTTCCGCTCCCGGAGGCGCAGCTCGATCGCTTTCTGCTGCGTATATCTGTTGGCTACCCGAGTCAGCCCGAGGAGATCGCCATCCTGCGGCGGTTTGCGGGTCCTGCCCCCTTGCACGAGATTGAGCCCGTGGCGACGAGTGAGCAAGTGATGGACCTGGTAGCGGCCGTGCGGGCTGTCCATGTCGCGGAGCCGGTGGCCGAATACATCGTTGCCCTCACGCGGGCCACGCGCCAGCACCAATCCATCGAGCTTGGCGCCAGCCCACGCGCCAGCCTGTCCCTGTACCGCGCTGCCCAGGCCCTGGCAGCGCTGCGCGGGCGGAGCTACGTGGTCCCCGACGATGTGAAGCAACTCGTCGAGCCTACCCTCAGCCACCGCCTGGTGCTGCGGCACGAGGGGCGGTTGCGTGGCGAGGCCATGGGCCGCGTGCTGCGGGGCATCGTCGACGCCACGCCGGTGCCCGTCGAGCCGCTGCCCGGCGCCGCGGTTCCCGCGAACTGAGGCGTCAGCGTTGGCTCAGCTCGTCCTGCTCCTCACCATCGCGCTCATGGTGGGCATCATCCGTGCGCAGGGCGCGCTCATCATGCTCTCCAGCCTCCTGTTGGTCACCGCTCTCGGCTCGACGTTCTGGTCGCGCCGCTCGCTCGAGCGCCTGACCTATCGGAGGTACTTCGATCCGCCCCGGATCTTCCCCGGGGAGCGTACCGAGTACGTTGTGGAGATCACGAATCGCAAGCTTCTGCCCCTCCCGTGGGTGCGCCTCGACGAGCATATGCCGTCGGACGTCCGGCCCGTCCAGGGCGGCCCGCAGGTCGCGGGTGAGGAGGGCTGGCAGCGCCGACGTTCCCTGTCGCTGGGCTGGAACGAGCGGGTCGAGCTGCGCCAGCAGTTCACGTGCTCGGCGCGAGGGGATTACGTCGTGGGGCCGACGGATCTGGAAACGGGGGACCCGCTTGGCCTCTTCCCCACCCAGCTTCGTATCCCTGAGACCCACGAGCTGCTGGTCTATCCGCGGATCGCGCAGCTTCCCGCATCTCGGCCGCGGTCGCGCTTCCCGTTCGGCGCAGCGAACGCCCGGCCGCCCGTCCTCGAGGATCCGATCCGGGTGACCGGTGTACGCGATTATCGACCGGGTGACCCCATGCGGTTCGTTGATTGGAAGGCATCGGCCCGCCGCATGAAGCTACAGACGCGCGTGATGGCCCCCACGACGTTGAACAACGTTGTCGTCGTCGTCAACACGCAGACCTTGGCGTTCGCCTGGCAGGGCTACGACATAGCCCGTTTCGAGGCTGCGCTCGGCGTGGCCGCGGCCCTCGTTCGCGAGGCGGTAGCTCAGCGGCACCCGATCGGGCTCGCGGCCAACGCCAGCGGCACCGGGATGGAGGACTTTCAGCTCTACCTGCGCCCCAACCGCCGCCCATCCCAGCTCGAGGACACGCTCGCGGCTCTGGCCACCCTTACCCCGATCCCGACCATGGCCTTCGGACCCTTCCTCGAGCGGATCGCCGCCAACTTTCCGTTTGGCGCCAGCCTCGTTGCCGTCACGGCCTTTCTCGACGAGGAGGTCACCCGCGATCTGCTGCGACTCGCCGAGCGGGGCCATGCGATCTCGCTGGTGTTTCTCGGTGCGGAGCTACCCGTCGTCGTGGATCCGGCCATCCAGGTCCATCTATTGCCGGACGTGACATTCGAACCTATCGACCATGCCGAGCATCCTGAGCCTGTCCAAGGGCTCACGATGAACGGTTACTCGGCGTAGCCAATGGCAGGCGCACTGGGGATTCTGGGCGTCGTCCTCTCCATCAGCTTGATGGAGGGCATCTGGGCATGGCTCATCGCGGCGGCCATCTCCGAGGTTGGCGGCCAGGTGCACCCTCCCCTGGCCGCGGTCGGCCTCGTGCTGTTCGCCGGCTGGTTCGCCGCTCGCGCGTCCGCCATGGCAGGACTCTCCCTGCAGCGGCGCCGGTGGCTGCTGGCCGGGGGTGGGCTGGCCCTGAGCCTCGGCGCCGGCACGGTCCATGCCGGACTGGTGCACCCGGCGCAGCTGATCCTTGGCCACCCGGAGCCGGACTACCGCGGCGTGGGCATCGTGGCTGTGTTCGTGACGGCCTATCTCTGGGGGCGTGGCCTCGGCCTGGCCCGCAGAATGAATCGAGCGCGCGTGCTCAACCACATCGGGGTCTCCGCCACCGCCATGGTCGTCGTCTTCCTGTTCTTGCCCCTGGTCGGGATCGTCCAGGAGGCGGGTCTGGGCGCCGTCGTGGCCTGCTTTCTGCTGGCCGTCGCAGCGTTGCTCCTGGACCAGCTCGCGGGCGTCGAGTCGCGTCAGCTGACCCGCCTGCACTGGGCCAGCATCGGGGCAGGCAGCGCGATTCTGCTGGTGCTGGGCGGGGGGGTGCTGGCCGGGGTCTTCTCGTCGGGTGCCCTCGGCGTGTTCGGGGCCGCCGCGGGGCGCGTGGGCCGCTTTGCCTTGCCTGTCACCGACGCGGTCCTGCTGGCTGCCGGCTACCTGGCCCACTACTTCGCGCTGTTTTTCCACTGGGTAGGCGAACTGACGGGAGTGGATGCCGACGCTGTGATCCGGGGGATGCAGACCGCGGAGGAGAACCGGCCGCGCTTCGATCAGGATCCAACCCCGGCGCCGCCGGAGTTTCTGGCGCTGTTCGTCGCCATCTCGTTGACACTGCTATTCACCCTGGTGGCCGTCTGGATCTTCTATCGACTCGTTGGCAGGATGGGCGGGCGGCGGGACGACGACGTGCGCGAGGCGCGGGCTCGGGCAGCGGGAGGTGGGCTTGGAGACCTAGTGCGCGGGATGTGGGGGAGCCTGTCCGGCCCGCGCGGCGATGCGGCGCCTGGCTCAGGCGACCCGCGCAACGCCATCCGCCGGCACTATCGAGCGTTTCAAACGCTGCTGGCGCGAGCGAATCTCCCCCGCGCCGCGGCGCAAACGCCCCGGGAATACCAGGAGGCACTTCGCCAACCTCTCCCGGGAGCCACGCAGCCCGTGGCTCAGCTGACCGACGCCTACATGCTGGCGCGCTACGCGGGGCCAGACGTGGCCCTGCCGGACCCGGGGCCTGTGGGGGAGTCAGTAACGCGAGTGAGGGATGCGCTCAGAGAGCGGGACTCAGCCGGCTGACGGCGCGGACTGCACATAGGGCATTGTCGGATGCTCGTGGGCCGTTGTCCTTCCAGGAACGCTGACGGGTTGGAGATCGCGCTCTCCTGTCAAACCGCCGCGCTGAGGTGCCTGGGGGGCGCGAGCAAGCGGGCACCCGTTCGAGCGGGGCGGGCGGCATCGGCTCCCAACTGTCATCAGCATGAAGCTGTTCCAATACAGCAAGGTGCTGGCCCTGGCCGCCGCAATCCTGGGGCTAGGTTTTCCGCACGCGCGTGCTGGACTCCCGCGTGACAGCCTGCCAGATCCTCGTCGAGGATTAGACTTCAGAAGCCGGCACGAGGCTGTACTCCCCAGACTCGACTGGCCAACGAGGCCCGTTCGCGTAGCTGCCTATAATCGCACTCGCGAGTCCTACCTCGGAGTCCCGAGTTGGCTGATCTCTGGGGCGGCACCCCGTTCGTCGGGCGCGTGCTGGAGCTGGGCGAGCTCCGGGCAAGCCTGGAGGCTGCCGGCGCTGGCCGCGGGGCCGCGCTCCTCGTTGCTGGCGAGCCTGGAATCGGGAAGACACGCCTCCTGCTCGAGCTGGCACGCGTCGCGAACGACCAGGGAGCCCGAGTGCTGGTCGGGCGGGCCTACGAGTCCGAGGGCGTTCCTCCCTACCTACCCTTCACTGAGGCGCTACGCGATTACGCGTTGAGCGAGCCCACCGACCGGCTCCGCTTGCAGCTCGGCGATGGAGCTCCCGATGTGGCCCTGTTGGTCAGGGAGCTACGCGCGCGTTTCCCCGATCTGCCCAGCGGCGCGTCGCTCGGTGCCGAGCAAGACCGATACCGCCTCTTCGAATCGGTCGCCGAGTTCGTGCTGAGCATCGCGGGGTTGAGTCCACGGGGTGCACTGCTGTGCGTGGATGATCTGCACTGGGCGGACAAGCCCACCCTCTTGTTGTTCCAGCATCTTGCCCGGAAGGTTTCCAGGGCTCCCCTCGTCCTGGTCGGCACGTATCGACCCGTCGAGCTGGGCCATGCCCATCCCCTCTCGGACGTCCTGGCGGAGCTGAGCCGCGAGCATCTCTATCGGCGGTTTCTTCTTCCGTCCCTGTCGGCCGCAGACGTGGAGATGCTGATTGGGGCGCTGAACGGGTCAGCCGTCGCGCCCGCTGTAGCAGAGGCGATCTACCGCGGAACGGAGGGCAACCCGTTTTTCGTGAAGGAGGTCGTCCGACAGCTCGCCAGCGAAGGAAAGGATCTCACCGACCCTACGGCGAGCGTAATCGAGTGGAGTATCCCTGAGGGGGTGCGCCAGGTTATCGCCAGGAGGTTGTCCCGTTTGAGCCCCGACGCGAACCGCCTGCTACAGGTAGCCGCCGTGTTGGGTGAAGGCTTCACCTTTGAGCTGCTCAGCGCCGTCGACAGTCCGGGCGCCGAGCGCCCGCGGCCCCGCTAGATGCCCTGGAGGAAGCTCTTAGCTCCGGTCTACTCCGGGAAGAAGCCAGGGCCTATCACTTCACGCATGCGCTCGTCCGGCGGTGCCTCTACGACGAGCTGAGCCTGCCACGCAGGCAGCGATTGCATCTGCGGGCCGCAGAGGCGCTCGACCACCAGCGAGGCGGCAACCCAGGCCAGGGTGCGGCCGAGATCGCACATCACTTTATCGAGGCGATGCCGAGCGGCGGTTCGGCTAACGCGGTTCGTTACGCCGTGCGCGCCGGCGAGCACGCACGGGACGTCTATGCTTACGAAGAGGCGGTAAAGTTCTACGGCGCAGCTCTCGGGGCTCTCGATCTCTCGGGTACCCCGGACCCCTCGCAGCGCTGTGACTTGCTGCTCGCCCTCGGTGAGGCCCAGATGCCGCTCGGCCATCCGCGCGAGGTGGCAGAAGGCGTCGCAACCCGCGCATTCGCCGCCGCTGAGGCCGCCGACGACCATCCGCGAGCCTCGCGCGCCTGCCGCATGGTCCTCGAGGCGCTCCATCGGGACCGTCCCGGTAACACCGAAACTCCCGAGTGGCGCACCTGGGCCGACCGCGCGGACGCCCACGCGGCGCCGGGAACTTCCGATCGCGCTTACGCCGATGTCGCCCTCGCGCGTGCCGCCATCGGCAATGGCGACCGTTCCGCCGGAATCGAGCTCCTGGAGCGAGCGCTCAAGCTTGCTAGGACTCTGAACGATCCAGAGCTGCTTTTCACGTGCGCCTGGCAGGCGATCTACAACGAGCTGACCCCGGGACACTGGCGCCGCGCCGTTGCCCTGGCGGAAGAGTTCGCAACCCGGCCCCACGGGGGCGTGCGGAGCCGAACCGTTGGCCAGATCCTGGAGATGTGCGGCGCGGGTCTGTTCGCAAAAGGCGACCTCGGAGGGGCTGCCAGCGCCTGGCATGAGCTGGGCCAGTTGGCCGATCAGACCCGCGACGCCTTCAACGAGATCAACGCGATGAGCTATCGGGGGCTGCTTGCCACCGTGGACGGGCGCCTAGAGGAGGCAGTGGAGATCGCCCGGCACATGCTGGCGCGCGGAGAAGCGCTGGGCACGCCGCGCGTAGCCGAGCAGTTTGCCATCGGCCGATGCGGGCGAGCGTTCGTGTATTTAGGTCTGGCCGGCGAGCTCGAGAGCTACAGTAATGAACCGACCTACGGGCCAAGAGTAGCGCTCGCCGCTTACGGCGGACGGGTAGAAGAGACTCGCGCCCTCCTACGGGACAAGCTTGCGTCGTACGAGACCCTGGACACCCCGTTGGCCGAGCCTCTCAACATCCTGCATATGATGCTGGATGCCGCTGTGGTGGTGCAGGACCTCGAGGCCGCGCGCCCGCTCGCTGATTGGCTTCGGGACGGCCCGCCCGCGTCGCCGTTCGGGTTCATTACCACGTTCGCCCGACATCTGGGCGCCGCCGCCGCGCTCGCTGGGGCCCGCGAGACAGCCAGATCCTGGTACGAGCGCGGGCTGCAAGACACGGAACAGCTCGGCTTTCGCCCCGAGCTAGCGCTAACCCGCCTGCAGCTCGCCGAGCTGCTTCTCCAGGGCGAGCCTGGCGAGCGCGCGGCGGCGCACGAGCACCTGGACGCTGCCATTGCTGAACTCCGGGCGATGCACATGCAACCGGCGCTCGAACGCGCTCTGGCAATTCGAGCCCGACAGCGCACAGCCCCTGCGTCGCACCCCAGTGACATCTTCCCGGCCGGTCTCTCCGCACGCGAAGTCGAGGTTCTTGGCTTGATCGCTGCCGGAAAGAGCAACCGCGAGATCGCAGAGGCGCTGGTCATCAGCCCCAACACGGTGATCCGACACGTGAGCAACATCCTCACCAAGACTGGGGCGGCTAACCGCGCCGAGGCCGCAGTCTTCGCCAGCCGACACGGACTCCTCTAGCAAGATATTGCTATTCCCCCGCAAAGGCGCCCGACGGATCCCTTTCTCCACTAATAGCAACTTCCAGCGATGCCGCGCCTCGCGTCGATGAGCAACACTGGATGGGCCGTCATCCGGATAACGCCATGAGGAGTGAAGAACCCATGAACTACATTGACCCCACGAAAACTTCCCCAAATAACTACCGCTTACTGTTGAACAACGACGAGGTTCGCGTCCTGGAGATGAATCTGAAGGCGGGCGAGAAGGACGTGCAGCATTCTCACCAGGACGAAACCGTCTTCTTCATCACGGGAAGCAAGGTCAAGATCTACCTTCCCGGTGGTGAAAGCGTGGAGGCCGATCTACCGGACGGCCACGTGATGTGGCATGAGGCGTGGACACACACGGTCGAGAACGTCGGCGAGTCCGACATCAGGGCCATCATCGTCGAGAACAAGCGCAGCCGCGAGCCGTAAAGAGGGTGCCGGTCGGACATCCGCTGTCGGGCAAATGCCCCATGACACGAGCCGCGAAGCGGAGTACGCTGCCGGGGCCGGGAAGACGGGCCACGGGGCGACGCTACGCCGATCTCGGCAGATGTAGAGGCGAATCGAAGTCAGCATTGAGGAGGCCACTTGTCATGAATCGAACGGTTGCGCTATCGGGAATCGTATCCTTCGCTATGGCTGTCCTCGGAACCGTCTTGGCGTCGAGCCTTGTGGATCCGGGCTCCGCGGGTGCCCAGCCGCAGCCGCCTCAGCTGCCAGAACGGCGGGATGGAGAGAGCTCCGACCTGCGGGCCGAACAGTCCATGATCGTTACGGACGGCGGCACCGACCGCATACACCTGGTAGCTGGTCCCGGCAACACCGGCGCGCTGCGGATCTTTGATCTGAACGGACAACTCCGGGTCCATGTCGAAATGGGGGATAACCCGGATGGAAGTGTCAGCCAGGGATTCGCGCTCTGGAACGGCAGCGTTCCCATCGTGCGGATCGGTGGCGTCGGCCGGTCCGCCGAGCTGGCCGGCCGCTCCCTAGGCGATGCCAATGTGGTCCTGCGGGACGAGACCGGCAAGGACCGGATCCGGTTGCTCGTCGCGGATGACGGCACCCCATCGCTTGAGCTGATCGGGAATACGGAGACGCTGGCCTGGAGCCCGTCCTAGCCACTGCGAGCACTATTGCTTGATCCATCACGAGCGCGGCACAGTCGGGAGCATCACGGTGGTGCCTGGGTAGCACGCCTGGTCAGCAACCGCCAAGCTCGCAATCCACGGACCGTCTGGCGCTGTCGGGCAAATGCCCCATGACACGGGGCGCGGAGTGGAGTACTGTGCCGGGATCGTGAACCCGGTCGTCGGCGCGAAGCCGCCCGCCCGCGGGCGGAGGAGGGAGGCACGGTGGATGGTGGGCGCGCGAGCACGGACGAGGCCCGATCCTCGCAACAAGAGCTGCGGGTGGCCGCGGCGTGTCTGAATCTGTTCCCGATCATGGCTTTTCTCACCGACCGCTGCAACCGCATCATCTGGGTGAACCACGCCTTTGCGCGCACGATCGGCGATCCTGTTCGTGACGAGCTGCCGTGGCCGGCGCGGTTCCTGCCAGCCGCGATCGTTGGTCCCTATCGCGACCGATTCCCGCGCTGGAGAGACGAGATCGCCCAGTGTCTCCCGGGGCTCTACCAGGAGGTCGAGGCAGGCAATCTGGCGCCGGGCACCATGCATTTGATCGAAGCCCTGATCGAGGGCGAAGAGGACCTGCTTCGCGCGACCTACCGAACGACGCGCGAGTGGGACGGGACCATGGTCGTCAAGGATCCGGGCGGGAAAATGACCCTGGTCCGCGAGCACGTGTTGCCGGTGGAGGCTGCCGCGGGAAGGGCGAGCGGGTTCCACGTGAGCTTGTGGTTTCCCGCTGACCAGGATACACCCGCGCCGTTCGCTCGCGCAGCGGACTCCGGCACCATCATCTCGTCATCGCTGACCTCGCGGCAGCTCGACATCGCCCGCCTGTTCGCCTCTGGCATGACGGCCGACGCCGTAGCCTCAGCCGCTGGCATCTCCTGGAGAACCGCGCGCTCGCATCTGGAGGAGATCTACGACCGCCTCGGCGTTCATTCCAGGGCCGAGCTTGCATCGGTGATGACCCGCGCAGGAGCGGTTTAAAGCCTCGACCCCGCGGGCATTCGCGCCCTGCGCACCCGCTTCCGGGCAACACCGTGCCCTCTTAGCTCGGGTGGTGATTCAAGCCGCGCAATATCGGGCAATTGCCCCAGGCAGCCGCGTCCTGGCCGGCCTAGACTGCAAAACGCAGGGATGAATTGGGAGCCCGCGGACGTCCCGGAGGCAAGCCCATCGCCCGAGATCAGGGGAGGTTCCGACAAATGTTCGCACGCGTGACAACGGTCGCCAGCCCTTCCAATCTCACCGCTGACACGATCCGGCACATCCAGGAGGACATTCTGCCGCGCATCGAGCAGCAAGCCGGCTCTCAGGGTGGCCTCTGGCTGATGGACCGCCAGACGGGCAAGGTGCTCGCCATCACCCTGTGGAAGGATGAGGATTCCATGCGCGCGAGCCAGGGACAGGTAACACAGGTGACCGGTCAGCGCGGGCAACAACTGGGGATCGCGACGCAATCTGTCGAGAGCTTCGAGGTCGTCGCGCAGGTTTAGCTTTCAGGAATGGCATTAGCCGGTTTACTCGCACGGCCTCTCTTCGTATCGCCAAGAGGAGATCGCTGATGTACAAGTCGCAGGAACTGGCCAACTTTGCAATGTTCAGCTTCGAGCGCGCTCTTGAGGGCGACCTCACCGATAAAGACGCGAGCTCGCGTCTGGTCAAGGCCGATGGGACTCAGATGAATGCGATCTCGTGGATCGTGGGGCACGTCTCCTGGCAGTGGGTCCGGGTCGCGACCCGGGCTGCTCTCGCGAAGGGGGAAACCGAGCCGTTTGCCGATCTGCGCAAGGCCGTCTATCCGTTTCGCTCCGGATCGGACGTTGCGGCGCCGCCTCCGCTCGCCAATGCGTTAGACCTGTTCCGCCAGGCGAAAGCCACCTCCGATTGGGTCGCCCTCGCCGACGAGGCCGCTCTGGCGACGGTCGGATCAGGAATGTTGGACGGCAGCCGACTGCTGGATGAGTCGCTCGGCACGGGCCTGATGCGGACTGTGCTCCACACCTGGTTTCACATCGGCGAGATCAACGCGATTCGTCAGATGCTTGGTCACCCGTCGATCGGGTTCGTCGGTCCAATGAACGGCAAGTTGGAGTGGCATCCGCCGGCGTGAGCCGGTCAATTCCCAGATGGTGAGTTTCCTTGGTTCACACGGAAAACGGAGGAGGATCTGAGACATGACGTCGCCGAGTTGGCACCGCATAGCCGCAAGTTTGTGGTCTCTCGGTATGGCGCTGGTCGCGTCCAGCAGCCTATCGAGTCCCGCGGTTGGCCAGCAGGCTCCTGAGGTCGCCACGAATCAACTCGCCGGTTTGCGGCGCGCGGTCGTGCTCGGCGGTGGGGGCAGCGTAGGAGAGGCGTGGGAACTGGGTGTACTGAAGGGAATGCGCGACGCAGGGGTGGACCTCACGGAAGCTG
Organism: uncultured Chloroflexota bacterium; assembly: GCA_964417895.1. Taxonomy (GTDB): domain Bacteria; phylum Chloroflexota; class UBA6077; order UBA6077; family SHYK01; genus CAYQJS01. The sequence goes on along the minus strand of CAYQJS010000014.1, from coordinate 71,368 downwards.
ATCTGTTCGTCGGAACCTCCGCAGGTTCGCGCGTGGCCACCTTGGTCCGTGCTGGCCGAGACCTCGACGCACTGTACGCTCAGGCCCTCGCACCAGCGCCATTCGCCGTCGGTCCCGTCCAGTCACCCGAAGACGCCCAGATCACACAGGAACTATCCCGAATGTGGCAGGGACCGTTAGCCCCAGAGCGGACCGTAGCCCAGCGGATTCAGATTGGGGCGATGGCGCTGACAGCAAACGGGGCACTGGAGGAGGACCGCATCCAAAGTACGGCGGCCGACCTCGGGATGCGTGACTGGCCGGACCTTCCGCTAAAACTCGCAGCCGTCGACGTGTATGACGGCACCGTGCGGTTCTTCGACCGGGCCCAGGGGGTCCCGATTGAGCGCGCCGTGGCGGCCAGCCGGGCAGCGCCCGGCCGAGATGCGCCGATCACGGTAGGTGCGCGGCGCTACATGGACGGCGGGGTCATGGGAGAGAATCTCGAAGGGGCGATCGGCTACAACGTCGTGGTCGCGATCACGCCCGGCGGCACAGGGCAGCGTGCCCTACAGGCAATCGAGCGGTTCCGCAGTTATTACGGCGGAAGCGTGGTCCACGTTCTACCACCGCCCGACTCACCGACGGTGACGGGATTCGGCGAATCGGCGCTAGCCGCCGAAGCTGGCGTGCGCCATGGCGCGACGATGGCGGACGAGCTGCGGCACGAATGGTCCGGCTGGGGCACCGCCGATTGATCCGCATCGAATCCGCAGGCGTCCGCGCCACCTCCGGGGAACAACGCGCGCTCGGAGCTCGGGCCGTGTTCACTTGGGGCCTGATCGGGCAAGTGCCCAGGCAGCCGAGTCCTGGCCTGCATAGAGACCTGGACTACAACCGCAGGACGATCGGGAGCCCGCGGACGCGAGAGCTTCGAGGTCGTCGCGCAGGTTAGGTTAGGTCAGCTTCGGCTTACTCCGGACGGCAGGGCGCTCCAGTATCGATCGGGCCGAATCCAGGGGGAACGAGGTCACGCCGTCGCCCCAACCCTGTTTCCTGCCAGAGTGGGAGCCGTTGAGGCCTGTTTGACCGCCTACCAGAGCGTCGTTATCATCCAGAGCCAGGTGCGACGGCAGTTATCGGTCTTAGCGCGGTCTAGCTCGGGTGTTCTGGGCGATATGGCGCTCCCGCGTCGATGGGACCGATGAACCCGGGGAGGTCCTTGTGGCCCAGCATCTGGCGGATGCTCTGAGTCTCTCCGGTGTGATACGAGTAATGGTAGGTCACGCGGCGGAGCATGGAGCCGATAAGTCGCTTGGCGCCCGTCCGGATGGTCATTTCTGACTGCAAGATGCTCGTGGTCAGCGTATCGAGATACGGATCGGCCGCCGGCGTGGTGTTGCGCCAGAGGTCTAACGTTTTCTTCAGCGCAGGCGTGCTCATGGGTGCGCCGGTTGCGTAGGCTTCCAGCCGTTGTCCGGATCCGACCCGGCCCATGTCGGGTTTGAGCCCTAAGGGCCGCAGCCTGCCAGCTCCGCCCACGCGGCTGATCGGTCGCGACCAGGACGTTGCCGCCGCCCAGGAAACCCTCAAGCACCCTGATGTGCGCCTCCTGACCTTCACCGGGGCCCCCGGCAGCGGCAAGACCCGGCTCGCGCTGGAGGTGGCGGCAAGCCTGCTCAACGAGTTCGAGCATGACGTCTGTTTCGTCGATCTCGCCCCGATCAGTGATCCGGCGCTGGTTCCTTCCGCCATGGCCCATCCGTTCGGAGTCCGAGAGGCCGGCGCGCATGGCCTGCTCGACTCCTTGAAAGACTACTTGTGGGACAAGCAGGCGCTTCTCGTGCTGGACAACTTCGAGCAGGTGCTGCCCGCCGCCCCCGTCATTGCCGAGCTCCTCGCGGCCTGCCCGAGCATCAAGATGCTCGTGACGAGTCGAGCGCCCCTCCGCCTGAGGTGGGAGCATGAGTTCCCCGTTTCGCCCCTCGCACTACCGGATCTCGATCGCTGGCAGAGCCTGGGGGATCTGGTAGGCCCGCCGTCCGTTGAGCTGTTCGTGGAGCGGGCGCAGGCGATTCAACCCGATTTCGTAGTGGGGCCGGAGAACGCCCTGGCAGTGGCGGAAATCTGCGTTCGGCTGGATGGATTGCCGCTATCCATCGAGCTGGCGGCCGCGCGCAGCAAGGTCTTACCGCCTCAATCGATGCTCAACCTGCTGTCGAGCAGATTGAGCCTCCTCGCCGGCGGCCCGCGTGACCTCCCGGCGCGGCAGCAGACGCTCCGTGCCGCCATCGGCTGGAGCTACACCCTGCTGCAAGCCGGCGAGCGCGTGCTGTACCGGAGGCTAGGCGCCTTCGTCGGTGGCTGCACGCGCCAGGCGGTAGAGGCGGTGTGCGACGGGCCCGGCCCCCTCGGCATGAACGTCACCGAGGCACTCGAGGCGCTGGTACAGAACAATCTGCTTCGGCGTTCGGGGGCCGCGGACGGTGCGACGCGCTTCGTCATGCTGGAGACCGTTCGCGAGTATGCGCTGGAGTGCCTGGATGCGAGCAGGGAGCTCGATGCCCTGCGCGGTCAGCACGCCACCTACTACCTGTCCCTGGCCGAGCAGGCGGAGGCTGCACTGGCCGGACCTGAGCAGGGCGCATGGCTGGAGCGGCTGGAGTTAGACCACGACAACATGCGGGCTGCGCTGCGCTGGATGGTCGAGCGGGGGGAGGCCGAGCTTGCGGTGCGCCTGGTGGCAGTGCTGTGGCGGTTCTGGTGGATACGCGGCCACCTGACCGAAGGGCGGCGGCGCAGTGCTGAGGTCCTGGAGCTGCCGCAGCTCGGGGGACGAAACCGGCACCGCGCGAAGGCGCTGCTGGCAGGCGGCCAACTCGCGCTCTGGCAAGCCGACTACACGGCGGCGCGCACGCTTCTTACCGAGAGCCTGGAGATTGCGCGAGAGCTGGGCGACCCGAGCGTAATAGCTCCAGCGTTGACCTTCCTCGGGCGCGTCGCCCGTGACCAGGGCGATGATGCAGCAACGGCGCTCGGGGCGGAGAGCGTTGAGATCTTTCGTCAGCTCGGCGACGACTGGGGGTGTGGCGTCGCGCTCCATTTCCTCGGGCTGGCGGTGGCGCGGGACGATCCAGCGGCAGCCGATGCGCTGTTCGAGGAGAGCGCGCGACTCTTTCGCGAACGAGGGGACAGGTTCGACCTCGCCATGCCGCTCCGCGGCCTCGGGCTGGTCGCGTACCAGGAAGGCGATTACGCCGCGGCACGATCGCTGTTCGAAGAGGCTGCCGCCCTGTTCCGTGAGCGGGGCGATGAGTGGAGCCTGGCGATGGCCCTCCATGACCTGGGGTACGTGGCGGAGTCCCAGGGTGACTGGCGCCGCGCCGCGCTGCTCCTCGGGGAAAGCCTGCGGGCCTGGCGCCGGCTCGGCAATGCAAGAGGGACGGTGATGTGCCTCACGGGATTGGCCGGAGTGGCGGCGATGGCCGGTCGGGCGGCCGCTGCCGCCACGCTCTTCGGCGCGGCCGAGGCGATCGCGGAGGCCGCGGGCATCGTCCTCGAGCCGACGGACCATGCAGCATACGAGCACAACGTGGCCATCGCGCGCGGCAGACTCAGCGCCCAGGCGTTCGCCGACGGCTGGGCCCTCGGAAGAGCGATGCCCTTCGAGGAAGCCGTCGCGCGCGGCCTGGAGGTCGTCGAGTCCGCGGCGACCCCCCCTGCCGCGGGCGACGGCGGGATGGATCCGCGGCTCGGCGCTCTGACGCGGCGCGAGCGTGAAGTCGCGGGTCTGCTCGCTGACGGGCGGACAAATCGCCAGATCGCGGCCGCGCTCGTCATCACCGAAGGGACGGCCAACCTCCACGTCAAGCATATCCTCGGCAAGCTCGGGTTCACCTCGCGAGCCCAGGTGGCCGTCTGGGCGGCGCAGCAGAGACTCGGTCTCAGGGCGGAAGCCCACACAGCCTGAGCTTCTTCCTACTCCACCGGGCCCGGGCGTCCCGGCGCCAGAGGAAAGTATCCCGCACCTGGCCCACAGATATCCCTTTCGGGGGACGCCGGCTCCTCTCGATACGCCTATGCTGAAGGCACGTGGTCCAGACCCCACTTTGAGCCGGACAGGAGGTGCAAGGATGACATACATCGATCCGGTACAGGCGTCGCCTCGGCACTACAAGACCCTCTTCGAGAACGAACGCGTGCGCGTCCTGGAGATGAGCCTGAGGGCCGGCGAGAAGGATCAGCAGCATTCCCATCCCGATGAGACGGTGTACTTCGTCAACGGAGGCAAAGTGAAGATCCACCTGCCAGGCGGTGACGCCGTGCAGGCCGAGTTGCCGGACGGCCACATCATGTGGCACGAGGCATGGACGCACACGGTGGAGAACGTCGGCGCCTCCGACATCAAGGCGATCATCGTAGAGAGCAAGACCGGGCGTTAGTCTTGGAGTGGCTCTTGCTCGTCAGGGAGGGTTGACCGTGGACATGCAAACCGTGGCGGAGAACGTGCGCGATGTAGCGGCGGCCTTTGCCCAGCAGCGAGGCGAGAGACAGCGCAGGCGGGCGCTCGATCCAGCCGACTTCGATCACCTCAGGGACACGGGCCTGCTGCTGGCGTGTGCTCCCTCCAGGTACGGTGGTCTGTGGGAGGGCATGCCGCGCTCCATCCGGGCTCTGGCTGACATGTTCCGCATGCTGGCGAAAGGGGATTCCTCCGTGGCCCTCGTCGCGTCGATGCATCCCGCGGTGCTCAGCGCCTACGGGTGGCTGGCCGACGCGCAGGCGCCGCCCCCTTATGCGGACGCCTGGGCGGAGCAGAAGCGCTGGATCTTCCAGACGGTGACGGACGGAGCCTGGTGGAGCACCATCGCGTCGGAGCCGGGCAGCGGCGGCGATACGTCGAAGACCAAGTCGGTCGCCCGGTGTGGGCAGGGCGATGGCGAGTACCGCCTCAGTGGCCTGAAGCACTTCGGGAGCGGCACCGGCGTCGCCTCGTACATGATCACCGTCGCTATCCCGGAGGGCGAGTCGAGGCGGGACGACTTCATCCTGGATATGCGCGGTATTCCCTTTGACGGGTCGGCGGGCGTCAAGCTCGTGGCGCCGTGGGACGGCCACGGCATGGCGGCCACGCAGAGCCACATGCTGATGTTCGAGGACTTCCCCGCCCGGCGCGCCGCCGCGCCGCAGGCGGTCCGCCGTTCCCAGGAACCGTCGGGGGGCAGCCCGCTGTGGCCGGCAATCATGGCTGGGATCGTCGCAACGGCGATGGAGACTGCTCGTGAGGCGCTGGGGCGGCGCCCCGACTGGCGCTCGTTCGAGCGCGTCGAGTGGACGCGGGCCGAGACCGAGGCGTGGCTCGTCGAGCAGGCGTATGAGGGCATGCTGCGCGCCGTTGAGCAGGGAGGCGCCGGCCGCAGGCTGGCGAAGATCGCGATCGCTGAGCTGGCGGAGTCGGTGCTCCAGAGGCTGTGCCGAATAGTCGGCGGTGGGACCTACGGCCGCGAGTCACCGTTTGGCTTCTGGTTTGAAGACGTTCGTGCCCTCGGGTTCTTGCGGCCGCCTTGGGGGCTCGCCTTCGACAACCTGTTCGCAGCCACCTGGGAGAATTCGGCGCAGCGGCCAGGAAACGCATAGGCGATCCCCATCCGGCAAATGCCCCATGACAGGCGTCCAGGGTCTGACTACGCTGTCCAGGGCCGTCGGCCACGAATGCTGGTGGTCGAGCCAGTACTCCCACGGCCGCCCCGCGGCCAATTCATGAACGCGAAAGTTGATGATGCGCCGACGCTTCCCTTAGCCCGTCATCCGTCAGCGAGATCCCGCGCCGTAGGTCAACACCAATCGTTATGGTGTGAGGTCGAGCGCGTCGATAACCCGGGTGAATGGAATATGTGCTGCCTCGTTGACCTCTTTCACCACGGCCGCGTCTGGCGCCTCGAATAAGCACATACAGCGTGATTCCTGGGGTAGAAACGTGCTGCGGATGTAGCGCACCGGCCGTCCCTGCGCGGTAAACTGCTCGCTGGTGTCGATAGCCGCGCGCTGTGCGGCGGCCAACTGGTCCATCGAGATACCCGGCAGATCGCGTTCCACCATGTAGACCGTCACTGTAAGACCTCCTGTGGTATAGGCATATCGAACTCGTTCGCCTGTCTAGTATGGCTCCGCCGCGCGGGGGGCACATCGCCGGACCTTGCTATCTTCGAGGAGGCGAAAAGCTGCCGGTGGCCGCCGGCTGGCAAGGCGATAACAGCAAACTGTGAGTAGTCCGGCGGCTCGTTCCATGGCACTCCATGCCAGGCTGCCCGGCGGGCCGCGACGACGGCTACGCGAGCCCGTGGCGAGTGGCATAGGTGGCCGCCTCGACCCGGTTGGCCACACCGGTCTTGGCGAAGATGTTGCTCACGTGGCGGATCACGGTGTTGAGGCTGATCACCAGCTCATCCGCGATGCGCTGGTTGCTCTTGCCCGCGGCGATAAGGCGCAACACATCCAGCTCCCGCTCGGAGAGGCCCGCGGGGTATGCCGCCCGAAAGCGTGCCGATCTGTCGGGATGCGGAGTCACAGGCTGCTGGCCGCCGCGCACTTGCAGGGCGCGCTCCAAAGCCGGCTTCATATTCATGGCGCGGAGCTCGTCGATAGCAAAGTCCAGATGCTCGAGCCCCTCGGCCTGTCGTTGCTCTTTCTCCCTCCTGGAGGGGGAACGGCGTTCCCGAGCGAAAGCCTCATCGAGCAGTAGCTCGGCGAGCTGCAGGCGGGTGAGTGCCACCTCCGGGCGGTAATGCAGTAGCGTGGCCACCTTCAGCGCCGCCTGGTAGTGGTCCCGCGCCCGGGCCCGATCCCCGTTAAGCGCCGCCGCCGCCCCAACGTGCCGGGCAAAGCAGGTGGCGAAGCCTGCGGCCTGAACCGGCGGAGCGTCCACCAGCCATTGAGCGAGGATCGCCGCGGCGTCGCGATCCTCGAGGATCACGGCGGTCTCGAGAAACCTCGCAAGGTTGCTCAGATAGTCCACTGGCGTGCCAGCATCGGGCGGATGTTCGGCCAGCCAGGCTCGCACCATGGCCTGGCTCTCGGTGCGCCGTCCCGTATACGCGTGTACGAAGGCCGTCTGGGATATGAGGGGCCCCCCCGCGCGATTGAGGCTCTCCAGCTCGTCGGCTTGTCCCAAATAAAGGAGCGCCCGCCCGCACCGGGTCAGCGCGAAGTACGCCGCTGCCCGCTCCATCCCCAGCTTCTCCCCGAGGGCCATCATGCGGCGACCAATCTCCGCGGCCTCGTGCAGCCGTCCGTCGAGGGTCGCCAGTACGGCCTCATAGCTCATGGCATTGAGTTGGTTGAACGCGTCCCGTGCGCGGGCCGCGAGCTGGCTCAACTCTCCCCAGGCCCGCTCCACGCCGGCTCGGTCCCCATTAGCCAGCAGCATCAAGCCGCAGAACTCCAGCACCTGCCCGATGGTGCGGCTGCGCACCCGCTCCCGCGGCCAATCGAGGAATTCCTCGGCGATGGCCACCGAGCGCCGCCAGTGCTGGGGCGTGTACCCGGCCCACATGAGCTGCCAAGCGCAGGTGCAGAGCAGCTCCGGGTCGTCTAGGTGCCTGGCAAGACCCAGCGCCCGCTCCAGCAGGTCGACGGCCCTGCCCTGGTCGCCAGCTGCAATCGCGGCTCGCGCCATGGCAATGTCGGCGTAGGCTCGGTCGGGAGTCTCCGGTTCCGCGTGCCGGTCAGCCAGGTCCGCCCATGCGCGCCATTGGGGAGTATCGGTATTGCGCGGGGCGTCCCGATGGAGCGCCTCCAGGACCATCCGGCATGCTCTCGAGGCCCGGCCACGATCGCCGAGACCCTCGGCCAGGCCGAATGCCTCCGACGCAACGCCATCTGCCACCCCACGTGGCTCGCCCAATGGCATTTGGGCCTCCCCCAGGGCCAAGAGCAGATCGCAGCGCTGGGCCGGGTCGGGCGCGTCGGTGAGGTCGAGCGCCTTCAGCGCCATAGCGTGGAAGCGCACCGCCTCCTCGTACGCGAAGACGGTTTGCGCGCGCTCGCCCGCCCGCCGTGCATAGGTAACCGCCTTGTCCGCGACTCCGCCGCGGGCAGCCCGGAAGAAGTGGTAAGCCAGCTCAGCCGCATGAGGTTCCGGATTGCGGGCGTGGATGCGCTCGATGGCCTCCGCGGCCTGCAGGTGGAGTCGCTGCTTGCGCGGAAGGCTCAGCTCGGCCTCGATGGTCTGGCGCACCAGTGCATGGGTGAAGTGATAGTCTTGCGCCTCCTCCCGGAGCAGACCGGCGCCGAGAGCCTCCTCGAGCGCATCCAGGAGGGGCGAGGCATGCCTCGCCAGGGCCGCGGGCTCCCTTGTACCCGAATGCTCCAACTCGCTGACCGCCCCGAGCACCTCGAAGGAAAAACCCTCGCCCAACACGGCCCCCGCCTGCAGCAGGCGATTCGCCTCCGGACTCAAGCGAGAGAGGCGCTTGCCAACGACCTGCCGCACCCCTTCCGGTATTCCCCAGTCGGCCACGACAACGCTGGGGTCCGCCAGATCCCATTTCTCGGCACGCAGGTGCCGCACAAGCTCTTCCATGAAGAAGGGATTGCCCTCGGTCTCTCGGTAGATCGCAGCGGCAACAGCCGGGGCCGCTGGGCCGCCATTGCGTTCCTGGACAAAGTCCCCGGCCTCGTCGGCCGAGAAGGACGAGAGCAGCATACGTTGGTAGAGATGCTCACGGCTCAGCTCCGCCAGCACGTCCGAGAGCGGGTGGGTTCGGTCAAGCTCTACCGTCCGATAGGTGCCGACGACGAGCAGCGGCGCGTCGGCCAGCTTGCGCGCCAGGTGCTGGACCAAAAGAAGAGTTGGCTTGTCCGCCCAGTGCAGGTCATCCAGGCAGAGCAGCAACCCCCGCGGGCTGGCGCGTGCGATGTTGAGCAAGAAGTCAGAAACGCCTTCGAACAGACGATGGCGTTCTTCTTCCGGGCTGAGGGGCGGGCTGGACGGCAGGTCGGGCAGGCGCGCCCGTACCTCTCGCACTAGCAGGCCTACTTCGGCGGCCCCCACCCCGAGCTGGCCCCGCAACTGATCGAGGGGACAGGTCCAAACGTAGGCGCGTAGCGCCTCGACAAGCGGAAGGTAGGGAGGCATCCCCCCGGACTCATAAGCTCGGCCGAACAGCACCTCCCACCCCTGGGTCCGGCCTCGGTCGGCCACCTCGAGGACGAGCCGGGTCTTGCCGATGCCGGGCTCGCCCGCGACGAGGACTATGCCACCCGGGCCTCCGGAGGCCGCATCGAGCTGGTGCGTTAGCTCCGCCAGCTCCGGCTCCCGGCCAACGAAGCGCACCGCGCCGGCGAGGCCTGCCACAACGCCCCTCGAAGCGAGGCTGCCCGCCTCGGGCGGCTGGCGGCCCACGCCAACGCGGTCCGATGCGTCGCCTATCTCGGCGGCAGGCCAGGCTTCGCCCGAAGAACGACTAGCGCGAGCTTGACCAACTCGAACGTTGGCCTGGGCCAGCTTGGCTCGGAGTAGCGACTCACCTATACCGCTCGCGTCGAAGAGCCGCTTCTCCCGACACACTGTGGCGATGGCGTCCGCGGTGTCCGCGTTGGGCGGATGGTCTCCTCGCTCCCATCGCGCGACGGAGTCCGTGCTCCATGCGGCGCGGCTGCCGGGCTTCGCGGCGGCGCTGATGAGCGCGCTCCACTCAGCCTGCGTGAACCCCCCGGCCCGTCGGAGGCTCCTCAGGAGATCGTTCCACGCGATCTCTTCGCTGAACATACAGTGGAGCGGCTGCCGTGCGGCCCAATTGCGGCCGTTGTGCCTCAAGTCTGCGGCCGATCAGCCGCGCCGGCTCCTTCCCGCCGGTCTTATGCTGCGGACGCCACTGCGGCGAGGGGAGCAATGTCTACCGCCGTCCCGTCTACCTATGTCCGTCAGTGGGGCGCACCGGCTTGCTTGCCGGGGATTCTACACCCGCTCGTGGACCGAGCGCGCCAACGCGAATTATTAGCAGGTAGCTCGTTCAACGGAGATTACCTTGAAGCTCCACCATCTACTGAGCAACAAGATATGGGCCTTCCTTGTCCTTGCAGCCCTTCTCGCCCTCGGGGCCACTGCGGCAACGCGAGGGCTTGGACAGGTCTCCGAATAGGACCCGAGCTCCGCGTGCCCTACAGCGACTCCCAATTTCCCGACGCGTCAGCGGACCAGTACTTCGCTCAGTTAGTTCCAAATGCCGAGAGCACCCTCGCTCCGAACGAAAGTCAGAAACAGGTCGACGGGTTCATCGCGTTGCTCGACCAGATCGGGCCGGCGCTGCTCATGGTTCATTCCGGGTCGGGCCCGCAAGGGTTGGCGGCCGCGATCGCACATCCGGAGTTGGTGAAGGTCGTGGTGCCCATCGAGCCCCGGAGCTGCCCAGTCTCCGACAGCGACATTCGGTCGGTCTTCACCCGCCTCCCAGTCTTGACGATATTCGGAGACCGGACCATCGGCAATCCCACTTGGGAGCCCAGGATGAGTCAGTGCCAGGCGCTGGTGCAGAGCATCAGCGGTGCCGGTGGTCGAGCGCGTCACCTGAATCTGCCGATCTCAGAATCTTCGGCAATAGCCACATGCTCATGATGGAGAGGAACAACATCCAGATCGCCGACGTGATCATCGAGTGGATGCGGGCGAACGTAAGGTGAGCTGGATGCGCGAAGCCGAAACCACACTGCAGAGCCCCGCGGATCGGTTCGACCAGGCTGCCCGCTACATCGACGTCGGAGGAAACTATCCCGCACCTCGCCAACAGATATCCCTTTCGGGGGATGCCGGCTCCTCTCGACACGCCTATGCTGAGGGCACGTCGTCCAGACCCCACATCGAGCCGGACAGGAGGTGCAAGCGCAGCCGCGAGCCGTAGTTCCGAGTCTCTCGGCCGCCGTCGGGGCAAACGACACGTCGGGCAAATGCCCCCTTACAGCAACCACGGAGTCAGCTATTGTGTCCGGATCGTTCAGTTGGTCTGCCGCGCGAGGCTGCTCGCCCGCGCGGCAAGGGAGGGGGTGCGGCATGGTGGACAGTGGGTGTGTGAGCACGGACGACATCCGATCCTCGCAGCCGGACCTGAGGATCGCTGCCGCGTGTCTCAATCTCTTCCCGGTCATGGCGTTTATCACAGATAGCCGCAACCGCATCGTCTCGGTGAATCGCGCTTTCGCGAGCACCATCGGCGACCCGGTTCGCGACCAGCTGCCGTGGCCCGTGCGATTCGTACCAGCCGCCATCGTCGGTCCCTATCGCGACCGGTTTCCCCGCTGGAGAGACGAGCTCGCCCAGTGTCTGTGCGGCCTCTACCAGGAGGTCGAGGCGGGCAACCTCGCGCCAGCCACCCTCCGCCTGATCGACGAGGTCCTCGAGACCGAAGAGGACTTGCAGCGCGCCACGTACCGCGCCACGCGCGAGTGGGACGGGACGATGGTTGTCAGAGATGCCAGCGGAAAGATGACGATGGTGCGCGAGCATGTGCTGCCAGTGCAGCAGGTGCCCGGACGGCCGAGCGGGTTTCACGTGAGCCTGTGGTTTTCGGCCGAGCAAGACGCGCCGGACCCCTACGCCCGCTCACTCGACTCTGGTGAAGGCGTCTGCTCGCTGCTAACGGCGAGGCAGCTGGACGTGGCCCGACTGTTTGCCTCCGGCATGAACGCGCAGGACGTAGCCTCCGCGGCCAGCATCTCGTGGCGCACGGCGCGATCGCACCTCGAAGAGATCTACGCCCGCCTCGGCGTGCACTCGCGGGGCGAGCTCGCCACCTTGCTCACGAAGGCGGGGGCCGTCTAGCAGGTTGCCCCCTGCGGGCGAGGGTTGGGGAGGGGGTAGGCCCCCGATCATCTCATTCCGGAATCGCTCCTCTAGTGGGCCAGTTCCTATGAATGGAATCACGGTCACCCCCACCACCCCCCCGTCGAGGGCGAGGGGGAAGAGGAATGGCTCCCTCCCCCCTTGAGTGAGGGGGAGGGTTAGGGAGGGGGGTAACGTCCATGTTCATGCGAAGTGACCCTCTAGTGCCGCCAGCAGGAAGTGCGCGTGGACCAGCGTGGCGTCTCTGTCACGGGCGTCGTCGAGGCCTGGCGCCGTCAGGCCCGCTGCGTAGGCGGAAACCCGGTGGCGAACTGGTCAAGGTCGCGACGGGAGGCGTGGGCTATGCTTCGTACACCGAGAGGATGTCGCTGAGCGGGCCTGGAGGCATGTTCAGATCAACTCCTGTGGCATCCTTGACCCGACCCTTGAACCACTGGTCGAACGTGTCCTGAGACCCTACGAACTTCCCAAGCGCTCCGCCGATATCCTCGCTCTGGAAGAAGATCGCAAAGAGGTCACCCCCCGCTGTCTGCTGGACCGCCCAGACCTCTTTGGTGACCCCTAGCCGCCGCTCCGACTCCGCGTATTGTCCCTTGCGCTCGCTTTCCAACTCCTGCAGAAAGCCGCGGGCGGCAGCAGTCTTCCCAGGCTGAATCGGAAGCGCGAACAGCGCATACTCCATGATGCTGGTCCTCCTTCGGTAAGCTGTGCGCCGAATTAATCCTCCCTGGGTTCATGGGCTCTCGTCGCCGAGTGCCACTCCATTGCGCCTGGTGGCGGGGCACAGCGGGTGGGCGAACAGACTTGGTCCATCCACTGCCGCGTAGATGATGTCATCGATAAGCGGCCCGCCCGCGGGGTTGAGCCCCGCCAGGTCGCGCGCCCGCTTCGCCACCTCGTGGTCGGCACACGCGGTATCCCCGCTGATCCCCAGCCCCCCGACGATCTTGCCATCGCGGTAGATGGGCACCCCGCCCCCGAAGGTGATGATGCCCCCTGCGATGCGGTTCGCCCCGGTTCCGGGCTGGCTCGGCGCCGCGAGCATCTCGGGGTTGAACGGGTTCGAGTGGTTGAGCCCATAGAGCGAGTGGCCCGGCTGTGTGATCGTGTAGAGCCGCGCCGTCGGCAGGACGAAATCGTCGAGGCTCACGCCATTCGCCGTGTAGGCCTTGGCCTTCGAGATCGCCTGGGCAACGGGTAGCACTTGCGTAGGGTCATCGGTCGAAGTGACGAATGCGCATAGCTCGCCCTGCCGATTGACGATGGCGCCCCACATGCGCGCGCCGCCAAAGATGCCTCCTGCGTCAGTGCCAGCGCCGAGCGCTGGACTGATCCCCGTCCCCGAGGCAGCATTCCGCAATAGGCCGCGCAGCTGCGACGCTCCGGGTAGGTCTGCGCAGTGCGTGCCTTGCGCTGCCATGGTTGCACCGGCCGCCACCAGCCCCACGCTCGCAAGCACCGCCATGCCTAGCGCCATGTGCCAGATCTTGAACATGGTGCGCTCCTCCTTCACTGGCTTCGGCCTCCCCATCCCCCGATCTCTCATTCCGGACGATACGGCGCCATGGAGTCGATTGGCCCGATGAACGCGGGAAGGTCCTTGTGCCCCAGCATCTGCCGGATGCTCTGGATCTCTCCCGTGTGGTACCAGTAGTGGTACGTCACGCGGCGGACCATCGACCCGATGAGCCGCGTGGCGCCCTGGCGGTTCTTCACCTCGTGTTGCAGCAGCTCGGTCGTCAGTGTGTCGAGGACCGGATCGACCGCCTTCACCGTCCTTCGCCACAGATCCAGCGTCTCCTGGAGGGACGGCGTGCTCATCGGCGCGCCCGTTGCGTACTGCTCGGGCTCTGGAAACGGTCCTTGCTGCCCCTGGTACTCGAACCAGAAGCGGTGTTCCTGTGCAGCAGCATGGCCAATGATCCAGCTGATGCAGTTCATCTGCCCGCAGTGATGCGTCGCATCTTCTTCTGACAGGCCTTCGAGGCCCAGCGCCCATTGCTCCCGCGTGTAGCGAAGCTGGTCCACGAGTGGATGAGGCATGGCGTTCACCTCCCTGCTGCCGCATTATCCGCGGCGCAAGGGATGTGCAACATCGGGCAAATGCCCGATGTTGGGCAGTCTGCCGGCGTTCGATAGTATGGCGCGTGAAGCGGCAAGACACCGCCCGCTCAGGCAGAACTGAGGCCGACGTGTGGCAGAGCACGTAGCGGACAAGGCACGGCTAGTACGGATCGGCGATCTGCGAGGGTGCGTCGCCGCGGCCTTCGAGCGAGTCGGCCTCACCGTGGAGGACGCCGAGCAGGTCGCTGACGTCTTGCTCGACTCGGAGCTACGGGGGCACGAGAGCCATGGGGTCTACCTGGTCCAGTTCCTCACCGACGAGGTGCGGCGCGGCGCCCTGAATGGGCGACCAAACATCACCGCGCTGCGCGAGACGGATTCGGCGCTCCTCCTGGACGGCGACCGCGGCCTCGTGGTGCCGGTGGTGGAGGCGACGCGCTGGTGTCTCGAAAGTGCACGCGGGAGGCATGGCCGTCGCGGGCATCCGCAGCTGCCAGCCAGTCGCTCCCGGGTTCTACGCGCGGATGGTTGGCCGAAGCCGGCCTGGTCGGCTTCGCGTGCCTCAACGCGGTGCCGTCCGTTGCGCCACCGGGCGGCCGAACGCCGACCGTGGGCACGAATCCGTTCGCCTACGCCGTGCCCTCGGGACACCATGGCACAGTCGTTTTCGAGGCGGCCACGACCACTACTGCCGGCTTCGCTGTGCAGCTGGCGGCCGAGAGCGGCCGCCAGTTACCAGAGGGAGTGCTCCTTGACCACCGCGGCCATGCGACGACCGATCCCACCGCGCGAGCCCGAGGTGGACTCATGGCGCCTCTCGGGTACCCCAACGCCGCCCACAAAGGGTTCGGCCTGGCGTTGATGGTCGAGGTCCTGGCGGGCGCTCTGGCCGGCGCTGCCGTCGGGCGCGAGATCCTCGAAGGACCCGGCGCCTTCGGTTGCACTATCTGGGCGATCGACCCGGAGGCGTTCACGCCCACCTCGGAGTTCCTGGCGCGAGTAGACACGCTCGTCGAGCAGATCAAGGGCGGGGAGCGCATGGAGGGTGTGGACGAGCTGTTGCTGCCTGGCGAGCGCGGCGAGCGCCGATTCCGGGCGCTCACGAGCGCCGGCATGGTGCCGATATCGGCTCGGACCTGGGAGGCTCTCGCACGTACGTGCGCTTCGATCGACGTGGCGTTACCGCCGACGGACGACGCGTGAGCCCACTCAGGTCATCATCGGGCAAATGCCCGATGACAGCCGCTGCCCAGCAGGCTTAACCTCCGGCCTGGCGCAGCTCGATTGGCAGTCCGGGCTGCCCCAGCTGCTTCCCCATCGCCCGAGCACGCCCGCGCGACCGCGTCGTAAAGGATTCTCGCTCGATTGCCCCTACGGGCCAAGGGCGAGAACCTGAGACGGTGGTCGAGGGAGGGCTCACATCCCGGACAGTGATCCGAGAGGAGTGTGCGACGGCGCGGCAAAGGCCCGGTCTCCGGCCCTCCGTTTCTTGCGGCCGCCGTGGGGGCTCGCCTTCGACAACCTGCTGCAGCCACCTGGGAGACCCCGCCGCCAGGGAATGCGCAGCGCGACCCCTATCCGGCAATTGCCCCATGACAGGCGTCCAGCGTCTGACTACGCTGTCCAAGAAGGCCGTCGGCCACCACGGCGGATGGTCGATACAGGCTCCCATAGTCGCCAACAGGAGGTACACGTCATGAACGCGCGACTCCTGATTCTCGCCGTCCTCGTCATCGGCACCACGCTGTCGGGCCGGCCGCGGGACACCTATGCCCAGTCCCCGTCGCCGGCTTCCCTCCAACGCGCCTCCCGCTTCCAGCCCGCGCCCTGCCCGTTTCCGCTCGGTGCGGGCCAGATCGAAGGTGGAACGGTTAGCTGCGGCTTCGTCATGGTTCCGGAGGAGCGCGGCGGACCTGCCGGTCCGCCCATCCGCCTTGCGGTCGCTGTGTTCAAGGCGCGGAATGCCGCCAGCGCGCCGCCGCTGCTCTTCCTCGGTGGCGGCCCCGGCACCACTGTCCTGGACCGCTTCGGGCCCGTGATCACCGGATCGCTGGCACACGACCTCACCGCCGGTCACGACCTGATCCTGTTCGACCAGCGCGGCCTCGGCTTCTCGCAGCCGTCCCTCGCATGCCAGGAGCTGACCGATCTCAAGTACCAGCGACTCGGGCTGCACGTCAGCCGGGCGGAGGAGACCGAAGGCACGGTGCAGGCGTCGCTCCGCTGCCGAGACCGCCTCCTGCGTGCGGGCATCGACCTCGCCGCGTACACCACCGCCGCCAGCGCCGCCGATGTCGATGACATCCGCCGCGCGCTTGGCTACGCCACCGTCGACCTATGGGGCCTCTCCTACGGTACACGCCTGGCGCTGACGGTCATGGAGATGTACCCCAACACCGTGCGCGCCGCGGTGCTCGACTCAACGATGCCGCCTCAGGTCACGCACCTCGTCGAGATCCTCGGCAACATCGAACGCGCCTTCCGCCTCCTCTTCAATGGCTGCGCTGCAGACCGCGCCTGCGCCGCCGCCTACCCCAACCTGGAAGCCACCTTCTATCAGCTCGTCGCGGAGCTGAACGTCACTCCGCTGCGCTATCAGGCCCAACACCCGCGCACGGGCACAGTCCACACCGTCGTCTTAACCGGCGATGGCCTCGTGAACAGCCTCTTCGAGGCCCTCTACCATACCGACCTGATCCCGTTCCTCCCACTCGCCGCTGCAAGCCTTCGCCAGGGCGATACAACCCTGCTCACCCTTGCCGCCGACCGACTCGTCTTCGACGACGGCCACAGCCTGGGCATGCACTACTCGGTGCAATGCGCCGAGGAGGCCAACCTGACCAATCCGGTGCAGGTGGCCGCGGCCCGACGCCGCGTGCGACCAGAGATCGGCGATGTCTTCACACAGGAGACGTACTTCCGCACCTGCGCGGCTTGGGGCGCCGCCCACCTCTCGCCCCGCATCAAGACGCCGGTTGTCAGCACGATCCCAACGTTGATCCTCGCCGGCCAATACGACCCCACTACGCCGCCGGACTTCGGGCGGATGGCCGGCCGGACGCTGCGCAATAGTTTCGTCTTCGAGTTCCCAGGCGTGGGACACTACGTCGGCGGCGGCTCACCTTGCGCCCACGCGATCATGCTGCAGTTCCTGAACAATCCCACGCGGCGGCCGGACGCCGGCTGCATCGCCCACATGGGGCCACCGTCGTGGATCATCCCACCGGCGCCCCGCTGAGCACGCACGTGGCCCGACTGACAGGGGATCAAGCCCCAGCAGCCGGCGAACCTTCCATGCATGCGCACGGGAAGCCGCTTCATGGCCGAATGTCGTGCGGATGCTTGGTCTTGCCGCAGACCACGCCACGGAGCCCGAGCATGAGCCGCTCGACGGTTTGAGGTGACGGCCCCCATAGCTCGGTGGATGCGACCGCGCCGCGCTAACCCTGGCTATCCGCAACCTCCCGGGCGACCACCTGGGCGTGGTAGCGCTGAAGTTCGCCGCCGCGGGCCTAAGACCAAGCCTGCTGGAAGGGATTCCGCAAAACAATTCTGACAAGGAGGGTGTAGTGTCTGATTTGTGGAGCACCAGGGTGTCCCAACGAGCCTTTGGACAACTTGCAGCCGGTGCGGCTGCAATGGCGACGGCCTTGGTGCCACCCGCGCGTAGCGCCCTGGCGGGCTCGCAGCAGCAGCAGCCGGCGGCGCCCATCGATCAGGTCCGCATCCGCCGCAGCGGCGTCGGGCTACGCGCATACGACCCGAGCGCCGCCTTCGATGGCTTCACGCTGTTCAAGCCGCTTGGCCCAGCGAGCCGGACCGTTTACCTCGTTGACATGCAGGGCACCGTCGTCCACACCTGGGACATGCCTTACCCAGGCGCATACGGCTTCTTGACCGAGCGCGGCACGCTTTCTACAACGGAACCATTCCGAACCCAGCCTACCCAGGCCGGGTGTTGCAGGCCGGGGTGGCTTTGGAGGCCGACTGGGACGGCAACGTCCTCTGGGAGCTGCGCAACCCAGACCACCATCACGATGGCATCCGTCTCCGGAACGGCAACGTGCTCCTCGACTGCTATGGCGTGCTGTCGGCCGACCTGGCAGCGCGCGTGCAGGGCGGAGTCTCGGGCACGGAGCGCCCATGGGGCATGGACGGCGACTACCTTGAGGAGGTGACGACCGACGAGCAAGTCGTTTGGGAGTGGCGGGTTTGGGAACACCTCGATCCAGTGGAGGACGCCATTCCGTGGCCGATGGACTCGCGGGCTGTGTGGACACAGTGCAACGGCATAGCAGAATGGCCGAACGGCGATATCACGATGAGCTTCCGCAACATCTCCAAGGTCGTAACGCTCAGCCGCCCAACTGGCGAGATTCTATGGAAGCTGGGCCTTCCGCTGATTAGCGGTCAGCACACCCCTTCGGCCCTTGCCAACGGAAATCTGCTGATCTTCGACAACGGCCCACACCGGCTTCCCGACCCCGAGCACGATCCAGAGAGCGCAGCAAGCTTCCCCCACTCGCGGGTACTCGAGGTCGCCGTTCCCAGCGGCGAGATTGTCTGGAGGTATCAGGAGGCGCGGGTGAGCGACTTCTTTAGCCCGCGCATATCGAGCGCGCAGCGCCTGCCGAACGGCAATACGCTGATCGATGAGGGCTGGTTCGGCCGCTTCTTCGAGGTGACGGCCGATGGCGACCTGGTGTGGGAGTACGTGAACCCCTATTTCGACACGCTGGCGGGCGCCGAGGTGAATCAAGTATTCCGCGCATACCGGTACCGCGCACAGGAGATCGATCGCGCCCGCGCGACCGCGTCGTAAGCGATTCTCGCTCGATTGCCCCCGGGGGTCAAGCGCGAGAACCTGAGACAATAGAGATGCAAACCGTAGCGTTATCAACGAGCCTCGGACCAGGGTGCCTGGATTGATACGTGCCGAGCCAGAGAACCATGCGCCCGTGCGGCTCAGCATGCACAACTCTGACGGGCGACGCCACGTAGACGACTCCTTCGACCAGCTCGGCTTTCTTGATGTCCGGGCGGTCAGAGTAGCGGCGGTGAAACTCCGTCCGAGAGAGCCGGTCCCCAGACTCCAGCACTCGCGCGGTCGAGGCAGCCATGTATTCGCTCCACGCGGTCCGCGGTCGTTAGTGAGGAGTCTACCCGAGGGGCAGGCGCGGGGGGGGGCAGCTACGAATCCCAGCGGGGAACGAGGCTTCGAGAACTCCTCGGCTGTCACCAGTTTCGTCACGGCCGCCATTGCCCTCGCCTGATGAAACTACAGGCACGGATGACCGATCCTCACTCAGCTCACGTCGCCGACTGCCACCTCCACCACGCCGGCGGCGGTGCGTATGCGGAGCGCGCCCGACGGCGCCAGCCCTTCGACGACACCGCTGAGCAAGGCGCCAATCTGGTCGATCCGCACCTCCTGCCAGCGGCGCCAGAGGAGCGACTCCCACCGGGCCTGAACGGTGGGGCCAAGCGCTGCATCATCGAGGGCAAGATACGCGTCGAGCCGCTCCAGAATCGCACGGAGCACGTCTGCTCGCGACAGCACCGTGCCGCACTCGTGCGCGAGTGACGTCGCGGTTGGTGGCAACCCGGCCTCCTCGGGATCCAGGTTCACGTTGAGCCCCACGCCCACGATTGTCGCGTGGCGACCGCCGTGCGTCAGGACCTCCGTCAGCACTCCACACACTTTCAGGTCGCGCACCATCACGTCGTTGGGCCACTTGATCCGGGGCTCGAGGCTCGTGACCTGCTCCACCGCCTCGGCTACTGCCACGGAGCACGCGGCTGTGCAGTGGATGGCCTCCAGAGATCGGCGCAGCACGATCGAGAACAGCAGGCTGCTCCTGGGCGGAGCAAGCCAGCGGCGCCCGAGCCGGCCGCGGCCGGCTCGCTGCTCGTCGGCGAGCACGATGGTTCGCTCCGGGGATCCGGCTAGCACCAGGTCGCGGGCGTCATCGTTGGTGCTTCCGGTGATGGGGAGGTAATGGAGGCGCCAGCCGTGCGGGAGGGTCCAGGTGGGCGGCGGGGACTCCGGGTCTGTCAGACGCGGAGACGCGGGGACGCTGGGACGGGGAGAGGCGGGGACGCTGGGATGGGGAGGGGGGACGCCGTGACGCGGAAACACCTTCCCCGCGTCGCCGTGTCTCCCCATCGCCGCGTCGTCCCCGTGTGGAGCCCGGGTTCCGTTCAAGAGAGGAGGAGCGCGCCGAAGACCTCTTCCACCGTCAATGTGAATCCCGGCAGGATGTCGCCCAGCTCGATCTGGTCAGCTCCGTGCAGCGCGACCATGGCGCGGTGGGGGCGGAACATGAGAATCGACTCGTCGTACGGATCGACCAGCAGGGCGGCCCTGACTCCATTCTCGACGAACCAGAGGCAGCGGCGGACCATACGGTTGCTCGTCTGGCCCGGCGAGATGATCTCGACGGCGATGTCGGGTGGCTCGCGAAAATCGTCCGCTACCTTGCCGGCGCTATCACGGGGAATGCGATCCCAGAGGTAGAGGGCCACATCGGGCACCCGCGAGAAGCCGGCGAACGTCGTGCGCAGCTCCGAGAATGCCAGAGCGATCTTCTTGGGCCGCCCTACGCGATTGAAGATCTCACAGAACGCAACCTGGAGCCCTACGTGCTTACCTCGCGGGGGCACCTTCTGCCGTACCACCCCATCTTCGAACTCGAGCGCGGGCTTCTTCTCGGGCAGCTCGAGAAACGCCTCGAGGGTCATCGTCCGTTCGGAGATCGCCACGGCCGTTAGTCCTCGGATTCCAGGTCCATGAAGAGCCGCTCTCGGTAGTACTCCCACGCGCGGCCGAAGTGGTCATAGCCGGGGTTGCTGCGTACGGCCAGATCTTCCGGCGTGTAATAGATGGGCTCACCAGCGCAAAGCGCCAGGTAGTGCAGCTCGCAGGCCTCTTCCAGGAAGATGGCCTTCACTGTTGCCTCGGGTACCGATCGGCCCACGATGATGTTGCCATTGCCGCGGACGAGAACGGCCTCGGCCTTGCCCAGCACAGCCACCAGCTCACTGGCGAGCTGCTCGTCCGTAATGAGGAAGGGCTTCGGGAAGACAGGTACCTCCATCCCGAGGAACGTACCGAACCCGTGCACGGCGCGGTGCGGTTTTCCCAGGATGCTCAGGACGTTGGCGTATTTCGAGTGCGTGCGCACCATCCCGGACACGTCAGGCCGCGCGCGGTAGATGGCTCCATGCATGACCGCCTCGATAGCGACAGCCCCATCGCCCTCGAGGAGCTTGCCGTGAAAATCGAGGACGATCATCTCATCCGGGTCCTCCAGGAGCCCGGGCCCTCGCCTGGGGGTCATGAGCATCGCATCCCTGCCGGGGATGCGCGCGCTCACGTGGCCGTATCCCTTCACCAGCTCCTGGTTATCAATGATGAGCGAGGCGTCCAGCAGCTCTTCACGGAGGTTTCTGAGGTCCTGCTTCACCTTGTTCCTTTCCAGTCTTCGTTGAGTTTTTGCCGTCGAGGAGCAACCCATGCCCGTTTCCTCGAGGCGGCAGGCTCGCCGCGGCTCCGCTGCGCCCGCTGAAATGCTCACGAAGCTGATCGCTGAGATACCCGCGAAAAGCTTCGAGCATCGGCGATTCTCGCTGGCGCGTGTGATAGATGAGCCCCACGTCCACTAGCAGCGGGGCCGAGTCCACCGGGACCTCGGTGATCACCCCTTGCTCCAGCTCCCACTCGACGGCGCTTCGCAGCCCGAGCCCTATTCCGAGGCCCTGGAGCACACCTCGCTTGAGGCCCTCGTCGCTATCCAGCTCCATGTGTACCGAGACCTTCTCGAGTCCGTGCTGGGCCAACACCTCGTCGATCACCTTGCGGTAGCTCGAGCCCTTGGGCGCGAGGATGAATGCCTCATTGGCAAGCTCGGCCATCGACACGCGTCGGCGGCGTGCCAGGCGGTGGGATGGAGCGCAGATGAAGACCATCTCGTCGGTGCCGACGACGTCTACTTCCAGGCCGGGGGGAATACCCCGCGCGATCAGGATGCCGAAGTCGACGGCTCCCGAGAGGATGTCTCCGCAGACGACGTCGCGGTCGGCCAGTCGCACGACGATCTCGGCGCCCGGGTGCTCGCGCTTGAAGCGTCCGAGGATAGGGGGAAGCAGGTAGCTACCGATGGTCATGCTCGCGCCCAGGACCACGCGCCCGCTCTCCGCGTGCTTCAGTCCATCGATGACCTGGCGTGTAGCGGCCTCGGTGCGCAGCACGTCGCACGCCCAGCGATGGGCAGCATAGCCAGCTTCGGTTGGGACGACGCGACGACGGCGCCGCTCCAGGAGCTGCACGCCGAAATGGCGCTCGACTACCTGCACCTGCATGCTCACAGCGGGCTGCGTCATGATGAGCCGCTCGGCCGCCGCGCTGAAGCTCTCACAGTCCACGACTGCGCAGAAGACTTCGAGGTGTCGCAGGTTCACGGCGTCCTCTCGCTGGATCTCGTCAGAGGGTATGGAGTGGAGCCAGGCGCGATCATAGCAGATTTTCAGGAGGTGTCCGCAGGCGCTGCGGCTCGCGTCTCCTGGGCTGCGCTCCCGAGAGCGCGAATGCGCACTCGGGACACTCGCAGCCCGTCCAGCTCCTCGACGATGAAGGTCTGGCCGTTGAGGGCGACTGCGTCCCCGATGGAGGGGCGACGCCCGAGTGTCCCGAAGATAAAGCCCCCGAGCGTGTCGTAGTCCGACTCGCCGAAAGTGATTCCGAGGTCACCCTCGAGATCCGTGATGAGGGAGAGGCCGTCCACGATGGCGGATCCATCCTCCTGCCGATCCACCATGGGGGGCTCGAGCTCCGCCTCGTCGCGCACCTCCCCCGCGATGCGATCGAGCAGGTCGCGCAACGTCACGAGTCCGGCTGTGACGCCGTACTCGTCGACGACGACGGCCAGGTGGATGCGGTTGCGCTTCATTTCCGCCAGAAGCTTGTCCGTGTGCATCGTCTCGGGCACGAACAGCGGCACGCTGGTGTACTGGCGCACGTCGAAGCGATCCGCCACCGCACCCGGCGCTCGGGCCACGCCCGCCGCGAGCTGCTTCGCGGAGAGCACACCAATGACGTTGTCCGGCCCGCCCTCGAACACCGGATAGCGGGAGTGCTGGTGCCTGGCCATCACGTCCGCCAGCCGCTCCAGGGACACGTCGGCGGGCACGGCCACCATCTCGGTCCGGGGCACCATCACGTGATGGGCGGCCAGCCGCGCGAAGTCGAGCGCTCGCTCGACGAGCTGCTCCGGGTCGGCAGCCATCGCTCCGGATGCGCGGCTCGACTGGATCAGCAGTTTCAGGTCCTCAGTCGAGTAGCTCTGGTACATCGCCGCCTGCCAACGAATGCCCAGTACCCGGAGGACCAGATTGGTGAACGCCTCGAGCAGCCGGATGAAGAAACGGAACGCCAAGCCGAACAGGTTCGTCGGCTGAACCGTGAACATGGCGGTGGCCTCGCCCCTCTGGAGCGCAACCATCTTCGGGACCTGCTCGCCGAGGGTGATGTGGAGGAACGTGATCGCAGCGAACGCCACGGGCACGGCCACGGCGTGCGACGTCAGACCCAGAACCTCGACTGGAATGAGGGCGGCGAACGCCGGCTCGACCAGGGCGGCAACCGTCCCTTCGCCGATCCAGCCGAGGGCGAGGCTAGCCATCGTGATGCCCAACTGGCACGCGGAGATGAATTTGTTGGGATTCTCGATGGCCCGGCGAACCGCGAGCGCCGCCCGGTTCCCTCGGGACGCGAACTGCTCAATGCGCGTCTTACGCGATGTGACGAGCGCGAACTCAGCGGCGACGAAGAACCCGTTGGCGGCGACCAAGAGGAGCACCGCCAACAGGCGTAAGCCTGTGTCCATCTGCACCGCAGGCGAGACTCGGGGCCGGAAGGCCGGGCCCACCGCCTACAGCACATATGCTACGGTTCGGGAGCGGGCACTGTCAATTCGTTGGTGGCCGATAATTGCGCGTTGGGGGCCGACTGCCGAAAACCATGCGGGCGAAAGACCCATTAGCTGACCGATGATCGTCCGACCGCGAACCCTGCTCACGGGGCTAGCTGTCGGCCTCGCCGGAGTCGCGGTCGTCAGCGTCCTCATCGGCATTGAGCCGAAACTCCACATCGGCACCAGCTCCTTGCTGTATCTGGTCGTCGTGCTCGCTGTCGCGAGCCGGTTCGGTGGCTGGCCAGCGGTAGTCACCTCAGTCGCAGCCTTCGTGGCCATGAACTGGTTTTTCGTCGAGCCCGTACACACGCTCACCGTTGGCAACCCGGAGGAGTGGGTGGCGCTGCTGGTGTTTCTGTTTGCCGCCACGGTCACCGGCCAACTGGCGGCCGGTCAGCGCCGCCGAGCTGAGGATGCCGAACATCGCGAGCGCGAAGCCCTCGTCCTTTACGACACCGTCCGTTCCATCGCAAATCCCCAGCTGGATGAGGCGCTCCGTGAAGCCGCGGAGCGGCTACGACACGAGCTGGACCTGCGTGCTGTCGCCATCGAGATCGGCGACGGGGCGGGGCGGCTTCGGACGGTGGCCGGCGACACCTCCGCGTTCCCTGCCGTCCAGTCCGGCGGCACGGGGCCTCTTCGCGTGCTCGCCGAGGCGGCCATGGATCTGCAGGACCACCCCCGGCGGCCTCGCGCGCGATGGGTGCGAGTTATTCCTCCAGCGGTCACTGCTGCTCTCTCGCGTGGGCCTCGCAACCAGCTCCACATGGTCCCGATCCTGTACGGCGGCCGTCGCCTGGGGTCGCTCACGCTGGTACCGGGCCAGGGAAAGGCGCCCTTCAGTGAGGCGGAGAATCGGCTGCTGACGACCGTGGCAGTGCAGCTGGGCCAGGGCGTCGAGCGCGCGCGCCTCCACGAGGAAGCGACCGACGCGGAAGTGGTGCGCCGGGCGGACGAGCTGAAGACCGCGCTTCTCAACGCGGTCTCCCACGATCTGCGGACCCCGCTCGCATCGATCATCGCCTCGGCGGGGAGCTTGCGGCAGGACGTCGCCTGGACGGACGAGCAGGTCCGAGAGCTCGCCGAGGCCATCGAACAGGAGGCTAGTCGACTCAATCGCATCGTCGGCAACCTGTTGGACCTGTCCCGAATCGAAGCTGGAAGCCTGCGCTGCGACAAGGAGTGGCACGACCTCGGCGCGCTCGTTGGCGACGTGCTCGGCCGCCTGCGGCCGGTGACCTCGGGGCGCACCGTGGTGGTGGATGTGCCGGATGATCTGCCCTTTGTCCCCCTGGACTACCTCCAGATCGACCAGGTCCTCTCGAACCTGGTGGAAAATGCCTGCAGATATACGCCGCCGGGAGCCGAGATAGGCGTGCGCGCCCGTCAGAAGAGTGAGACTATCCAGGTAGAGGTCGCCGATCACGGGCCCGGGTTCCCGGCCGCGGCTCTCCCTCGCCTGTTCGAGCCTTTCTACCGAGGAGAGGAGCAGCCGATCCGGATGAGCACCGGGCTGGGTCTGGCAGTGGCGCGCGGGCTAGTTGAGGCCCACGGCGGCCGCATCCGGGCCGAGAACCGGGCGACCGGGGGGAGTGTGATCTTCACCCTGCCCCTCGCCGGTCCCAGCACCCCACCGCCCCCCGATTCGCTCCCCCCATGAGCCGGCCGGCTGGCGCACGCATTCTGGTGGTGGACGACGAGCCGGCGATCCTCCGCGCCGTCAGGACGAACTTGACGGCACACGGCTTTCAGATCGAGACGGCCGAAAACGGGCAGCAGGCCCGCGCGCTCCTGGCGTGGCACCCGGACTTGATTCTGCTCGATCTGGCACTCCCGGATACGGACGGTGTCGAGCTGTGCCGTGAGATTCGGGGCTACTCCAGCACCCCCATCGTCGTCCTCTCGGCCCGGACCGCTGAGCGGGATAAGGTGGCGGCCCTCGACGTGGGCGCTGATGATTACCTGACCAAGCCGTTCGGCGTGGACGAGCTGCTCGCCCGCGTTCGCGTCGCGCTGCGCCATGTAGCTCGGCCACCTATCGGCGCCGCCCCGGTCTTCCGCACAGCGGGGCTGGAGATGGACTTCGAGCGGCGGCGCGTGACCGTCGATGGGCGCGACGTTCACCTGACCCCCACCGAGTACGACTTACTCAAGGCGCTGGCCAGCCACCCCAACAAGGTGCTCACGGATCGCATGCTCCTCCGGCAGGTATGGGGGCCGGCCTATGGCGACGAAGGCCACTATCTGCACGTGTACGTGGCTCGCCTGCGAAAGAAGATCGAGCCCGACCCGCGGAACCCCCGCTACCTGATGACCGAGCCCGGCGTCGGCTATCGACTGCTGGCCGAGGACGCCTGACCCAGCCGGGCTGCGCACTCTCCCCGGCACTCCGACCGCTCTCTTATCTACTCCCCCCAAAACGTTGAGCGAACGTTGAGTCGACTTCGATGAACGTTGATCCCCCGTTGATGGCAAATCAACGACAGTTTCCTACGGAAACTGAAGCGTCCTCGCATCGGGAGTTCAACGCGTATGGCCGATGCTCGCCAGAGCTCGGATGTCGGGGAGGAGCACAGCCACGACAGGCCCGGCCCAGGCCAAGCGGGCGTGTCCGCGGCGCCGACGCACCGCGACGATATAGCCCGCCGGTCGGCCCCCGATCTACAGCCGGAGCGGCTCCAGGCAGGACACCTCCCCGGTGACCGCTACGTCCGCATCGTCCGTCCGCGCGGGCGGCCATTCACGCGGGAGGGGCCGGGTTACCTGGTCGCCACGGAGCGCGTGCTCGCGCCGAAGAGCGCGCTGGGCCGGGCGTTCGAGGAGCTGCATCGCATCGCGGTCGGACGCAGGATACCCAGTGAGCTAGAGACCCAGGAGCGCGTGGGGAAGGCGAAGGGGCTCGCCGTATTCGCCTCCGACAACATCTCGTCCTCGGCCTACGCTACCGAGGAGATCATGCGCGTCCTGGTGTTAGCGGGGGCCGGGGCCCTCGTGCTGACGATGCCCATCACCCTCGCCATCGTCGTCGTGCTGGCTATCGTCGTCACCAGCTACCAGCAAATCATCAGGGCTTACCCGGGCGGTGGCGGGTCCTACATCGTGGCCAGCTCGAACCTCGGCCCGCTCGCTGGGACGACTGCGGCGGCCGCGCTCCTGACCGATTACGTCCTCACGGTAGCAGTCTCCGTCGCTGCTGGCGTGGCTGCGCTCACATCGCTTTTCCCGGCCCTGTTCGAGCACAGGGTGGCCTTGGGCGTGGCCTTCGTGGCATTGCTTTGTCTCGGCAATCTGCGCGGCATCCGCGAGAGCGGCACTCTCTTCGCCGCACCGACGTACGTCTATCTCGTGGCGATCTTCGGCCTCCTCGCATACGGGCTGCTGCTCTTCGCCAGCGCCAACCTTCCCCTCTATGCGCCAACCATCGAACGAATCGACGCACACGGGGCCGAAGTGCTCGGCCCACTGCTTCTAATCCGGGCGTTCGCCTCGGGATCGGTCGCACTGACCGGAACAGAGGCGGTGTCCAACGGAGTGCCCGCCTTCAAGCCTCCAGAGTCCCACAACGCCCGGATCGTGCTGGTCGTCATGGGCTCGTGCTTTGCGTCGATTTTCCTGGGGATGAGCTTCCTCGCCGGGCAGCTGGGGATCATGCCCGATCCCTCCGAGCACGAGACGCTGGTTAGCCAGCTGACGCGGGTGCTGGTCGGTGAGGGCACTCCCTATCACTACCTGGTTCAGCTCGCCACCGCGTTGCTGCTGGTCCTGGCCGCCAACACGGCGTTTGCAGGGTTCCCCCGGCTGGCAAGCATCCTGGCCGCGGACCGCTACCTGCCGCGCCAGTTCGTGTACCGGGGCGACCGCCTGGCCTTCAGCGTCGGCATCGTGGTCCTCGCTGTGCTGGCCGCTGCCCTGATCGTCGCCTTCCAGGGCAGCGTCACCAACCTGATCCCCCTCTACACGGTGGGGGTGTTTGTCGCCTTTACTCTCAGCCAGACGGGCATGGTGCGGCACTGGTGGCGGCTCCGCGACGCGGAGCGCGCGTGGCAGTGGCGAGCAACGCTCAATGGCCTCGGCGCCCTCACCACTGGCGTCGTCGCGGCAGTGGTCGGCGTGGCCAAGTTCGGCCTCGGCGCGTGGATGATTCTCATCCTCATTCCGTTGCTCATTGCGATGATGTGGGCGATCCAGCGCCACTACCGCAGCGTGGAGGACGCCCTCACCATCGACTGGCCCGAGACACTCCTGCCCCAACGCGACCCCCCGCACGTCGTTGTTCCAGTGAGCCGGCTGGATCGGGCGACCCACGAGGCACTCGGCTTCGCCCGCTCGATCTCAGCCGACGTCATAGCCGTGCACGTGACGGACGACCCCCATGAGGCAGAACACATCAGGAGGCGCTGGGAGCAGGCCGGCCTCGATGTGCCGCTTGTGGTGGTCGAATCACCCTACCGCGCTCTGATACCACCGCTCCTGGCATACGTCGACGCCGCGGCCCAGCAGCAACCTGACCAGCCGATCACGGTCGTGCTTCCTGAGTTCGTCCCCCGCCATTTCTGGGAGTTCTTCCTCCACAACCAGACGGCCCTCCGGCTCAAGTTCCACCTGTTCCTTCGGCCGAACACCGTGGTGATCGACGTGCCCTATTACCTGGAACGGGAAGCGTGACCGGGCCCCGGCACCGCATCCGAGGTCTGAGGCGCCTTGCGGGCGACTTCGATGAGGTCGTCGCCCGAGCCACCGTCTGGCTCGCCGTGGTCGGCGTCGGCCTGATCGTGGGCCTCATCGCCGGCGCCGCCGTTGCGGCGCTCTGGCCGACGGTCGACCGCCCTCTGGCCCAGGCAGCGGGTGCGCTGCTCGGGATGGCAGTGGTGAGTTACTGGTGCGCAACGGTGGGGCGCAGGTGGATGGCCGCGGACCCAGAAGGTCAGGATTCGAGCGGGTCGTCGCACCTCGAACTGCCGCATCGGCCCTCCTCGTGATCGGGACGGCTCATAGCCGCCGCCAGGCTACAATTCCGGGGTAACACCTCCATCTCGTGTCTCTCGCCGTCGTAGTGCTATCCCAATCCATGCTGTTGGATGTGTCCCTTTGAACCTCCAATTTGCCGATGTGCTGGCGATCCTTGTGATCATTTCGGGCTTGATGCTCTTCGAAACGGTCAGCAGCATCGACAACGCCATCATCAATGCGCAAGTGTTGTCCACGATGGGGCAGCGGGCCAGGCGCTGGTTCCTGTCCTGGGGGCTTCTGATCGCCGTTTTCGGCATCAGGGGGCTCCTGCCCTGGCTCATCGTCTGGGCAGCCATTCCCTCCCTGGGGCCCGTTGGAGCGCTCACGGCCACGTTCAGCAGCGATCCACAGGTTCTGGCCGCCATTGAGGAAGCCGCACCGGTCCTCCTGATCGGCGGAGGTACGTTTCTCGTCTTCCTCTTCTTTTCCTGGCTGTTTCTGGAGCAGAAGTACTACGGATTGATAGGCGAGCGCTTCATCCATCAGCACGGCGTCTGGTTTTTCGCGGTCGTCTCATTTGTGCTGTCGGGTCTCGTCTGGTTTGCGCTCCAGGTGAACGCATCGCTGGCATTCGGGGCAGTCCTCGGGTCGACTGCTTTTTTCATCACGCATGGGTTCAGAGAAAACGCAGAGAAGCGAGAGCAGGAGCTGGTGGAAGGGACCGCGGGAATATCCGACACCAGCAAAGTGCTCTATCTCATCGTGATTGATGCGACGTTCTCGATCGATGGAGTGCTCGGTGCGTTCGCTTTCACCTTGTCCGTCCCGCTGATTCTGATCGGCAACGGTCTCGGGGCGATCGTCGTCAGGCAGTTCACGGTCAGCAACATCGAGCGCATCAAGCGGTACATCTACATGAAGAACGGGGCGATGTACTCGATCCTCTTCCTGGGCGCGATCATGGTGCTGGAGAGTTTCGGAGCGCACGTTCCCTCGTGGGTCTCGCCGGTTATTACGTTCGTCGTCGTCGGCTACTTCTTCCTGAGGTCCCGCACCGCCCTTGCCGAGCAGACTGCCGGTGCCACGTAGTGGGTCAGTTCCTGTGGATGTCGGGATCACGGTCACCCCCACCCCAACCCTCCCCCGTCGAGGGGGAGGGAGAAGAGAACTGGCCCCCTCCCCCGTTGCGGGGGAGGGGTAACGCCCAAGGGGCGTCGGCGCGAGCGGCGCATCCATCACGCTTTTGAGCCGCTTGCTGATGCTGCGCTCACTCCTCCACCTCCCACGCGTCGAGACCCTCGTCCACTACGACTCGCTCGCGGAGACCTTGCAGCGTCGCCAGCGTCTCGCCGCCGCTGACGCCGAAGCGATGCAAGGTGTGGCGCGTCATCTCGAGGGCCAGCTCGAGCTCGCCCATCACGGCCTCGCCCACCCCTCGCCCCCGCATGAATCCCATCTCGGCCGCGGTGTGGGTGCGGACAACGATGTCGAGTCGCTGATTGGCCCGCCGCGCGAACTCCACGACCTGTCGCGCGGCCAGCGGGTCGGGGATCGCGACCACCAGCACGCGCGCCTGGCCCAGGGCCACCCGATCCAGCAGGATAGGGTTGGCGGCATTGCCCAGAAGGGCGGAAACCCCCTTCGCGCGCAGCCCGCGCACGACGCCCTGGTCCTGCTCGATCACGATGAACGAGAAGCCGCGCCGCCGTAGCGCAGCCCCGATAACGCGGCCAACGCGGCCGTAGCCGCAGATCACCGCGTGGCCCCTCAGGCTGTGTCCGGACTCGCCTTCTCTCTCGACCTTGCTTGCCCCACGAACCGTAAGGCGCGCCTCCACCCACCGGGCGAGCAGACGACCCGCCCCATAGATGGGCGCGGATAGCAGTACTGTCGCCGCGGAGCCCGCCAGCATCAGGTTGAACACGTGGGGGCGCAGCAGGCCCAGCTCGATCCCCTGACGGGCAAGCAGGAACGAGAATTCCCCGGCCTGCGCTAGCAGCGCCGCCGACAGTATTGCTGTCCGCACCGAGGCGCCCCCCACCGCCGACGTCGCAGCGATGAGCACCCCCTTCACGAGCACGATGAGCCCGATGACGCCGGCAAGAAACACCGGGTCGCTCACCACGAGAGCGGGATTGACGAGCATCCCGATCGAGACAAAAAAGAGCCCGGCGAAGATGTCGCGCAGCGGCATGATCTCGCCCAGAATCTGGTGGGACAGATCCGACTCAGACACGACGACGCCCGCTACAAATGCTCCCAGCGCGAGGGACAGCCCGAACCACGATGAGAGATAGGCGATCCCGAGGGCAACCACGGCGACCGTGAGAACGAAGACCTCACGGTTACGAAGCGCAGCGACCCATTCGAAGAGCCATGGGAGGATCCGGGAGCCGATCGGCCCGATGAGCAGCAGAAAGAGCGCTGCTTTGCCGGCACCCAGCGCCACGTCCGCGGCCAATGCGGAGCTGCCTGTCCCGAGCGCCGAGAGAACCACGACGAAAACCACGGTGCTCAGGTCCTGAACGGCGGCCCAACCCAGGGCGAGCTGCCCGTGGGGCGACTCCATCTCCCCGCGGTCCGCCAGGATCTTGGCCAGCACCGTGGTGGAAGAGATGGCAACCACGGCGCCGAGGAGCAGCGCCTCCAGCGGACGCCAGCCGAGTGCGGACCCCAGGAAATATCCCAGCCCCAGAATCGTCAGCACCTGGAGCACCCCGCCGACGACTGTCAGGCCACCCGTCCGCAGCAGATCGCGGAGCGGAAGCTGCACTCCCACAGCGAACATCAGGAGGATCACGCCGACGTCCGCGAGCGCCTGGACCGCAGCTACGTCGCCCGCGGGTCCCGGGGTGAATGGGCCGATGGCCACACCGGCGAGGATGTAGCCGATGATGACGGACTGGCCCATCCTCGCAGCCAGGGCGCCACCGAGGAGGGCGGCGCCCAGGGCGAAGATCAACGTCACCAGCAGGCCGGTGGTCTCCATGCCGCGTATGCTGGCGCATACCGCTGGCCGGCCGCCAGCACGACCAGGCCCGGGACGGATGCTATACTGGACCCACAGTCTGGGCCCGTAGCTCAGCGGTAGAGCAGTCGCCTTATAAGCGACATGCCGAAGGTTCGACTCCTTCCGGGCCTACCTGCGCGCTTTGGCTATCTCCAAACGAGGGCGCTGCTGCCCACGATGGCACGATCACACACGTCTCGACTTCGCGTCGCCACTATTAGCGTCCATGCATGTCCGCTCGCGCCCCCTGGGGCTTGGGAGACGGGCGGCATGAACATCTATATCCGCGAGGTCAGCCGCCACCTCAGCGACCTCGGAGTGCAGGTCGACGTCTTCACCCGTCGGCAGGGCCCGGAGGGCGCGGACGTCGTGCAGTTCGCCACTCACGCCCGAGTCATCCACGTTCCCGCCGGTCCGCCTCGGTATCTGCAGAAGGAGCGCGTCGTCGAACATCTGCCAGAGTTCATCTGCAACATGCGGGACTTTATTCAAAGGGACGACGGGCGGGACGACGGGCAAAGGGACGACGGGCAAAAGGACGACGGGCAGCGGGACGGGGGACTCTACGACCTCGTCCACAGCCACTACTGGCTGTCCGGCCGGGTGGGGGGGTATTTCAAGAACGCCTGGCGCGTCCCCATGGTGGCGATGTTCCACACGCTGGGCGAGCTGAAGAACCAGGTATCCCTGAACCCCGACGAGTGGGAAGCCGACGTCCGTGTGGGCATCGAGAGACTCACGGTGGCAACCGCGGACCGGGTCGTGGCCTCCACGCGTGTCGATGGCGATCACCTGGAGCTGTACTACGGCGCCGACGACGCCCACATCAGTGTCGTGCCGTGCGGCGTCGACGTCCGCCAGTTCCAGCCTGGCTCGCGCGACGCCGCCCGCAGAGCACTGGGCCTCGAGGACGCAGCGACGGTTTTGTTCGTGGGGCGGATCCAGCAGCTCAAAGGCATCGAGCTCCTTCTCCGCGCAGTGCACGTGCTCGCCGCCCGGGAGGCCCGGGGCGACGTGCAGCCGTTCCGAGCCATAATCGTCGGCGGCCGACCGACCGGAGCTAGAGACGACCCGGAGGCACGCGAGCTGCGGCGGCTGAGGGCGCTCTGCCGCGAGCTGGGCATCGAGGGCCGGGTCGAATGGCGCGGCGCGGTTGCCCACGAGGAGCTGGCCCAGTACTACCAGGCGGCCAACGTCACCGTGATGCCCTCCACCTACGAGTCTTTCGGCCTCGTGGCCGTTGAATCCATGGCGTGCGGAACCCCGGTCGTCGCGGCCCGTGTGGGCGGCCTCCAGGCGACAGTGCAAGACGGGAAGACGGGCTACCTGATCCCGTGGCGCGATCCGGCGATCTACGCCGACCGCATCGGCGATACCCTGAACGATCCTGCCCTCGGCGACCGGCTCGGGCGCGCCGCCCGCGCGCGGGCCATGGAGTTCGGCTGGGACCGGGTCGCCACCCAGCTCGTCGATCTGTACGAAAGCCTGATTCAGGCACAGGCCGGTCCCCGGCCCGTAAGCCTGCTGCGCGGATAGCAGAGCGACGGCGGTGGAGCAGCCCCAGGCGCCACAGCCAAAGATCATCCTAGCCATCCAGGCCCATCCGGACGACGTGGACTTCTCCGCGGGCGGGACCATTGCCAGATTCGTGCTCGACGGCCACGAAGTCCATTATCTGTCGGTGACAAGCGGGAACAAGGGCACGCACGACCGGAGTGTGACGCCGGAGCAGCTCACGGAGGTCCGCGAGTGCGAACAGCGCGAGGCGGCGAGCCGGCTCGGCGCGAGCAGCTGCCACTTTCTGCGGCACAACGACGGGGAGGTCGAGGCGAACCTCAGCCTCCGCGGCGAAGTGTGCCGCGTCATCCGGCAGGTCCGCGCGAACACCGTTATGACGTTCGATCCCTGGCGGCCGTATCAGCTCCACCCGGACCATCGCGCGGTCGGCATCACTTCCATCGACGCGGTCATCGCCGCCCGCGACCACCTGTTCTTCCCAGAGCAGCTTCGCAACGGGCTGGAGGTCTCTCGGGTGCACGAGATCTACCTCTTTGGGACCGGGGAGCCCGACACGTGGGTGGATATTTCGGACACGATCGAGACGAAGATCCACGCAGCCGCCGCCCACGAGAGCCAGCTGCGCGATAGTAGCGCGGAACGCCGGGCCGAGCGGCAGCGATCCCGGGCCAGAGAGATAGGCGAGCCCCACGGACTAGCCTACGCGGAGGCCTTCAAGGTGCTCCGTCTGAATTAGCGATTCCCTCTCCCAATTGGAGGGGATGTCTGAGTGAGGGGGTCGCGGGCCACTCACATGCGCACGGTCGACGCGCTTCGCCAGCTGCAGGACATCGACAGCAAAATCGACTCTGCCCGAGCAACGCTCGCTCAGTTGGGCGCTCAGCTCAGGGAGACTGGGCCGGTGGCCGCGCGGGCGGCGGAGACGGAGCGGGCCCGCCAGGAGCTCCGACGACTCGAGGCCCAGCAGCCCGACCTCGAGCTTCAGGCCGAGGAACGGCGAAGCAAAATCGCCGCTGACGAGGGGAAGCTCTATGGCGGGCGCGTCACCAACCCCAAAGAGCTCGCCAGCCTCGCCGACGAGGTCGCCCAGGATAAACGGCAGCTGAGCGCCATCGAGGACAAGCTGCTCGCACTCTTCGACCAGATCGACGCCACCGCCTCGCGGGTGAGGGAGCTCGAAAGCACTCTGCGCGAGGAGACCCGTTCCTGGAACACCCGGCAGGAGCAGGCCAAAACCCGGCTGCGGGAGACCGAGTCGGGGGTGGCAGCGCTCGAGCAGCAGCGTGCGGCGGCTGCCGATGCAGTCGGCCCTCCTGTCTGCTCGACGTATGACACGCTTCGGCGCCAGAAAGGCGGAGTCGCGGTTGCCCAGGTGCAGCAACGAACCTGCCAGGCGTGCCGCGTGGCGCTCACCCCAGCGCAGGAGCAGCGGGCGCGGATCGGCGCCGAGCTCGTCGCCTGCACGAGCTGCGGCAGGATCCTGTTCGTCCCCCTATCGTAACCATCGACCGCATTCATCGGCGGGCCTGTGGCCGAGGGCTGTTCGCTGGCCACGGTGGTTCACGGCTCACGGCTGACGCCCGAGGGGACCCGACGGCCAAATAGCTGAACAGAATCCGAGGTCTCGGAGCCGGCTGAGACGAAGAGCTGCTAATGCGGGGGGTCCACTGTGACTGAGCGCCCGTCGAGTTCGCGGTAGACGGCCAGCACCTTACGCGCAGCCTCTTCCCAAGAGAACTGGCGAGCACGGGCGAGGCCTCGTTCACGCCACTCTCGGGCGACTGCTGTGTCCTCCAGGATTAGGCCGATGGCGCTCACCCAAGCTGTTGCATCGTCGGGCGGGCAGAGTTGGCCGCCGTCCCCGACGACCTCTGGGATAGCGGTCGCGGAGGAGGCCACGACCGGGCAGCCACAGGCCATTGCCTCCAAGGGTGGCCAGCCGAAGCCCTCGTACAAGGACGGGAAGCAGAAGGCTGCGGCGTTGCTGTACAGGCTGACCAACTCCTCCTGCGACACGAACTCACGGAAAAGAACGTCCGTCTCAAGCCCCAACTGCCGGACAACGCGCATGGTCGCGGCGCGGAAGTCGGCCTCGTCGCCCCCAGCACGTCCGACCTTGACCAGCTTCAGGCCGGGGAATCCGTGCTTCAGCTCCTTGAAGACGCGCAGGAGGAACGGCAGATTCTTGCGAGGGTGCTCTGCGCCGACATACAGCAGGTACCGCTCCTCCGGTGACCTGGCACCCGGGCGCGGTGAGAAGATCGGGTCGATCCCAAGATGGATGACATCAATGCGCTCAGGATCCAGGCCAAGATAGCGGACCAGGTCCTGCTTGGTGTATTGCGAGGAGGCGATCACCTTCGCAGCTCGTCGGACCGCGCGATAGTCCAGCCGGAGGAGCGCTCGGTCCCAACCCTTGGGGCGGTGTATCAGCGGCTCGGCGAAGCGGCCGGTCAGGTCGAAATACCGGATCAGGTCGTGCACGGTAAGGATGAACGGCTGGGAGCGGCCGAGCGCGAAGCGCCCGAGGTGGTGATTCGCCAGGTGGACAGCGCCCTCGACCCGTCGCAGAGACAACCAGAAGCGGAGCCCCTCGGAGAGTGCGCGGCGGCGGCGGCCACTCCACCAGGGCACGTTAAAGATCTCGCTGCTGCGCTGGTAAGCGTCGGTGAGCAGGACAGGCACGTCGAGATGCTCTGCCAGCCGCGAGCTGTACAAGTCCATCGATCCGTTGCCTCGGGTCACTACGAGCGTGATTGACACCAATCCTCCTTGCTGGGCACGTTGATTGAGAAGCGGGAGCGGCCAACGCCTGGAACCGGAGGGCAAAGAAAGAAGTATTGCGACTGCCATCATAATACGCAGCCGTCATACGGGGGGTGCTGGGCATCGAGGCTGGCGCGGGGCCAACTCGTTCAACTTTCTAGTCTCACCGCTACGCAGCGACCGGCGAAGGCAGATCATAGACCACATCTGTCAGCTGCTCCGAGATGTCCCACAGCCGTCGCGCGGCCGCCACGTCCTGCGCTTGGTCGCTGGGGATGACGAGGGTAGGGTGGCCTCGCCTCTCCCCTGGTCCGTCCGGACCGATGTAAGAGCCGCCTGGCAAGTCGGCAGCAGTGGCCGCATACAGGATGGGAAGCGCGCCCATCTCCGCGCTCTGGGCCAGTAGGCGGTTGGTCAAGCGCATGACGACTCGCTCATACAACGGCGGTGCGCTGAGCTGCAGATTGGTGGCCGAGTATCCAG
Organism: uncultured Chloroflexota bacterium; assembly: GCA_964417895.1. Taxonomy (GTDB): domain Bacteria; phylum Chloroflexota; class UBA6077; order UBA6077; family SHYK01; genus CAYQJS01. The sequence continues at coordinate 34,791 of CAYQJS010000014.1, read as the reverse complement.
GGTGGGCGGCAACGCTGGTCAGTGGCAGGCCGGCGGCCCTGAGCCGTCGGTCCAGCTCGAGAGCGAACAGGAGGTTTGCGAGCTTGGACTGGCCGTAGGCCGCCCAGCGCGAGTATTGCCGCTCGCCCTGCAGATCGTCGAACCTCATGCGCTGTCCCTTGTGGTAATTGCTGCTGACGGTCACGACCCGGGCTCCTTGCCGGTCACGCAGCGCGGGAAGCAGTAACCCAGTGAGCGCGAAGTGACCGAGATGATTGGTACCGAACTGAAGCTCGAAGCCGTCTTCAGTCCGCTGGCGTGGAGCGGCCATCACGCCGGCGTTGTTCACCAACAAGTCGAGCCGAGCATGGCTCGCTAGGAAGCGCTCGGCGAACGCTCTCACCGAGGCCAGGCTGGCCAGGTCGAGCTGGGCAACCTCGATGGTAGCGGCGGGAAGGGCGGCCCGGATTGCTGTAGCGGCCGTCGTGCCCTTGTCGGTGTCGCGGCAAGCGGTGACCACCTGGGCTCCGCCACGGGCGAGCTCGCGCGCGACGATCCGACCAAGACCGCTATTAGCACCGGTCACGATGGCCGTCCGGCCGTGCTGGCCGCCCACCCTGTTGGCGGTCCACTTTGTGTTCATGGTTCCTACTCCTGTTGAAGCGGTTAGCATCGCTCCCTCAGTGGCCTGAATCGAACCCGGACATTAGGCCGAATTTCCAGCGCGCGAGGTGTGCGCGGATCAGCGAGCCGATCGCCGCGCGATGAGGTCCTCGACGTTCTCGTTGGTAGCCGGGTGTGCCTTGTGAGCGATCCACACAAGCTGAGCACCAACGGTAACGGGCCGCGCGGGCCCTCGCCAAGCGCATGCTACCTATTGGATCCGCCGATATGGTGGGTAGAGCACGGCGACGGCGACGACGGAACCCGCAACGAGAGCGCCAAGGCCGGCGATGGTTGCCGGCCCGCCGATGCGGTCGGCCAGCCATGCTGAAGGAAGGGTCGCGACGGGCATCAGTGCAAAGGTGAGCATGTAAACGCTCATGATCCGACCGTGGAGCCGTGGCAGAGTGTTCGCCATGACGAGGGTCTGGTTCAAAGCCATCTGAGCAGCGGACGTAGCCCCGACGACAGCCAGCACGGCAATCGCCAACATGAAAGACGGCGCGAGCGCGAACGCGACGAGGCTCAGCCCGAATCCCACGCCGACCGCTAACTGGAGCGTTCCCAGGCGCGGCCGGCCCGAGAGCGTGGCCACGACGAGCGAGCCAATGAGCGCTCCTACCCCAACGCTGGTCATGAGCGCGCCCAGGCCCGCGGCACCCACGCTGTGGACCTCCTCCGCGAAGAGTGGCATCAAGGTTTGAAATGGCATCCCGAAGAAGATCGGCAGAAACGCGAGTGCCAGGAGCGCCATAAGGGTGGGGGAGGACTTGATGTACCCAAGCCCCTCCATCATCTGTGCCCAGCCCCCCTCTCGCCTGGGGCGGTCCGAATCCTCCTGGTCCGTCCGCCGCGACGGCAGCCTAAGGAGCGCGAGGAGGACCACCGCGTACATCGCGGACATTCCCGCGAAGGCACCTCCTACGCCCAGCGCGCCGACCGCGAGAATGCCGCCGGCGAGGGAGGGCCCTACGATCCGGGAGAAATTCATCCCAGCGTTGTTCAGTGCCAGGGCGTTACGCAGGAGCTTCGGGCCGACAATCTCCGCGATATACGCCTGGCGAGCAGGCATGTTGAAAGAGAACGCCGTCCCCTGAACCGCTCCGAGGATGAAGAGATGCCAGACCTGGAGGGCGCCAGCTAAAGCAAGGGCCGCAAGCGCGCCACTAGCCATTGCCAAGACGCCCTGGGTAATGAGGAGCACAGCCCGGCGGGGCGCACGGTCGGCGACTACACCCCCAATGAGGGAGAACACCAGCATTGGCAGCCCCATTGCGACGCTGACTATTCCAAGGGCTGTTGCTCCACCGGTGAGCGTGTACGCCGCATAACCGGTCGCTACGATGCCCATCTGGTGCGCCATGGTGGCAGGGAGCATGCCGAGCCAGAGCAACCGGAAATGAGGGGACTCCAGAGCCGGAGCGAAACGGAATGCAGGTCTACGCAGTGAGACGGCCTCGTCTGTGAAACGGCCGCTTTCAACTGCCTCACCGCGCTTGAGCGGGGGGACCTGTGGAGCTAGTCCGTCCGGCGGTGCCACCGATGCGCCGTCAACGGAGCGAGGACGCGACACCAGTTTGCACCTACCCCGAGCAGCGGCCGGTGCCGCCCTCCGCCACCAATAGGCTCACTTTACCCGACGGTCAGGGAAAAAGGGCTTTTGGCCTGGAGGCGGGCCCTACAGACCATCCTGTCCAGCCAGCAACCGAACACCAGGACGCAATCGTCACTGCTAGCGGCCTAGGCATTCGCAAAGCCCTCTAGGATCGACATACGTGACCTGGTGGGAATCACCCGCGCAAGTCGGAAGCCGGCGGCCTCGAACAATTCCCTGAATTCCGCTTCGGTTCGCTCACGGCCGCCGCCGCTCCCCATGACAGCAAGCATGAGCAGGTCGAGCAGCTTGTTGGGCGAAGGTTGGTCTCCAGCCGGGACAAGAGGGTCGATCACAAGAATACGGCCGGCTTTCGGCATCGCTTCCCGGCACCTGTTCAGTATCTCGATGCCCTGAGCATCGCCCCAGTCGTGAATGACGCTCTTCAGCACGTACGCGTCTGCGTCGCCAGGGACAGCCTGGAAGAAGTCGCCGCCGGCGATCTCGACGCGGTCGGCTATCCCGTCCGCCTCAATGGCGCTCCTTGCCCCGGCCACGACCTCTGGCCGATCGAATAGGATCCCGCGCATTTTGGGGTAGGCCGCCAAAACAGCTCTCAGCAGAGCACCGCGTCCCCCGCCGACGTCCACAATCGAATGAAAGCCAGAGAAATCGTAGGCGGCGAGAATCGCGGGTATCTCGCTCGACGAGGCGCTTGTCATCGCAGCGTCGAATACGGCGGCATCGCCTGGGTGCTGAGCGAGGTAAGGAAAGAGCAGCATCCCGTGCGCACGCTCGAACGCCGACACACCGGTGCGAATGGTATCCGGAAGCCCGTTCACCGCTGCTCGCATGAAGTCCGAGCTGTAAAGCCGCGAGAGCCCAAGCATCGATTGGCTGCTGTCCGTTCGGAGAAGTTCTCCGACGGCCGTCAGAGCGAATTGGCGGGCTCTGGCTCCGCAAAGACGCCAACGCTCGCCAAGCTGTGAAGCAGTCGCTCCACCGCTTCAGGCTCGCCGCCGACCGCGCGAGCGATATCCCTTGCGCTCCGTGGCTCGCGCCCCAGGTGATCCGCGACGCCAAGCTCCACAACTGAGTGAAGTCCTCGTCCAAGCACGTATCCGAGAAGCAACCTCAGAAGCACCGCTTGAGGAGGGGGCTCCACCGCGGCAGGAGGTCCTGAGTTGGTTACGTCTGAAGTTGAAGGACCCGTCATCGAATCACCTCATTGCCCTCATCGACTGGAAGCGGGACTTCACCATGACGCGCATCGGTTCGTCCGCGGCTGAGGTTGGCCTCTCTGCCCGGCGACCCCTCGGATAGTGCTCCCGAGTGTACTGCCTGCGCGTCGCTCCCGCCGCCTGTGAACGCACACGAGGAGCGGATAGCGACGACGGCCGGCTTCCACTCACGTTTGCGCCGTTAGCAGCATCCCTACGTGTACCGATCGAATGTCGTTTGGGCCATCGACCGGGGCCTTCGAGCCATACGCCGCTCTCAGCGCCCGCAGTGCATTGCCCACCAGAAACAAATAGGTGAGGAAGACACCGCCCTCCTGCCTACTTTCGAGGATTCGTGGGCCCTTGAAGCCGAGTCGACTGCTGCTCATTACGGCACAAAGACACGTTGCCTTTTCGAGCTTGCGCGCGTATGATGCAGATGGAGTTGGCAGCTCCAGCTCCAGATAGGGACTCATGGACGCAGACCTACCCGGTCAACGTCAACCCCAGGACAACCGAATAGCTCGGACAGCGGGGGCGGCGCCCTGGGGTTGCAGGGTCGTCCTGAACTAGCCTTCCCCACCCTCCTCGACGCTCTTCCCGCAGTATTCTCATGGCTCCGCCATCGCCTTGTGCTGCTGTAGACCCCTCTGTCCGCTGCCAGCCGATTGTCCGCGCCAACCTGTGTAAGGAGGTGCGGCCATGCGCCTGCAACAGCTCCATGTGGACGTGCGCCGGCTGCGACTGCTTTTGGCCGAGGGCAACAACGCAGACGCGGCTCAGATCGCGTCGACCCTGAGCCCCGCTGAGCTCGCCGAGGTTCTGGTTCAGCTTGGCCCGGCTGACCTCTTCCAACTGGAGGTTCAAATCGGGGCCGAGCGCATAGCCGATGCTGTGGCCCAGCTCGATCCGAGCGAGGCGGCGCGCCTGATACTGCGTTTTGGCCGGGCAGGGGCGGCGGACATTCTCGAGGAGATGGAGCCAGACGACGCCACCGACGTCGTCGAGGAGCTTCCGGATGAAGAGGCCGAAGAGGTCCTCGCGGAGATGCAGCCCGGTGAGGCGCAGGAGATTCGTGAGCTGATGGCCTACCCGCCCGATACCGCGGGCGGTCGCATGACGCCAGAGTTCGTCGCGATTTCACCGGCGCTCACTGTCGCTGCTGCCATGCGGCTGATCCGGAGCCAGGCCCCCAACGCCGAAACCATCTACTACGTTTACGTGACCGACCGGCATGACCAGCTCGTCGGGGTCGTCAGCCTCCGGGACCTGGTTATCGCCGACCCTCAGCAGCCGATCAGCGACGTGATGCGCCGCCAGGTGATCCATCTGCCAGCGAACGCCGACCAGGAGCAGGCGGCGCGCCTCCTCATGGAGCACGACCTTCTTGCGATCCCAGTCGTCGACGAGCGCGGCCGCCTGCTGGGCGTGGTGACGGCGGACGACGTGGCCGACGTGTTAGAGCAGGAAGCGACCGAAGACACCGAAAAGCTCGGCGGCTCTGAGCCGCTGGGCAAGCCCTACCTGCGGGCGTCCCCATGGGAGCTGGTCTGGAAGCGCGTGCGCTGGCTCCTCTTGCTGTTCGTGGCGTCCGCGTACACCGGCAGCGTGCTGCAGGCCTTCGAGGATGAGCTGGCGCAAATGGTGGTGCTTGCCCTCTTCATCCCAATGCTGATCGGCACCGGTGGCAACACCGGCACGCAGATCACCACGACGGTCACGCGAGCGCTGGCAACCGGCGACGTTCGACTCGGCGACGCGCTTCGTGTGTTTCGCAAGGAGATGGCCGCTGCCGTCGTGCTAGCGGCGCTCATAGCCCTCGCCACCTTCGTTCGCTCATGGACGTTGGGCGTGGGGCCCGCCGTCGGGATAGTAGTAGCAGTCACCGCCGCGTGCATCGTGATGTGGGCGGCGACCGTGGCAAGCCTGCTGCCGCTGGCGCTGAAGCGGCTGCAACTGGATCCGGCCGTGGTCTCGGGGCCGTTCATCACGACTATCGTCGATGGCACCGGCCTGGTGATCTACTTCGAGATCGCGCGCTGGCTCCTACACCTCTAGGCTGAGTGGGCCCGCCTGGCACTCCGCGCGCCCGAATCCGGGGCTGGGATCCGGCGATCACAGCGATGTGGGGCCGCACTGTGGGCCGCCGAGATCAAGGGATGATCCTTCACAAGCCCCATCAAAGAGGCTTGCGGTGGGCACGGTGAGGGGCGGCACTTGGGCATACGGTGAGCGGATCGTGGGCGCAGATTTCGTCTTAAATCAGCACCACATTATTTAACCCGCCGCGCTAGACTGATACGCGCAACTAGTGTTCCCTCCCTCCAATCGTCACGCTAGTGCCGAATCTCGAGACAAAACGGTGGGACGACTGTGCAGCCAGTCTCTTTAGGGCGCACGCGGTGGCATGTCCGCTCGCGTGCGCCACGCCTCGTCCTCGGGGCAGATGCCCGCTATTTGGTGACTGGTGTGGGCCTGGCCACCTTGGTCTTCGGCCTTCTGGCCAGCGTCCTGCTGAACCTCTATCTCGTCGCTATCGATGACCCAGTGGTCCACCAGCTTCGGACGGTCTTAAGCTATAGGTCCGCCATCCTCGGCGACGGGATTTTGCTTCCCGTGGTGAACATGGCCGCCGCCTCGTTTCTCACGAGAGAGCGCCAACATCTGGCCCGTACGTGTGTCTTGCCTGCTCTGCTGCTGGGCGCCGTATTTACGGCGTACGTGCACGGCATGCAAGCGGCGAACCAGTTGGTGAATTGGGCCATGCCAACCCCGTGGCACTGGAATGCGATTGGGCTCTGGCATGCCCTGTACATGTGGGCCGTCACATCATGGCTGGTGCTGTTCTTCTTCGTTGTGCTGAAGGTTACTGGACGGGCAACTGATATTCCGCGGGAAGCCCGGATTGTGTTCGGAGGCGTTCTGACCTTTCTGCTGGTGTTGCACCTCGACTATCCCTCCGTCGGACTGTGGCTGCCATTCCTACGCTGAGAGGCCGCTGTAAAAGCGCCCTGGTCAACCGACCATACGGGCGACGGCAAGAACAAGCTCTGCCAAGGCGATCGGCTTATCGAGATACCCCTCGGCGAGCAGTTCTTCAGCGCACCGTCGTACCACAGCACTCGCACCGAGCGCCAGAAGCGGAATCCCGTCCGCGTGCGCCCGGATTGCCGTCGGGACTGTCCAGTGGCCCCACTTCCGTAGTTCGGGGTCCATCACCACAAGAGCAGGAGTGGTCTCGTCCAGCAGGTCGAGCGCGGCCGGGCCAGGGGAGACCGCCTGCACCACGTAGCCCTCGATTCCGAGGGCTTCCGACACAGCGGCGCGCAGCTCAGGATCCCCATCGATCACTAACACGGACCGTCCGCTAAACCCCCTGCTCACATGGTCACCTCACCCTGCAGTGCATTGCTGGGGAACCTTGGATCATTGTAGCCGTGGGCCGGGCGAGTGCAGGTCGAGCACACAGTGGAACGACTGTGTTGGCCAGCACGGACCTCCCCTTCCGTTGCCCTGGAAGGCCACCGGCAGGCCCCGCAGACGAGGCTGGCTTCGTATGATTGCGGCAACCCCTGCTCCAGAGCAGCGGGGTCCCTCGCCCAGTAGGAGGACAATCGATGGCCACGCAGGAAGAGCTGCAGGCGGAACTTGAGCGACTTCGCGCCGAGAACGAGGCGCTAAAGGCGGGCGCGAAACGAAGCGTCTACCTGAGGGTGTCTGAAAAGGGAGGGGTCAGTCTTTACGGGCTTGGGCGATTTCCCGTCACGCTCTACGTCGAGCAGTGGGAAACTGTCCTGCGGATGGCGGATCAGATCAGAGCCTTCATGGCCGAGAACGCCTCCAAACTAAAGCGCATGCAGTAGAACCCCGAGCCAAAAGGCAGCGCCTGAGAAAGCCGTCACCATTTCACGCGAAGGTCGAGAGGCGTGCGCAAGCGCTGGCAAGGCCGGTGACGTGGTCGCCTTGCTCGGCCCGGCCTGGGCGCTGTGTCCGGGATCGGCGAGCTCGGCCCCTTGTCCTACGACGCTAGCCGCGCCAGCAACCCGGCACCCCCTTCGGGTCCTCGCACACCTCGAAGGTCCAGCGCCCCATCTCGCCCACGGTTGACCGCCTCAACCCAGCGTCTGGCTGCCACGTACGTCTCCCGGTCCTGCTCCGTCTCAAGCCCCTTGACTTCCAGGATCGATCAGGTGCAAAGCTGTTCGTCAGGCGCGCCAGGTAGTCGGGCTTGAAGACGTGATATCAGCCAGCTCCGTTCCCGCCGCTTGCCGCTAGAGCGCGCCGGCAGCCCCGCCCCGCGCCCTGAGCGCGTCCCGCAGGTGGACGAGAAGGGCGACCAGCAGCGTGAGCTCGATGGCCTTGCTGATGTAACCGAGGCTCATCGGATTCGGCGAGCCGATGTACATCCACCCGCCGATGATGGCCAGCGTGTAGAGGATCATCGCGATGTCGACGAGCCATGCCCAGGTGCGCGGCGCGAACCAGAAGAGCAATACCAGCGCGATCCATCCGACGAAGTTCAGCAGAAATAGCTGGTTTAGCGGTAAGGGAAGCTGGGGCGGCGGTGTGGCGCCAGGAGGCGGCCCCGATCCGGCCCCGGGTGGCGGCCCAGAGGGAGCTTCGCCGATGCGAAAGAAGCCAAAGTTGCCGCGGAACAGCACCATGTCCAAGGCGAGATGAAGGACACCAGACGCCAATGCCAGCGTAGTGGTGATGATGCGAAGGGCCATGTGTTGAGCGCTCACCCTTCCGTCCGGACCTGCGTAGATGCCAGGCTACGCTAGATTCGATTTCGGTGCAATCTCGTGGGCGAGGTTGCAGCCGGGGCAAAGCCAGGCCGTCAGGCCCGGGACGAGATGACCGTGTTCAAGTCCCTCGGCTTGGCTGTCGAAGATGTCGTCAGTGCCGACCTGGTTTACCGCAAAGCTCTTCTAATTTCGTGAACGGAGCTAGGCCGCGGCCGAAGGGAATAAATCGAGGGCGCAACCCCGAGGGCCATCTTAAAAGTAACCTGCGTAGAATCCCGGTGGGGCCAGCAGGGACTACGAAGGTGCAGTCTGCGCCACTGGCACGCAACCCTCCTTGCCGGCGCGCCAAGCCGAATCTACACTGGCCATTAGATCCGGAAATTAGCCGGGTCACCAAGACACTTGGGGGTTTGAGGGAGCACAGCCATGAACGACGGCCTCCGATGGTTGGACTGCGACATGCATATGGCCGAGCCGTGGGATCTGTGGCAGCGTCACATCGAGCCGCAGTTCCGCGACGAGATCGAAGAGCTGACAGGAGTCCCGGAGGGATACAACCCGCTGACACACGGCCCGGTCGCCAACATCAGAGACATCCGCAAGACGCGGGTGGACCTTTTTGGTCCGTATCTTGGCCCTGATGGGATGTCGATTGACCCCGCCGGCCAGCTCCGCGCAATGGATCGGGAGGGCATAGACTCCGCGGTGCTCTTTCCAACTATTGCCCTCGGCTCCCCGCGCACGAGCTCCCCTGTCGCGGCTATGGCGGTAAGGCGGGCGTTCAACAATTGGCTTCATGATTTCTGCGCCTACGACCCAACCCGACTCAAGATGAACGCGATCATTCCAACGCACGACATCGACGCGGCCGTCGCCGAGATTCGTCGCGTAAAGACGGAGCTGGACGCGGCGAGCATTCTGCTGGACCCTCGGCTAGACGGGGTTGCGTTCGACGATCCGCTGTTCGAACCGATCTGGACGGCGGCCGAACAGGTGGGGCTCGCGGTTGATTTTCACAACGGCCTGCCCAGGCAGATGGAGAGCCGCTACGGTGAGCGCCCGACCCACCTGTTCGTCCATGCCTCAGCTCGTCCTGTTGGCCATATGTGCACGTTTATGGAATTGCTGGTTGGCGGGGTCCTGGAACGGCATCCGAGATTGCGATTTGCCTTCCTCGAGTGTGGAGCGTCGTGGGTGCCCTACTGGCTGTTCCGTTTGGAAGAGGAGTGCGAAAAGTTCCGCGGCATGCATCCGGGTATCGACGAGAACGTTCGGATGCGTCCGGTCGAGTACTGGAGGCGGCAGTGCTATTGCTCGGTGGAGGTGGGCGAATGGAGCCTGCCAGGCGTGATCACCACGATTGGTGATGACAACCTGGTGCTCTCATCAGATTTTCCGCACTTCGATTCGGAGTTTCCCGAAGCTGGAAGCCACTTCATGGAGCTGTCCGGCGTCAGCCGGGAATCCAAGCGCAAAATTCTGTGGGACAATTGCGCCTGTCTCTACGACCTGGACTAACTGTGCCGCGGATTGGGGCCACCGCTAGCAATCGTGTCGGGGATCGCCCTGCTCGGCCCCTTGTCCCTACGACGCCGGCCCGCTCGAGGCGCTGGCCGTCGGCAGGGCTCACCACCCAGTACCACGGGCAGCCACCCATGATCACGTGGTTGGCGTAGCCGGGGTGGCGCTCGGCGCTCTGGAAAGCAAGCTCCACCGAGCGGAAGGCGCTGATGTGGATGGTGCCCCCGTTCAACTCCAGCTTGCTGATCGGACGGGGATGTCGTCGCCGTCGATCTCGGAGAGCGAACGCACGCAACCAGTTTACGAGACGCTATGGCGGCATCGTGGCGCGGTTAGCGGCGCATTGAGCCCAATGGCGGATATGGCACGAGCCGAAGCGTGCGATATGATGGCCGAGCACAAGTGGGCGCTGACGTTTGCAGAGCGGACGTGTGAGTGATTAGCTTGGACAGCAGCAGTCCGAGGCCCCGTGCGTCGGGCACTGAGACCAACGCGTCGAAACGGGGAGGGGAACAGCGCACATGAGGAAGGTGGCCCGTCTGGCGGTCATCCTGGTTCTGCTCGGCATTTGCACACCGATCGGCGAGGCTTCGCGTGAGCAAGCGGCACCGGAACCCAGAGTTATCCTCAGATCCACGTTCGAAACCGTCGCCCCCTCGGCCCCGTTCGATTTCATCGTGCAGGTGTTCGAGCAGGAGCCGGGCGCCTGGGCGCCGCCGCACCTCCATTCCAGCGCGGCCCACCTGATGGTGCTCGAGGGGGAATTTACGAACATCAACATCGTGGACGGCCAGAAGATGGCACCGGAGACGTACAGGGCCGGGGACACCATCGTGGAGCCGGCTTGGGCCGTACACGAAGCCGGCAACCTTGAGACGGTGCCGATGCGCTACTTGAGCCCGCGCCTGCAGCCCAAGGATGCGCCTGTGACGATCCCTCTGCCCATAGAGAGCTCTCGGCCAGGGGCGCCAACCCAACGAGCCGTTCATCGAGCGAGCATCGAAGTCATCAACGTGAGCGGCCCCGTCGACCTTCACGAGACCTGGTGGGAGTTCGCGCCAGGCGCCCGGGCCGGGGCGCACTTTCACGCTGGCATGGAGCTGGGGATCGTGACCGATGGCGAGCTCACCCTCACGAACGCCATGGGGACGACAACGGTGCGCGCAGGCGAGAGCTTCGTGAACGGCGTCGGGGCGATTCACGCGATCTCCAACGCCACCAACGAGAGAGCGAGGCTGATCACCACCCACCTCGTCGCCAGCGGCAGGCCGCTCACGTTCATCACCGAATAGGGTGGCTAGAAGAGCGCTAGATGCTCCTTCCCGCTCCCCTGCCCTTCGGGCTCGAACCCGTTGCGCAACGCCCGCATGAGGCGCGGCCCGGCGGGGCGGCGCACACCATGGCGAAATAGCGATCGTAGTCGCCGTTACTCGTCTACGGTGAGCCCAGCGGGTCGCCGATGTTGTTGCAAGTGATGCCCTTCATGTACCGCACGGCGTGCTGCTCGGCCAGCTTCATCAGCCCGTCGAAGTCCAGCGCGGTGCCGAGTTCTTTCGAGAGCGGGCGGTCAATCTTCGTGTCGCTCGCCGGGTCAGGAATGACCTCCAGTCGCCAGGTCTCACGCGTCAGACCAACCTCTCGCTGCTTTTCAGCTGGCAGCGTATAGGGCAGCGGATTGCCGCGCTCGACGTCGCCGAATTCATCTTGAGGCGTCAGGATCCCATGCGATGCTATCGACGTAGTCGGAGCAACGTAGCGGCCGCGATTATGCCCGTCACGAAACCCAGTAAAGATTTGACCGTCAGCGGATTGGTGCCCTTCTGTTACGGTCATATCGGCATCCTCCTTGAGGCGCCAGTATATGTTCGATCCCTGTGACTTTCGAGTGCGCGAGCCGACGCACGCTAGGCGTTCATCGTGTTCGCCACAGCGGTGACGTATGTGGCTGCCCGAGCGTCCCGTAGTAACATGGCGCAGATCGGACTCATCGTGCGGGAGGTGCGGAGATGCGTCGTTTCCTACGGTCTGGCGCTCTGCTCGTTGCCTTGATGCTGCTCGGCTGCGCGCCAACCGTCGCTCCACAGGGAGCTGCCGGACGAGATCCCGAGCGCGCGTCCGTCGCGTCGAAGCGCATTACGGCCGCCATCATGGTTGACCCCACAACCGTGTTCCTCCAGATGGACGTCGGGACGCTGCCCGGGACCGACACTATGCAAGCCCTGGTCCACGCGGGCCTCAGCGTCGTCGACGATCGTGGGGGCCGCCGCGCTCAGCTCGCCGAGCGGGTCCCATCCCTCGAGAACGGGCTATGGAAGGTCTTCCCCGACGGCCGGATGGAGACTACCTGGCACATCAGGAGCGGGGCCGTCTGGCACGACGGGGCGCCCGTGGTGGCCCAGGACATGCTGTTCACGGCCGCGGTTGGGCAAGACAGAGACCTTCCTCGCTTCAGCGATCTCGACTTCAAGAGCGTGGAGAGCGTCGAGGCCATCGATCCCCGCACCATCACCGTTCGATGGAACGAGCCCTTTATCGACGCGAACGCGATGTTCGCCGCGGAGTTCGCGTACCCATTGCCCAGCCACCTCCTTGAAGACGTGTACCGCGAGAACAAACCCGCCTTCATGGATCTCCCCTACTGGAGCACCGACTACGTTGGCGCCGGCCCATTCAGGTTGCGAGAGTGGGAGCGCGGCAGCCACATCCTGCTGGAGGCCTTCGATCGGTACCCACTAGGCAGGCCGAGAATCGACACAATCGAGGTCAAGTTCATCCCGTATGGCAACACCCTGGTCGCCAGCGTCCTGGCCGGCGCCGTCGAGCTGACGCTCGGTCGCAGTATCTCCGTAGAACAGGCCGCGCAGGTCAGCGAGCAGTGGCGCGAAGGGCGCGTCGCGGTGACACCCCAGGGCATGCTGCGGCTCTGGTGGCAGGCCCTGAATCCCAGCCCTTCCGTGATCCTCGACGTGCGGTTCAGGCGCGCACTATTGCAGGCCATCGATCGGGACGAGATGGCGGAGACGCTGCAGCGGGGCGTGGCTCCCGCGGCTCACAGCTTCCTCTACCCCGGCCAGTCACAGTACCGGGACATCGACGACCGCTATCTCGTGCGCTACAACTTCGATCCCCGCCAGTCGGCCGCGGCGCTCATGGAGCTGGGCTATCGACGGGGCCCGGACGGCATGCTGCGCGATGCGAGCGGGCAGCCCCTCGCCGTGGGACTCATCGTGTCGCCTTCGCAGGAGATCAACGTGCGATCGACGCTCGCCGTGGCGGACTACTGGAAGCAGGTCGGCGTCGACGCGAGTACCTCACTGCAACCCGAGCGCTCCGGAATCGAGAAACTGAAGTACGAGGCGGAATGGCCGGGGTTCACGTTGATCCGGGGCAACAACGACCTCGAGGGCCTCAACATCCTACACAGCTCGCAGGCCCGTCTACCGGAGCGGGGATACAACGGCTCGAATCGCGGCAACTACATGAATCCGGAGCTGGACTCGCTCATCGACCGCTATTTCGTCACAATTCCCGAGCGCGAGCGCATGGAGACTCTGGGCAGGATCATCCACCACATCTCCGACCTGTTGCCGATTCTCCCGCTCTACTATGGCGCGGAGCCAGCGGCGATCTCTCATCGACTGCTGAACGTTGGCCCCAAGCCCGCCGGCTCGGCGGGCCAGACCCAGGCATGGAACGCCCACGAGTGGGATGTGGCCAGCAGCCGCTAGCCGCGGGACGCCCCATCGTCACGCTGACCAACGTTGGCGACGAAAAAGATGCGGTTCTTGAGTGAGTGGCGTTGGTGGACGGTCGGCGGAGATCGAGCAGTCTGACGCCGTATCCGCGCCCACTTCCCGGTTGGACGGACGGAGAGCCATTTCTCGACGGCGAGGTCCTGCTGCGGGAGACGATGTTCGTTCGAGCCGCGCCTTGTCTGCGAGGTGGAGTTCACCGAGTGGACCTCACGCAGCGGCGAGCTACGCCATCCTTCGTTCAAGAGCCTGCGGTGGAACAAGCCCGCAGCCGAAGTGGTGGGGGAAGAGGCCTAGCTCTTGCCCTCATGGTGAGCACGGAGGCGCCTCCCCCGGTCGGAAGCGCCCGAGCGCAAACTAAGGGCCCCGCCTGGCTCCGCTTCAGTGCGTGCCGTAGTAGCTACTCGATCCTCCACTCCCAGATGTTGAAGGCATAGGTGGCGATGTCTGCATTGAGACCCCGGATGCCTTTAACGCCCGCTCTAGCTGCGGCGGGACGGACTTGATAGAACAGCGGTCCGGTTGCCACATCCAGGCTGATCAGCCGCTCAATTTCCACGGCCAGGTCGTTCTGATCTCCCACCTCTAGGGCCTGCTTGAAGCGCTCAGCCAGGCTGTCATACTGCGGGTTGACGTAGCTTCCTTCGTTCTGGCCAAGAAACCTGTTCGCTGCAGTCGGCAGCGTGACCGAGCTGAGCACATCGTAATTGCCCGGCGTTCCCCCGGAGAGAGATGTCCCCGGGAAGCTGACCTTGTACTGCGCGTCCGCGCCCTGCGCCGGAGCCAGAGGTTTCGCATCGATTCCTGCCCGCTTCCATTGGTCGGCAATGATGACCGGCTCCTGGGTGCTCCCGCGTACCTCGACCTCGAAGCTCTGGCCGGAGGTGTTTTGAAACATCCCGTCGGCACCCCGTGTCCAGCCGGCCTCACGCAGAAGTGCTTCTGACTGACGCGGGTCGAAGGGGTATTTGGCGATAACCTGCTCGACTCGAGGCCACAACGCCGAATCTCTGGAGAAGAAGCTATAGGCTGCTGTCGAAAACCCTTCGGTTTCAGAGAGTGCTATGGCGTCTCGATCCAGGCTATGCATAAGGGCCCTGCGCACTCGCAGATCTCTGAGAGCCGCTTGGTGATTGGGTACATCCCGGTACTGGAATTGCAGCCGGCGGATTTTGTTCAGCGTCGTGTGGACCTGTCCAGCGTTGGTGGCTTCCCAGTGGTCCTTGACCACCTTGGCCTGCTTGATTCCCAGTTCGACATCAACGAAGTCCGCGTCGCCGCTCAGCAAATGAGCAACAATGGCGTTGGCGTCGGGAATCACCTTGACTTCCACCTTGTCGATCAAGGGCCTCCCGAAAACGAAGTGAGGGTTTGCTTCCAAAGTGAGTCCGACTCCGAGATTCCGCTCCGTGATACGGAACGGCCCCGCGTGAAGAAAGTCCTCGGACGTCCAGTAGGAGCTGTTGATGAACGCGGCCTTGTCGCGTTGGAAGAGATCGCCCAGCAGGTGGCGCGGGAGCGGGGGAAGGTCTTCATGAGTGGGGGAGCCAGCGCGGCTGAAGAGCTGACGCCAGGTGATTTCGACGGTGCGGTCGTCTAGCGCGACGGCCTGGCTCATCAGTCGTTCGTACAGATTATCTTGGAACGGAACCTCCGGGTCGGTATATGCAGCATACCCAAAGACAATGTCGGCGGCGGTAAGCGGCTGGCCATCCTGCCATTTGAGGTTTGGCCTAAGCTTGATGATCGTCTTCATCGTTCCGTCCGCGTTCACGGTCCACGTGCCGTCATCGCGACTGGGCAGCTGCTCAAGGAGATATGGGTGCGTCACGCCCTTCTCATCTTGATTGGCAAGACCCGCATTGGTGAGCGCCCGAATCGTGTTGCTGCCACCGAGGTTCCGGCCCTTGGAATGGAATTCGGGTGGGTCCAGCGTAGAGGCGATTCGTAGCACCGTCGGCCGCATGGGTTCAAACCCGGCTTCTGAGGTCGAGGGCGACTGTCCCGGGGTTCTCGGAGCACACGCAGCAAACACGAGACACAGCAGCGCCAGGCCGCACGCGTCGCGCAATGATGGCAGCACTACCTTTAACACTCCCGCCTCCGGTCTAGAACTGGCCAACTTTTCCCCGCGCAGCGTATAGCGGGCGAACCATGAGGTCAACCGAGAAGGGAGCTGAACTGCCCCCAGATGAGGCACTATGACGAGCGGTCTCGCCCGCAAGTGATGAGCGGGGGTTGGATGAAGTAGAGATGTCATTCCGAGTGCATCGAGGAAACCCGCGGCCCATGAGCCGCAGATTCCTCGTCGCTTCGCTGCGCGGAATGAAGCTGCGATGCATGCTGGCAAACGAAGGATCCTTGCCCACGCGGTGCGGATCCTTCAGGGTTCGCCTCTCAGGATGACAGTGGGTCAGGCGCGGTTCTGGTGCAGCCGCAGGATGAAGACCTTCCGCAGCCGCTCCTGGAGCTCGGGCGTGCTGACGTACTGGCGGGTCATGTTCTCGCCGAAGACGACGTGGTCGTCATCCGCGCCGATCGGGGAATGTTCGATCGCCAACGCCATCGCCCGATCGATGTTCTTGATGCCCAGCTCCTCATACAACTCCCGCGTCTCGTCGAGGGCGCGAATCTGTGCCTCCTTGACCTCGGGCAGCCGTTTCTCGCCCTCGCCGACCATTGCGCTGCCGAGCAGCACCGGCCACGGCTCGGTGCGGTGCATCCCGTAGTACCAGCCGCCATAGGTGAGCGCCTCGGGTGAAGGGTCCTCCATCTCCAGGCGATGGATCTCTTCCTCGGTAAGGCCGAACTCCATCGAGTGCCACTTGCTGAGTATGGGATGGCTGGGCATGGGCCCACCCACGCTGTCCTGGCCGCCCTCGTCCACCAGCTTGCGCAGCTGGAAGCGACGCGCCTCCCTGTTATCGCGGATGTTCAGGTAGCGCTCGCCCTCGAAGCGATGGTTCCCATCTCCGCCCTTGTGGCTCCGCCGCTTCGTCGCCGCGATCTCTTCGATCGTCTTCGCCTTACGCCCGCGCTCCGGGCGTACTCCTCCGGGATACCCTGCGCGGATCTCCTCGAGCCCATCCATCAGCTCGTCTGGAGAGAGCAGATCCTGTCCGAATTGCTTGGTTGCCGCTGCCATGGCTTACCTCCTCGAGGCGTCTTTCGCGCAATGCCAAGGTTATCCGATTTCAGTCGCCTTCGCCCCGGTGCGAATGCGCGAGCTTGCGCCGAAGTCCGTATGGGTCTTGAGCCAGGTGTCCACCTCCTGACGGTCGTGCACCGGCTGAATCGGGTCAGGGACTTGGCGGCCGTTAAAGACCTGCGCAACGGTTCCGCAAACCACCTTGCCGCGATCCCGCGGCGTCAGGTGCCCGAGATCTTCCTGAATAAGCTCGATCGAGTCCGGCCAGATGCAGGCAGGATGTGGGTAGTCGTTCGACCACAGAAAGTTGTCCTTGCCGTAATCATTCAGGAGATAGGCGCCGACACCATCGCTGATGAAGGTCGAATACACCTGCCGGTAGAAGTACTCGCTCGGCGGCCGCGGCAGCGGGCTGCGGGAACCGCGAGCCGTGTAATAGTCGAACTCCTGCAGCCAGAAGGGTATCCAGCCAACCCCGGTCTCTGCGACGACGAACCTCAGCGCGGGATATCGCTCGAGGACTCCGGAGCCGATGATGTGGCCGAGCGCATTCATCGCGTCGAATTTGTGCCCGTTAACCGAGTGCAGCTGCCTCAACACCGGTCCGTGGGTCGGGCCCGGAGCGCTCCGGGCGTTGATGTGCATGGCGAGCGGCATGTCGAGGGACTGGGCCGCCCCCCAGAAACGCTCGTAGTGGTCGGAGCTGTATGGCAGCTGGTCTGGGGGAACCAACCAGATCGAGGCGCCGCGCAAGCCGGCGCTCTTGCACCGCTCGAGCTCCCTGATCGCGTTGTCTACGTTCCATAGCGAGAGCATCGCCAGTCCCCAGAAGCGATCGGGGGCCACGCGACAGAAGTCGATCATCCAGTCGTTGTAAACCCGGATGTGCATCTCTTCGAGCTCCGGGTCGCCAACCAACCAGGCCTGTGCCCCCAGCGTCGGGAAAAGGACTTCGGCGCTGATGCCGTCGATAGCCAGGTCCTTCAGGCGCTCATGTGGATCCCACGCCCCGGCGCGGAGGTGGTGGTTCTCCTCGAAGAGCTTGATCTTCGGAAACCGCAGCGCCCGGTCGCGGAAACTTGCGGGCAGATTCCTTTCCCACAGGTCGGGCGGCTCGCCCATGTGGGAGTCCGCCGAGATCCGTACCTCTTCCGTGGCTTGATTGGATGCCTTCATCTATCCCCGCCTCATCTATTTGATGTCCCACGTATGAATGTTCCAGGTTACCCCACGGTTGAGGACTGCTCCCTTCCCGATCCCCTCCACGCCTTTGCGCACCGCCACACCCAGGGGGTTGTAGTAGGACGGGAGTATTGGAAGCTCCTGCGCCATCATCTGGAACATCTGGAACTGGATCTCCAGCCGTGGAGCGACGTCGAGCGTGCTGACCGACTTTGTAAACAGGTCCTCGTACGCTGGGTTGCTCCACCCGCTGTTGTTGATGCCGATCCATTGCGTCTCTTGCCGTGCGCTATTCGCGGCGAGCAGGGTCGCGAAGTACTGGTCGCTGGTCGTCCGGAAGTTGCCGATCTGGCCGCCCCAGGGACCGGTGATCCGAATCCGGCGCATCTCACTCGACGACGCGCCCGCGGGAGCCTCAGGCAGGGGGTGCTCGACCTCGAGCCCCGCCGTCCTGAGGTCGTTCCCCCACGCCAGGCTCTCGCGAATGTCGTTGGAGTCCGCGCTCGGGTAGCGGCAGCAGTAGAAGTGAACCGTCTCGCCGGCCGAGTTACGAAGCAGTCCGTCAGCGCCCTTCGTCCAGCCGATTTCCGCGAATAGTCGCTGCGCGCCAGCGGGGTCGTAGGGGTATTTCGGGAGGCCGCGCTGCTCGGCTAGCTTGTAGAGGGCGTCCTCGGGGAAGCCCAGGAAGTAGGCGACGTCCGTGAAGCCGGACTGCAGGACCTCGACCAGCTGATCGCGGTCCAGCGACCTGAGCATCGCTTGGCGGAAGCGCACGTCCTGCGCCCACGCGCCCCTATTCCGGAAGTTCAAGGACATAGTGCGGATGTCGGTGGGGGCCGTGAAGACGTGTCCCCCGCCGATCGGGTCCCACTGGCGCTTGATCTCCTTCAATTGTTCAGGCTTGATGGTGGTTCCGGGTGGCGATACGTCCACCACGCCGGCCAGCAGATTCGCTGTGAGCACGTTGACGTCGGTGACCCAGCGCATGATCAGCCGATCGATCTTCGGCCGGCCCAGGAAGAACTGGCCGTGCGCCTCAGCTGTGATCGAGCTCCCCGGGTCCCACCTCGCGACGCGGTACGGCCCGATCCCGACGAACTCGTCCCGCCAGGCCGGGGAACCCCGGAACTCGACCGGTCCCAACGTCCGATAGCGCTCCTCTAACAGGTGGCGCGGCAACGCTGGGATTCCCTCGGTGGAATTCGTGTTCCCGTGAATCGAGATCTTGTTCCAGTTGACGATGAGTGTGCTGTCGTCGGCGGCTCGCACCCCGGATATGTTCAGCAACTCGCCCAGTCCAGCGACGCCAAGCGCGGGATCCCGCAGGACTTCCAGGCCGAACACAAAGTCTTCGGCCGTCAGCCGCGTCCCATCGTGCCAATAGACGTCGGGACGGATTCTCCAGGTGACTTCCATGGTCCCTTCAGGACTGACCCGCCAGTCTCCATCCGGAACCGTGGGGATCTTCTGGGCCGCCGCGGAGATGACGTTGCTCGCCTCGTCGTACATTGTCAGGTTGGCATGGAAGATGTAGTAGCGCTCGAACCTTGCGCCGGTAGTGCCGCCCTCGTCGGCTGGCGCCGGGCGACCGTAGAGCACAAGCGAGATCGGTTCCTCCTGCAGGGCCATCACCAGGGTCTTCGGTCCTGTCGTCGCAGCAGGGCCGGCGCCGGGGTCCGGCGTGCTGGCCGCCGGGGCGCAAGCCAGGATCAGGAACGCAACAGCGACTAACGAGGAGAATCCAGATACAAGTCGGCCACCAGTGCTGGTCGGATGTCTGTTCATGGGTTCGCGCTCCTTTCCGGAACGTCTGGCGTCCCACCGCTCACGCGTACGCCTTCGCCTTGAAGATCTTCAAACGTGAGCTTGCCCGATGGGTACCTGATCGGGTCGGACAAGCGGATGATACGTCGCGCGTACGGCCCATGCCGAAGGGACGTTCTCGATAAGCTGGACGACGCGTATCACCCCGGCTCGAAGGCGGCGCCGCTGTTGAAGCGCAAGCCGTCCGAGATCGTGGCGAGCGGCCAACTCCTCTGCGCCATCGAGGCCGAAGAAGGGCGCCTCGATTACGCCGTCGAGGCCCTTGGGCGAGGACATCTGGCTGTTCAGCACCGACGATCCGCACGGTGGCACCCGCTGGCCGAATGGCGCGCCACTGGTCACTGAGCGGACGGGGCTCTCCGAGAACGCCAAAGTCAAGATGCTCGGCGAGAACGCGAAGAGGTTTTTCCCGAAGCTAGCGAACGGCCGCTAATCAACATCCCAGAGGTGGACGTCGGCCTTGAATTCCTCGTGAATGCTGCTAGACTCCTCCCGATCCGGTACGGGAGGCCACGATGCCATCACAGCTACTTACCTGCATCAGCTGGCTGGGAGTCGTCATGGTCGTTGCCGCCTGCACCAGTTGTGGTCAGGCCCCGAACGTGCCGGCGCATACTTCAACGGACGCGGCGTCGGGGAGGACTCCGGAACGCATCATGGCGGCGATCCGGGGCGCGCCCAGAGCGTTCAGTCAGCTGAAGGATGGCACCCCATCCGCCAGCATTACCGGCCTGCGTGGTCTTCAGGAGCTCGTGCACGCTGGGCTCGTCCACGCCGACAACCGCGGCAACCTGCATCCCCAACTCGCGGAGGCTGTTCCCAGCATCGAGAATGGCCTCTGGAAGCTGCTGCCAGATGGGCGCATGGAAACCACCTGGCGGATCAATCGCGCTGCTCGCTGGCACGACGGCGCCCCGCTCACGACCGACGACCTTCTCTTCGCCACGACGATCGAGCAGGACAGGGATCTCGGGATCCCGCGGAACCCGGTCTTCGATCTGATAGAGAGTGTCGAGGCTCCGGATCTCCAGACCATCATCGTGAAATGGAAACAGCCCTACATCGAAGCCGACACGCTCTTCACCTATGAGGTCGCGCTGCCTCTCCCGAGGCACCTGCTCGAGTCGGCGTACGCTGGGGACAAGGCCAGCTTTCTCGGGATCCCTTACTGGTCCAACGAGTTCGTGGGGGCAGGTCCGTACAAGATCCGCGAGTGGGTGGCGGAGAGCCATGTCGTGTTGCAGTCGAATGACCTCTACGTCCTCGGCCGGCCGAGGATCGATGAGATCGAGGTCAGGCTCATTCCGGATCCGAATACGCTCCTGGCCAACCTCTTCGTCGGGGTAGAGCTGACCATAGATTCGGCGCTTTCTCTGGAGCAATGGTTGCAGATTCAGCACGAATGGACAGCAAGAGGCGGCACGGTTGCTCACAGGGCTGGTGGATGGATACGGGTGGCTCCCCAGTTTATAAATGCCAGCCCGCCTGTCGTCACCGATCTCCGCTTTCGACGCGCCGTACTCCACGCAATAGACCGGGAGGAAATAGGAGCCACACTGATGGGGGGCCTGGGTGGTGTGGCGCACAGCTTTGTTAACCCGTCCACACCCGAGTTCGAGGAGATCCAGGGAAGCATCGTGCGCTACGACTATGATCCCCGCCGGGCCGTACAGATGATCGAGGAGGTGGGCTACCGCAGAGGTTCCGATGGCGCATTTCGGGACGCTGCAGGGGAAAGGCTCTCCGTCGAGATCCGAGCGCTCGACATGGACAATCCCGTTCATCCCAAGGCGCTGGCCATCGTCGCGGACTACTGGCAGCAGGTCGGCGTTGCCGTCGAGCAGGTTCTGGTGGGGAGGCAACGCGCAGGGGACGCAGAGTACTCAGCCACCTTTCCGGCGTTCAACCTGCACCACCACGCCCCGAATGTAGCAACAAGGGGTGTGATTGCTTTCCACGGCGCTTCGGCGCCACTGCCCGAGAACAGGTTCGTTACCAGAGGCAACGCGGCGCGGTATATGAATGCGGAGCTCGACGCCCTGATTGATCGCTACATCACGACGATCGCGCGGCCGGAGCGAGTGCAGTTGCTTGGCGGGATCGTCCACCAGATGACAGACCAGGTAGCGATTATGGGCATCGTGTACTCGCTGGCCCCCACGATGATCGGCAGCCGGCTTCAGAATGTGACCGCTAGCAATGCCTCAGGATCGATGCGTACTACGGAAGGCTGGAATGCCCACGAGTGGGAGTTGAGGAGTTAACTGGAGGTACGACCGATGCTCGCCGAGATCGACCAACGGCACGTGGTGACCGAGGACCTGAGCCTCGCCGGCGGAGCCAATGCCTTCCTGGCTCGGCCGGATGGACCCGGCCAGCATCCGGCCATGATCCTCCTCCACGAGCGCTACGGGGTGGTCCGGCATACCCGCGACCTGGCGATCCGCCTGGCGGCGGACGGGCATCTAGCGCTCGCCCCCAACCTGTACTTTCGTGCGCCCGACCTGGGGGCCGTCGAACGAGGCGAAGTTCGGGCGGTCGTCTCCGATGAGGAGGTCGCCCAGGACATTGGCGCCGCCATCGATTACCTCAAGCAGCTGGAGGTCGCGGACACCACCCACCTGGCGGTCTGGGGTGCCTGCGCGTCGGGCCGGTACCCGCTGGTTGCCTCCGCCGCGCGGCAGGAGGTAGCGGCGTGCGTGATCTTCTACGGGGCCGCTTACCAGCGCGATTGGGAGCCGGACACCGTGACGGACTTCGTCGGGCGCTCCTCGTCACCGATACTGCTTGTATACGGCGAGCTGGATCACCTCAACCCCCGGGAGAACATCTTCCGAGTCCGGAGCGCGCTCGAGGCAGCGCGCCGCTCCTATCACATCAAGATCTTCCGCGACGCGCGACACGCGTTTCTGGACGATACGATGCCCAATAGATATGAAAGACCGCTGGCTGAGGAGGCGTGGGGCCTGCTGATGGGGTTTCTGGCCCGCGTGCGAAGCGGAGGTTATCCGCCGGACCGCGTGCAGTGGACCTTCGAGGCGGACTACGACCCCGACTACGACTCCGCGAAGCTCCAGCCGCCGCGCAGCGCTTCGTGAGCCGAAGACCCGAAGAATCTCAGGGCACGTCGGAGATCTGATATGGCGACGCTCGTGCGTGGAAAGTTCGTTCTGACGCAGAGCGAGCGCTACGGACCTGGTGGGGTCCTGGAGGATGGGGCGGTCTGTGTCTCGGGGCGAGACATTGTTGAGGTCGGTCGGTACCGCGATCTCAAGTCGGTACACCCGACGGCAACCGTCATCGGATCGCCCCGTTTCTGGGTCATACCAGGTCTCGTCTGCGCACACCAGCACGGCACAGGGCTCACCGGGTTTCAGCTCGGGGGCCTCGACGAGTGCCTCGAGCTTGCGCGGCTCACCGCCAGACCGCAACCCAGGGTAGATGCGTACCTCAACACGCTCTACGCCTGCCTGGGAATGATCGAGTCGGGCATCACCACCTGTATCCACTACAACGGCGGCCGCTCTCCTGCCGACTACGAGGCGGAAGTGCGCGAGCGGATCAGAGCCTACAGTGAAGCAGGTATCCGGGTTTCCTTTGGTCTCGACGTTCGGAATCGCAATCACCTCGTCTACGGCGATGAGGAGTTCCTCCGCGGCTTGCCCGCCCCGCTCAGGGAGAAGGCGGCAGCGCGGGCTGCCCAGCCGCGAACCCTCGCCCCGGAAGACTACTTCCGCCTGGTGAAGGACCTCTCAGCCAGCATGAAGGACGAGCCCCGCATGAAGCTCTTCCTGACTCCAAACGGCCCGCAATGGTCTACGGAAGACTTGCTGCGCGCAATCAAACGGGAATCGGACGACCGCGATCTCGGGGTGCAGATGCAGGTCTTGGAGACCAGGTACCAGCGCTCGTACTTCGCCCGCGCCTATGGGAAGACCGCGGTCCAATGGCTGGACGATCTGGAGTTCCTGGGTCCACGCGTGAGTCTCGCCTACGGCGTGTGGCTGAGTCGTGACGACATGGCCATCGTAGCCCGAAGGGAAGTGGGGGTGGTGCACAAGCCCAGCTCGGGCCTGCGGCTGCGCAGCGGCATCGCGCCGCTTCCGCTGCTGCACGAAGCCGGCGTTCGGCTGGCGATCGGGCTTGATGCCGCCGGGCTCAACGACGACCGCGACATGTTTCAGGAGATGCGCCTCTGCGCGAACCTGCAACGGGTTCCGGGCATGGCCCGCCGCCTGGTCCCCCCGCAAGAGATTTTTCGTATGGCCACGGTGAACGGCGCACAGTTGCTGGGCTGGGGAGCGGAGGCGGGCACCCTGGAGCCGGGCAAGCGCGCTGACCTGGTGCTGCTCGACATGCGCGCGGCGAGCCATCCGTACCTGGCGCCCGAGCACAATCCGATAGACACCCTTATCTACCGGGGAAGAGCTAGCAGCGTGGACACCGTGATGGTGGACGGCGAGATTCTTTATCAGGGAAAGAGGCACCTGCGGCTTCCGGCCAGGTCCATCGTAGATCAGCTGACCAGAAAGCTAACACCGCCGTCGGAGGCCCCCGACCCTCTCAACGGCGAGCTCCTTCCTTACGTCGTTCGCTACTATGCCGGCTGGGATGAAGACTCGCTGGTTCCGTTCCATAGCGTCAACAGCGTTGAGTGATCACTCGAGCTCCCACGGGTGATATTCCAGTTGATCGGCGGGTCGATTCGCGTTCGGGTCCGGGCCGCGCACGCTGGCCGCATGGGCGGTGACGCCGGGGTTGTGGAAAGGACGAACGCGGGAAGCTCCTCGCCCTCCAACCTCGTCAGGTCGACGACACATCGAAAGCGCTGCTCGCGATCCAGCGCGGAATTGAGGAGGTAGGACAATGGCGGGCGACTCTGGTGGAAGGCCCCTGCTGCGGTTCGGCATCGTAGGGCTCGGCCAGGCGGGCGCGCAGGCGCTGCCCGCGCTGCTCGCGCACCCCAACATCAAGGTCACGGCGGCGGCTGACGTGCGCCCGGAGGCCCTAGACCGGTTCGAGAAGGAGGTTGGCGGCGAGACCTATCACAGTGTCGAGGAGCTGAGCGCCAGCCCGAACGTCGACGTAGTCCATATCGCGACGCCCCACAACCTTCACGTGGAGCACACGCTCGCGGCCGTGGAGCGCGGCAAGCACGTGGTGCTGGAAAAGCCCATGGCGCTGGACCTCGACGACTGCGACCGCATGATCCAGGCGGCGGAGCGCAAGGGCGTCTACCTGGTGGTCGATCGGGGCTCGCACGGGTTCGATCCACCCATCCGCAAGATCCGCGAGATCGTGCGCAGCGGCGAGCTGGGCCGGCTGCGCATGGTGAACAACTGGCACTACGGCAGCTCGATCTACGCCGCCAGGACCCCGGCCGAGCTGGACGACCCGCCGCCGGTGGGCGGCATCTTCTTCCGTCAATCGGCCCACCAGATCGACCTCTTGCGGCTCATCGGCGGCGGGATGGTGCGCAGCGCCCGGGCGATGACCGGTGTCTGGGACCCCGAGCGCCGTGCCGTGGGCGCCTTTCTCGCCTATCTCGACTTCGAGGATGGGGCAGTCGCGTCCTTCGCGTACAGCGGGTATGACCACTTCGACACCGACGAGTTCCAGGGCTGGGTCGGCACCTACGGCACGCCGAAGAAGCCGGACCAGCATGGACGGACGCGCCGCTCGCTTCACGAAGCGCTGCGCGGGCGAGCGGAGACCGAGCTCAAGGCCGCCGCGGGGTATGGAGGCAGCGGGCGAGGCGACCAGGCGGCCGCCCGCCGCGAGGCGCCTGCGCTCCACGCACACTGGGGCGTAACGGTCGCCAGCTGCGAGCGCGGCGACATGATTCCCACCTCGCACGGCGTGACGATCTACGACGACGAGGGCAAGCGGGAGATCGAGGTGCCGGTCGGTCGACACCTGTCAGGCTATGCCTTCGAGGAGCTGTACGACGCGCTGGTGGACCACAAGCCGGTGATTCGCGACGGCCGCTGGGGCAAGGCCACCCTGGAGGTGCAGATCGCCATGGTGCAGTCGGCGAAGGAGCGTCGGGAAGTACAGCTCGAGCACCAGTGCCCGACGCCTGACTGACTAGACGAAGACCTGGTCCTGGCCGTCTACGGGATGGACGAGCCAGTGGCCCGGCTGGCTGACGGTTGGCCAGGTAGCCGCAACTGGCTGACCCATCACGATGCCGCCATAGTGGATGCTATCGTTCCGCCCGTTGCCGGGGTCCACTGCGTGAGTTGCCCCCAGGCGGCCGTGTCCATTTTCAAACTCACCTGCTCGGGATGACTCTCGTCTCCACCCGATCCATCCTGTGTTGCTAGCGGCACCGCCTAAAGGCTGCAGAAGCAATACGTTGACTTGCCAATGTCTGCCTGCGCGCTAGACTGGCCGTCGCGCCCGCTCCTTCTTTCAATGCCACAAACTTCAATGTCAACGGCGGTCCAGGTCTGCCCCGGCCCGAGTACTTCGGGCTGGCATCGTCGGTGAACCGGGTGCCAGACCTAGCCTGCTGTTCCCGAACCTGGGGACGGCGGATACCCTGGACCCGGAGTTGCTCGGCTGGTGCCAGATGGACGCCCACATCAAAGCGGCTGGGTGAATTCCACCTAGGGCCGCCAAGAGCTCCTGCAGAGCGGTGATGTATGATGGCCGCCAGCTCGAAAAGCGGGGAGGGCGCTATGTACGACCTGGTGATCAGGGGCGGCCGAATCATCGATGGCTCGCGGATGCCCGGGTTCGGCGGCGACGTTGCCATCAAAGGGGATCGGATTGCCGCGGTCGGCAAAGTAGAAGGAGCCGCGAGACGCACCGTCGATGCCGACGGCCTCGTGGTGTCGCCCGGGTTCATCGATCACCATACCCACATGGACGCCCAGATCTGCTGGGACCCGATTGCCTCCTCTGCCTGTTACCACGGGTCGACGAGCATCCTCATGGGAAACTGCGGCCTGACGCTAGCGCCGTGCCGCCCCGAGGATCACGACCACGCAATCCAGAACTTCATCCGGGTGGAGGGCATCTCTCGTCCCGCGCTCGAAGCTGGCGTGCCCTGGGACTGGGTGACGTTCGGTGAGTACCTCGATCGTATGGAAGGGCGTATTGGCGTCAACGTCGGCTGCCTGATCGGCCACAACGCCCTACGTCAGTACGTCATGGGAGACGCATCTCGCGAGCGGACGGCCACGGCTCAGGAGTTGCGTGGCATGCAGCGTGAGGTCCGGTCCGCGCTGCGCGATGGGGCGCTCGGCTTTTCGATAAACCGGAATCCTCGGCACATGCGGGAAGATGGCACACCGCTTCCGAGCAGCTTTGCCGACGACAACGAAATCCAGACCCTGGCCATGGAAGTGGGGCGGCAGAACGTCGGGATCATTCAGACGATCGGCGCCACCACTGAGCCGTCGCATCTGCGCTGGTATGGCGAGATCGGGCTGATGACCCGACGCCCGGTGATCTGGCAGAGCATTCGCCACCGGTCCACCGACCCCGACGGTTGGCGCGAGGTCCTCGCTGCGGCGAGTGCCGAAGCAGACCGTGGTGCCCGCCTGTTCGGGTTGAGCACGACGCGGCTGGAGTCGGGAGAGGGCCAGACCGACCCACAGGCTATCGCCCAGATCCTGAACAGCCCGCTGCAGCTCATAGGGATATCGGATGCGGGTGCGCACGCGACATCCGGCAGCCCGCACTTCGGGTACGCCACCCGGCTGCTGGGGCTGTGGGTGCGCGAACGTCACATCATGCCGCTCGAGGAGGCGATCTATCGCCTGACTTTTGCGGTAGCAAACGTATATGACCTGCCGGACCGGGGGCTGCTGCGCGCCGGTTACAAGGCTGACCTGGTTCTGTTCGACCCGGATAGGATTCAACCCGAGTTACCCGAGTGGGCGGAAGACCTGCCAGCGGGTCAGGGCCGATACATCGAGCGTGCCCAGGGCATCGAGATGACGATCGTCAACGGGGAGCCACTCATCGAGCACGACCAGCACACGGGGGCGCTGCCCGGTCAGACGCTGCGCAACCGGCTGGCCGCTAAGACGCGTCGCCGCGTGGCCGTCGCGGCCTAGCAGCTCGGCCCATCCTGGAACTCGGGTCGGTGCCCGGGCTAGAAGGCCGGCATCACCCGCTCGGCGAACAGCCGGATGCTCTTGAGCGCCATCTCCTGGGGCATGCCTCCGAAATGGAACGTCCCCGCGATGGTGGCCGGCGATTGCGCACGTGATGGTGGGCCGCTGGGCTTTCGAGTCCGCCGGGCGTGTGATCCTGAACGGCCCTCTTAGTCGACGTCCCAGGTATGGATGTTCCAGGTCGTCGCCCCCTGGACCGCCGGCGCCGTGCCCACGCCGCGAACGCCCTTGCGGACCGATGCGATATCGGAGCCGTAGTAGAACGGAATCCAGATCGCCTCGTCGGCCCCCATCTTAGCCATCTCCACCACCTTGTCTCGGCGCCTGTTGGGGTCGAGCGCGGTGGAGAACTCGTCGAACAGACGGTCGTAGACCGCGTTGCTGTACCCGCCCTTATTGGCAGCGGAGAAGCGATTCGCGGCACTCGACAGCTGCGCCGTGGTGAAGCTCCCAAAGTGGTCCTTCGCGATCAGGTCGTTGCTCCCCAGAAACACACCATGCACGCTTGCTTTCAGCTCATTCAGGTTGACGGAGTTGTAGGGGATCGGATCGGGGGTCGCGGCGAGCCCGGCCGATTTCCACTCGCTCGCGATTGCCACAACCTCCTGAACGTTGATGTCTTGACGGGCTGGCGAGGCAATAGTGATCGAGAGCGGCTCGCCTCCATTCTGGTAGATGCCGTCGCCTCCGCGGCGCCAACCGGCGTCGTTCAGCAGCCCCCCGGCACGGGCGAGGTCGTACGGATATCGGGCGAATCCTCGCTGTTCGAGCAAGCGGAAAGCAGGATCGTTCAGCGCTATTGCGGTGTCCGCAGTCATCGACAGCCCGTACGTGAGCGAGTCGACGATCGCCTGGCGATCAATCATATGAATAAGGGCTTGCCGAACCCGAACGTCGCGTACCCAGGGCAAGGTTGGGTCTCGGTCCTGCGGAGTGCCATAGCGGAAGCTCGTGAGGGCCGGGAGAACGTCGCCGCCGCTCCACTGCTGACGAAGGGATGCGCCCTCCACCAACCCAACTGAAGACACGCCCGCAACGTCGGTATCGCCGGCCAGCAGGCTCGATACCAGGGTCTTGACGTCGCTGAAGTAGCGAATGATCAGTCGGTCGATCTTCGGGCGGCCGAGGAAGTACTGGTCAAAAGCGGCCGCCTCGATGTGGCTACCGCTCTCCCACGCGTTGATGCGGTACGGGCCAAGTCCCACAAAGGCCCTGGCCCAGTAGGTACTGTTGTAGAAGAGTTGCTTGTCGCCGCCCTGGTAGGCGTCGCCCATGATGTGGCGAGGGATCGCGATGATGTCCGTTGGCCCGCTCGCGTTCGCCTCCGCATACGTCTCCTTCCACGTGAGAACAAGCGTCTGCTGGTCCACCGCCACCGCCCTGGAGATGAGCTTCACGCCGGTGTTCGCCTTGGCGGGTGTTTCAGGATCCTGCTGGACCGTCAGACCGAAGACGAAATCGCCCGCCGTTAACGGCGTGCCGTCGTGCCAGACAACATCGGGCCGCAGCTTCCAGGCTACTTCCATGGTCCCATCGGGCAGCACCTTCCAGTCGCCGTCGTCGATGGAGGGCACTTTGCTGGCGATGTTCGGCAGCAAAGTGCCCTGCTGGTCGTAAACCGTCAGTCCGGCGTGGAAAGCGAAGGTCACGTTGACGCCGTTGCCCCCGCTTGAGGCGAACAACGCGATGCCGTCAGACGGCTCCTGAGTGACGCCCAGGCGCAGAGTCTTGGTCGCTGGAGGCTGCTGACCCACCCCCACGGCCCCATCTGTCGGGGTCCGCTGCGAGGAGGGTGCACACGCCGCCATGAGGACTGACACCCCTGAAAGTGCGACCGCCAGACGCCAGCTGCGACCGTGAGTTGAAAAACGCTGCTCCAAGATCTTGCCCTCCTCAACCGAGGCGTCATCCTAAGCGCGCGCCAAGGTTCCATCAGTGACCAGAGTGCATCCTACTACAGACGATTCGTGCGCTGCTTGGCACACTGCTGGCTGCCGATGCCGGCGCCGCCACCAGCCCGAGAAGACAACCCTGAGCAATCGACTCCTACGGGAGAAGCAGCCCCCGGATTGAGGCTGCTCTCTTGGCCCTTGGCGGCGGGGGCTGGCGCGGTGGCTCGTCCTCGGGCTTGCCGTGGGTCGCGTAGTAAGTGCCCCGTGGCTGCGACGAGGCGTTGGTGGCCGCCCGCCAAGATGTGGTCATCGTGCCGGGCGATAACGGGCTGAAGGAAGCCGAACTCGCGCATCGAGCGGGTCAGCGCATCCAGCTCGGTGTCGCTGATCTTGCGCGGGTTGGCGGGATCCGGGTGCAGGTCGTCGATCGGCACGTGGACGATCTGCAGGTCGGTGGACGTGGTCGGCGCCATCTAACCTCCTGGTTCCCTCGGAGGGCAAAGAAACGGACGCCCGCCCTCCCTCCGGGCAACGCGTCGTCATTCGGGTGGCTCTGTTGCGGTGATTAAAGAGCGACTGTCGCGACGCTTCGCGCTTGGGCTAATCCGGACTACGGTTACAATACTCGCATCGCCAGCTGATCACCCCACAGGTGAGCCGACGTCGCGAGCGGGTCGTTATGCCATATCTCGGTTGGACCCGGTGGAATAGGAACATAGGAGGCTGCTGATGACAGTTGGGAATCCGGGCACAGCGATCTCAAAGCCGCGCCACCGGCGCTTGGCCGATCGGCTAGGCATGGGGCTGTCCCTCATCGCAGGGCTAGCCATCCTGGTAACCGCCGCCTGCGCCCCGACCGCACCCGGCGCCCGGTCGGGCGAGTCCGCAGCCGCACCGTCCACCGGTTCCAAGTTACTACAGGTGGGGATCACCATCGACGCCGAGCCCAGGGAAATGGGCCTGGCGTTCGGCAACATCAGCGCCGGCGCGTCCGAGCCTCGCTTCATGGTCCATTCGCCCCTGACCATCTACGATAACCAGGCCATTCTCCAGCCCCGGTTGGTGGAGCGCATCCCCACCGTCGAGAACGGCGACTGGAAGATCCTGCCTGACGGGAAGATGGAGCTGACCTGGAAGCTCCGTCCAAGTGTCCGCTGGCACGATGGAACCCCATTCGAGGCCGGTGACGTGGTGCTGGGCTTCAAGATCGCGAACGACCCCAAGCTCGCCCTGGGCACCTCAGTCCTGCGGCAGATCAGCGAGGTCGCCGCTCCTGATCCCCAGACCCTGGTTGTCGGCTGGCGGAATGTCTTCATCTCCGCCAACGACATGGGTCTCAACACCCTCGTCCCCATCCCTCGACACACGGTTGCCGCGCTCTACGACGCCGGTGACGAGCTGGCGTTGACGTCGAGCCCCTTGTGGGGTGACCAGTGGATCGGACTCGGTCCATACAAGATGGTCAAGTGGGACCGGGGCAGCTTCATCGAACTCACTGCCAACGGTGACTACTTCCTGGGCCGCCCCAAGATCGACCGCGTCCTGATCCGCTACTACGGTGATAGCCGCTCTTTGATCGTCGGCACCCTGGCCGATGACGTCGACGTGGTTCCCGTGGGGTCGATGAAAACCGAAGAGGCCCACGTGCTCAAGACTCAATGGGAGTCAGCGGGTAAGGGCAACGTCGTCATGAGCTTCAACAAGCTCCGCAACGGCGACTTCAGCTTCAGGGACCCCACCGCCCCCTGGATGGACCCCCGCGCCCGCATGGCCATGACCCTCATGATTGACCGACCCAATATGGTGGAGACCCTCCACAACGGCCTGTCCGACGTCGACGACATCTACTTCCTCCGCGAGGATCCCGTCTACCAGCTGGCCAAGCAGAAGGGCCTCCCTGACCTGAGCTACAGCCCGACCCGCGCCCACCAGATGCTGGCCCAGGCGGGGTACACTCGCGGCGCCGACGGCCTCTATCGGTCGCCCAGCGGCGTCCCGTTCCGGTTGGAAGTGTCGGCCACCGCCGACATCAACACCAACGTCCAGGAGTTGCTGATCCTCTCTGACATCTGGAAGCAGGCCGGCATCGAGTCGGAGCATGTGATGATCACGTCCGCGATGGACAAGGACGCCGTGCGTGGCCAGTTGAAGGGCGTCGTGCTCACCAGCGAGACCCTGGGGCTGCGCTCCTTCGACGTCCGCGCGACCAGCGAGATCAGCTCGGAAGCCACCCGCTGGCGCGGCGCGAACACCGTCGGCTACTCCAACCCCGTCTACGATGACCTGCACAAGAAGGTGTTCAGCACTGTCAACAATTCCGAGCGCAACCAGATCGCGGCCGACATGGTCAAGATGATGCTGGACAACATGCTGTACATGCCGCTCACCTACAGTGCGGACGTCTCAGCCAATCGGACTCAGGTCAAAGGCATCACCTCGGTGGTGCCGGCGCAGCGGCTGAACGCCTGGAACGTTCACCTCTGGGACATGAACTGACCGGCTAGTCGCACCGAAACAGCAGCGCGTGGGCCGGCCCAGACGCCGGCCCACGCGCTTATCCGACATCACACAGCGGTGATTGGCCGGATACGTCAGTACTTTGAGGAGCAGTTGGCCAAACACGGAGCCCGGTTCCGGAGGAGGCGTATCGCGACCGCGCCTTCCAGTGGAAATACGCTGAGGACGAGTAAAGGGGGCAACCGATGGGAGTGAGTTTTTGGTCTGTCATCATCGCGTGCGCGGTTGCGCTGGGGGGATGTGCCCCCGGCGGTTCTTCCGGCCAGGACAGCCGGGCCGCCGGCGACCGCGCCGGCCAACCCAAACGCCTCATCATCGCTTCGCGGGAGGCGCCCACGGCGCTGATTGACGCGGCGGGCGATGGTGGGGATGTGATTGAAGAGCTGACCAGCGCCGGGCTGGCCCGGTTCTCCCCGGTGGGAGAGCCCATGCCGTTGCTCGCGGAAGCTCTGCCCAGCGTCGAGAATGGACTGCTCAAGCTCCTGCCGGACGGGCGCATGGAGACGACCTGGAAGATCAGAGACGGCGCCAAGTGGCACGACGGGACGCCCATCACCTCAGCCGACCTGCTCTTCGCAGTTCGGATTGGCCAGGAGGGGGCCGTCCCCGAGTTCGGCCACGATGCCTACCGCACGCTCGATTCGGTTCGTGCCGTTGATGATCGGACGATCACAGCCGAATGGAAACGCGTATTCATCCAGGCTACTTCGATGTTCACCTGGCGGGTGGCGCTCCCCTTGCCCAAGCACCTACTGGAGGATGCCTACCTCAACCAGCGGGACACCTTCATGCAGCAGCGCTATTGGATCAGCAATGACTTCGTTCATGCCGGACCCTTCCGCGTCCGCGAGTTCGTCACCGCTGAGCGGCTCGTCATGGATGCAAATCCCGAGTTCGTGCTCGGCCGTCCCAAGGTGGACGAGATCGAGGTCCGAAGTATTCCTGACGGCAACACTTTCATCGCCAATGTTCTCGCGGGGCAGGTGCACTTCACCATCGGCGCCGGCGTGACGATGGGTCAATCGAAGGAGGCCGCCGACCAGTGGCCGGACGGGAAGCTAGGCGTCTACCCCATTCAGAGCGTCAAAACCGCTGCGCCCCAGCTGCTGAACCCCAATCCGCCCCTGCAGGGTGACCTGCGCTTCCGCCGCGCGCTCGCGCACGCCCTGGACCGAGACGCGCTGAACGACCTCATCAACGTGGGAGTGGCACCCTCGCCTGGCGCCTTCCTGATTCCGGTCGGAGCGCCGGAGTATCCCCAGATCAAGGGACAGATGGTCGAATACCCTTATGACCTTCGGCGGGCGACTCAGCTCATGGAAGAGATCGGCGGCTACACGAAGGTGGGGGACACGTATCGGGACGCCGGCGGACGGGAGCTCGCGGTCCCCTTCCTCACCACCGCGGGAGGAGCGGAGGAGCAGTCCGCCTTGTTCCTGCAGGACAGTTGGAAGCGACTCGGGGTGCGGACGGATCTCGACGTACGAGCGCAGCTCGAAAGGGAAGATCGAGCGCAGCGGCCCGGCTTCACCGACGGCACGGGTACCTTCATGATGACGCAGCCGGAACGGATTTCCTGGCTGCATAGCGAGAACATCCCTACCGCCGAGAATAGGTGGCGGGGCAACAATCGGGCCCGCTACTCGAACCCCGAGCTGGATTCTCTGATCGATCGGTTTTACGCCACCATTGAGCCGCTGGCCCGGATCCAGCTGCTCGGGCAGATCGGCCACATCGTGACCGATCAGGCCACCCAGATTCCTACCTACCACACGATGCACGCCGTGCTGATCAGCAATCGCGTCCAGAACGTGACCCCCAGGACCGGTCTCGCCCAGACCTATGACAGCCAGCTGTGGGACCTCCAGTGAGGAGGGCCGCGAGCGCTTCGCCGGCACGAAGCTGGCGACGGATTCATGGTGGATCCCACCAGCGACCTCGATGCTGTCGAACAGTTGCTCAAGCAGTCATATCGAGCGGTTCACGGCACGATGTGAGCAGTGAGAGTTTAGGGGATCGAGCACGATTCGGTCATAGCGTGCGCTTTCCGGGAGGCGACGCCTCCCTGGACACTGGATACAATCGCCTCGTGCCGTACGTAAATCTGCCCGGCGTGCACCTGTGGTACACGGACACGGGGGGCGACGGTCCTCCGGTCGTGTTGCTTCACGCCGCATCAGGCACCTGCGAGAGCTGGGTATACCAGTTGTCGGCGTTTACGGAGGCTGGCTGCCGCTGTATCGCCTTCGACCGGAAGCCGGCATTCGGCTTGCGATCGGGCTTGACGCCGCCGGGCTCAACGACGACCGCGACATGTTCCAGGTGATGCGGCTGTGCGCTAACCTACAACGAGTCCCGGGCATGGCCCGCCGCCTGGTCCCCCTGCAGGAGATTTTTCGGATGGCCACGGTCAACGGCGCACAGGTTCCAGTTGATCAGCGGGTCGATCACGTGCGGGTCCGGCTGCTGTGTGGTTCAGCGGCGTTGCGACTCATAGGGGGATTTACACTGATGGCCCTGAGCGCACAGAATCCCCGATGGTCTACAGGCACCGACGTCCCGCCCTAGATTGTTGTAGGTCAGTGATTCTGTCCGCTTAACAGTTCTGAGATTTTGTCCGCC
>CAYQJS010000013.1:69912-109805 GCA_964417895.1 uncultured Chloroflexota bacterium | reverse complement strand
CGGACCACCGAGGGGGCGCTCTACTCCTTCAAGTGGGTGGCCCTGGGGGCGGAGATCGAGAAGTTCCAGGGCTTGATGAGGGACCCGGGGAAGTTCATCGCCTGCTCATTCCGATTGGCGACCGTCTGGAAATACGGCGCCGGGTCGGCCGAGAAACCAGCCGCGGATAGCTGCGAGGCCACGACGGCCGCCTCTTGCGGGTTGGAGCCTTCGTTGCTGGTCGCAACGGCAATCTTGAACGCCCCGGCCGCGTTGCGGAAGACGCCGTCCGTCCCCTTTGTCCAGCCTGCCTCGCTCATCAGCTGCGCAGCTCGGCTCGGGTCGTACTTGAACTGCGGCAGGCCGCGGCTTGTCGCTAGGCCGAGCACCGGGTCGCCGATTGGAACGAAGAAGTCCGCCCGTTGGGTGAGTCCGGCTTCCAGGTTCTCCACGATGTCGTCTCGATCTATGGCGTGGAGCATTGCCTGTCGCACGCGGAGATCCTGCCAGGGGACGGTGGGGTCCTTGAGTTGGAGGTAGAGGGTGCGAACGCCCTTGGCAACCGCTCCGGTCGTTCCGCCGTTCGTGTTCGCCCACGTTTGCCGGACCGGCGTCAACGGCGGCACGTCAAGCTGCGCCCCCAACGGGATGATGTCGATGTCGCCTGAGAGTAAGTTGGCGACGATCGCGTTCGCATCGCCAAGGAGCTTGAAGACCACGCGGTCGATCTTCGGCCTGCCGCCGATGTAACGGTCGAAGGCCGTCCCTTCGATGAAGCTGCCCCGCTCCCACTGGGTGAGACGGTACGGACCCAGTCCTACCCACTGCGTGCTCCAGTAGGGGCTGTTCTGAAATGCTGTCTTGTCGCCTGACGCATAGAGCTCGCCAAAGATGTGCCGCGGCGCGGCCGGAATGCCGTCGTAGCCGCTGATCCCCCCGGCGATCGTGAGCGTCTTCCAGGTGACGATGAGCGTCTGATCATCCACCGCCTTGATACTGGAGACGTTGGCCAGCTCGCCCGGGACCGCCGTCGGCAACTGAGGATCGGTATTGAGTTGAAAGCCAAAGATGAGGTCGTCCGTGGTAAGGGGCATGTCATCGTGCCAAACGATGCCGGGCTTAAGCTTCCAGGTCACCTCCATGCCTCCCTCGGGCAGCACCTTCCAATCGCCATCGTGCAGCGATGGCACCTTCTGGGCCAGCTGGGGGATTGGAGCTCCAGACGGATCGTACACAGTGAGGCTAGCGTGGAAGGCGTAGTAGTGTTCCAGGCCGGAGCTGCCGCTGCCACCGGCGCCGAAGAGAGCCGGCGACGCGGGCTCGCGGTCGGCCTGGAAGCCGAGTTCACGACCTTCGGTTGCGTCACCGCCGCGGGGGAGCTTGAGGTCCCCCCGATGTTGGGGCCAGGGGCGCAGCCCATGAGCAGCAGCGCCCCAGTAACAATCGGGGCCAGCGCCCTAAGAACCGGCTTCTGTCGACTTTCGTTCTCAACTACTTCGCCCTCCTTTTTTGGGGTCTCCCGATCTCCTGTAGTCAATACGGATTGGACGCTCGCGCGGACCCAGGTCTATGCGTTCGGCGTAAGGCCTCGTTGCATGAGGTCGCTCCCCTGCGCGGAGGCCTCGCGAACCTCAGGAAATTCAGACCTGGTCGACGGATTGAGGAAACCGCGCCGGCACCTCCATCACGACCGCCATTCCCATTCGTGGACACGCAGGATTCCCTGGGGAGCGTCGGGCGTCTGCCGAGCTACCGGTCCCTTAAGGGCGGAGACGTGCGCTGTGACGCTCGGGTTGAACCAATGGGGAATCCCCGCTACTCCTGGGTGAAAACCTGCTCCATCTCGGCGATGTGCCGGATTCTCTCGGAGGCATCCAGGGCTCGGCTATACGCGTCGAACGCCCGGTCGTAGGCGGGACCGACCCCAGCCCCCTCGGTTCTCGCCGGCCCAGCGGTTCTCGGGCCGGGGGATCTGATCCGTGGTGTAGTCCTTCAGCGGTTTGGACGCCTGGCCGCGGGTTGAGAGGCCCGGTATCAGGGCACGAGCCTGACTGTCGGCGAGCTGCGCGGCGGAGAAGACCTGCCGGGTGGCGTCGACCCCCGCCTTGCGCAGGCTGTCGACGATCACGGCATTCTCTTGCTCATTCTTGGTGCCCGACGAGGACCATACTTGTAAGCGGAATGCCGCGCTGTCCCTCCCCGCGAAGAACCCGTCCTGGCCTCTCACCAGCCCAGCCTCCTCCATGAGCTGCTGGGTGCGGCGCGGGTCGTGGGGATATCTCGTGATGCCTCGCTCGATTTCCGTGTAGAAAGGGGACCCGCGGCGATGTGAGCGTGGATGTGATGATGCCCTTCCCGGCATTCAACACGTCGTTGACCAGCTCGGCGTCGACGCCGTGGGCGATGGCCCGGCGCACTCGCACATCCGCGAGCGCCGGTGGGTCGGCGTACTCGGGCCGCATCTGGACAACCGAGACTCGCAAGGCCGTGGGGGAGTACAAAGCCGTGCCGCCCTGCGACGCCGCCCACTCGCGCTCGAGAGTGGTGGCGTGATCGTCGGCGAAGACGAACTCTCCGACGTAGTGGACTTCTCCCGCCAGGATATTGGCAAGAGCCGTATTCGGGTCAGCAAGGAAGACGAGCTTTACCCTATCGATGTTGGGGCGCCCGAGCACGTGCCCGTCGAATGCCCGAGCCTCGATGAAGGCGCCGGGCTCCCACCGGTCGAGCCGATACGGCCCGAGGCCGATGTACTCCTGCGACCAGAAGGGCGCATTCGAGAAGGCCACGGGGTCGAGGGTCTGGAACGGATCCTCGAGAATGTGCTTCGGAAGCGCCTGAAACGTCTCCTGAAGCATCCCGGCTTCCGCATAGGGCTGGCGCCAACGGATCACGACCGTGCGGGCATCGGGCGCCACCACTTCTTCGATCATGCCAATCGGCGGAGTCGTCGCTGTCCCCAACTGCGGACTCGCGTAGACGCGCCAGGCGAACACGAAGTCCTCGCTGGAGAGCGGCACCCCGTCGTGCCATGTGAGCCGGGGCTTCAGCCGATGGGTGGTCTCCATGCGACCGTCCGGGAACAAGCGCCACGTATCCGTGTTCAGCTGAGGGATAGCTTCCACCAGGTAGGGAAACGCCCTCTCTTGCTCGTCGGCGCTATCCAGAGTCGCATTGAACAGCTTCAGCGGAACTCTGAGCGCGTTGGTGAACGGGACGACGGACCTCTCGGCCAGGCTAGGCGGCTCGCCTCGGACGGCGATGACGAGAGTGCGCTGCGGCGCCGTGCGAGCGGCGTCAGAGCTACCTCCCGGGGTTGTGCCGCTCGGCCCGGCGGGTGGAGCGCACGCGAGCAGCGGCAGAACAACAGCCGCGACGGTCGCTACCGATATCCCTGCTCGATTCACGGTCTCTCTCTCCGGACCCCATCACCCCACCCTCTCCCTGCCAGCGAGAGAGGGGCTATCGTGGAGACGCCCTCACCCCAGCCCTCTCCCAGAGGGCGAGGGGGACGCCTCACCCCAGCCCCTCCCCCAGTAGAGGGAGGGGCCTCCTCAGTCCGCAGTCCTCAGTCCTCTTTATGGCTCGCCGAAGAACGCTACCGGGTTGTCCCAGAAGAGCTTCCGCTTGCGCTCCGGCGTCAGGCTCTCCCAGCTCAGCACGAGGTCCACGGAGTCCGGGAAGCGCGACTCCGAGTGCGGGTAGTCGGACCCGAAGGTCAGGATGTGGTCGCCCATGAGATCGTCCACCATCTTGACCATCTCCTCGCCCTCGTGGAGGACGGTGCCCGCGAAGAAGCGGCCGCTCGTCAAGTACTCGCTGAGCTTGTACTCGAGGTTCTCCGCGACGTGCCCCATGTAGACCGCCTGGTCGTCCATGCGCCTCGCCCAGAAAGGTAACCAGCCGAAGCCACACTCCAGAATGCCAAAGCGGAGGGTCGGGAAGCGGTCCATGATGCCGCCGCCCACGAAGGCGGCCACGGCCCGCATGGCGCCCCACGGATGGCCGGCGAGCCTGCCGAGGAAGGGATTCTCCCAGAGGTCTCGGTAGCCGGGGTAGCCGCCAGCCCCGCTGTGGTGGATCACTGCCAGGCCTTCTTCGGCCGCCGCCGCCCAGAGCGGATTGAGGTCCGGGTGGTCGAGCGGGAAGTCCAGCGGGAGGTGAGGAAAGATCGCCGCGCACCAGGGCTCGCGGCCCCAGCGCCTCATCTCGGCGATGGATTCGTCTATGGCGCGCGAGGTCACATGCAGGCAGGTCTTCAAGCGGTGCGGATACACACTACAGAAATCGTTCAGGTAGCGGTGCTGCGCCTTGACGAACTCCATCTCCAGCGATGGGTCCCTCTGGCCGGCCCCGCCGGAGTTGACGATGAATTGGACGTCGGTGCCCTCCTCGTCCATGTCGCGGATCCGGGCCTCAACGTCGTAGTCACCGCCACCTTCCGTCGGAAAGCGGCCCCCCATGAAGGTCTGGAAGTCGCGATGCGCGCCCTCGCGAGGCCCAGCCTCACCGAGGACACGCGGCGTTCCCGATCCCCAGCCCTCGCCGCCGCGACCGAAGCGGTACCAGTGACGGTAGGGCGGCTGGCGAACCTCACCGGCCATGCCGATCCGGATCTCAACCCTGTGATCCTCCAGGTCCGGAATGCGCTCCCGCACGCTGGGATCCAGGTACGGAGAGATGGACTCGGCCGATGGCCGGATATGGGTATCCGTGTCGAAAACTTTGAAGCCGTTGCGCACTTGTTCCCTCCGACAACCCGTTCTATCCGATGATAATTCATCCCGCTATTCTCCCGGCGCTGGAAGCTGGGCCAGGCTCGGGAGACGAATAGCCTTTCGCTCTTTGCGACGCCCGCGTCCTCGCCCTACAATCCGCCCGTGGCTGACAAGCATCCGTCCAGCATCCCCCTCACGAGCAAAGTCACGACCCTCACCGAAGCCGCCGCCCTGGTGCACGACGGCGATCACGTGGCGGTCG
Source organism: uncultured Chloroflexota bacterium (assembly GCA_964417895.1). Classification (GTDB taxonomy): domain Bacteria; phylum Chloroflexota; class UBA6077; order UBA6077; family SHYK01; genus CAYQJS01. The sequence goes on along the minus strand of CAYQJS010000013.1, from coordinate 104,846 downwards.
CCGGCTTCGCGTGCGCGCGCAACGCGGTGGCCTTCTCGCACGAGCTGATCCGCCAGGGCAAGCGCGATCTGACGCTGTCGGGCGTCGTGCTCGGTATGGACTCCGACCTGCTCGTCGGCGCGGGGCTCGTCCGCCGCCTCATCTATGGCGGAGGCTCGCTGGACCGGTTCGGGCCCATCCAGTGTGTGAATCGCGCGTACGAACAGGGGGCTGTCGTCGCCGAGTACTACAGTAGCCTGGCGGTGTGCTTCCGCTACCTGGCGGGGGCCCTGGGCGTACCGTTCATGCCCATCAAGTCGCTGCTCGGCTCCGACCTCCTGGAGCGGCTAGAGCGCGAGACTGCGCCAGACAACGTGCGCGAGATGGATTGCCCCTTCACCGGCGAGCACATCGTCCTGCTACGCGCCCTGGTGCCAGACGTGGCTGTTGTCCAGGTCCAGATGGCCGACGAGGAAGGAAACGCGCGCATCCTGGGTCCACGCTGGGACAACGATGAGGCGGTCAGCGCCGCGCGCCAGGTCGTCGTCCTCGCTGAAGAGCTGGTGTCCACAGATGTCATCCGCCAGCAGCCGGAGCTGACAGCGATTCCTGGCTTCCGGGTGAGCGCCGTCGTCCACGTGCCCTACGGCGCACACCCCACGTCGATGTTCCGCTGCTACGACCATGACGAAGAACATCTGCGGCTTTATGTCGCACGGGCGAGGAGCGAGGCCGGCGTGAAGGAGTATCTGCAGGAGTATGTACTCGGCGTGCGGGACCATTACGAATACCTGGAGCGCGTTGGCGGGCTCGCGAAGCTGGCCGAGATCAAGGCCGACGCATTACTCGGATACTGAACCGGAGATGTCATGCCGAGTTGTCATGCGCCCGCGGCGCGCCACGGGCAGGCGAAATTGTCATGCTGAGCTAGGCGAAGCATCTGGGGTCGGCATCGATCTGCGAGCCTGCGACCCGTGTTGTCGGCGCCCCCAGACCCTTCGCTGTCGCTCAGGGTGACAGTTCAGAGCGAAGCGAAGCGTCCGCGCCCACGTGCTCCGCATTCTTTCGCCCGCCGCCGAGTATAGAATGGCAGGTCCACGTGAGGTGCGAAGGTGACTCAGACAGTGGCGCCAGCTTTCACGACGTCGGAGCTGATGGTGGCGGCGGGCTCGCGTGAGCTCCGCGATGGGCAGCTGGTGTTCGCGGGCCTCGGCATCCCGCAGCTGGCCGTGGCCCTGGCTCAGCGAACCCATGCGCCCCACCTGCGCGTCCTGAACGAGATCGGCCTGGCCGACCCTCACATCGTCGAGTTGGGGGTGGGCAACGCCGACCCACGACACTGGTACCGGGCTGCCGTGTTCGGCAGTTTCCTGGACATCGTCGGCTCAGTGCTTCACCGCGGTCTCGTGGACGTCGGGTTCCTGGGCGCCCTCGAGGTCGACCAGTACGGGAACAACAACAGCAGCGAGGTGCTGCGCGACGACGGCGGCATCCGTCGGTTCGGCGGCGGTGGCGGCGCCAACGACATCGCCTCTCATGCGAAGTCCACCATCATCATCACACGCCACGAGCGCCGTAAGCTCGTGGAGCGGCTACTGCACAACACGAGCCCAGGCTTTCTCTCCGGGGGCGACGCCCGCGAGCGCGCCGGCCTGCGCGGCGGTGGGCCGCGGCGTGTGCTGACGGATAAGGCTGTCTTCGGCTTCGACGAGACAACGCGGCGGATGAAGGTGCTCTCGATTCACCCAGGCGTGAGCCACGACGAACTGCGCGAGAACACCGGCTTCCCGCTCGACATCCCAGCGGATTGCCCGCTCACCCCTCCGCCCACAGAGGAGGAGGTCCGCCTCATTCGCGAGGAGCTGGACCCCACGGGGATGTACGTCTCGGCGCTGTAGGCGGCTGAAAACCGCTCACCCTGAGCTTGTCGAAGGGTCCCGGATGGTTCGACAGGCTCACCATGAGCGGTTTGGGCTGGGGGCACCCTCCTACAGGTTCCGCTCGATGACGTGGTGCGGCCTGATTCGCATCACCACCCGCTGCTCGCTGCGGTTCGGATACTTGTCGAGGCCGCGGTACTTCTTCGCCATCGTGTCGATGTGCTGGTTCCCACCGTCGTCGCCGACGCGCCGATCGACGAGGGTGCCGCGGATCACCACACCGCGATGCGCATTCGCGAAGTCAACCACGCTCACCGCGACCCGCGGGTCGCGCAACAGATTCCTCGTCTTGAGACGGGCCTCGGCACTGTTGATGAGGATATGGCTGCCGTCTGGGTCCACGTCCACCCAGACGGGCGTCACCTGCGGGGAGCCGTCCGGCATGATCGTGGCTACGTGGGCGATTTGCTTCTCCTGCAGGAACTGAACGGCAGCAGGCGAAAGGTTGTCGGCTTTGGGCATGGGCGCTGATTCCTCCTGCGAACCTTGGTTGTGGCCCACATAGTACGTCTCACCTGTCCTCGTGGTATAGCGCTCTCGCGCGCGCAGACGACGTACCGACCTCCCGGCTCCTGCCCGAGTTCAGCTGCCCCGTCTCGGGGATCGTGGAGCCACCTCTACCCTGACAGCGCCCTCAGCCCTGCAAGAGCGCAAAAAGAGCCCCATCCTCGAACGGTATTCGAATCAGCCGAACAAAGACACCGTAGAAGAAGGCGCCACAGGCGAGAGCAAACACCGCACTGGAGAACCAGGACTCCCGGGTCCCGAGCTTTAGGTAGGCCCCCACGAGGATGGGGACGGCCAGGGGAAAGCCAAGCAGCCAGATGGCGAGAACGTACGCGAGAAGCCACCCCAGGATCGCCACCGTCCGCCGTCGCTGGTCCCTGGCTGGGAGCTGGTCGGCCTGCTCCTGCGCGTCCTCGGGCCCAGCTTCATCTACGCGCTCAGCGCTGCCCGCGGGCGACGTTTGGCGGCGTATCTCCTGGCCGAGCTGGACGAGGGCCAGCGCGAGCCCTGCGACGGCGATGACGATGGGGAAGAGCCGCGCCTGGGAGCGGAATCCCTGCGCCCCGACAAGCGCCCCTGCGAAGAGCGCGACGAGGGCGAGGCTGAACAGCAGGCCGAACTTATTTCTCATCAACGGCCGCCAGCCTCGCCCACGACGCTCGCGCGCGTCGGGCGAGGACGGGATAGAGAACAGCCACAACCATCACGGTCAGGCCGGCGACCACGACCGGGCGAGTGAGCCATTCCATGTCATACCGGGCGACGGACAGAAACAGGTAATTCTCGGCCAGGCGCCCCAGCACCAGCCCCAGGATGAGCGGCGGCCGGGGCCAGTCGAGCTCGACCATGATCCAGCCGAGGATCCCGAACGCCATGGTGACCCATATGTCGGCAAACTGGTTGCTGGCGGTGAATCCTCCCAGCGCGATCAGCACGATGACGCCGGGGACGACGAAGCTACTTCTGACCTCCGTGACGCGGGCCAAGGGCCTCAGGAACAAGAAACATGCGCCGACCGTGATGACGTTCGCGACTATCAGCACCCACACCATTGAATAGGTGATGTCGAGGTGCTTGGTCAGCATGTCCGGCCCGGGCGTAAGCCCCTGGATGATGAAGGCCCCCAAGAGCACGGCCATTGTGACGCTGGGCGGAACGCCGAATGCGATCGTCGGGATCAGGTTGCCGCCCTCCTTGGAGTTGTTGGCGGCGCCTGGGCCGAGCACGCCCTCAACCGCGCCGTTACCGAAGCGCTCGCGGTTCGGGGAGCTCTGCACGGCGTGCGCGTAGGCAATCCATTGGCCCACCACTCCCCCGAGACCGGGGATCATGCCCAGGAAGGCGCCCAGGACGCTGCAGCGCAGCACGAGCGCCCAGTGGTGGAAGGTGTCTTTCACGCCCTGCATCACCCCGCCGAGATTCTCGCTCGTCCTCTCGGCGATCCTCATGCGCCGCACTGCGAGATCGATCACCTCGGGGATCGCGTAGAGGCCGATAGTCGCCGGCACGAGACCCAGGCCATCCCAGAGGAATACCTGCCCGAACGTGAACCGCTGGCTGGCTGTCTGAGGATCGCGCCCGACCATGGCCAGCAGCAGTCCGAGGGCAGCCACGGTCAGGCCCCTGGTGACGTTGCCGCCGCTGAGAGCCGCCAGGAACGTCAGGCCGAGGAGCGTCAGGACGAAGAGCTCGGGTGAGCCGAAGGTGCGGACCACGGGTGCGATCACCGGGATCATGAGCGCCAGAGCCACCCCCCCAAAGAGGGCGCCCACCATCGAGCTGGCGAGCACCGCGCCCAGGGCGCGACCGGCCTCGCCCCGCTTCGCCATCGGGTGGCCGTCCACCACCGTGGCGGCCGTCGTCGGCTCGCCCGGAATCCCGAACAGGATCGACGTGAGGTCCCCCGTGGTGGCGGTGACGGAGGCCATGCCGAGGAGGAAGGCGAAGGCCTCAACCGGCTGCATGGCGAAGACGAAGGGGAGCATGAGCGCCAGGCCCGTGGGCCCACCCAGCCCGGGAAGGATCCCGATGACGAAGCCAATGCCGATGCCGAGGAGCATGAAGCCGAACGCCGGCCACGCGAAGACCTGGGCGAGCCCTGCGAGCGCTGCTTCGAGCATCAGAGGGTGTGCTGGCGGTGGGCGCCGGTGGGGGCGCGGCCGAAAACTGTCATTCAGAGGCGCCGGGCGAAGAATCCGTTTTTCTTGGGCGCGGATGCTTCGCTTCGCTCAGCATCAGTATGACAGCCCCTCTTTTCGGCCGTTCCGCTAAGAGGTAACGAGGACGGACTTCAGTCTGGCCTTGACCGCCTCTGGAGCGTCGAACAGCTCACGCACGAGCTTCTCTACCTCTTCACCTGAACTGGGAGCCAGGTCCATGTTGGCCTTCTGGGCCTCTTCGATGAACTCAGGGTCTTTAAACACGGTAAGGAACGCCTCCCGAAGCGCCTGAACGCGGTCGTTGGGGGTGTCCGGGTGCACGGCGTAGGGGCGCGTGATGGCGCCCGGGATGATGATGCCATTCCTGATCAACTGGCGTGCCTCCTCCGTTCTCGCCAGGTCCAGGATGTGTTCGACTGTCGGCAGGTCGGCCAGCTTCTGCGCTCCGCCCTGGCCGATGACCGTGGCATCGCCTGACTCCAGCGCTGCCCTCCACGTCACCTTGACGGACTCCCATGCCCAGCACCCGCCGTGGACTTCCCCGTTGTCCGCGGCTTGTCGAATCGTAGCCGTGCCGGAGTAACCTGAGACGAGGCGCATGTTCACGCCCAGCGCGGCGGCCAACACCTTCGGCACGTCGTCGGTGGTGGATCCCGGAGCCGTGCCCCCAACAATGAACGGCTGCGGCGAATTGATCATGCTGGTCAACGATGTGAAGGCGGACTCCTTCCGAGCGGCGCAAACAACGTTGTCGGGGGTCGGCACGCCCAGGAATCGGTACCGGCGCGCATCGAACTCGATGCCCTCACTCCCGAGCACCTGCTGCAAGATCAGACCGCCGATCCAATTGCCAATCGTGAGCCCGTCCGGCCTGGTCCCACCGTAGACGTAGTTGGCGGCCGTCAAACTGCCGCCGCCCGGCATGTTGTCCACGATCACAGCGGGCTCACCAGGGATGTGCTTTCCGATATGGCGCCCGATGGTGCGCGTGTACGTGTCGAAACCTCCGCCCGGCGCGAAACCCACGATCAACCGGACGGTCTTCCCTTCGTAGAAGTTGGCGACTGCCTGCCGGTCGAAGGCTGGGCTCCCCGCTTCTCGTGAGGCAACCTGACCAGGGTTTGCGCCAGAACGCGCCTGGCACGCCGCGGTTGCGAACGCGGTCAGGGTCAGCGCGAAGGCGACTTGTAGCGTCCGTCTCCTCATGCCTCACCCCCTGTTCGCGCGCGAGCCGATCGGTGGCTCATGGACAGACTCGCACGTGGTGGCGCAAGTATAGATCGCGCTAAGCGATTATCCGGCTCCAGCTTTCGAGAAACCGCAGCGTCTCACCAACCGCGTCGTCCGTGGCGGGGAGGAATGGGATGATGAGGCGGGTAATGCCGGTCTCGAGATAGGGTTGGAGCCGCTCGTGGGCCTCCTCCGATGAGGCGGCCGCGATCGTCGGCAGGCCCTCCACCAGCGAGTCGGGGACGACATCCTGAGCTGCGCGGAATCCCGCACGCTGGTATTCCGCCCGGATCCGCGCCGACTCGTCGGCAAAGCCCATGCTGGCGATCATGTCCCGGTAGTACTCGGCGATGTTGTAGAAGGCGAGAACGTGCTTCAAGCGCCTTCCGGCGACCTCGCGATCGGGGTGGATGCTCACCCGCACCTTGGCGGCGTACTCAAGGTCATCGGGGTTGCGACCGGCCTCAAGGGCGCCCCGGCGGACGCGCGCGACGATGTCCCGGAGCATGGCTGGGTTCGCCATGTTTACCAGGATTCCGTCGGCGTGCGCCCCAGCCGTGCGCGTCATTTGCTCGCCGAGTCCAGCGAAGTAGAGGCTGACGTTGGGGTAGCGAGGCATCCACGAGAGCTTGAACCCCTGCGCTCGGTACAGCTCCTGGTCGCCATCCGCCCGCTCACCGCTGGCGACGCGGCGGACCACCTCGGCGTACTCGCGGATGCGGCGGACCGGACGGTCGAAGGTGGCGCCGTGCCACGAGGCGATAGTCTTATTGGAGACGCCGAGGCCGATCAACGCTCGGCCGCCGGAGAGGTCGTTGAGGGTCGCCGCTTGGATCCCCAGGGTGACGGGACTGCGGCCGAAGATGTGGTAGACGCCGGTCCCGAGTTTGATGGTACGCGTGCTGGTAGCAATCGCGGCGAGCGAGACGATAGGATCTGCGCTGTTGGACTCGCCCTTCCAGAGAGCGTCGAAGCCGCACTCCTCGGCTACCCGCGCCAGTTCGAGCATACTCAGTCCGGGGTAGGTGACGCCGGAGTCGAAATCAAGGTCGTACTTCACGCGGTCCCTCCCAGGCCGGTAGTGTAGCAAGCAGGCGCATCGCACTCCCCTCGCGTGCGCTACCAGAGGGCCATCGCGCCGGGAGATTGCTGCGCAGCGCGGCCTCCACCCCGGCCCCCGCCGGTGGCCGGGCGGAGGCCGAAGTAGAATCCTGCCAGGTTCGGGGAGACAGGACCAGTACAGCTCGGCGGAAGTGAATCATGGGTTGTGCTCAAACGCCAGGACGCGCTCACCTAACCTCTCCCATTCCGATGGGAGAGGTTAGGTGAGGGCCCTCTGCCGAACCCTACCATCATGGGCCATCGAGGTTTGCCCTCACCCCACCCCTCTCCCGCTGCGGCAGGAGAGGGGGCCTGCCCGCTGGCTCAACCATCGGTGCTCTTCCGCCGACGCGTACTAGCGGTGGACCTCATCTTCATTCACGGGGCGGCGGACAGCGGCGCCGTGTGGGATATGCAGCTCGAGCACTTCGGCAAAAGGCACCGCTTGCTTGCTGTCGACCTCCCCGGCCACGGGGAACGCCTTGGCGAGGCGGCCTTCGAGCGGGTGGAGGAGAGCGCCAGGGAAGTCTGCCGCTTGACCCAGACGCACGCCCTCGAGCGGCCGGTCCTCGTCGGCCACTCGATGGGCGGCGCCATCGCACTCACGATCGCACTGGCGGAGCCAGGCCTCCCCCAGGCCCTCGTGCTGGTGGGCAGTGGCGCGCGGCTGAGAATCCCTTCCGTGCTGATCGAGGACGCCCGTCGACGCGCCGAGGTGGCGCCTTCGGCTCGAATCGCGGACCGGGTGATCCCGCTCGACGATGTCGTGTCGCCGCACGCTTCCGCCGAAACCCGGGCCTGGCTGCGGGAGCACTTCGGCCGCTCGACGGGCCAGGCGGCGTACGCCGACTTTGTGGCAACCAACGCCTTCGACGTTATGGGTCGTCTGGAAGCAGTCTCTGCACCCACCCTCGTGGTCGGTGGAGAAGACGACCGCTGGACGCCCCCGAAGTTCCAGCGGTACTTTGCGGAGCACATCCCAGAAGCTCGCCTGGTGATGCTTCCACATTGCGGCCACTACCCGTTCGTCGAGGCAGCCGAAGCGTTCAACCGTGAATTGGAGCGGTTCCTGGCAGACCTGGAAGGATGGCCCCCGTGACCCAGGGTGTGAGGCCGCCGCGCCTGAGGAGCCAGGGGAATGTCCAGCCTGCCTCCTGCAGCCCTCGTCCGCACGGGGGGAGGGGATGTGGCTGGCTGCTGGCGCCCTTGCTGGCCGTACTTCTCTTCCCCGCGTGTGGGCGTCAGGGAGCAGCGCCCACCATCGAGCCGAGCGTGCGTTCCCTGACCTTCATGGCTGGCTACAAGGCCCAGGCTAACCTCCCGTTCGTCGGCGCGTACCTTGCGCAGGATCTCGGCTACTTCCTCCAGCAGGGCCTCGAAGTGGACATCAAGCATTCGGCGGGCCAGGGGGAGCATTTGAAGCTGCTCCTCCAGGGCGCGGTGGATGTTACGACCGCCGACGCGGACAGTGTGCTCAAGCGCCGCGCGGACCAGGATCTGCCCATCGTCGCGTTCGCCCTGTTCGGCCAGCGCGGCGCTCAGGCGTACGCGGTGCTGGATGATTCTCCCATCGCTCATCCGCGCGACTTCGAAGGGAGGGTAGTGGGCTACAAGCTGTACCAGAGCCCCGACTACCTGGCAATGCTGCACCGCGCGGGCGTGGACCGCAGCAAAGTCAACGAAGTCGCGGTTGGCTTCGACCCGCGAATTCTCACTGAGCGGCGCGTGGACGTCTACCCGGTGTTCACCTCCAACGAGCCGGACTTGCTCAGCCGGCTCGGTCATCCCACTCGTCTCTTCGACCCCGCTGATTACGGCGTGGAAACCCTTGGCCTCACCTACGTCACACGCCGGGATCTGGTGGAGCGCGAGCCGGATCTCCTGGCAAAGTTTCTGAAAGCCACCCTGAAAGGAGTCGAGCTGGCGCGCTCCGATCCGGAGGCTGCGACGGATATCGTGATGCGGTACGCTCCGCAGGAGTCGCGCCCCCATCAGCTGGCGATGCTGCACGCTGAGCTGGCGATGGCCGGCGGCGACGTCGCGAACCGCTGGGGAACCGGCTGGATGACGCACGAGCAGTGGCAGGCGCTGCACGACTCGCTGCTGGACTACGCCGGCCTCGACCGGGCGGTCGACGTGGGGACCGCCTTCACCGACGAAATACTCAGTCGCGTCTACAGTGGGTCGGCCTTGCGATGGCCGTGAATGGGACTTGGGACCTGGGATCTGGGACTTGGGACTTCGGGCGATGAGCGCGATGAGCGCGGATGTGGCGATCCTGGGTGGGACCGGCGCGGAGGGATCGGGCCTGGCTCTGCGCTGGGCGCGGGCCGGGCTCTCGGTCGTGATCGGCTCTCGGGACGCCGAACGGGCCGTAGCCGCGGCCGCCCGGCTCCGAGAAACCATCGGGGCGAGCGCCGCTGTTGCGGGCGCGGCGAACGCGGAAGCTGCCGCAAGCGCCGACGTAGTGGTGCTCACCGTGCCGTTCGCGGCCCAGCTGCCGACGCTCGCCAGCATTCGCGACGAGCTGCGCCCGGGTGCCGTGCTCGTGGACGTGACGGTCCCCCTGGCCACCGCGGTGGGGGGCCGCGCGACGCGCGTGCTGGGCGTGTGGGAGGGATCGGCCGCCGAGCAGGCAGCGGCTGCCGTGCCCCCCGGCGTCAGCGTGGTCGCGGCGTTCCATCACCTCTCCGCGGTCCACCTGAGCGACCTTGGCCATCCTGTGGACTGCGACGTGCTGGTGTGTGGGGACGACCGAGCTGCGAAGGACCGCGTGCGCCGGCTCGTGGACCTCATCGCAGGCGCCCGCTTCGTGGACGCTGGGCCGCTGGCCAACGCCCGGATCGTAGAGAGCATCACCGCCCTGCTGGTGGGCCTCAACATCCGCTACAAGGTCCACGGGTCCGCGATCCGCATTACCGGGCTGGAGCCGGTGAGCACATGAAGGGAGGTCTGACATCCCAAATGGGCACGCCCTTGTGGGGCGGCCGCCGTCAGGTGAAACTGTCATGCTGAGCCGAAGGCGAAGCATCTCCCGGGAGACCCATCACTCCGTTCAGGGTGACAATCGCGCCCAATCATTACGCATCCGCGACGTTCGTTACGTTTACCCTGGCACCTCGCGCCCGGTCCTTGACGGCTTCACCCTGGACATCGCTCCGGGGGAGTTCGTCTGTCTGCTCGGACCGAGCGGCTGCGGAAAGTCGACGCTCTTACGCCTGGTCGCGGGCCTCCTTAGGCCGACAGACGGCGGCGTGGATCATGGTGACTGGCGAGGCGGAATCGGCTGGATGGCGCAGCGCGACGGGCTCCTCCCGTGGCGCAAGGTGCTGGCCAACGTGGCGCTTCCACTGGAGGTGCTCGGCGAGCGCCGCGGGGAGGCCTGCGCCGCCGCGCAGCGCGCGCTGGCCCTCGTCGGGCTGGAGGATGTCGGCGATTTGTACCCCCACCAGCTGAGCGGAGGTATGCGCCAGCGCGCGGCCCTGGCGCGCGCTGTGGCGCATGCCCCGGGGCTGCTTCTGCTGGACGAGCCCTTCGCGCACCTCGACGAGCTGACGCGAGACGAGCTGGGCAACGAGCTGGTGCGTCTGTGGAGCAGGGAGCGCCCCACTGTGCTCATGGTGACACATAGCGCTCTGGAGGCGGTCCGCCTTGCGCAGCGGGTTGTGGTGCTCTCGCCGGTCCCCGCCCACTTGGTCGGGGAGATCCGGATGGAGGGACCACGGCCCGGATCTGAGGAGGACCCAGAGACGCTGTCGGCGCTCGCGGCGGCACACCGCCTGCTCTTGGAAAGTGTCGGGCTGACGCCCTCAGCGGCCCTTCTGCCCAGTTCCGATGAAGGGACGGGGCCTGGCGCCCTCTCCGAAGTTGAGGAAGGAGAGGCGCCGATTGGTCGAGTGAACGGGCCAGCGAGGCACTAGCTGCGCATGAACGTGGGCGTTAGCCTGGATTCACCCCCACCCCAGCCCTCCCCCATCGAGGGGGAGGGAGTGGGCCTATCCCCTCCCCCCTTGCGGGGGAGGGTTAGGGAGGGGGGTAGCCCGGGCTCATTTCTCCGAGACATTTCGACGGGCGTGCTCAGACGGGCGCGCCCCGCAGCCCTCTGGGCCGACTTCGCTCCCCCCGTAGGGCTCGTCGCTGCCGTCGTGCTCGCCTGGGAGCTGGCGGTGGCCGTCGCGCGCTGGCCCGCCTACCTCGTCCCGCGGCCCACCGCCGTTGGCGAACGATTGCTGCGGGATCCCGGCTTCTTCCTGGCTGAGGGGAGCGTCACGCTGGCTGAGGCCATGGGCGGCCTCGTCGTCGGGGCGGGGGGCGCCTTCGCCATCGGAACGCTCATGGCCCACTGGCGCCCGCTGGAGCGCGCGCTCCTGCCGCTCGCGATTCTCGTCAAGGTCACACCCGTGGTGACTGTCGCTCCCTTGCTGGTGCTGTGGTTCGGCTTCGGCCCCGTCCCCAAGGTGCTGATCGCCGCGCTTCTGACATTCTTCCCCATGCTCATCGCCACGGTCGCGGGCCTGCGAAGCCTCGACCCAATCGCCTACGACGTGCTCCGCACGCTGCACGCCTCGCGCGCCCAGGTGTTCTGGATCCTTCGGGTACCTTCAGCTTTGCCACAGCTCCTGCCGGCCGCGAAGGTGTGCGCGACGCTGAGCCTGATCGGCACCGTCGTAGCGGAGTGGGTGGGGGCCGACCGTGGCCTCGGGCGCGCCATCCTGCTGGCCAACACCAACCTGGATACTTCTACCGTGTTCGCCGGCGTGCTCACTCTGGGAGTCATGGGCGTCGCGCTCGTGGGACTGCTGACGCTGCTGGAGCGACATATGCTCTTCTGGCACGAGTCGCAGCTCAGCCAGGCAGCTGAGCGGGAGCGAAGCGGGCTCTGAGGCGTGGGCACGAGGCGCAAGTTATGAGGCGTGAGTTATGAGGGGTGAGGCGCGCCCGAGGGAGTGCGAGTCGTGAGCGCTGAGCCGTTGCAACCACTCGCGCCTCACGACTCACGGCTTACGCCTCAGTCACTCACGCCTCACGACTCGCGGCTCGCGCCTCAGTCACTCACGCCTCGCGCCTCGCAGCTCACGCCTCAACAGCTGATCGTTCGCGGCATCCACGTGGACGACGAGGTCGAGCCCGGCGCCGACCTCGCTGGCCTGCTCACCGCTGCGCTCCAGCGAGACGGCACGATGCTGGCGGCGGGCGACGTACTCGTGGTAGCGCAGAAAATCGTCTCGAAGGCCGAGGGCCGACTGGTGGCCCTCATCGACGTGGAGCCGTCGCCTTTCGCACGCGAGTACGCCGCCGCCCACGGCCGCGACGCGAGGCTGGTCGAGCTGGTGCTGCGCGAGAGCCGCCGCATCGTCCGCATGGACCGCGGCATCATCATCGCCGAGACGCAGCATGGCTTCGTGTGCGCCAACGCGGGGATCGACCTCTCCAACGTCTCGGGCGGCGATGTGGCGTGCCTGCTGCCGCGTGATCCCGACCGGTCGGCGGCAGAGCTGCGCGCCGAGCTGAACCGTCGCACGGGCGTTGCGCCGGCGGTCATCGTGAGCGACACGTTTGGGCGACCCTGGCGTGCCGCCGCCACCAACGTCGCGCTGGGAGTTGCCGGGCTGGGGCCAATCCGCTCGCACATCGGGGAGCGCGACGCGCAAGGGTATCAGCTGCGGGCCACGGAGGTGGCGGCCGCGGACGAGCTGGCCGGCGCGGCTGAGCTGGTCATGGGCAAGACAGATCGGCGACCATTCGCGTTGATCAGTGGCTACCCGGCCGAGTCAGAGCCGGGCAGCGCCCGCGAGTTGGTCCGCGACCCGGCCATGGATCTCTTCAGGTAGGGCCTCCACCCCTCCGAATGCCCCGCGGCAGCGGGGCTCGGAGTCCGCGAAGCGGACAACCCCTCCTCCAATCCTGGGGAGGGACGATCGAAGAAAGACGGAAGGAGCTATCTGGCATGTGCGATTTCTTTGCCGACGCTGAAGCGGCCCAGCAGATTATGGTCGGGCGCACCCTCACTCTGGAGCGCGTACGGGAGCTCAACGCCAAGGACTACTTCTATCAGATGCTGAAAGACAACCCCGAGATCCTCAAGATCCACCCCGGAATCGAGGACGAGCTGCTGGTGGGGGCCATCGACACACACATCCACGCCTATCCCGACTTCGTGTTCCGCGCCCAGGACATGATCGAGGTGGCCATCGATGCCGCGAAGGCGGGCATGCGCGCCGTTGCCTTCAAGGATCACTGGAACCTGAGCGCTAACGCGGCGTATCTCACCCAGCGCTACATCGACGCAATGGTGGAACGGGGCGAGCTCAAGAACGGCGTAACGGTGTACGGAGGGACCGGAACCTGCCACGGCATGAATCCGGAGGCGGTCCGCATCGGCATGCAGTACCCCAACTTCAAGATGGTCTGGTTCCCCACGTTCACCTCCTATGGCTTCTGGCGCAGCGCCGGGCAGCCGGACCACGAGGGCGTCCGCCTGGTGGACGAGAGCACTGCCGGCGTGCTTCCCGAGGTGGTACGCGTCATGGAGCTGGCCGCGGAGCACCACGTTGGGATCGGCCTGGGGCACACCGACTTCCCCGAGCTGCTGCCCCTGGTGCGCGCGGCTCGCGACATCGGTGCGCGCGTCGTACTCGACCACCCGCTCCTAGAATTGAACAAGCTGCTGCTGGATGAAATGAAGCAACTGGCGGACCTGGGGGCGTACATCGGCACGTACTGCCAACCGATGATCCCCAGCCTCTATCAGCCGGTGTGCGACCCAATGGAGACGATCCGCACGATGAAGGAGATCGGCCCGGAACGCTGCATCATCGGAACGGACTTCGGCCAGGTGATGCACGTCAACTCGCTGGACGGGATGCGCATCTTTCTCCGAGCGCTGCTGGCGTTCGGGATGACCCGCGAGGAGATATTCGTCATGGTGCGTGACAATCCGGCGAAGCTCTTGTGGTTGGACGAGGCGTGAGGCGGATGTCATCCTGAGCCCGAAGGCGAAGGATCTGTCGGCGGTAGCAAGTAACCCGAGATTCTCCGGCCTCCGGCCTCAGAATGACACATAGGTCCTAGCTGAGGCCGAGGACCTGGCGAGGATTCTCCACCGTCATCTGATGAATCGCGTCCTCTGACAGGCCATAGACGCGCGCGTAGCGGACAAGGGTCGAGAGCGCCGGGATCGCGCCTGGCAGGAGCGGGTTACCCCCATCGCTGGACAGCGTGAAGTGCTCCGGACCGATGGCCTTGACAGTGTCGAACATATCCTTCGGGTCCACGCCGAGCAGGGGCGAGATCTCGTCATATGTAAAGTTGAAGTGGATTCCGGCGGCGGCAAAGGGGGCCAGGTCTTCGAACTCCAGGCCCACCTGCGGCCCGTAGGGATGGTCGATGAAGGCCTGTCGGTAGCCCAGGCGCGTGCACTCCTCAGCCAGCGCCTCCATCTCCGGCTTGGAGCTATGGGCGAACGAGACTGCCACCCCTCGGTCGGCGGCCAGGCGCAGGATCTCCCTCGCCACGGGCTTGAGCGTGGCGCCATCGTCCTCGAGGAGGTACTGGCCGACGCGGCGGGCCTCGTCCCACGGGAGGGGCCACACGACCTCTTCGGCGTAGTCGCCGCCTGTGAGGGCCCGGCGGGGCGCGCCCACCCGATGGATGCTGTGGGCGCTGCTGATCACGGGGAACCAGATGACCCGGGCGCCCTGGTCTACCCCCGCTCGCACGTTATCGATGGTCAGTCCCCCATATGACGGATCCGTCTGAACGCCGTGGAAGCACTCAACCGCGGGGATGCCTTCAGCGTCAGACCAGCGGCTGACCTGGTCCACGACCTGCTGACGGGTCTCGTGCAGCGGGCGCTCGCGCGGCAGGTTCTTGAACATCACTGCGCCCATCTTGGCCCGGGACGCGGCCTTGGCAATGTCCAGCGGGTCCTCGGTCCCAGGCTGGGCGTGGACGTGAAGGTCGATGGCGCCGGCTATTCCGCGCTCATCCCGGCCGGCCAGCAGGGCCTGAACCTGATACCTGACGTGGTAGGACTCAACGACGCGGCTCGGGACTGGCTGCATGGCCTTGTCTCCTTTCAGCTCGATGAGGCAGCGCCTGCACGGCGGCGTGGCATAGCTTACCGCGTACCGCTCAACAGAATGGAGGTCCGCCCCCAAAGCGGCAGCTAAATCTTTGGCGCTCTATGCCAGGGAGGTATTAACCTACGCTGAGCACCCGAATCTCCGGATCCGATGCCAGCAACTTCCAGATTGGGCGGGTCAG
This sequence comes from uncultured Chloroflexota bacterium, assembly GCA_964417895.1. GTDB lineage: Bacteria > Chloroflexota > UBA6077 > UBA6077 > SHYK01 > CAYQJS01. Next base: position 89,665 of record CAYQJS010000013.1, on the reverse strand, counting down.
ATGGCCCACGACGTGTTCATTAGCCACTCGGCGAAAAGACAGACGGGTCGCGGGGTTCACGAGGGAAGCCCCGCCATCCAAGGGATCGGCTCGGGGAACGGGGTAGCAATCGAAGTCAGCGGGCCGCGCTGCCGGATCGAGCGGTGGAACGCAGGGATCGGGAGCGTACAATGGCAGCCAGCGGAGGTGAGCGATGAGCTACAAGGGGCACACGGTCGTGGATATGGACTCGCATTTCCGCGAGTACACTGACGTGGATCGGACCTACGGGGGATACATCGATCCCGAGTACCGTGAGTCGTTCGAGCGGCTTTCGCTGGCCGTCACGAAGCGGCGCGAAGCCGGAAGAACCACTGCGCTGTTTATGGATCCTCAGGCCATTATCGAGCCGTCCGACGAGTCGCGGCCCCTCGGTGTGTACGACACTTTTGGGCTTCCCCAGGAGCGACGCGTGGGTCGCAGCAAGGAAGAATCCAGGATCTCCTCCGACCGGGAGCCAGTCCGACGCGACGTTCACTGGGACCCGTCGATTCGCCTGGAGGACATGGACCGGGCGGCGATCGACATCAGCGTCATGTTCCCGAGCCACGCCGCCAGTTACTGCACCTTGCGTGACGTGGGCTTCGAGAGCGCCCTGCATCGCGCGCACCACCGCTACATGAGCAACTACTGCTCCGAGGCGGAGGGCCGCCTCCGATGGGTCGCGATCGCCACCATGCGTGACGTGCGCACCAGCGTCGACGAGCTAACGTACTGGGCCGAGCAGGACGACAACGTCGTCGGGATGCTGTTCTCGCCAGCCTGCCCGAACGGGCGACTCCTGGATAACCCGGACTTGCATCCGCTGTACCAACGCGCGCAGGACCTCGACCTCCCGATCCTCGTCCACGGCGGCGTGCTCCGGCCTCCGTACACAGCCGGCGCCTTCGAGCTGGACAACTCCAGCTTCCTCATCCGAGCGTTCTATCAGCCCTGGGCGGGGATGACGGCCATCGGCGCCATGATCGGCGGGGGCGTGTTCGACCTGTTCCCGAAGCTCCGCGTCGGCGTCTTCGAGACCGGCGCCGGTTGGATGCCGTGGGTCATCGAGCAGCTCGACGATGGCTACGCCTCGAAGTCCGACCAGGTGCCTTTCCTGCTGCGGAAGCCGTCGGAGATCCTTGCGGGGGGGCAGCTGTTCCATGCCGTGGACCCCGGCGAGCGCTACGTCGAGCACTGTGTTCAGGAGCTGGGCGAGGACATCTGGCTGTTCGCCACGGACTATCCACACACCGGCAGCCCGTGGCCCGACGGCGTACAGCACATCGCCGAGCGGCCGAATCTGGCAGAGAGCGCCAAGGCCAAGATCCTGGGTGCGAATGCTCAGCGCCTGTGCCCGAGGCTGGTGGTGTAGACGGCGTGACCAAGGACGTGAGCGATCATGTGCTGGGCCCGCCGCCGCGTGGTGACGGCATCGTGCTCGCACGGGGCCGCTGACCGCGTCTGCTCGCATCGCTTCCTGGCTCTGCACGCTCCTCCTGGCGTGCTCTCGGACTCCAGGTGACGAACTGCGGGTTAGCGGCACCGTCGCGGATCGGCCGGTGGCGGGGGAAGTAACCGTCTTCGCCGCCTCGTCGCTCGCAGATGCTTTCCGAGAGATCGGCGTTCATTTCGAGCTGGCGCATCCCGGCGCTTCCGTGGCCTTCAATTTCGCCGCCTCGACGCAGCTGGCAACGCAGCTGGAACAGGGCGCGCAGGCTGATGTGTATGCCTCAGCCGACCAGCTCCAGATGGATCGCGCGCGCGCCGCGGGCAGGCTTGAGGGCCAGGAGGTGATCGTCGCGACGAATCGGCTGGTGGTCGTCGCTCCCGCGGCCAATCCGGGGAACCTGCGCGACCTAGCGGATCTGGCGAGGCCCGGGCTCAAGGTCGTAACGGCCCAGGCCGATGTGCCAATTGGCGTGTACACCCAGGAGATGCTGGAGCTCATGAGCCGCGATCCCGGGTACGGCGCGGACTTCAGAGGGCGAGTGAACGCGAACGTGGTTTCGCGTGAGCCCAACGTACGCCAGGTATTCGCCAAGGTACAGCTCGGCGAGGCGGACGCGGCCGTCGTCTACCGTTCGGACGTCACGCCGAGTATCGTGGCCGGCCTCACATTGCTGGATGTCCCCGGTCGTTTCAACGTGGTCGCGCGCTATCCAATGGCGCTGGTGGGGGCCTCGCCGAACCGGTCAGGAGGGGCCGCCTTCACGGCCTTCGTGCTGTCGCCGGCCGGGCAGGAAATCCTGGAGAGGTGGGGCTTCGTCCGCGTAGCGGCGCAGGCCGGAGCGCCTCCGGGCGCTCCATCTCTGGTGAAACGCCCATGAGGTTGGCGCGCGACGCCGCCAGCCACTTAGCGGGGACGTCCGGGCGCGCGTGGGTCGTCCTGGCGGCCGGGGCATTCCTCGCGTTCGTGGCCCTGCCCGCATTCGCGATTCTCGGCCGGGCAGTCACTTCTGGGGCGCTCATGGCGGCCTTGAGTCGTCCCGTCGTCGTCGAGGCGTTGCGCCTCAGCGCCTTCACGACGCTCGTGAGCCTGGCGCTCGCCCTGGTGCTGGGCACGCCGCTCGCCTATCTCCTCGCCCGCCGCCGCTTCGTCGGACGTTCCCTCGTCGAGACGCTGGTGGAGCTGCCAATGGTGTTGCCGCCGGCTGTGGCCGGCATCGGTCTGCTGCTGGCTTTCGGTCGGAGGGGCATACTGGGCGAGCCGCTGGCGTCGGTGGGGCTCAACGTCGTCTTCACAACGGCTGCTGTTGTACTCGCCCAGTTGTTCGTGGCCGCGCCCTTCTACGTGCGCGCCGCCCGCTCGGCGTTCGCCGACGTCGACCCGGAGCTGGAGACCGTGTCGCGCACACTGGGCGTTTCCGACTGGGCCACGTTCTGGCGTGTCACGATTCCGGTCGCCTTCCCGTCGCTTCTGGGCGGCGCCGTGATGTGTTGGGCGCGGGCGCTAGCGGAGTTCGGCGCCACCATCATGTTTGCCGGCAGCTTCCAGGGGCGGACCCAAACGATGCCGCTCGCGATCTACGCGGCGCTCGAGAGCGACCTGGACGCCGCACTCGCCCTCTCGGCCATCCTGGTCATCGTGTCCTTCGGTGTGCTCATCGCGCTTCGGCTGGGGGTAGGCCGGTTCGGCGGCGCCTATGGTTGAGGTGCAGATCACACGGCGTTTCAATGGGTTCAGGCTGGATGTCGCGTTCGTTGCCGATGTCGATGTCGTCGCGCTCATCGGGCCGTCGGGCTCCGGGAAGACCCAGACCCTTCGGGCTGTGGCAGGTGCGATGCGCCCCGATACAGGCCGTATCGCTCTTGATGGGCACGCGCTTTTCGACAGCGCGCGGGGCATCGACGTGCCGCCCCAGCAGCGGCGCGTGGGCTACGTGCCCCAGGACTACGCGCTCTTCCCCCACCTCGACGTGGTGGGGAACGTCGCCTTCGGCCTGCGCGGGCGACGCTCAGCGGGAGATCGAGAACGGCTGGCGGCAATGCTCCAGCTAGTCGGGCTGCAGGGGCTCGAGCAGCGCCGTCCACGAGAGCTGTCCAGCGGGCAGCAGCAGCGCGTTGCCCTGGCCCGCGCCCTGATCGTCGAGCCTCGCATCCTCCTGCTGGACGAGCCCTTCGCCGCACTGGACGCCCCGCTGCGCGCGGCGCTCCGCGCCGAGCTTGCGGGTCTCCAGAGGAAGCTCGGCTTTCACGCGCTGATCGTCACCCACGACCCCGAGGACCTGGCCCTCGCCCAGCAGGTCCTGACCCTACAGGACGGGCGAGTGATCACGATGCAATAGGCAAGAGGCAAGAGGCAAGAGGGAAAACGGCAATCGGGAAATGGCAATCGGCCAACGGCAATCGGCAATCGGCAGGAGACAACGGGCTAACCACCCGCCGATTGGCTAATGTCCACTTGCTCACCGGGTTGCCTATTGCCTCGTGCCTATTGCCTCACTCGTGCCTATTGCCTATTGCCTATTGGCTATTGCCTATTGCCTCACACCGCCTTGTCCCACTCGAAGATGTTCCACCCGGTCGCAAATGCGGTCACTTCTCCACGGACGGCGCCCAGGACCAAAACCGGCCGTATCACCCAGTACAGAGGCATGAAGGCGACGTCCGACATCACCTCCTGCAGAAGTTGCCGGTGCACCGCAACCTGCCGTTGCGGCTCGATCGCCACCAGGAGGTCGTCCAGGAGCCCATCGACCCTCGCGCTGCTGTAGCCGGCGGCGTTTCTTCCGCTCCAGCGGTTGCCCTCATTCGCGATGTCCCTGGTGTGGAGGCGGCTCTCGTAGAGGCTGAACCAGGGAGGATTGTGGAGGAGAACCCCCGGATAGGTCGCCAGAAGCTCACGGTCGGTGACACGGACCGCCGGCACCATGTAGGTCTTTGGCTGCGCTCCAATGGCCTTCCAGTTGTCGGCGATGATACTCAGCTCCTGCTCGCTGGCCGAGCCTGTCCTGCCCCAGACGTCGATGTCAAAGCGTTCGCCCGTCGCCTGATGGACCAGCGACCCATCGGACGCTCGGGTCCACCCCGCCTGGGCCAGGAGCTGGGCCGCGCGCGTGGGATCGTAAGGAAACTGTGGAATGGCTGACTCCACTAGGGGTCGCATGGGCTCGACGGGGGGCATGTAGCTATCAGCTGTTGGCGCGGTGCCGCGCGTCATCACCTCGACGATAGCCTGGCGATCGATACCGTGGTAGAGAGCCTGGCGGACGGCAGGGTTCGTCAGCCCCGCGGGCGGGCGCGCGAGGCCGGGGCGGAACTGGAGCTGGAGATGGCGGAGCCCGTCAGTCGGGCCGATATCGACCCGATTCTCCGTTCCGGCCCATCGGTTCCTGACGTCGAGGACAGCATCGAGGTTGGCGCTGAGGACAGGCGTGGCGATGTCGATAGCGCCGGCCAGAATATTGGACAGCATCGTGGATGGGTCGCCGATGAAGCGCACAATCACCCCATCCAGCGGTGGCCGACCCATGTAGTAGTCGTCGAACCGGGAGAATTCCATATGCGAGCCCGGTTCCCACCGAATCAGCCGGTAGGCGCCCAGCCCGATGAACGACGTTGTGAAGTAGGGGTCATTCAGGAAATCCGCCTTGCTGTTCCTGTAGTGCTCTTCCAGCAGATGCGCCGGCATCGGCGCGAGCCCAACTTCGCGATCTGCTTTCGGATAGGTTCCGGACCAGTGGACGACAAAAGTGAGCGGGTCCGGCGCCTCGGCGGACGCCATGAAACGCAGTCCGCCGAACTGCGACTTTGGCAGATCAGGGTCGATCGAGGCCGTAAAGGCAAATATGAGGTCGGCGCTCGTGAACGGGCTACCGTCGTGCCACCGCACGTTGGGCCGAATCCGCCAGGACGTCACCATCGAGCCATCCGGATTGACGCGCCACGTGCCTTTCTCAACCGACAAGCGCTCCACCGCCAGCTGCGGGACGGCGTCGAATCGGTCGTTCTCAACCACCAGAAAGTTGTGGACGACCGGGGTTACCTCACTGGCCGGCGAGCCGCTGCCTCCCAGGCCAATCACCGGGTCAAACGAGCCGGGTTCTCGAAGGCCGGCCCAGACAAGGATTTTGGGCCGCGCCTGACCCTCGCGCGGAGCCTCGTCTCCGCCGGGTGAGCCGGGGCCGCCCTGGGGAGAGCAGGCGCCGAGCCCGACGAGCAGGATCCCGATGATTGGGACCAGGACCGATCGCGGCCAGCAGTGCAGCATCGACTCACCTCGGGATCGATATGCCGAGCAAGCTTCGCCCGAGAGCCTCCGGCAGGCCGAGTATACTGAGGCGCGCTGCGAGGCACCACAGGGGAGCTTTGGAATACGGCGACTTGCCGCCGCGAAGCGGGGGAGGCCGATTGCCCATGCTCACGCACGAGGATAACGAGCTACTGACGAGAGTCGGGCGCGGTACTCCCATGGGAGAGATGATCCGCCGCCACTGGGTCCCCGCCTGCCTTTCGGAGGAGCTTGCCGAGCCCGACTGCGACCCGATCCGGGTCCGGCTCCTCGGCGAAGACCTCGTGGCGTTCCGCGACAGCGCCGGCCGCGTCGGGCTGATGGAGGAACACTGCCCCCATCGGGGCGCCTCCCTCTTCTTCGGAAGGAACGAGGAGGGCGGGCTTCGCTGTCTGTACCACGGCTGGAAGATGGCCGTCGACGGGAACGTTCTTGACACGCCATGTGAGCCGTTTACCCGGCGCATCGCCCACATGGCGTATCCCGTCCACGAGCAGGGCGATATCGTGTGGGCGTACCTGGGACCGAAGGCGAACATGCCGCCCTTCCCCAACTTCCCATGGACCCTGGTGCCCGCCGAGCGCCGTTGCGTGGGCAAGATCGACTACGCCTGCAACTATCTGCAGGCGATCGAGGGCGCCATCGACTCCTCACACGCGGATTTGCTCCATTCGGGTTATGAGATGCTGCACTGGCCCGAGGAGGATATCCGCAAGATCGAGCCGGGGCGGTCGCTCTTCACGCATCCGCGCTGGGAAGCGGAGGAGACGCCGTATGGCTTCCGCTACGCATCGATCCGGAAGCCGACCGCTCAGGATCCCGACAGGTTCAAGTCGGTTCGGGTCACGTGCTTCGTGGTCCCCTTCCACTGTCTGCTCCCGGACGTCCCGCACATGTTCGTGCCGGCCGATGACGCAACGACGTGGTTCTACGACGTGCGAACCGGCCAGCGCGCAGTCGACCGCACGGCATCGCTGGCGCAACGCGGCGAGGTGGTGGGGGTGGACGTCACGCCCGAGCGCCACAAGGTGCGCACGCTGCAGAACAGCTACTTGCAGGACCGCCAGGCGATGCGAGCCCGCGAGGACAATTGGAGCTACTCGGGTATCGCCTGGGGCAAGCCGCACCAGGACATGGCGGTCATCGAGAGCATGGGGCCGATCTACGACCGGACGCGGGAGCACCTTGGCGTACAGGACGTGGGCGTGATCCGCATGCGGGAGCGCATGCTGGCGGCGGTTCGGCATTTCGCGGAGACCGGCGAGGTAGCTGAGCTGGACCCGTCGATCCCCTACGACCGCATCGCCGGGGAGCTCCGGATGATTCCCATCGATGCGCCGTGGCAGACCGTCGCCGATTACCGGGCGGAGGAACAGCCTGTCATGCTGAGGAGTCATGGGCCTTCGGCCCGCCCCGAACCAATGAAAACCGCTCATGGTGAGCTTGTCGAACCATGAGGCCCCTTCGACAAGCTCAGGGTGAGCGGTTCATGGTGAGCGCGTCGAACCACCTTCGACAGGCTCAGGATGAGCGGTATTTTTCACTGGGGAACGCCGGCGAGGCATCTCCCGGAAGATCCTTCGGCTTCAGATCAGGATGACGTTGGCAGCCAGGATAGGAGGTCCGACAATGGCCGAGGGAGTGCGCCTGTACGCGGGAACCCACGAAGGGCTTTTCGTCTATCGCTCAGAGAACGGCGGATGGGCGGAGGAGAGCCGCGCGTTTGACGGCGCCATCATCGACTCGATGGCTGGCTGCCAGGCGAGCCCCGAGTACGTTTACGCGGGCGTAACCCACGACGGTGTCTATCGCACCCGCGACGCCGGCCGCCGCTGGGACAAGGTGCTCAACGGCGACGTTCGGGCCCTGATGGTGGACCCCAGTACCGACGAGGTCGTTTACGCCGGCACGGAGCCCGTCCGCCTCTACCGCAGCGAAGATCGGGGCGATAGTTGGGGGGAGATCACCTCCCTGGTCGAGATGCCCGAGGCGATCCAGAAGAAGTGGTGGTCGCCGGTGTCGGGCGTCGGCCACGTGCGGAACATCTTCGTCCATCGGGATGATCCTCGCGTCATCTACCTCGCCCTCGAGCACGGCGGCATCGTGCGCAGCCTCGATCGGGGTGAGAGATGGGAAGACGTGAGCGGCGGCATCGACTACATCGACATCCACCTTGTCATGGGCCTCCCCCACAGCTTCGACCGTTACTATGTGTCCTCGGCGCGTGGCTTCTTCACCAGTGAGGATCCGGCCGATGGGTGGGTACGGGCGGAGAACGGCTTCACCCGCGACTACTTCCACGACTTCATCTTCCTCCCGCCCGAGCAGGATGGCGGCAGCCCCACCATGCTGATCGCGACGGCCGACAAGTCGCCCGGCTCCTGGAATCGCCCTGAGCGCGCTCGTTCAGCCATCTTCCGCAGCGACGACTGCGCACAGTCGTGGCGTCGGGTCGGCGAGGGGCTGCCGGACGTGGTGACCGCGATGGTGTCGACGCTCGTCCCGCACCCCTTGGATCGGGATGCGGCATTCGCCGGGTTGGGCGAAGTCTCGCGCGGCCACGCCCACGGCCCCGCCGGGCCCGGGCAGGTCCTGGTCACCCGAGACCGCGGCGACAGCTGGCAAGACCTGGGGCTCGATCTCCCCGCCGACCGCGTGTTGTGGGCAGCGCCTGAGTAGCCCTTTTGGAGTGCTGCGGCTTGCCGCTGCCGTAGCGCCCAGCGCGTCCACGCCGACGTGGCCCAACGCAGGGCTCGAATATAGCCAGACGTGCGCTGCGCTTGATCCCAAACGGGCAAGGAGAGACGTAGGAGGTGCACCATTGAGCATCGACGCTGATGACACGTTGTCTGGGCAGCTTCAGGTCGGCTGGCCGATCTACACGGAAGATGGGGAGAAGATCGGGGAAGTGAAAGATGTGCGCGGGCGCTACTTCAATGTCAACGCCACGAGGGAGTTCGATTACTGGTTAGCGATGGACAGCATCGCCTCCACCGCTGGCGGTCGGGTTACGATGTCCTTTCGTAAGGACGACCTCGGCGACGTTATCGAGCTGCGCCTGGTGAACACCGTACGGTAAGCGTTCCACGACCTGGTCACGGCTCCGCGGCATCGACGGGCGATGTCCGCGCGAAGGCAGGCGGCGCACGCCAATCTCAACAGCCAACCGACCTGGGACTCCAGCTTTCGGCCGACCCGGTGTTGCGGGTAGCGCCCGAATGAGCGGCAAGCCCTGAGTTGTGAAGCGTGAGGGTGAGCGAGCGACTCTGATCCCCGTCCCTCGCGCCTCGCGTCTCACGCCTCGCCCCTACTCGCTGACCTCCCACTCCCACACGTTCCACGTGATGCCCGTCTGCGCGCCCACCGTGCCGACGGGGCCCGCGACCCGCTGTTTCGCCGCGATCACCTCTACCTGGTAGAAGAGCGGGCCGAAAGCGGCCAACTCTGTGAGCCTCCTGTGCATAGCCACGACCGCCCCGCGCCGCTCCTGCTCGCTGAACGACGTCAGGACCAGATTGTGGTACCGCTCGACCTCGGGGTCAGTGAAGCTGCCGCGGTTGGACCCCAGCCACCCGATCTCGGCGCGTGGAAGCTTGCTCGCGACCGTGTGCAGGTCCTCCTGGCTGATCGTGTTCGAGCCAATCTGGGTGCCGGGGAAATGGTTGCGGTACTCCTGGTCGTTGCGACGCGCGTTGGGGACACGGAGCGGATTCGAGGCCACCCCGGCGGTCTTCCAGTAGTCCGCGACGATGGTGGCCTCGCGCTCCTCGTCCGACCACACCTCAAGATCGAAACCTTGCCCGGCGGCATTAGCGAGCGGCGCCCCTTCCCTCGGCCGCCGCCAGCCAGCGTCCCCGAGGAGAGCGGCTGCTCGGGCCGGGTCGTACGCGTACTTGCTGATGGCGCGGTCCACATCCGCGAAGGCAGGGTCGGCGGGCGCGATGTAGGCCTCGGCCTTGGGCGCCAGGCCGAGATTGATGACGTCCGCGATGCCGTCGCGGTCGAGAGCGTGCATGAGGGCCTGGCGCACCCGCAAGTCCGAGATGGCCCTTTGCCAGTTGGGCACCTCCCGATGCTGGAAGTCCACGAAGATCAAGCGCGTCGACCATGTCCTGATGTAGCCCTCGCCTCGTGCCGCCCATTGCTCGCGAGCGATCACCGCTTCGTTGGCCGTGATGCTGGTCGAGCTGCTGAGGTCGATCTCGCCGGCGAGCAGGTTCGCCAGCACCGTGTTGGGGTCCGCGATGAATCGGATCTCGATGGTCTCGATGCGGGGTGCGCCCAGGAAGAAATAGGGATTGGCCCGCGCGACGAGGCGCGCACCGGGGTCCCAGCGGTCCACCCGGAACGGGCCGCTCCCCACGTGAGCGTAGGTCCACTCCTCGCCCGTGGCGAAAGTCGCGCGGCTGGTGCGGTACTTCTCCTCCAAGAGGTGGCTCGGAAGCGGGTGGAGCTGCCGATAGCCGAGCGCGTTGGCGCCGCTGAACAGCTCCTTCCAGTAGATCACCACGGTGCGATCGTCTCGGGCCTCGACCCTCGACATCAGGGATTCGGGCGCGCGCACGCCGACGGGCATGTCGTCGTCTGTATAGACCTCGTACGCGAAGGCGAAGTCGCGCGCAACGATGGGGGCGCCGTCCTGCCAGCGGGCGTTCTCGCGCAATCGATAGGTGGTCACCATTGAGCCGTCGGGGTTGACCACCCAGTCACCCTTCTCGCGCGTCGGGAGCTCGCTCGCAATCATGGGACGGGGCGTGTAGCTAAGATCGCGGATGGCGAGCGCTGAGTTGAAGAGCCATGTGTACTCGCCTGCGCCGCCACCACTGAGGAACTTGGGGGCCAGGGTGCCGGGCTCGCGGGCCCATCCGATCTTCAGCGTACCCCGAGGCTGGCTGGCCTGGAGCGCCGAAGGGCCGTCGCTCGGCTGGGCAACCCTCGGCCCCGACGCGGGTGCGGCGCAAGCAGCCGCTACAAGCGTCGTGGCGAGCATGAGAACCGTGGAATAGCATCGCGACATCATAATGAACCCCCAGGAGCAGACGGCTGACCGCTACGCTATCACAAACCGCCGCGGTGGTGTAGCTTTGGGATCGTCCTGTTCCACGAGGACGTCCGTGGGTTCCTCTAGCGCACGTCCAACTCGGCGCGCATGCCGCGGTCGCGGTGCCCAGGCAGCGGGCAGAAGACCTGCCACCCTCCCGCCTGGGTCAGCGTCTCCCGCGTCGTGCTGCCCCCCGGCGGCACGATCTGCTCCAGGCCCTGGCCCTCGATGGCGAAACCGTGGGGCTCGGCCCCGCGGTTCACCACGTTGTAGCGCACCGTTCCCGCGCGCACCGTCTGGGGGTTGAGGGTCACGCTCCACTCGGTGAGCGTCACCTCGACAACCGGGGGGCCGCTCTCGCATCCGGCGGCCATCAAGGCTACGGCAAGTGCAAGCCACCACGCGTTTCGCAAGCATCGCACCTCGAATTCTCGATAACAGGGGTGTTGTCTATCGCACGTTGTTGACGACGGCGCTGAGCTGCGCGCCTGGCCGTCCTGCGATGGAGAGGGAGCCGCTAAAGCCCTCCGGGAGGCCCACCATCGCTGGCAGATAATACGTCCTGGCGCCCGTCGCCGGAATCGTATCGTCCACCTCGATGGCCGTAGCGCCGGCAGCGTCCGCGAAGGTGAGGGTGACCGGCGCCGGCTCGCCGGCCCAGTTCTGGACCTGCACGCCAGTCCGCCAGCCGTCGACGTAGTTGGCGACCGCTGGAACGTAGAGAACGCTCCCGGCCTGCGCCAGCCCACTCACCAGGCTCGCCACCCGCTTAGCGTTGCTCACGCTGCTGGCGAGCGCGGCGATGGGCTGGCCTGCGAGCGCACGCACCGTCGCGCTCGCCACCAGATCGTCGGGCAGCTGCGGATGGGCCGGCAGGTAGAACGTGCTGCCGATGCCGAATCCGACTGTGGCCCGCTGCTCCCACGGCCCGCCTGGGCCATTGGTCCGAGTGAACGTGCTCACCACGCCGGCCGGTGCGCCGGCCAGGTTCTGCACCTGGAGGCCCGAGGTCCAGCCATTGCGATTGCGATAGAGCAGCGGCACGGCCACCGCTGGGGCGCCGTTGGCCTGCGCCGGATACGCCATCGCCGCGCCATCGTCGCGCACCGCGTTGATCTGCGCGGCCATCGGCCGCCCGTCGTCGCTCTCGATCACGGCGGCGCCCACGAAGCCGTCCGGCAGGCCCGCGAGCGCGGGCGCGTAGAACGTCGCGGAGGCCATGGGCGCCACGCGGGCGGAATCGGTCCAGGTGGCGCCGCCCTCGTCCACATAGGTAATGCTGACGGTCGTCGGAGCGCCCCCGAGGTTCTGCACCTGTGCGCCCGTCGACACGCCGTGGTATCTGCGTGCGACTAGCGGTGCGAACAGGCGAGCTGCCCCCGCTGCGAACGGCTCGACGCTCGAGCGATCGGCGCCCGCCCGCTCGTTGAAGGCGACCGCGGCCAGCGGCGCGTCCGCCCGGACGATGGCGCCCCCGACGTAGCCGGCTCTGAGGATGGGCAGCGACGCGAGTTCCACCGCCGTGCTTCCGCGCGGGGGCAGAGTGATGGGCACCGTGGCCGCTGCGGACCCATCGGCGCCGAAGAAGACGACGGTTCCCGTCGCGCCCCGGCTCGCGGTGTTGAGCAACGCCAGACGGGTGCTCCATTCATTGTTGGCGCGCATCGCCAGTGGGAAATACAGCTCAGCGGCCGGCGCCACCGTCGCCGTGTAGCTGTCCGCCCCCGGGGTATAGACGCTGAGCCGGGCCGAAGCGGCGCGCTCGTTCAGCCAGTCGACGCCCTCGTAGACGACACCGAGGCGCAGCGCGTACGTGCCGGGCTGCTCGAAGCGCACGAAGCCAAACACGGTGCGGGCTTCGCGGGGCGCCAGGTCGGAGCCGAGCCCCCAGCGATACTGGAAGGGCGACCGCGCTGGGGCATCCACAGAGAGGGCCACTCGGACGCGACCTGGCTGCTCGGGATGACCAAGGCCATCGAAGCTATCGGCCTCCCCGTAGACGGTGCCCGGGTCCGGTCCCTGGCTGCGCAGCGGCTCCGAGCCGGCGTTGTACAGCGTCGCCTCCACGCGGATGACGCCGCCCGAGCTGACCGACGCCGGCGTGATGCGCGTGCCGACGACCGACACCGTGGGCCGCGGGCTCTGCGCCGCCATGAGAGCGGCAGCCCTCTGGCGAATCGCGGGAAGCAGGGTATAGGCCGCATCGCCCGGGCAATCGGTCGCAATGACGTCGCGGTGGGCGAAGACGTTGGGGAGCGAACGGTCGCCCACCCGAGTGCTCGCGAGCGGGTCCCAACCCTGGGTGCGCGCCCGCCAGGCGATGAGGGAAGCCACCGAGGCGAGCGTGGCGTCCGTTGGCGGCCGATCGCGGAAGGAGCCCAGGAGCGCGATGCCGTCGATCCCCTCGTTGTAGTCCTCGGTGTGGGCGCCGACGACGTTGGGTCCTCCGGCCCGTCCCTCGTAGATATTGCCGGCTCGGTCGACGAGGTAGTTGTAGCCAATATCGCCCCATTCCAGCGTGACGGCGTGGTAGTAATGGATGGAGCGCAATGTCGCTGTCGGACTGGCGCCCCCGTCTGAGGTAGCCGTGTGATGGAGCACGACTTTTCGGGCGGGGACCTGCTTAGGTGTCCACCGCGCCGCGGACGCGGGCGCGCCCCACTCCGACCGGGTGAGCACGCGGGGGGCCCCGGGTTGCGCAACGCGGAACCCCGGAGCCGGCGCTGGCCCCGCTGATGCATCGATGAGCACGACCCGCAACCCCGCTGGCAGGCTCACGGAGCCGGCCTCCGACGGTTGATCGCTGATAGCTGACGGCTCGAGCCGCATCGCCACCTCGCGCGCCGGCGGAAACGTGAGCAGAGCGCTGGCCGACTCACCAGTCGTCGATTGCAGCTCCTCCTCGGCAACGACCGCCACCCAGTCGCCGTTACCTGTGCGCACCTCCAGCGGCGGAGAGTCGCCCCGCCACAGCACGCCGGCTGCAGTGACGGGGAACGGGGCGCGGAAGACGTCGCCATCCGCCGCGGGGCGCCACTCCACGGCCTGAACGGGCGCCGCTCGCTCCTCTCCTAGTTGGTCAGAAGCTTCGAATGTTGCCGTGCCGAAGGTGGTCGGGCTGGTAGGGGCGCGGCACGCCGCGCCCGCGGGCGACGCATGCGTCGCCCCTACGAACCCTGCTTCAGATGGCCATTCGCAAGACATCTGACCCACTAGCACGGGAGCGAGGGCAACCGGTTCTTGCTTTCCCACCACGGGAGCGGGGGCAGTGATAGTGAGGGCAACCGGCCCTCCCTCTCCCACTGCGGTGGGAGAGGGGAGGGGGAGGGGACCCCCCACCCCCGCGCCCAGGAGCCAACACCCAGCGAGAGCAACAGCAACCGAAAGGCGGAATTGGGCTGCGCGAGTCACGGTCTGGCCGTCTGGCCGGCGCGTCTCGCGTAGAGCGGGGGCTCGTCCCCCGCCTGGTTCAAGCGGGCCGCCGGTGGGCCAGTTCCTTGGATGTCGGGGTGACGGTCACCCCCACCCCAACCCTCCCCCGTCGAGGGGGAGGGGCAAGAGGCCTGCCCTTCTCCGTCGAGGGCGAGGGGGAAGAGAACTGGTTCCCTCCCCCCTTGCGGGGGAGGGTTAGGGAGAGGGGTGACGCCCACGTTGGTGCGGAGTGACCTTTGAGGGCCCGCGCTGCGTCCGCGACAGCTGGAAAGCTGGGGGGCTGGCGGGCGGGGAACGATGCGGGCCATCAGGCGAAGGACAGACCGGGGACGCTTCAGTAGAAAGTCTCCGTGCTCGACCGTTCCCCATTCTAGCGCGGCCTCGGGCCGGTCCCGAGCCTCGTTACACAATTGTGCCGCGTGTCCTTCCAGCGAAAGGAGCACAGGCTCCGGGTGGTATAACGTGTGTGTCCAGTCGGTCGATCCGACGACCATCGGCCGCGTTACAACGCATCCACAGGTATGCCGGTGATGGGCCAGCGTCCCGAAAACCCCGACCGCCTCATCGCCACCGTTGCCGACATCAGCGAACGAGCCTACCCCAACACCCGATCGCGCGTCCTGCGGGCAGTGCTGATCCTTGCCTTCGGAGCGCTCACGGTCCAACTCTGGCGGCTGCAGATCGTCCACACGGGGGCATACCAGGACGCAGCTGAGGAAAACCGCCTGCGGGTTGCGAACATTCGCCCTCTGCGGGGTGTGATCTACGACCGGAATCTGGTGCCCCTGGCCGTCAACTCACCCACCTTCGTGGTGAACGTCACTGAGGCCGACCTCCCGCCTGCGAGGCGCGCCACGGTGCTCGCTGAGACGGAGCGGATCCTGGGCATGCCGGCGGGGGAGATCGAGCGCACCCTCGACGCCAAAGCCCGTAGTGAGACGACGCCCTTCACTCCCCTCACCGTTCGCGAGGACGTGCCCCGCGAGACCGTTCTGGCTCTCGAAGAGCGGAGCTGGGCGCTGCCGGGCGTCCAGGTGGCGGTCGCCACCATCCGCGAGTACCTGTATGGCCCGCTTCTCCCCCACGTCCTGGGCTATGTTGCGCCGCCATCGGCCGAGGAGTACGCGCAGCGCTACCAGCCAGTTGGCTACCTCATGGACGATCGGGTAGGAGCGAGCGGAATCGAGCTGATGTACGAGGAGGAGCTGCGCGGCCGCCCAGGCGGGCGCCTCCTGGAAGTGGAGGTTGGCGGGCGGCCGCTGCGCGAGGTCCACGAGCGCCCACCCGAGCCAGGGCGCGGGCTCCTGCTAAGCATCGACGTGGAGCTGCAGCGCGAAATCCACGAGGCGCTCGCCGGTCGGCTCCAGTCCGGCACGTCGGGCGTCGCTATTTTGATGGACCCGCGCGACGGAGCGGTCATCTCCCTGGTCGTAACCCCATCGTACGACCCGAATGTCTTCCTCTCTCCCAGCCGCTCGGAGGAGGTCAGCCGGCTCCTCTCCGACCGCGCTCTCCCCCTCTTCGATCGCGCCGTGGCCGGCCAGTACCCCCCAGGGTCAACGTTCAAGCTCGTCACCGGGCTCGGAGCGCTCGAAGAGGGCATCGTGACGCGAGGCACCCGCATCAACTGCAACGGAGGCTTGCGCATACCGAACCCGTACAACCCGAGGCTTTCCACGTGGCTCCCGGATTGGGGAGTGTTGGGCACCCTCGACTTCGTCGGCGGGCTCGCCCAGTCGTGCAACGTCTACTTCTATACGCTGGGTGGGGGCTTCGGAGACATCGAGGGCCTCGGGAGTGAGCGGCTGGGGCGTTATGCACGCCTGCTCGGATACGGCGAGCCGACGGGCATCGATCTGCCATCGGAGGCGGTGGGCCGTGTGCCGGATGGCGCGTGGAAGCTGGCGGAGATGGGCGAGGCATGGCTCCCCGGCGACACCTACAACATGGCCATCGGCCAGGGGTTCGTGCTGGCTACGCCGCTGCAGGTGGCGACGGTGACCAACGCTATCGCGATGGGCGGCACGGCCTATCGTCCTCGGATCGTGCGCGCGGTGGTCGACAGCGAACGGAACCTGATTCGCGAGGTGGAGCCACAGGTTCGACGGCGCGTGCAGCTTCGGCCTGAGACGCTGGCCGCCGTGCGGGACGGCATGATTGGTGTGCTGGAAGCGCGCGAGGCCAGTCCCTACAAGATCCCAGGGATCATGGTCGCGAGCAAGACCGGCACGGCCGAGTTCGTCGGCCCGCGCGACGCCAGCAACAGGCTGCCGACGCACGGCTGGTTCACCGCCTTCGCGCCCGCCGAGGCGCCCCGCGTCTCAGTCACGGTGTTCCTGGAGCGAGGAGGCGGACCACGGGATGCGCTGCCCCTCGCCATGGAGATTCTCCGGCTCTACTTCGCACGCTATCCGTAACTTCAGCGGAAAACACTCCACGGCCGTCGCCCTCCCCGGGCAGCCCGACGCAAGAGCAGCGGCGGGGACCAATGACTCCGATTTCACCTGGCCCCGCCGGAGCACGCGCAAAGGGCCGGAGATGTTTAGGCGAACTTCGGTCTAGGTGCGGTGACCTACCGCTGAGTCACCACCAGATTGTCGAAGCGCGCGGTCGCGCCGCTGCCAACGAGGCCGAAGTCGAGACGACCCGAAGAATAGGTACGGTCCTGCACCGACCCCTCTTGAGTCCCGTTTATCGTGACCGTGATCGTTTGCCCTACGCATCCCAATTCAACCCGGTTCCACGCATCACCCGCGCGGATCGCGGCGGCCGGCTGGTCAAGGAGCGTTGCCTGCCCGATCGGGTCAAAGCGGAAAAGCCTAATCCGCTGCTGCACGGGCCTCACCGTCAGACGATAGCCCTGGGACACCCCGCGGCGGCATGAGACTTCGCCACCCGCAGAGGCCGGCCCGCCAAAGACACGCATATCGAGGACGATGGAGGTGTCGCTGAAAGTCCCTGGGACTTGGACGCTGATCCCCTGGGATTCCGTGTTCCCGTTGATCATTTCGTACTGGCCATCGACGTACCCCTGAGAGCGTTCAGACCCAGTCGTCGAGAGAGGGAAGTTCGGCCTGCTCAGGTCCTCGAAGTTGTCGGACAGTAGGACGGATCCAGGCCCGGGCAGTGGGGTTGAACTGGCGGCGGGCACGGGAATGCTCACGGGCACAGGAGTCGCTTCTGGGACAAGCAGGGGAGACTCCTCGGCGAGATCCTCGGGCTCCTCCAGCATCGTTTCATCTTGAGCAACAGCAGGAAGTGTAGCGAGGACTGCCACGATAATCAGCATTGCGAGCAAACGACTCGTCATAATACCGCTCTCCTCCTAGCGCTGCGTCACCACGAGGTTGTCAAACCGACCGATGCTGCCCGAGCCGCCCACTCCAATGCGGTTGCTGCCCGTCGCGTGGGCACGATCCACGACGGTCCCCACGATGGTCCCGTTTACGACGCCAGAAATGGTGGTTCCGGCGCAGATGAGCTCGAGTCGATTCACGACATCACCGGTTCGAATAATGGTCGCCCCCTGGTCCAAAAGAAGCGCTACCCCCGTCTCTTGCCTCCTCGAGAGGGTGAACCGCTGCGCGTCAGGATATACGCGGAACACATAGCCGGCCATTGGGCCGACACGGCAGAGCAGGAGCGCGGAACGCTGGATTGCTGGGCCCCCAAACACCCGCGCGTCGACCGCAATTGAGCTGTCGCTATAGGTGCCGGGCACGCCCACTTCAACCGTTCCACCTTGTCCTGGTTGCCCATTTCGGATCTCGTACTGCCCATCGACGTAGCCCTGGGCCCGGTTCGGATCAGTGCTTGCGAGCGGTAATTTGCGCGGCCGCCGGGTCATCGAAGTTATCGCTCAGAAGGATGTCCCCCGCTACGGGCACGCGTCTAGGGGTAGGTGACGGCGGCACGGGCAGTTCCGGCGGTATCGGTGCAACGGGCTCACCCGGTTGAGCGGTCTCTTCCTCCTGATCGGCAGTCACCGCCTCGGGCAAAGCGAGGGGAGCTCCCGTCTCCTCCTGCGCAACGACTGGGATTGCTAGCCAGAGGACTAAGGCAACAAACGCAAGAGAGCGCTTCACGGACACGGTCTCCTCCATTTACACAGTCTTCCAGTGACCACCGTAAGCCCACACCAGGGAAGCAACGACACGCTGGACTCCTCACCGTAGACGACATTGTCACCGAATCCGGATGTTGCCGCTCCGAAGGATGCCTCCCTCTGTCGGGCTGTTTCCCGTCGACCCGAACGAGGGCGGTATCCAAGCGGGAGGTGGAGGGGTGGGCCACTCAAAGCCCTCTGAGGCCAAACCCCCTTTGACCCCTCCCCTCCGTCCACCCGCAGCATCGCGCTTCTCGACGATGTGGGGCAAGCTACGGGCAGTCTGCGGAGGCCAGGAACCGTGCCGAGATCCGGCTTTCGCCCGGCAGTCGGTACTCCGTCAGTTGCACCCTAGCGAACCCTGCGACGCGGTAGCGAGCGTTGTTTCCCTGGCCCTCTGCCAAGTCCCAAAGAGGCACGGTGATCTGCACCGTCTTGAGCGCGTCCAGCGCACTGCGCACCGCCTGGCTGTCCGACGTCCCGGGCTTGCCCTGCACCCAATCGCCGACCGAGACCACGTGGTCCGCAGGGTTCAAGGCGTTGGTGTAGGTGTTGCTGTCCCCGGGCGGGGTCAGGCTCCTCACTAGAGTCGGTTCGCTCGCGTTACCCGTCCACGTAAGCCACCCGAAGTTCCCCGGTCCCGTCCCGTTGAGAATGTTGGTGATAAGTGCGCCAGGCTGAAGGCCGGCTACCGTCTGCCGGTGGAGCGTGATCGGATAGAACGCGCAGCGCGCTGACGCTGTGATGCGCCCGAGGCTCCAAACGCTCGCTGTTGAACTCAAGACGGTGAGCTGTACGTCGTTCCCGACCAGAGTCCGGCTGGACACGCACGGGTCGGGGGCGGCCACGCCTGGGCCACCTGTGCAAGCGGGCACCAGAACTCCGTTCCTGAACACCTGGATCGTCTCTTGGTTCTCCCCACTGGGCACAATCGAGCCATCCAAGCGGAAGACAATGACCAGCGGGTTTCCTGGTGAGGCGGCGGGGGCCGAGACGTTGACCTGCTGCCCGATGAACTGGAACCCGCTCGGGGGGGGCAGCGCGGCCGGCATTTCCTGAATGGTTACGCTCCCGGCGGTTGGACTTGTGACCGACGTCTCTACCGGGTCAAATGGGGTCGCGCCATCCAACTCCGTGTCGGTAGTCGCGGTGCCTCCTGTTGAGCCGAACGTCTGGCTCGCGGACTCCATGGACGTCGTGGTAGGCGTGCTCGTCGGCGTCGGCGTAGTGGTAGCCGTCGGGGTTACGGTGACGGTTGGGGTGCTCGTCGGCGTCTGAGTTGGTGTTGGAGTCTCGGTCGGCGTAGCCGTGTTCGTCGCGGTTGGGGTCGGGCTGGGCGTTGGCGTTTCAGTCGCGAACGGCGTGGGCGTGGCAGTGAGGTTGGGGTTCGTGAGCGAGAACTCAATGATGACCCCATCTGTCG
>CAYQJS010000013.1:0-69812 GCA_964417895.1 uncultured Chloroflexota bacterium | reverse complement strand
ACTGCAGACCACTGCCCGGACTCGGGAGCGGGAACTCCGTGACGGCGCCAGCCGTAGTGATGCGCCCGATCTTGTCGCCGAACCCCTCGGTAAACCAGAGGGCCCCATCCGGCCCGGCCGTGATGCCCTCCGGCCCGCTGCCCAGGGTCGGGATCGCGAACTCAGAAACGGCCCCAGCCGTGGTGATGCGCCCGATCTTGTTGCCGACCTGATCGACAAACCAGAGCGCGCCGTCCGGCCCTACTGTGATGGCTTCTGGTTGGCTGAACCCCGGCAGCGCCTGCGCTGGCACCCGGTTCGGGAACAAAACCACTGAGGAGAGCACGATCGATAGCACGAGCGTCCATGACAGGGAAGCGGATGGCCTCATCTATCCCTCCTCACCTCGTGTGGCAGGCAGACAGGGACGTACCGGGCGCGACTCTACAGTCGGCGATGGGAACTGTCAAGGCTAGACAGCTATGCTGCTGTGTTGGCCGTGTGGCGGCTGGTTGACGGCGAAGGTGTTGACGGCGAAGGTTGACACGGAAAGCATGCGGAGTGTATCTCTGAACGCGCGAAGGCCAAAACCGCCGCAAGGAATCCAGCAGGAGCAGAACGGGGGTGCGCCGTGAGGCAGTGGTCCTGGCGGATCGTGGGCACTGGCTTGCTGATGTTTGCAATCATACTGTCGGCATCAGCGCAGGAGGAAGCGGACGATGTGCAGGCGCCCCTGGTCGAAGAACCCGGTGGCGAGCCCGCGGTCGAGCCCGCTCCTTCACCTGAACCACTCGCGCCTACGCCGACCGGAACGCCAGTTCCAACGCCAGCCCCACCGCCCACTCCGACGCCAATCCCCGCTGCGCGGTGCGCCGTCGTCACCCCCTGGCCCGCCGACTTCGCGGTGACCCCCCCTGCGCCGGATGTACCCACTGCCCTCGCGAGGTTTATCGGGGTCTGGGAGGGGACCTGGGACACGGGCCTTGTGACGCGCGTTGGCTTTGAGCAGATCAGCACCGATCGAGCTGTAGGGATATACGCCTATCCCACCCAGCCAGGGTTCCAGGGGACGACGATCCAAGCAGGATGGCAGCGGTTCGCTGGGCAGATCAACGGAGACAGCGTTGTCTGGAACGCGAGCGGCTTCACGGCGATCTTCAAGCCGAGCGCCGACGCAGGAAGCCTCCTCGGAGAGAGGCAGATCACTAACCCCAACCTGATCAGCAGAGCGTCGTTGTCGAGGTGCTCACCCGGCTAAGGCGTTTGCCCTGGCAGCACCGCAGGAGAAGCGGGCCCGCAGATCGCGGGCTCGGGGAAGGTGGTGCGCTAACCCCCGGGCACGAACCGAACCTCGAAGAGCCTCGGCCACCGTTTTCCCGTGACCAGGAACACATCGTTGGTGGCGTCGTAGGCGATCCCGTTGAGGACATCATCCGGCGGGCGCGCCCTGCGCTCCTCCGGGGTCAGCAGGCCCGAGGCGTCGACGACGGCGATGACTCGGCCTGTCCGCTGGTCGATCCGCAGGATGTCGTCGGTCTGCCAAACGTTGGCATAGATGGAGTCGCCGACGCATTCCAGCTCGTTCAGCTGGCGCACGGGCCTGCCTTCCAGCAGCACACCAACTTGCCCGAGCAACTGGAACGTGGTGGGGTCACGGAAGAAGAGCTGGTCGCTGCCGTCGCTCATCACCAGCTTCTCGCCGTCGTAGCACAGCCCCCACCCCTCGCCACTGTAGCGCAGCTCGGCTCGCTTCTCGAACGTGGGGAGGTCGTGAACGATGGCGATGCCCTCGATCCAGGTGAGCTGGATCAGGCGATCGTCGACGAGCGCGAGCCCCTCACCGAAGAGATTGGGCGGGAGGTCCAGCCGCCGGTACACCTCGCCCGTCTGAGGGTCGACCTCGCGGAGCGTTGACTGGCCATACAGCCCGGTACTCTCGTAGAGGAGGCCGTTGTGCAGTAGGAGTCCCTGGGTGAAGGCGCGCCAGTCGTGAGGGCGAACCGACATCACTTCGGGGCGCAGCCGCGCGGGATCGGCACTGCCGGAGGGTTCGGCGAGCGTCGCTCCGGGCACGCTCGGAGGCTGCTCGCCCTGCGGTCTGGGGCCGCGGTCGGACGCAAGGCCGGGACGGGACGCACAAGCCAGCGCGAGCAGCACGAGGACATACGCCGCCAGCAGCCGGAAGGACCCATATCCTCGCCACCGCACCTGTCTTCTCCATCGCCATCTGACGCTGGTAAGTATGGCAAGCACCGGGAGTCTTCGCCATGAGCGGCCACAACACTCGGCGCCGTATTCGTGACAACAATCGCGGTTTAGGCGAGGTGCCGCCGAATGGCGGCGGCCTCGTCCGGTTCCAGGAGTAGAACCAGACCCTCAATGTGGTCATAGAAAAGCACAAAGCGGGAGAGGATATCCCGACCCAACAGCGAAGGGATGTGCGCCAAACCGCGGCGTTGTCGTGCGGTTTCTGGCGCTAGGATGCGCAGCTCGAGCTGGTAGCGGTCGGGACCAGCGTGATCGTAGCTTCGGTATGGACCGTTGGGGGTCGCACCGCCAACACCCCTGCTGGCAGTTCCTTTGGGCAGCCGACTCGTCGCGATTTCGAGGCGATCCGCGTCCGCTGCGGCAAGCAGCGTGCCGTCAGCGCCGGTGTCGACCAGGAAGTTGACGTCGCCGGCGATGGCGAGGGCGGGAATGACGAGGTGGGCAAGGACGAAGGGACGCAGAACCCCAGCGGGAGCGCCGATGAGGCGGCCGCGGATCATACGGTAGGAGCAGCCAGGATGAGCAGCTCCTCATTCTCGGTGAGGTACTCGGTATAGACGTGCGCGGGCGGAATGCCTTTCCGGTGGAGTTGCTTGACCAGGCGCTTCGTGTCTTTGGCCGCGCCTACGACCTCGTGGTTGTAGACCGCCACCCACCGATCGGGGTACTGCGTAAGCAGCTCCGATCGATGTGCGTCGAAATACTCGGCGTCGGACTGGAATCGCGCCAGTTCCTGCTCGACCTGCATAGCTGGAGTTCACCTCACATTCTCTGCGCCTATTATCCCACGCGCCTCGCAGGCGTCTGGTTTAGGGTGCCCGTGCTATGATCCGGACCCTCAGCCAGAAGAAACGCGGGCACAACGGGTCCCGCGCGTGAGAGGACAATCGACGTTGCAGGCCACTTCCCTCAGCGACGGCATGCGTTGGGGCGCCGCGCCCGAGCTCGTGGGGCCACGGCACGCCTACCGGGTGCAGCGACTGGCCGCCTTGCTGCGGTCGGCCGTGCCCAGTGGGAACGTGCTTGACGCGGGCTGTGGCGCGGGTGCGCTGGCTGAGCTGCTGGCCCGGCGCGGGTACCGGGTCACAGCCGTTGACGCATCGCCCGAGCTTGTCGACTACACCCGGAAGCGGATCGCGCGCGCCGGCCTCGCAGAGCGAGTGGAAGTCCGCCGCGGAGACCTCGAGACAGCGCTCAGACCGCCAGCGCTCCAGCAGAATGAAGCGTTCGACGCCGCGGTATGCGGCGAGGTGCTCGAACACATCGACGACGACGACGCGGCGTTGCAATTCATCACCGCCGCCTTGAAGCCGGGCGGCGTCCTCGTCCTGTCGGTGCCGGCCGGCGCCGACCAGTACGACTGGCTCGATCGGTGGGCCGGCCACTACCGCCGCTACGACGAAGAGCGACTCCGTGCGCTGCTCGCCGGGGCAGGGCTCGAAGTCGAGGCTCTGGTCCGGTGGGGATTCCCGTTTATGGCGCTTTACGAGCGTTTCGTCCAGCGGCCGGGTCTCGGGCGCGCCGCGGCGTCGGGAGGCGAGCGGTCCGCCGTGGCGCGTCTGGCGCGATCCGCACCCGTGACGCTGTCGCTCGCCGCGTTCTTCACGGCCGACCGGCTCTTCGAGGGCCGGGTGCCGCGCGGGACCGGCTTCCTGGTGCGCGCTCGCAAGCCGCCAAACGGTGAGGCGAAGCCATGAGCTATCCCGAAGTTCCGAGTTCCGAGTTCCGAGTTCCGAGTGGTCCGGATATCGATCGCCGAACTCGGAACTCGACGGACGCCGTCCCCTCGTCGCTTTACTCGGAGGAGATCGTCGTCGGCTTCGCGGGGCCTGACTACGGCGACTTCGTCGCCTCCGGTGGCGAGCGGCTACGACCGCGCCTTGCCCGATCCCTCGATCTCGCTGGGCTGGATCACGGCGTCCACCTCCTGGACCTAGGATGTGGCCGTGGCGAGGTCGCCGCCCATGCCGCGCTCCACGGCGCACGAGTGACCGCCGTCGACTACTCGCCGGACTGCGTTCGGCTGACGCAGGAGGCGGTCCAGCTCGTGGAGGAGCAGCGCGGGACGGTCGGGCTCGACGTGCGGGTGGCCCTCGCCGACGCGACCGGCCTGCCCTTTCGCGACTGTACATTCGATCGCGTCACGATGCTGGACGTCGTGGAGCACCTGTACCCGGTCCAGCTCGGACAGACGTTGCGGGAGGTGAGGCGCGTGCTCAAGCCGGGCGGCTACGCCGTAATCCACACAGTGCCCAACCGGTGGGCGCTCGCCTACGGCTACCCGATGCTCCGCCTGGCTCGCCCCTCACTCCCCGCTGACCCCAGAACTGTGTATGAGCACCAGGTCCACGTGAACGAACAGGACGTAGTCAGCCTTGCCCGCGCCCTTCGCTCGGCGGGGTTGCGCTCGCGCATCTGGCTCGAGAACCTAACCGTCGAGCAGGCGCGCTGGCAGCAGCGATCCGAGGCCTTCGCCGACGTGCGCGGAGCGTCGTACGGCTTCTTTCGCCACCCTGCGATACGGGCGCTTGCGCGCCTGGCGCTGCGCACGCCGCTGAAGCTGATCGCCTGCAACGACATCTACGCTATCGCCTGGAGCTAATGCCTGTCACGCCCTCACGCGATAGCGCAGCACGCGAACCCCGACCGAGCTAACGTCGCCGATTCGCTCGCCCCACTGGTCCAGTGCTGCCAGTAGGTAGTCGCTGCCGCGTCCAGCGTCGTGCGATAAGAGGGCCCATGCCTGGTCGCGCCCATCCAACGCCGGCGCGGCGCGCTGCGCCACGTCTTCCGGTGCAACCCGGTAACGTGCGCGGTAGCCGTTTTCCCAGGTGAATGTGGCGGGGAGCCCCACGCGGGGCTGCGGGCCGACAAAGTAGCGGTCGAACGCCAGTTGCCCGCCGAAGTGGACAAAAAAGATGGGATCTTGGGGTGTGGCGCCCTCCTCGACGATGCGGGCAGCGCCGCGCCAGTCTTCCTTCTGCTCCGCGAAGTGGGCCCGGAGGCCGAGTGCCGTCGTGGCCACGATCCCGAGCCCAAGCGCTGCGCGAGCCACGCGGCCGACGGAGTCCCAAGGAAGGGCGGGTCTCACCCCTTCCCCCCTTGCAGGGAAAGGCTGGGACGGGGGGAACAGCCCCCCCTGCTCACCCTCCCCCTCGGAGGGGGGAGGGGATTGTCCGGAGCCCCCGAGGACGGCCACTGCGAGCAGCACCCAGGGCGCCGCCGCCACGACCAAGAACCCCCGCTCACGAAAGGAATGCAGATAGCCCGAAGCAACAGTGGCGAGGACGATGGGAACCACGACCAGCGCCAGCATCAGCCACATCACCGCGCCTCGCCGCCGCAGTCGCCATGCCCCGAGTCCCACGCCCACAGCCAGGAGACCGGCGGTCAGCCCAGCCGGCACGTCGGGAGTGCTGTCGGCGAGCAACGCGCTGGACCAGATGGCGACCGCCGAGGCTGGATCGACGTTGGCCCACTCCTCGACGGACGCGGCGAGGGTCGCCTGCTCAACGAACGTCGGCACCCAGGCAAGGAACGCGAGGCCAACAGCCGCATGGGCGCCGGCCCAGAGCGCCACTCCGTGCCAGGCGCGCCTCGCCACCGCGTCGGCTACACCCACCAGGCAGATCGCTGCCAGAAGTAACGCGGCGTAGTAATGCGTGAACAAAGCGAGCGTCCCGGCCGCGACGTAGACGGCCAGCCAGCTGCCCGCGCCTCCAGAGGGCCTCACCCGCACGCCTTCCTGTTGACGGGGAGGGACAATCCCCCCCTCCCTAGCCCTCCCCCTCAAGGGGGGAGGGGACAGGCTGGCGGCCGAGAACTCCTGCAATGTTGTACCCACCGGGACTCCGGACCGCCCGCCCTCCGTGCTCAGCACGCCGACGGCGGCGCGGGTGGCCAGCAGACCGAGGGGCAGGAGGAGCGCATACATCGCCGCCTCCTGCCCGTAATGGACCGCGAACGGGCTCAGCGCAGCCAGCGCCGCCACGGCGTACCCCACCGCCGTGCCGGCAACCGCGCGACCGAGCCACCACGCCAGGAGGACCGTTGGGACCGCCAGAGCGACTGAGAGTAGCCTGACGCTGCCGTCCCCATCGCCCGCGATCCTGAGCCACAGAGCCAGGGCGTAGTGGTAGAGCGGCGGAGAGAGCTCGACGACCGCGACTCCACCCGCGATTTGCGCCCCGGGCAAGGAGGCGATGGCGACACGCCCGGCTTCGTCCAGCCAGAGACTCTCACGCTGGAGCTCGATAAGCCGGACGGCGACCGCGAGCACGGCGAGCAGCGCAGGGGCCGCCCACGGGGCGAACGCGCGGGCCCAACGCGACACCAGGGCCTCGGGCGCGCCAGCGATTGGCGTAGACTCTAGCCGTCCTCGCGCCTCATGCCTCACGCCTCGCGCCTCGATCACAGCTCCTCGCCGAAGCGGGGCTCTAGCTTCTTGAAGAGCGCGTAGCCGACCGCCAGCACGACCAGCGATACGGCAAACGTGCGGGCGAGGAAGGCTGGATCCGGGGGAGCCTGATCGATGAGCACGAGCCGATAGGTGGAGATGAACGACGCCATCGGGTTCAGCACGTGCATGAGCCAGCCAAGATTCATGGGACCGACGGTCTTATCGAAGAGGATGTCGAGGGGGTAGAAGACCGGCGTCAGGAAGAACCATGCGAGGAGACCTACGTCCATCACGGCCTCCGTGTCTCGGAAGAACACGTTCACAGCGGCCAGGACCAGGCCGAGTCCCGCCAGGAACACGGTCTGAAACAGAATCGTGATAGGGAGCCAGAGCGCCAACGGTGTGAAGGAGAGGCCCGAGAGCGGTCCCAGCACGAACACGAGCGAGAGCGCCAGCACGAAGTGGACGAGGCTGGCAAGCACCGCGGACAGCGGCAGCATCTCTCGAGGAAAGTACACCTTCCGGACCAGGTCGCCGTTGGCCACGATGCTGTGCACACACGCCATCGTCGCGCCGGCGCAAAAGTTCCACGCCAGGATGCCGATGAGGATGAAGACTGGGAAATAGGCGATGTTGGTGGGAAGCAGCACCTGGAACACGACGGTGAACACCACCATGAGCAGCAGAGGGTTCAGGAGAGTCCAGAGGAACCCGAGAACCGAGCGCTTGTAGCGAACAGCAAGGTCGCGGGCGAGCAGATTGCGGAGCAGCCCTCGGTACCGGACAGTCTCACCGAGAGCGGCGGAGAGGCTCACAAATGCTCCGTCGGGCGAGATTCATGACCCATGGGCGCGAGCCATCGTTGACGAGTCCTGTGGACCCAGGAGCTCGTAGATGGCAACACCCCCGGCGCGATAAACGCGGCGATAGGAGGGGCTGGCGGCGATTTCATGCTCGGGGATGGGCCCGCGCCGGACGCCGAGGTAGACGTGCGTCACGCCGGACTCGCGCAGCAGCCGGAGCGACTCCGCCGACGCCGGCGCGGCCGCCGCCCGAGCAAGGCGCTCCATGCGGTCCACCTCGGCGACGGATGCGCCGCGCTCCGCAGCATACACCATGGGCAGCAGCGTCGTCCGGTGGCCCGCGAGCAGCGGAAGCCAGTATCCGCCGTCGGTCGGCGCGACGAAGTCCGGCTCCCAGCGCAGCACGAAGGCGTTTACCAGAAAGCGTGAGCCGGGAGCTACGTTTTCTCGGATCCATCCGGCGGCGACCAGATCGCCGGTCTGCGCGAGCCGATGGGCAGGCTGAATGACGGACGGGAGCTGAAGGGCCCCCCACACGGCAAGCCCCGCGATGCCGAAGGCGAGCACGATTTCGGCCCGCGGCGCACGCGCTGCGATGAAGCGGCCGACCTGCTGCACTAGGAAACCCACAGCAAGGCTTACGGGCAGGAAGAGGGACGTGGCGACGGTCACCGTATCTACCCATCCAGCCCCTGGGACCGGCAGCCAGTGCGGGTTGGAGATGGCGATCTGCAGAGCGGCCCACACGCCGAGCAGCAGGACGAGCGATTGTCGCGATGCGATCGCCAGTCCGAGCCCCAGCCCACCCAGCACGAGCAGGGGGCCCAGGGCGGGGTGGGCGAGCGTATCGCCGAGGCGGTCCAGGCTATAGTACTCGGGGGCATAGCGGCCTCCGCTCCCCCGGACGCCGAGCGTGAAGTCCTCCATGAGACCGCCAACCCACGGCCCGACGAGGGCAACGCCACCGACCAGCACGAGCGTCGGAAACCGGAGCGTCCCCCACGCTGGACTCACGCGGATCCCCCCTGGGCGCACTAGAACCCGGAGGACATTCAGCCCTACCAGCACAACAAGAAACAGGAGGATCCGGTAGTGGGTGAGGAACAGGCCCGCCGTTAGCAGCGCTCCGCCAACGACGGGTCGAAGGGCCTCGAATCTGGTCGGCGCCGGAGAGCGCCCACCGACGTACCCCATCGCGAACGCAAGGCCGACCGGCAGGATCGTCAGGGCGGTGAGCTGCGGGTACCGGCCGATATCGACGAGATCGAGAGGAAAGGGATCAACCAGCGCGACGATGACCACCGCCGCGGCTGTTGCCAGCCCCCCGAGACCGGCGGTTCGAGCCAGCACGAAGATCGATAGCGCCGGCAACGCGCTAAGCAGGGGCCCAAGCCACGACACCGCGTCGAGGCCCGAGACGGAAACGGCCGACGCAGCGAGGGCGGCAAATGCGTGGAAACCGAAATGGTAGGCGAAGGAGTCGATAGCAGCGAACGGCCGATACGACTCCGGCAATCCGCCGTGATCGAGGATGAGCTGCGTAATGAGGGCGTGGTGGTAGGTGTCGGCTCCCGGAGGCACTCCGCCATCTTCGAGCGCGATGCTCCGGATAAGGACGCCGGCGACGAACGCCGCGGCTGTCGCCGCAACGCTCCAGTCCAGGCGCCCGAGTGACGCGAGGATGATGGGCCAGCTCCGACGGATATCGGGCCGACGCTCACTCCCACCCCAGCCCTCCCTCGCCACGATCACCAGACCGCTAACCGCGACGACAACCCACGTTGTCACCGGCCCGAGCGGAAGGCCGGCGGTGCTCGCATAGAGCGTCATGAGACTCGCGGCCGTCAGGCCGAACGCGGGCGCGGCCGCGACCTGCAACGCCAGCCCATGGCGCGCCCGGCTGATGAACAGCCGGGCCAGGGCGAACCCGGGCACGAAAAGCACCAGCGTGGTCGCCAGCGGTGGGACGGGGGCCTCCACCAACCGGCGCATCTGGCTGGCCACAGCGGCATGCAGGGGGTCCGCGTAGATCGGCGCGAATACAAGGCCCGCTTCGTGGGCGCGGCCGTCGTACGTGGCGTCGCCGCCCGCGATCACGTCGTCGGCGGTCTCCCAGACGGTGATAGCGTTATCGACAGAGCTAGCGTCGCTCTCGATCGTGAACGTCCAGGCGGATGGCGTGAGTCGCGGCCGGACAGGGTCGAAGCGAAACCGATAGAGCGCGTTGTCCTCAATGGACGACGCGTCGATCTGCACGACGCGCACATCGCCCCCTATCGACGCGTCCCGAAGTCGCAGCACCACCGCGCCGCGGTTGCGTCGCGCGTAGGTCGCCAGGAGGATGTCGAGGCCAACCAGCTCGCCGTCACGAGCGGCGAAGACCTGTTCCGCGACATGCCCCGCGTAAATCGGGCCGATAGGCTCGGACGGCCGAGGTGGCGCAGCGGTGTGTTGGACGCAACCGCTCTGCAGCACTACGAGAGCGGCGAAGAAAGCAAGCACGAGAAGCCGCAAGGACGGACATCCCTCTCCCACCACAGTGGGAGAGGGGAGGGTGAGGGCAGCCCCCCACCGGTGGAAGCACCAACAGTCGTGCCTCCGCCCAGACACTCGGGTATGCCCTCGAGGAGGTGCCCTCACCTTAACCTCTCCCACTCCGGTGGGAGAGGAATGATTGACCCCACGGCCCTACTGGTCGCTTCGGATTCTGAGCCACCTGAGGTAGGACCGGACCTCGGCCCAGAGTCTGGGCAGCCCCCCCATCTGGAGATACGTCCACGCGCGGCCCGGGAGTCCAGAAAGTGGCGTGGGGGGAGGCGGTTGCGCGAGGAGCCCTGCATGTCGTCCACGGACGGGTCCCCCCGCGGTGAACCCACCTCGTTCTCCGACCGCTAACGCTCGCAAGTTCGCCACGCGGTCGGGGGCAAGGCGGGGGGCCTCGCAGAACCGCTGGAGCGGCGCGAGAGCGCGCTCCCAGGTCAGTTGGCGAGCAACCTCACTGAAGCGCGCCGCGTACGCGGCGCGCCCACGGGGCTCATCGAGGACTGAGAGGAGCGCGTCGACGAGCCCGTCGACATCGCCATAGTCGACGACCCGTCCGAGGCGATGGGCCTCGACCAGGTCGCCGACAGCGTCCCCACGGGTGCAGACGATGGGTAACCCTGCCCAGATGTAATCGAGTACGCGCGTGCGGAAGGAGAAGCGGGTCTCCAGGTGATCGAAGTGCAGGCTCGCCCCGATGTCCGCCTCGAGCAGGTAGTTATGACGCTCCTCGTAGGGCACCCACTCGTTAAAGAAAACTCCCGTCCCATCCTGTCCAAGCTGCCGCGCAAGGTCAATGGCGCGCTGAGTCATAGCCATTGGGGGGACCATCGGGTTTGGATGCCTAATCCCCATGAAGAAGAGCTTGATCTCGGGCCGGGTGCGGCGGATGCGCTCCACGGCCGTGATCAGGCTGAGGGGGTCGAACCACTCCCAGATTCCGCCCCCCCACACAATGACGCGGTCGTCCCGCTCTATCCCCGGGTAGATGCCCTTCAACGAGGGGGCGGTGTGCATCGGCGGCTCGCCCGAGATCCCAAATGGGGCGACTTCGACGAGCCGTCGGAGCGTCGGGTCGGCATCGTACTGGTGCGGATTGATCCGGTTGTTGGCGCCGAGCATGCCAAGCCAGTAGTCGCGTTGCTTTTCGCTAGCGCAGAGAAAGAAATCGCCGGCCCGAATCTGCGCGTTGAGTACGCCCAGATGCGCTTCGTGGAGCGTCGATCGCTCGTCCATCGGGTCATGAGAGAAGACGTGAAGATTCTCCAACGTGAATGGATCGTAGAGGTCGACGACGATAGGTTTTCCCAGATCGGCGAGGTACGGAAAGAGGTGCAGAACGAAGCCCTGAACGACGACGACGTCATGCTCGGCCGCGAGCCTCCGCAGCCCGCGCCCCGCGGTCGAGCCGTACCCCAGCACGTCGAAGCCGTCGCCCGGGATGGGGTCATCGTTGGGAACGGCGAGGGTAACGGGCTGCACCCGAGACAGGACTTTCGCCATCTCCCAGGAGCGGATGCCCGGCCCCGCCATGCGGGCATTGACCGTATCGTTGCTGACGATGAGCACTCGGGGCGTTGCGCGCGGGGCGGCAAACATGGCGTCGATTCCGAACACTCGCTGTAGGGTTTCCTGGACGTCCATGTATTCCTCGTCGAGGCAGTTGGTCTCGAATGGCGCTTCGAGGAGCGGAAGGATATCGGCATCCGGCCGCGCCCGCGCCGCTTGCACCGACGCCCTTTTCGCCCAGAGGCGCTCGGCGTCCTTTGCGAGGTCGCTCAGCGCGATGATCTCGCTGATTCCCGCGCGCTTCACCTGCTCGCTCTCCTGCGGAGCGTCCGCCCAGGCGCGATAGGGCGCCGCGTGAATGTGGCCGTACACCTGCGCTCGCTTGGCCGCGAGGAGCAGCGCCGCCGGCAACACCCGAGCGAGGTTGGCATCGTCGTAGTTTTTGATCACGGTGGCCAAGGCGTTGCGCTCGTACAGCACGCGCAGCTGGTGTGCCGGAAGCCTGGCGCCGGTGGCATGGCCTCTGTGGTAGGTCAACGCCGTCGGGACGAGGAGCACTCGATGGCCGCTCACCCATGCCCGCCAGCCGAAGTCGACGTCCTCGAAGAAGGCAAAGTAATCTTCGTCAAACCCGCCTAGCGAAAGGAAGAGGTCCTTGCGGACGGCCATCGAGCCCCCACAGGCGAACAATGCAGGGCGGGGCTCCTGCCCCACGTCGTCCTCCGCGGGTCTCCCATGCAGCGGCTGGAAGCCGTGACCATAGAAGTTCGTGGTGCCCCGGACGAAATCGATGGCCTTTCCATTCCAGGACAGGATCTTCCCGCCCGTCGCCACGACGTCGGATTGCGAGCCCAGCGGCCCCACCAGCTCTCGCAGCCACGACCCCTCGACGCGCATGTCGTTGTTGAGGAACGCGACCACATCCGCCTCTGAGTCGCGCGCGCCGCGATTGCACGCTGCCGCGAAGCCCAGGTTGCGGCCCAGCTCGGTCACGCGCACCTCGGGGTGGTGCTCTGCAACCCACTTCGGCGAACCGTCCGTGCTGCCGTTGTCGACGACGATCACCCGATACTGGCTTCGTGGGTATTCCAGCTGACTCAGACTGCCCAGACAGGCGTCGAGGTGGTCGAGGCCATTGAAGGTAGGGATGACGATGCTGGCCGAGGGCAGCTCGGCGGTCACAGCTTCCGTCGCACCAGGCGATGCAAGGCATTCAGCGTCCGCATGACGCGACCCCGCTGGATGGACGCAAGGTGGCCCTCCAGGTCGCCGACGCGATCGCGCTCGGCCTGCAAGAGCGCCTCCAGATTCTCAATGTGGCGACTCTTGGCCAGAATGTCCTCACGGAGCGACTCGTCTCTGCGCCACTTCACGTGGAGGTCGGCGAGCTTGAGCACCAAATCGATCTGCCCCATGCGCTCGATGATCTCCATCCGGTCGGGCGAGTCCACTGCCCGGAGCTCCTGTTCCATGGCGCCGAGAACGGTGGTGTGCCCATTTTTGGAAGCCAGGATGCCCTGACGGTACCCGGGCGCACGCGCATCCGACCGCTGGAGCATCGTGTTGTAAAACCGGTCGAGCGCATGGTGCAGGTCCAGGGTATCGGGCAGGCCCACCAGGTAGTACTTGACCAGCATCATCGGGAGCCAGTTGTACACGAACCCGCTCGAGAAGGAGATGCATTCCGCTCCGCGCGCTCGCACAAAAGCCAGCCACTGTTCCAGCTTCGGAAGACCATACGCCTGGTGCTCGACGAGCTGAGGTGACTCCTCCTGGTCGAAAACGCGCGCAAACGCGGCCAGGAGGCCATCGGCTAGAACCGTCTCGTCCTGGGCGAACGGGGCGACGAGCAGCACATAGTCTGCGCTGCACCGCAACAGCTCCGACACATAGTCCTCTCGCCGTCCGGCGGGCACGTGCTCCAGAGAGTCCAGCGACACCACCAGGTCGAAAGCTCCGTCCCGGAATGGCAGAGCAGCCCCATCTGCCCGAAGGTAGCCGGTCGGTGGCGCCTCGGGAGCCGGCTCTACGAGGTCGGCGACAACTACGTGATCGCCGGGGAGGAAGCGTGGCGTGTAGCACGGGTAGCCCCCCACGTCGAGAACGCGGAGGCTCGCCTTCCCGTGGACCTGGCGCGCACAGTCGGCCACCCGCTGAACGAGACAGTGCCTTGAGTACAAGTCGAACGAGAGATCGAGGAGGTCTTTCACTCAGCGGGGCCGGGATTCGAGCAGCGCCGCCACCCCGTCGCCCGCCGCGCGCTTCCCGCTCGGGCCAGGTACATGGGCCCACGCTCCAGGGATGCGCACCAGGCCGTAGCGCTCCTCTGCCCACACGCCGCGCCCGGGCGACACCACGAGCGGATACATCTGCTCATGGTGGTCGAAGGGATGCTCGGCCGTCTCATCGTAGATCGCGGCGCTCACCCAGTAGCGAGACGGAACGAGTGGGAGCGCATCGATGGCATAGCGTACGTCGCCCTCCCCCTCGATGAACGGGATGGGGTAGGAGCTGAAGCGAGTGTTTGGGCCAGTGATCTGGACGCCTTCGGGGCTGGATATGGCGAGGCCGAACACCGGCCGCTCGATCCGCCGGTCCGCCCGATACGCGATCCGGATGGTCAGGGGCTCGCCACTCGGGACCGCCGCCGGAGAACCCTCCGGCCGCAGGAACTCGACCGCGAGAATCTGGGCCTCCCCACTCCCCCAGCGCGACCCGCGCCGCGGCGCGTCCCCCTCGGGTTCGTTCACCGCCGATTTGCCTGCCGGCACGGTTCGCCCAACCTCTGCGGTCGGCTGGGGCCGCCCGTGCACCTCGGCCAGGTACTGGCCCACGACGGGCCCTGAGGCACCGTGGGCCGCGATCCGTCCGTCGTGGAGCCACATCGCCTCGGTGCAGAGCGACCTGATCGCCGCCAGGTCGTGGCTCACCAGCACCAGGGTCTTGCCGGCGCGATGGTAGCGACGGATCTCCTGCAGGCAACGCTCCTGGAATGCCTCGTCTCCGACTGACAGGACTTCGTCGATGAGTAGGATCTCAGGATCGACGTTGATCGCAACCGCGAACCCCAGGCGTGCGTACATCCCCGAGGAGTAGTGCTTCACAGGGATGTCGATGAACCGTTCGAGCTCGGCGAACCTCACGATGTCGTCGAATCTCGCCGCGACGTCGCGCCGCCGCAGTCCGAGAATCGAAGCGTTGAGGAACACGTTGTCCCGTCCGGACAGCTCCGGATGGAAGCCGGCTCCGAGCTCGAGCAGCGCCGAGACTCGGCCGGTGACGGAAACGACGCCATGGGTCGGGGCGAGAATCCGCGTCATCAGTTTGAGGAGCGTGCTTTTACCCGATCCATTCGCCCCGACGATGCCAAGCGCAGCACCCGGCGCCACCGCGAATGACACGTCCCTGAGCGCCCAGAACTCCTCGCTGGCGTCGTTCTGCCGAAACCTTCGAACGAGCAAGTCCTGGAACGACCGCGCGCGCTCGTGTCGGATCGTGAAGCGCTTGGATACCCCCTGGAAGCTAATCGCAGGCGAGATCAAGCGCATCCCCCGGGATCGGAGGCGAGATACAGGGCATCGGTGGGCGCGCATCCCCCAGGATTGGAGGCCAGATACAGGGCCTCGGTGGGCGCGAGTCTCTGGCCGACCGGATCCACCACAAGTCCGAAGCCTTCGAGCGTGTACGCACCGACCACGGGAACGTCACTCTCCGTTCCAAACGCCACGAGCGTGATCTCGCTCTTGCCATCGAGCCGAACCCAGGTGCGACCCAGCCGACGACGAATTCTCCTTCCGTCGGCGAGAGCGAAGACGCACTCATCGTGTGGAGTCACACCTAAGTCTTCGAGTAACGTGCTCGGAAGGATGCTGTAGCTCGAGCCGGTGTCAACAAGAGCTGCGACCGATTGCCAACGCTGGCCAGCCGAGTCTCCCACCTCCAGAGCGACCCGAAACGTCCCCATCCCTGGACCTCCAAGAGTATTGGGATTATCGCGCCTCGAGTCACGGACACCAATCCTGGAACGACTGGGCGCGTTCGTGGCGTATCGTGAAGCGCTTAGATACACCCTGGACACTGAGCGCGGGCGCGCGGCCTCCCGCGAATTCGGTCATTCTTCCAACAACAGCAGGAGTCCGGGCGTTGGGACGAGCCGCTGGCTTGCGGGGTCCACTCCCAGGCGGAGGCCTTCCAGGCTGTACGCGCCAAGCACGGCACCGAGTTGTTCTTCACCGAAAACGACGAGAGTAATCACCGACTTGCCATCGACTCGTATCCACGTCTGCCCGATGTCTCGCTCGATTCGCCGCGAGTCGCCGAGAATGAACGTGGCGCTATCGATGGACGGGACGCCCAGGCGTTCGAGAATGGAAGATGGCACCATACTGTAGCTCGCGCCCGTGTCGACCAGCGCATCGACAGCCTCGAAACGCTGTCCCTCAGGGTCGCCGATCTCGATCCTGTGGCGGAACGTCCCCATCGCTGGACCTCCGGGAATGTGCTGGGATTATCGCGCCTTGTCGCTCGGTCACCAAGGAGAGGTCCCAGGGGTGGCTAACCCTGGGTGCTATACTCGCGCGCCGGGCCCCCTCGGCACCAACCGCGTCGCCCTTCGCGCCCCTCTGGAGGCCCTTCATGGTCCGAATAAGCGTCGAAGCCCGCGACCGCCTCGAGATGGAAACCCCGCTTCTGGCCATCAGCCTATTTGAGGGTGAGGAGTTGGAGGGGGCCATCACCCGCCTGGACGATGCTCTGGGCGGGACGATTCGCCGGCTGAAGGACGCTGGCGAGATAACTGGAAAGCGCAACACGGCCACTGTGATCCACACCGCGGCCCTCACGGGTAACATGTCGTCGCCGATCCGGGCGGAACGCGTCGCGGTCTTCGGGCGCGGTAAACGCGACGACCTCAGCCTTGAGATGGTGCGCGTATTCGGCGCCGCCGCGGCCAACAAGGCACGCGAGCTTCGACTCCGCGGCTTCGCCCTCATCCCATTCGGGATGTCTTCTGATTGCCACAGCCCACAGAGCGTGGGGCAGGCGCTGTCGGAGGGCATCCACCTGGCCCTCTACCGCTACGAACGGTTCAAGTCGGCCGGAGAAGGGGACGACGCGCCCAACATCGAGTCGGTCATCATTCCAGAGAACGACCCGACCAAAGCTCCCGGGTTACAGCAGGGCGCGGACCGAGGCGAGAAGCTCGCCGCGGCGACGTACACCGCCCGCGATCTGGCAACTGGGCCCGCCAACCTGGTCACCGCCACCTACCTGGCAGAGCAGGCCTCCGAGCTGGCGCGCGCCCACGGGTTCTCTGCAATGATCTTCGGGAAGCCGGAGCTCGAGGAGATGGGCTGCGGCGGCATCCTGGCGGTGAACCAGGGGAGCGCTCAGCCGCCCGCCATGGGGGTGCTACGCTACGATGCCGGACGCCCCGGCGCGCGGACCCTTGCAGTTGTGGGCAAGGGCATCACCTTCGATACCGGCGGTATCTCCATCAAGCCCGCCAACAACATGCACTACATGCGCCACGACAAGTCGGGCGCGGCGGCAGTCATCGGGTTCATGCAGGCCGCGGCTACCCTCCAGTTGCCCGTCAACGTGCTCGGTGTCTTCGCGGCGACAGACAACATGCCGGGCGGAAACGCATATCGCCCGGGTGACGTCATCCGATCCTACTCGGGCAAGTACATGGAGATCCACAACACAGACGCCGAGGGGCGGGTCGTCCTGGCGGATGCGCTGGCATACACGGTCGAGCAGAAACCGGACGCCATCGTGGACCTCGCGACATTGACGGGCGCCTGCGTTGTCGCCCTGGGACATGTGTGCAGCGGGCTCTTCAGCAACAACGACGACCTGGCCGCCAGCCTCCTCGCGGCCGGCGAGGCGTCGGGTGAGCGGCTCTGGCGCATGCCGTTGTGGGACGAGTACCGCGAGCAGATCAAGGCCCCGCTGGGCGACATCAAGAACATCGGCGGCACGCCCGCCGGCTCGATCACCGCCGCGTGGTTCCTCGCCAACTTCGTGGGCGACCAGGCCTGGGCTCACCTCGATATCGCGGGCACCGCTTGGACCGAGGGCTCATGGGCGGTGATACCCCCATATCTTCAAAAGGACTTGGCGACAGGCGTCGGGGTGCGCCTCCTGACCCATTTCGCAGCCGCCTGGGCAGGATAGCGTGTCTGCACCCTCTCCCTCTGGGAGAGGGACTGGGCTGAGGGCGTTGACCCCAGAGCTTCCTGATCGCCGACCTGCCCAGGTGCTCCAGTAACCATGGTGCATCGCATTCGGGCGTGGCTCCAAAGCCGGAGCGAGCCAGCTACGGGCTCAACGCTGCGGCGCGTGGCGAAAAATGTCGCCATCCCCACCGCTGCCGGCTTGGTCAACAAGCTCCTGGATGCCGCGTTTCTGGTGATTCTGGCCCGGTCTCTAGGGCCAACGGACCTCGGCCGCTATACCTGGGCGGTGCTCGTCGTTGGCTACTTCGACATCCTGGTCAACTTCGGGCTCGGTATCCTCGTGACTCGGGAGGTCGCGCGCGATCGTGGCGCGGCCAGTCGATACCTGGGAGGCGCACTGATCGCGCGCGTCTCCCTGTGGCTCGCTTCCCTGGCCATTTCCCTGCTCATCGCCGGGCCACTGGCATCGCCCCTTGGCCTAACCTTCGAAATGTCGTTGGCGCTCGTCGTGCTCACCGTTGGGATCGGCATCTCGAACCTGGCGGGAATCTGCTCCGCGCTCTTCAGCGCACACGAGCGCATGGAGTATCCCGCTGCTGTCACGGTGCTTACCACGGTGCTCAAAGTGCTGCTGGGAATCTGCGCTCTCCTGCTAGGTTACGGTTACGTCGGCCTGGCGGTGGTGTCCGTCATCGTTAATCTCCTGTCAGGCGCGGTTCTTCTCTTCCTTCTCGCCGCTGTCCTGGGTCGCCCCCGACCGATTGTTGATCGCGGTTTCGCTGCCCGGCTCGCAGTCATCTCCTATCCGCTCATGATCAACAACCTGCTGGCGACGCTGTTCTTCCGTGTCGATGGACTAATCCTACGAGCGGCCGCCGGGGACACGGTTCTCGGGTGGTACGGGATGGCCTACAAGTTCGTCGATGCGCTGAATATCGTGCCGACGAGCATTACGCTGGCGTTGTTCCCCATCCTCTCGCGCATGGCGGGGGACCGACGGCAAGTCTCTTTGGATGGCGCTGGGGATGGCGCTGGGGATGGCGCTGCCACGCGGGACGCCGCGGGCGCCATTGCTAGGTCTGAGCCCGCCCCCGATCGGCTGCTGGAGACGACGACGTTGGCGTGCAAGGCACTCCTGTGCCTTGCACTCCCCATCGCAGTGGGGACGACATTGCTCGCTGATCCGCTGGTGCGGATCGTGGCCGGCCAGGACTACCTGCCACACTCGGCCATCGCGCTCCAGGTGCTGATCTGGTTTCTCCCGATTAGCTTCACCAACGGACTGCTCCAGTACGTCCTCATCGCCACGAATCAGCAGACGTTCATCACGCGAAGCTTCGTAGTCGCGACACTCTTCAACGTCACCGCGAACCTACTGTTGGTTCCACACTGGAGCTATCTTGCGGCGGCTACGACGACCATCCTGTCGGAGCTGGTTCTGCTGGCGCCCTTTTGGTTCGCCATCAGTCGAAGCGTTGGGCCTCTGCCCCTGCTTACCCTGGCCTGGCGCCCCGCGCTCGCGGCGATGGCGATGGCGCCGCCCGTGTGGCTCCTTCGCGAGCCAGCCGCCTTGCTCGCCGTTCCAGCGGGCTTGTGCGTCTACACGGGTGTGCTTCTCGCCATTGGGGGCGTGAGTCGGAGCGAGCGCGAGACGCTTCGAACAGCCTTAGGACAGCTCGGCGGACGCATTCCATGGGCGGATCAGGGAGGCTCAGGTCGAGACAAGACTTGACCGCCTCAGGCTGGGGGACTAAAACAAGGGGGGTGACTGACGCCGGCGTCAGTTACCGTAGAGCCACGTATCATTTCGGGGGAGGTGAGCTATGGCACGCGTACTGGCGGGCGAAATCGGCAACCGACGGCTCATCGCGGCGGGACTCGTGGGGCTGTTCGCGTTCTATGTCCTGGGTCTCGACCAGGGTTACCTTTTGAGCGTGGTCCAGGGCACCGCCGCCTTCGACATGAACCTCATTCACGAGTTGCTCCACGACGCCCGCCACGCAGCGGGATTTCCCTGCCATTGAGGGGCTCTCAGTGAGTGAACCCTCCTTTAGCTCGACACTCGGGCGCGCGTTCCTGGCGGGGGTCGCCGCGGCCATCGTGGCGTCGGCGCTTCACCTCGTCGCCACCGAGCCACTGATCGACCAGGCCATCGCTATCGAAGAGCAAATGCACGCTTCGGACGAAGCGCCCGTCGTTAGCCGGGAAGTGCAGCGGGTAGGCCTCGTGCTCGGGTTCATTCTGTATGGCGTAACGTGGGCGATGCTGTTCGCCGTGGTCTATCAACTGGCACGGCGGTGGCTTCCCGCCTCCACGGCGCCGCGCCGAGCCATTGTCCTGGCCATCGCGGGATATTGGGCCGTTGGCCTGTTTCCCTTCTTGAAATACCCGGCGAATCCGCCGGGCGTGGGCGACACGGAGACGATCGCGTATCGACAGGCGCTGTATGTGAGCTTGTTGGCGCTCTCAGTGGTGGGAGCGGCGGCTGCGGTCTGGCTCGCGCGACAGTTGTCCCGAGCCCGTGGGCCAGGCGCCGGCTCCTCGCTGGCGGCCATCGCGTTTCTGGCGATCTTCGCCGCCGCGGTCTACGCCCTCATGCCCGTCAATCCGGACGCCATCAACATTCCCGGCGAGATCATCTCGAGCTTTCGAGCCCTGTCACTCTTGGGGCTGACGCTGTTCTGGACTGTGCTCGGCGTGACGTTCGCGGGTCTCACCCGGCGAGCGGAGGGCCGGGCAGTCGCGGTGTAGCGTAGCGGCCCGATGAACCGTACCACCGCTTAGCCCTCACTTGACGTCCCACTCGGTGGCGTTCCAGCCTGTGTCCCACCGCTCGGCTTGACTCCCACGTTCACGAGGCGGTGCCCGATGGCGGCCGGCTCCGCGCCGTAATAGAGCGGCAGCATGATGAGTTGGTCCGAGATGTGGTGGATGATCTGCCGAAGGACGTCTGCGCGCTCGGGGCGGGGCACCGTCGTGAAGAGCCGGTCCAACAGCGTATCGAACTCTGAGTTCATGTAGCGAGCGGTGTTGCCGCCGACAAAGTTGTTCTCGGGCAGGGGGGTCTCAGACCCGTGGAGGCGAGGCAGCCCACTGACGTCGCTTTCTTGTCGCGTGAGGAGGAACGCAGGGCGCGCGGCGATGTACTCGCGTCGCTCAGCGCCCGACATCTGTGTAGGCTCAACAACTGGCCTCGCCGCCACCCCCGATCGCTGCCAGTAGTCGGCGACAGCGAACGCCGACCGGACGTTGATCTCCTGCGACGCGCTCACCTGAATGTCGAGGGCCAGGGGTTGGTTCGCGGCATCGCGGAACATGCCATCCGCCCCCCTGGCGTAGCCTAGAACCTCCAGCAGCTGGGCTGTCCGTCGGAGATCGAAGTCATACCGCACGACGTCCCGCTCTTCGATGTGCCGAT
Source organism: uncultured Chloroflexota bacterium (assembly GCA_964417895.1). Taxonomy (GTDB): domain Bacteria; phylum Chloroflexota; class UBA6077; order UBA6077; family SHYK01; genus CAYQJS01. The sequence continues at coordinate 48,716 of CAYQJS010000013.1, read as the reverse complement.
ACGGTGAGACCCCCGGGTTCAGGAAGCTATGTGCCACGGGAATGAGACCCGCCTGGAGGGTATCCACCATCTCCTGCCGGTTGATGGCGTGCAGGAGCGCTCTCCGGAAGCGCACATCCAGAACGACCGGCGGATCGGGATTCACGAACTGCGGGAAGACGCGGAGCAGATTGACCAGGGCCACGCCGATCTTGCCGTCACGCCAGCGATCGCGGATGAGGACACCCTGTTCGACGGAGATGCTGCGCCCGAGCGTCAGCTCCACCGCTCCGGCCATGATGTTGGCAACCAGTGTGTTCGAATCCGCGATGAACTTCACCTCGATCGCATCGATCCTCGGCCGGCCAAGCACGTACTGCTCGTTTGCCTCCAGCAGGAGATGGCTCCCGCGCACGAAGTCACGCAGCCGATAGGGCCCGGTCCCCACGAACTCGGTGCTCCAGTAGGGGAGGTCGATGAGACCAACCTTCGCTTCCGAGTAGGTCCGATCGAGAAGATGCTTCGGCAACAAGTCGCTGCCGAACATGGCATCGGCGTCGATGAAGGGCTGGCTCCATCGAAGGAGCACGCTCCGCTCGTCGGGCGCCTCGACACTCTCGACGAAACGAAAGCGCGCGTCGCGGAACGCGGGCAGCTCGCGGTCGCGCTGCACGGCAGCGCTGAACACGAGATCCGCGCTGGTCAAGGGCGTGCCGTCGTGCCACGCGGCGTTCGCTCTGATCTTCCAGGTCGTCTCCATGCGGCCGTCCGACGCAATCCGCCACAGTCCATTCTCGACAGAAGGAACCTCTGCCGCTAGCACCGGCTGAAGGCGGCCCTGATCGTCCTGGAGGCTGAGACCAACGTGAACGAGGGGCTCGACGGTGTCGAGACCCGCGCGGACGTTGTCCCCTGCGCTGAGTTTCCACGAGACGATCTGGGGCTCGCTCATGATGGCGGCCACCACTCGTTTCGGGGCAGCCGACGGGCTACCTCCGGCCGTCCCGGTCGTCGAGCTAGCCGCGTCCGGCCGCCCAGCGCACGATGTCCCCAGGAGGACGAGGACAATCCACGCGCGCGGGAAGATCCTCCATGCAGCCATCACACACCTCCTCCGCGCGTAGCGGGTCATGCCTCTCCCACTCCCGCGAAGAGGATCGGGTGAGGGCAGCCCGCTACCCCGGTGACCAATGGCGCTCCGGCATTAGAACCGAGCCAGCGTTGGAGGCGCCCTCACCCAGCCTCTCCCACTGCGGTAGGAGAGGGGCAGTCGGCCACCGCCACGCGACGGGTCATGAATTTCTCCGGCTTTAGGTTGATCAATTGGCCTGGTGGCTTGCGCGCCCGCGCGCGGGCGTCTCGTCAAGATACGTGCCCGCGTGGGCGATGTACTGCAGCTTGTACCCGCTCGGATCCGTGAAGTACGTCCCCTCGCCCTGGCCTTCACCCCGGCGCACGATGCGCAGGTCCCCGTGAACGGAGTCTCCTCGCTCATCGTGCTGGATGACCCCATGCTCTTCCAGCTGGAGACAGGCGGGCTCGAAGTCGTCTCTGGCAACGTAGAAGGCCAGGTGGTTGCCGCGGAACGTCGCCGTAGTCTGAATCGAGGGCCGCTCTACGCGGTGAAAGCGAAAACGCTGGCCGGAGGTTGGCAGCCGGAAATCGATGCACGGGTGGCCTTCCGGCGACCGGCCTCGACGCGCCACCTCGAACCCCATCGCACCGGTGTAAAACGCCTCTGTCTCCGGGAGGTCGACGGACTCGTACTCCACCCGGTCCAGCCGGATGAACTCGACGTCGTCTTGCGCCCGTCGCTTGGGTGTGCCGCGATCCACGAGCTCAACAAAATTCCCCTCAGGATCGTGCAACCAGACGTGCGAGGCGTCGTCACCCTCGCTGTCCGGTCCGTCGAAGCTGACGTTTGCTGCCCGGAGCCTCCCCAGAAGCTTGGGGAAGTCCTCGGAAGCCACTTCGTAGGCCCAGCGCGGAATGCCCCGATTGTGCTTCCGATACGGCAGCCCGTAGAGCTCATCCCCGAAGAGCCCGAGCTCGATGGGCCCGAGCTGGACGAACATGGAAGGCGGACGGGTGCCAAAGGGGTCCGCCTCGGGTTCTCGGCCGTAATCCACACGCTTGCGTTTGACCTTGCCCCCCAGGAGATTGCAGTAAAAACTCTCGGCGCGATCCAGGTCCTGCATCGCGGTCACGTAGTGATCGATCTGCTGCGCGAAGCATTGCGACATTGCAGCTCCCCTCCGTCGCGCTGAAGTGCCGGCGATTGTATCACCGCGCCCGTGACGCACCCCCGGGCTCCGCTGCACCCCCGCAAGCAACCTACCTGCCCGGTATATTATTGCCGCCGCGCCCATTCGGGCCCGTTCCCATTCCGAAACGAACAGTCGCTTAAGGGGAGGCGAGTGCCCACCACCAGGGACGAGTTCCGCTCGATCGTGGGCCGCTTCGCGACTGGCGTGACGGTCGTTACTACCGCCCACGACGGCGAAGTGCGCGGAATGACCGCCAACTCGTTCACGTCGGTCTCGCTCGAGCCCATTTCGGTCCTGATCTGCGTGAACAGGGAGGCCATCACCCACAGGATTCTGTCCGCGGCTGGGGTCTTTGGCGTGAACATCTTGACAGCCGACCAGGAGGCGTTGTCGAGAACGTGCGCGCGGCCGGATACGCCAGAGGCCAGCCTCGAGGGAGTGCCCTACCACCGCGGGGAGACAGGCGCCCCCATCCTGGACGAAGCCCTGGCCTATCTCGACTGTCGTGTGGCCGGGTCCTTCGAGTTCGGCACCCACACGATCTTCATCGGCGAGGTGGTCGACGGGGGCATCGCTGACGGAACTCCGTTGATCTTCTACCAGAGCGCATACGCTCGCCTCGCCGACCCGACGTAGCGATGCTGCCGCAGCTTCCTGTGTCGGCGTTTATCACTGAGGTAGGCCCGCGCGACGGCCTCCAGTCGGAGGGGGCCACCATCCCCACGGCCAGCAAGATCCGCCTCGTCAATGCCCTTTCGCGCACGGGGCTCCGCAGGATCGAAGTGACATCTTTCGTCCACCCACGCGTCATGCCATCGATGGCTGACGCTGAAGAAGTGATGCGATCAATAGAGCGGATCCCGGGTGTCTCCTACTCGGCGCTGGTCCCCAACGTCCGCGGCGCCGAGCGGGCCGTTGCGGCCGGCGCGGACGAGCTGAACGTCGTCCTGAGCGCCACTGAGAGCTTCAACCAGCGCAATCTCAACATGAGCATCGCGGACTCCGTGGCGAATTACCGCGCAATTGCGGAAACCGCGCGCGCGGCAGGCAAGAGAGCCGCGGTTGGCCTGTCAGTGTGCTACGGATGTCCTTACGAAGGGGAGGTCGCGCCTCGCGCGGTTGTCGAGGTGACCGACCGCCTCATCGACGTCGGCGCGGACGAAATCGCGTACGCCGACACCATCGGGGTCGCGAATCCTCTGCTCGTCGCCCGCCTGATCGACGAGTTGCGTCGGCGGTGGCCGGACCTGTCAATCGGCCTGCATTTCCACGATACGCGTGGCCTGGGTCTCGCCAACGTGCTCGCCGGGGTCGCCGGCGGCGTCGCGCGGTTCGACGCGTCGGTCGGGGGCATCGGCGCATGCCCGTTCGCACCGGGCGCAACGGGCAACGTTTGCACGGAGGACATGGTTCACATGCTGGAGAGTATGGGGGTCGGTACGGGGGTGGACGTGGATACCCTGACCATGTGCGCCGGCCTGCTGCGCGACCTCGTTGGTCACGACGTGCCCAGCCGCATGCTGCGGGCCGGAACGTCCGCCCGAGCGCTCAGGCGCCCTTGAGTCGCCCCCACAGGTACGGCTGGCCTCGAGGCTCAGCGCTCCCGCCATGCGGCTCGTCGGTTATACGAACCACATCCAGCGACCGCAACGGCATCGGTGCCGTAACCACGAGCATCCCTCGACCGTCATCTTCCCGATAGAACGTTCCAGCGCTCATGCGCTCTTCACCGCGCCAGAGCCAGCATTGGTACACCATTCCGGGCGCGGGTTCGGGCAGGCCCTGGACTAGGAGCACTCCCTTGCTCTCGCCAGGCATGTAGTACAGCGTCCCCGTAGCACCAGGGGCCATCGCGGTACTCTGCAGGGGCGTCATTTCGCCCCCGGCTTGGACCACCTTTCCCATGAGCTCTGTCGCATCCTGCGCCGTGCGCCACGTCTCAGTCAGCGTTCGGGCTGTGGCCTCCACCTCGGCCCGCATCATCATCATCTGGAGAGCCAGCCAGCCACTCAGCATGAGCGGGAGGACCGCCGCGGCCGCCGCCCAGCGGCTAACGGGCCGCGCGAAGAGCCATGCCAGAGGATTTTGGGCAACGCCGGCGGGTGCTCGATCGCTTGCGCCCTCGTCCTCCCGCTCGGACGGCGCCGCGGCGAGAACCCTTGCGCGCAGGCCAGCGGGCGGATCAAGCTCCGGAGGTGTGAGCCGAAGGAGCTGCGCCAATCGCTGGCCGTCCTCAGCATGCGCGCGACACTCCGCGCACTCCCGCAGATGGGCGTGCACACCGAGCGCCTCGTCCTGTGGGAGGGCGCCGAGAGCATAAAGCTCGATCAGCTCGCGGACTTCCTCGCAGTTCATAGGGCCCGAGTCACTTTCCCCTCAGCTTCCAGCAACGTTCGGAGCTTCCGCATTCCCAATCGTATTCTCGTCTTGGCGGTCCCCAGAGGCTCGCCAAGCTCCTCTGAGATCTCGACATGCGTCTTGCCCTCGAAGAACGCCATCTCGATCGCGCGGCGTTGTTCTGGGGGTATCCGGGTCAGGGCACGGCGCACAGCCTCAGACGCCTCATGAAGCCCAGCCGCATCCACTGGGTCAACGGTACCGTTTGCGACGATCTCAAATTCCGACGGATCAGGAAGGAGCTGTTCCGGATGGGTTCGGCGCCGCCGCAGGACATCTATGGCGCGGTTATGCGCCACACCCAGGAGCCATGAGCTCAGGGAGCCGCGCTCCGGGTTGTAGCTAGCTGGTTGGCGCCACAGCTTCAGAAACACTTCCTGTACGACGTCTTCCGCGGTCGCCGCTTCGCCCAGGATGCGGAACGTTAGCCCATAGATGGCGCGGACGTGGCGCCGATAGACCTCGTCCAGCGCGCCCTGGTCACGGTCCTCGATGCGACGAATAAGCGCCTCGTCCGATGCCGACGCTACGTCCATCTACCCCTCATACGCTCCCAGGTACGACTCGGATGGCGTGATTATTATGAGTCGCGGTTCGCCGAGGGAGAAGAGGCAAGCACCCGCGGAAGGACCGGGACACTCAACTGGATGAAGCTCATGCCAACGATGAACAGCAGGCCCAGCAGGAAGTAGCCCGTGTAGAAGAGGCTGCCCCAGCTTTTGAGCGCGGCGGCATAGGCGACGCTTCCGAAGCTGAAGCAGGCCAGGAGCAGCTCGGGGGCCAGTAAAGGATCGACCCCGAGAGCGTATCGCTTGCCATCCCACGAATCCGACTGGCGGGCAATCCCATACTTGGGTGTCCGCTCGAAAGCCAGATGCTTCCCGTTGAGCACGCGAGCGAGAGCGCCGACAACCGTCAGCATAATGCCCGCCCCCAGGACCGAAGCCCCCAGGATGTAGGGGACCCGCTGGAACAACTGGCCGTTGGCACGCCATTGGGCATAGGCCAGATACACCCCAGGCGCGAGAGCGGGGAGAGTGGCCAGGAGCAGCCAGAACGGCGAGGCGAGGAGAGGCGAAGTCTGCGGGGAGAACCGTTGGGAGTACGTGATGAGAAAAGGCTGAAGCAAAAACATGGCGAGGAGACAGAGGTGGCTGCCATATCCCATCAGATGGAGCGCCGCTTGCACCTTCACGCCAACTGACACCGGCGCGGCGAGGACCTTGGGGAGCAGCTTAATGGCGCAGGCGAAGCTTCCCGCGGCCCACCGACGCTGTTGCGACCGAAACGCGGCAACCGTAACCGGCAGCTCTGCGTAAACGACGACATCGGGGAGGTATACCGCCTCCCAGCCCCGCAGTTGCGCCCGATAGCTCAGGTCAAGGTCCTCCGCCAGGGTGTCGTGCTCCCATCCGCCTGCATCGGCGATTGCTGCCCGCCGCCAGACTCCCGCTGTCCCGTTGAAGTTCATGAAGTACCCGCCGCGGTTGCGCGCTACTTGATCGACGAAGAAATGCGCGTCGATGACGACGGACTGCAGCTCGGTGAGCAGGGAGTACGACTGGTTGAGGTGTCCCCACCGCGCTTGTACGAAGCCAACCCGCTCGTAGCAGAAATAGGGCATGGCCTCCTGGAAAATGCGGCGGGGGGACGAAGTCAGCATCGAACACGGCGATGAACTCGCCACGTGCCCTGTGGAGACCCGCTTCCAGGGCGCCGGCTTTGTATCCCAATCGGTCGGAGCGACGAACGTGCGTAATGTTGAAGCCCTTTTCAACCCAGCGGCGGACCAGGCGGGCGACCAGAAACTGCGTCTCGTCCGTGGAATCGTCCAGAACCTGAATCTCGAGTCGGTCGCGCGGCCAGTCAAGACCGCACGACGCGTTGATCAGCCGCTCAATGACGTAGAGCTCGTTGAAGATCGGAAGCTGAATCGTCACGTGAGGGAAGTCAGTCATGGGGCCCGGGGCGCTGTGCCGTGGCGGACGCCGCCACGCGAGCGCCGTCATGTACAGGAGATTGAGGCCGACGCAGAGGAAAAAAACGAGCGCGAGGGTGTAGATTCCCATGACGGGAAGCCACAACGCATCTAACAGTGCCATAGCACCCAGGCCATCACAGGAACCCGTCCTTTCGCGAAACGGTCGAAGTTGGCGGGGATGGAGGAGAGGGCGCCACAGGGGCCGCGCGCACTGGGCGGCGGCGCACTCGCCAGTATATCGTTGCCGACGGACACGTGTCACGCGCGGGGGTGGAACATGTGGGACATGCAGGAGCGTATCGCGGTCTTCGACGCCGCGCGATTCGAGTCACTTGGCCCCGGATACCTGGCATTGAGCCTGGCGGGCGAGGCCGGCGAGCTGGCCAACGCAATGAAGAAGCTCTGGCGCCAGGACGAGCGCATCGGCGCGCGAGACGGTTTCGACGCGATTCCAGCCGACCATAAGGCGCGTATCGCCGACGAGCTCGCCGACGTGGTGATGCTGTGCGTCGTGCTCGCCAATCACCTCGGCATCGACGTTGACGTCGAGTTGACGCGGAAACTGCAGCTGATCGATCAGAGGCTGCGGTCGGGCTATTACGGTGGAGAGGCGGCCGCCCGCACCGATGCTCACACCCTCAGCCCTCGTGACCCATTCGATGCCGACCAATGAAGTCGATGGCAAGCCGATTGAATTCGTCGGCGTACTCGATATGGGGACAGTGCCGAGCGGGGGAAAAGACACGTAGCTCTGACCCGGGTATCTGTCGGTGCAGCGATTCCCAGGTACCGGGCTCGCGGAGCAAGTCCTCGGCCCCACCAGTGATCAGCGTGGGGACGCGAATCTTGCTGTAGTCGGGCCGCTCGGGAGGAATGGCGCGCGGAAGCCCCGGTGGGGTGAGGCGGGCCGCAGCCGTCGCGGCCCAGGTCCCCGGCTCAAGGCTTGCACGCCAGCGCTCGTCCAGTTCCTCCTCCGACCACCAGCGCTCATCCCAAAAGAGGACCTGCAGGATGCGCCGCATCCAGTCACGGGTGCCGTCGTAGTCGTTCAGGATCGAGCGTGCATCGTTCACCGGGGCATATCCGCCACCGCTGGACGTTACGATCGAGCGGATGTCCCATGCCGGCGGGGCGCCGGCGGCTACGGCCAGGATCAGAGAGCCGCCGAACGAGTTGCCCACGAAGTGGGCCGAGGGAATGCAGAGCGTCTGCATCCAGTCGCGGATGAAGCGAATCCGGAACCCCGCTGGATCCGTGAAGTTGTAGAGCTTATCCGTATAGCCGAAACCCACCATGTCCGGAGCGAAGACGTGGAACTGCTCGGCCAAGGCGGCGATGTTGTAGCGCCAGCTGAACTCTGCCCGCCCCCCGAACTCGGCGCTATGGATAAGGATGACGGGCTCCCCGCCCCCAGCCTCGAGGTAATGCGCTCGGACGGGTCCCACCTGGATGTATCGGCTAACGACCCCTGGCGGTACCTTCACCTTCCTCGCTCTTCGACGCTCTGCGGACCCACGCCCGGGAACACCCGCATTGTAGAATGCGGTTGGCGGAAGCGGTCGGGTCACTCGGCTCGAATTCGCTCGCACTTATGGCGGATGCGCACATCAGCGTTTTGATCACGCTGAGTTTGACCCACCTGCGCGAACAGCGCGGCTACGCTACTCTGCCTGCAGGCGCCGGCGGCTCGCCTGGCGAGGCGCGGTGAGGCGCATCCTTTCTTTGGTCATAGTGGGGCTGGGGCTGCTGGCCCCCGCCTGCTCGCTGACGGGCGGTCTATCGACAGACACCCCGCTGCCCAACACGCCCATCGTGCCGCCGGGTTTGACCGGTCGCCTTCTCTACACGCGGAACGGGGGGCTGTGGACCCTCAGGCTGGAGACCGGCCAGGCTACTCAGATCGTGCCGGCGCCGGAACTGGGACAGGTTACGTCGGCGCGCTGGTCGCCTGACGGGACACGCCTCGCTTATGCCCTGGCCGAAGTGCGCGATCGGCGCATACCCGTATCGGAGATCTATGTGCTCTCGGCGGACGGCGAGCGTCACGAAAAAGTCCTCGCATCCGAAGGAGGGACGCTCTTCCAGAGCCCCACGTGGGCACCGGACGGAAACCAGCTCTTCGTGGTCAAAACCAGCACAGGCGCTGAGCGCATTCGGCGTATCGAACGTATAGACGTTGGGACGGAGCGGAGCGAACCGGTGCTGGAGGAGGTGGGGCCGTTCGACGTTGACCGTGACGGCCAATGGCTTGTCCTGGCCCGGGCGAGTACGTTGGGCATGTCGCTCATCGTCCTCAACCTGGCGTCGCGGGAAGAGCGGGTCGTGGTCGCCGAGCGTCAGTTCGAGATCATAACGGCGCCGCGATTCGAGCCACGGTCCCAGGCGATTGTGTTCTCCGCGGGCGGGCTCACCGCCAGACGCGAGGCGCCGGAGCCGCCATGGGCCGCGCTCTGGCCAGCCCTCACCCGATCAGTGCAGGCGCACGGGCTTCCCCAGGACCTCTACTCCGTGCCTATCGCCGGCGGTTCGCCAAGGCGCGTGGCACAAATGGCGGCGGACGACCCCGCCCTGGCACCTTCGCCTGACGGAGTACACATCGCGATCCTGTCGCCGGATGCGTTAGCCACTATCCCCATGGTGGGTGGCCCCGCCGCCGCTGTCCTCGTGCCAGGGGGCTTCGGGTCGGTGGACTGGGCGCGATAGAGGCCAAACCGAAGAATCCGCACCTTGTCGGTACGGATCCTCGGTTTCAGCTCAGAATGATAGGTGTTGCCTAGCGGTAACCGGTGCGTTCCCCGCGGACTTGCTGGAAGCAATCCGAGCAGTAGACCGGTCGGTCCGTGCGTGGCTGAAACGGTACATGCGCTTCCTTGCCACAGTTGCTGCAGATGGCGGTGAACATCTCACGCTCGCGGTAACCCCCGCCGCCGCCACCGTAGCCGCCGCCACCGCCGCCACCACCACTGTAGCCGCCGCCCTGCGTGCTCCGGCGCGCCTGCCTACAGTTCGGGCATCGGCCGGGCTCGTTCATCAGCCCGCGGGAGGCGTAAAATTCCTGCTCTCCGGCGGTGAACGTAAAGGGCTGCCCACAATCGCGGCAGGTCAGGGTCTTGTCTGCGTAACTCACGCTGACTCCTCTAGATAAGATGTGGTCGGGATTCGCGTCAGCGCGAGTCGAGCGGGAAAGGCCTGAAGAGTGGCCGATCTCCAAGCGCCGCTTGCGCGGGGTTACGAACCGAACCTGTAGTCATAATAACAAATAACGTGGCAACACGCGCATGCGGCGTGACCCCATTGCTTGCCGGCTATAGACTCTTTGTCACAACTCGCCGTGTGAAGCACCCGTTTAAGCGGAAAACCCACAGCACCCACAGCACCCATCGAGATCACGCTTTTGAGGGGGCCTGGCTTCGTGGCGCAGCAACCATCCGGCGATCCGCCGGCTCCCGGACGTCCCGGAAGCCCCGACGAGGGCAAGAACGTCTATCGCCAGGTCGGCAACCTCCTGCCCTACCCGTACCTGAGCGTTGACGAGCGCGATCGCCGCTGGCGACTCGTTCGCGAGGCCATGGCGCGTTCGAACCTGGACTGTGTCATCGTACCGAACAACACGGGCCATTCGACGCACTTCCAGGCGGACGCTCGGTATCTCACCCACGTTGGCGGCGGCGGGGATGCCGACGTGGCCGCCGTGTTCCCTCTGATTGGTGAGCCGGCCGCCGTGGCAACCAACGCCACACGCTGGCTGCGGGCTCAACCCTGGTGCACGGACCTCCGCGAAGCATCCCGCTCATATGGGGCGGGCGTGCTCTCCAAACTCCTTGAGCTCAGCTTTCCCACCAAACGGATCGGCATCGTCGGTCTGAGCGACTACGTGCGCGCGCCGGAAGGAACTGCCGGGTATGGATTTCTCACGATGCTCATGCGGGAGCTTCGCGGCGTCGAGTGGGTCGACTTCACCGCCCAGATGGAGGAGATCAGGATCGTTAAGAGCGCGGAGGAGCTCGCCTTTCTCGAGAAGTCCATGCGGATCGTTAATGCTGCGTACGAAGCCGCGGTCTCGGTGTTGCGCCCCGGTGTGTTGGACTACTACGTCTGGGGTACGGCGATGGAGACGATCTGCCGCATGGGCAGTGAGATTCCCGTCCACCAGCACTGGATTGGCGATCATTATCCAGAGTTGACCCTCCCACGCCCGACGTTTCGCGAAGTGGAGCCGGGGTGGCTCTTCCTGAGTGAGATCGAGGCCGCATGGGGCGGCTACCGCGCCCAAGGCGACCAGCCGTTCGCATGCGGCCGGCCTGATCCCGCCTACGTGGAGCTCATGCGATTCGCAACCGACGTCTGGAACGAGACCTTCCGCCTGCTACGCCCCGGGATGGCGGTGCGGGAGGTTCAGGCGGCGCTACTGGCCGCCGCGCGTCGACTGTCGCCAGCTTCGGGGCGCGTCGCCGGCGCCACAGCTGCAATTGAGATGGACGGGCGAGGCCTCGGCTCCGACTCGCCCGTCATGACCGGCGCCGACGCTCGCACGCGGGACCTCGACCGTGTGATGGCCTCTGGGTGGTCCTTTGTGTACAAAGCCTCCGCCGCAGCCGGGAGATACCGCATCACCTGGGGAGATACAGTCGCCGTAACACAGACGGCGGCTCGTCGGCTTGGCAGCGCGCCTCAGGAGATCATGATCGCGGAGTGAGCGGCGGCTCGCTGGCGGAATCGGCCGGCCAACAGCGCTATCTTGTCGAACGCGACGGCCAGGTCAGATGGGGTCGCCCAGCGTGGTACGCGGCCTGTACCATGTCTTCAGAGTCCGGGCGGCGTTGCCCCCGCATGTTTGGGCCGACACTTATTCGGAGAGGCCGCTGGCCATGCGCGTCATGCTCTACACGGGAAAGGGTGGCGTCGGCAAGACCACTATCTCGGCAGCCACCGCCGTGCGCTGCGCTCAGCTCGGCTACCGCACCGTCGTCCTCTCGACTGATCTCGCCCACTCGTTAGCCGATAGCTTCGACGCCAGTCTGGGGCCTGAGCCAACCCCCCTGGCCGAGAACCTTTGGGCGCAGGAATCGGACATCTACTACAACCTGGACCTCTACTGGAAAACGGTCCAGAAGTGGATTAACGCGCTCTTCGCATGGCGCGGCGTGGACGAGATGGTCGCCGAGGAGCTGGCCGTGCTCCCCGGTATGGACGAGCTAGCCAACCTCCTCTGGATCGACACCCACAACAAAAGCGGCCAGTTCGACGTCATGATCGTCGACTGTGCGCCCACGGGGGAAACCCTTCGGCTGCTCTCGTTCCCGGAGATCGCGCGCTGGTGGGTCGAGAAGCTGCTTCCCGTGCACCGACGAATGGCCACGATCCTCCGGCCGGTCGTGCGCACGTGGGTTGGCATGCCTCTGCCCGATGACGAGGTGTACGACTCGGTCCACGACCTCTTTACCCACCTGGACGAGATGCACGCCACGCTGGTCGATCCCGAGCGCACTACCGTACGTCTCGTTCTCAACCCCGAGAAGATGGTCATCAAAGAGGCGCAGCGCACCTATACTTATCTCAACCTGTTCGGATACCCGTGCGATTCTGTCGTCTGCAACCGGCTCCTGCCGTCCCACGTTGAGGATCCCTATTTCGCCGGATGGAAGGCGTCGCAAGCCATGTACCGGCAGCAAGTGGAAGAGAGCTTCGCCCCGCTGCCCATCCTCGACGTGCCTCTGTTTGGCAAAGAGATCGTCGGCCTCGAAGCTCTCACCGAAATGGCTCGCGCGATCTACGGCGAAAGTGACCCTACGAAGATCCTCTACCGCGGGCGCACCATGACCACCGAGCAGTCTGATGGCGAATACCTGCTGAAGCTGAAAGTGCCGTTCACATCGAAGGAAGACGTACACCTGCTCGCCTCAGGCGACGAGCTGGTAGTGCACGTGGGACACCAGAAACGCAACGTGATCCTTCCCAGGGCGCTCGTTGGCCTCCGGACGCAAGGCGCCCGCCTGGACGGCGACGAGCTGACCATCCGCTTCGCGAAGAAGCCGCGCAAATAACCGGCGCACCAGGGAGGCGATAGCATGGAAGCAGAGCCGCGCGTTCAACGCCGACGCCGGGGCGACCGGCCGCAGGAAACAGACGAACCCGATGCCAGCCGACGTGACACCATCGTCATTCGCCTTCCGGAGATCAACGCGCACCTGCGTGATCTGATCCTGGAGATGTTGCCCGGCCGAGCTCTTCTGCGGTTGCTGAGCGACCTGCCTGAGGACGTCGTGATCCACACGAGAAACGCTCGCCGCGAGCGCCTCATGGCCGTGCGCAGCATGATCGACGCGCTCATCGAGGACGCGGAGCGCCCGCTGCGGCGCCGCCGGGCCGAGAAGGTCGAGATCGACTGACGCGGTCCGCTTCCTGAATACAGGGTACTATTAGAGCCAGAGTAGAAAATTCAGAGAGAAGAGGCCATGCCTGCAACCTCCGAGCAGGTCCTCGATGCCCTGAGAGTCGTTCAGGACCCCGACCTCCACCGCGACATCGTGTCCCTCGGGTTCATCCAGAACCTCGAGATCACGGACGATGCCGTTAAGTTCGACATCGTACTTACGACTCCGGCGTGCCCAGTGAAGGACATGCTCCAGGATCAAGCACGATCCGCCGTGATGGCGTTGCCGGGCGTCCGCGACGTCGCTGTCAAGATGACGTCGAGTGTCGCCTCGGCGCCACGTCCGGGCTCTGGAGATCGATTGATCCCTCTGGTTCGCAATGTGGTAGCCGTCGCGAGCGGCAAGGGAGGCGTGGGGAAATCCACGGTGGCCACGAACCTGGCAGTAGCCCTCGGGCAAACAGGGGCTCGGGTTGGCCTCGTGGACGCCGATATCTATGGCCCGAACATTCCGCTGATGATGGGCTTTCGCGAGAAGCCCGATCTGTTCGGCAACGACCAGCAAAAGATCGTGCCGCTCGTTCGGTACGGCATCAAGCTCATGTCCATAGGGTTCTTCATCAGCGAGGATGACAGTCCGGTTATCTGGCGGGGGCCGATGGTGCACGGCGCCATCAACCAGTTCCTCCGAGACGTGGACTGGGGCGAGCTGGACTACCTCGTCGTGGACCTGCCGCCGGGAACCGGGGACGCTCCGCTGTCGCTGGCCCAGTTGGTGCCGGTGGCTGGCGTCCTCATCGTCACGACTCCTCAGGATGTTGCCCTTCAGGACGTCGTCAAGGGCGTGGCGATGTTCCAGAAGCTGAATGTGCCCATCCTCGGTGTAATCGAAAACATGAGCTACTTCGCCTGCCCGCACTGTGGCGAAACCACCGAAATATTCGGCAGCCGGGGCGGCGATCGTGTGAGTGAGAGATACGGAATCCCTCTGCTCGGCCGAATTCCGCTGGACATGCGCATCCGCGAGGCCGGCGATGAAGGTCACCCCATCGTACTGTCGGCGCCGGATTCCGCCCTTGCGGCTGCGTTCAACTCCGCCGCCGGCCAGGCGGCGGCCAGTATCAGCAGGGCTGTCCTCGAGCAGGAAGAGGAGACGAAGAAGGCCGCAACGGCCCCGCTCCAGTGGTTCGGCAAGCTTCCCAGCAAGAACTGAGCCGGCGTCGCACCTGAGGCCGTGCATCAGCCCCTCGAAGCGTGACAAAGAGGGCCCACCGGCCCAATGCCGGAGCTTGTGGCTGCGCACGGCGCCTGGATGCTCAGTCACAACCTCGATAACCAGAAAGCCGCCTGCGCCTGTATGACGCCGCCGCTCAGTTCCCCACAGTTTTAGCAGCCCTCTCCGGGGTGAGCCCACGCGTGTTGATCGCTTCGGCGACGACGTCGCCGGCGCGCCGGAACGACCGCCGGCCCATGGGCGCCCTCTTTGTTGGCGCGGTGGCCACCTGGTAGAGCACTGCCGTTTCTTCGGAGTCGTTGCACAGCTGGTAGTAGTGGCCAGCTTTGGTGTGCACGAAATCCCCAGGCTGAAGCGTCACCTCCTCGCCGGGATTGATACCGCGGATGGTCAGGGCGTCTGCCAGCAGAGAAAGATGTGCTCCGATCCAGGGTGGCAATGCATCTCATCGCGCCGATGGGGCGGGTACACATTGATCGCCGCGTTGGCGCGCTTGTTCTGCGTCAGTTCGAATTCCTCACCCATCGGGAACCCCACGGCTCATGGGAGTCACTACCCCTGGCTCCTCGCGGAGCGGAGTGCGCAGATAACGCACCTCGGGGCGGTCCGCCATCTCCTCAATCGCCAATACAGGGACTAGCACCTGAAATGTAGACCCTGTCACGCCTGGGCGTCCGGCCTCGATCTGCCCGCCCGCGGCGGCGATGGCCGCTCGCGCGGCTCCGGGTTCCACAGCGGGGGGAGCATCCACAATGATGCGAACGCTGCCGTCTGCCACGAAGAACCCCTGCTGGCCAGCCGCCTCTAGGGCTTCGGCAGCCCCGCGGTCTCGTGCGATGCGTGCCAATGCGGCAAGCTGGAAATCCAGCTTTGGATTCCGGTCGGTTGACGGAAGCGGAGCAGTCTGCGTGGGGACCGCCGTCGCCTTGAACTGGACGACGATGGTTACCTCGTCCTCCAGCGCCGCAAGGCTTTGAGCGCGGGGTGGCGTTATTCCAAAGTCCGTCATCAGGATGTGCGTGGTCGCCGTCCCGCTCAGGGTCGCCTCCTGGAGCGTCGCCTCGGTATCGAAGGTCACCGCTCGCGTCACGCCGCGGATGGTCAGGTTGCCGGGGACGCGCACCTTAACGGCCTGGCCATCGATGTATCGAGCCGGCAGGCCCTCGAGTTCGGTGGCCGTGAATTCTGCGATTGGGGACTGGTGAGCCGCCAGGGACTCGCGGACGGCGCGGTCTCGGACGGAGAGGACGAGCGCGGCAGGTCCACTAAGCCCACGGATGCCCATCGGCGTCTCCCCAACCTCGCTGACGAGCGTACGCAAGTCCACCCGGAAGCGGTTAGCGGCGAGCTTGGGCTGATCGCCTGTGATCAGGACCAACTCGCCCTCGACGTCGTTCGTATTGGCCACAGCCTTGTTGGGAACCGACCAGCTTGCCCATTTCTCCTGCGCCTCGTAGGAAGCCTTGGATTGCTGCGGCACGATGCGGAACGTGCGCGTCTCGCCGGCCTGCACTGCGGAGGCCATTGGCTGGTCCGCCGCCGGCGGTGAGCCAGCGCTGCTGCCGGCCTGAGGACCTGCCGAGGGGCCGCCCCCAAGGCACCCGCCCAGCAGACCCGCGAGGAGCAGCACTGTTGTCGCCAGTGGTCGAAAAATGGCTCGCCCTGGCGCGTGCATGAGGTGGTTCGCGCCATCCTCCCTTGATAGCCGAGCGAATAAGAACGAACGATACCCCGCCACTGAGGCGGTAGCAAGACCGATTGGAATTTGGGGCAGAGTCCGAAGGCCCTCCAGGGCTTCGCAGCGGAGAGCGCGGTGAACGTGGAGTGAGGTGATCAAAAAGGGGTAGCGAAACGGGGGTCGACGGGCCAATCACCGGCTCGGCTCGTGGCACGAGCGTCCAGTCACCACGAGCGTCCAGTCACTTAGAGAGCTGCCGGCCGAGTGGGGAACTTCCGATAAGAGGGGTTATCGGAACTGGGGGTGGGGTGATGTTCAGAACTAAATGGCACTGATTCTTCAGGCCATTGGCACTCCTGCCGACACGGGCGCCACGGGTGCTTGACAGCCTCAGCTCCCCACGCTTAGGCTGACCCGCCACTCCCCCTTGAGGTGCAGCATGACCCACGAAGCGACGTACGACTATCGCAGGTTCTCGCTGGCTGAGCGCGACCGTCGCTGGCGCGGCGTTCGGGAGCGGATGGCGCGGGATGGGATTGAGGTCATCATCGCGCCTCCCAACAACGGCAACTCCACCGACTGGCAGGCTGACGCCCGCTACCTCTCCCACTGCGGAGGCGGCGCCGACGCCAGCATCGGCTGCGTGTTCCCCCTCGCCGACGAGCCGACCGTCGTGGCGACGTCCGCGGTCCGCTGGGGCCCTCGTGTGCAGGACTGGATCGCGGACGTTCGTGACGTGAACCGCAACTACGGCCACGCGATCGCCGACCGCCTGCGCGAGCTCCGGGCCGACGGTAAGCGCATCGGCATCTGCGGGCTCTCAGGCGGCACGCGGACCCCGGAAGGCACGATCCTCCACGGGACCTACGAGGAGATCGCGAAGGCTGTGCCCAACTCCGAGATCGTGAACGCGACGGACCTCTTGCAGGAGGTCCGCTGCGTCAAGAGCCAGGAGGAGATCGACGTCCTCCAGGAGTCCGTCGACCTCATCGAGGCCGGCTATGAGGCTGAGGTCGAGTGGGCCGCTCGCCCGGGCGTCCGAGACTACGAGGTCTGGGCGGCCACCACGTACGCCATGTTGAGCCGCGGCAGCGAGGCATCGATCCACTTCAACTGGATCGCCGACAATCCGACGACGCGGACGCTCACCCGCCCGCAGCGCAAGATCCTGAACGATGGTGACATGATCGTTAACGAGATCGAGTCCTCCGTCATCGGCTACCGGAGCCAGCAGGTCCGCCCCGTGGCCGTTCGCGCCTGCGACCCCATCTATACAGATCTCATGGAATTCCACGGGGAGATGTACGATCGCCTGCTGGAGTTCCTGCGGCCGGGCGTCACGCTGGCTGATGCGATAGCGAAAACGCGCGCCCTCGGACAGGAGCTGTGCCCGAAGGCCGGTCCGCTCTCGGGCGGTGGCGCCCGATTCGTGTGTCACGGCCGCGGGTTGGGCGACGACGTGCCCCTCGCAACGAACGACGACGCCATCGGACGCTTCGGCACCTGGCAGTTCCCGGAGAACGGCGTCTTCATCATCAAGCCCGGCGTGCGATCGGGGGAAGGCCGGAGCATTAGCTGGGGCGATACGTGCCGTGTGACGCCACACGGCACTGTGCGCATGGGTAAGGCGCCCCACACCATGATCGTCGCCCGTTAGAACGCGCGAGGCGTGAGGCGCGAGCCGTGAGGGGGCATGCGAGTACAAGCCTGGGCCAACCTAGATCGGGCCCAACTGTCCATAGCCGACGCACGTCGCGGCCGGCGCGCCGAGGGAGGTGATCTTTGCAGGTGACATCGGGAGAAACGTCGGACTGGTCCACCACACAATGGGACCTTGCGGCTCCTGAGTCGTACGTTCTTCTCAAGGGAATCGATGACGGGGACTCCGAACCGTTCAAGCTCGCCGTCAAAGAGCTAGTGACCAGGCGGGTGCTGCGACTGATCGAGGTCGAGGAGCCGGGAGTGTTCAACCGAGTGCGCCGCACGAGCGTCCTGGCGAGGGGGGCTGAGTCCAGGCAGCCGGCAGAACGGTCGCTCGCCGCGGCCTGGCAGCTCCTTACCCCTACGCCGGTCGATAATTTCCACGACGGAACCATCGGAATATCCGTGTCGGACTTCTCGCGCGCAGCGGGCCGCCGCTATCGCCCCGTCAGCCGCTATACAACAGAGGAGGTGCTGCCCGCTCTGGTTCACCGCGGCTATTACGGTCTGGAGGAGCGGCGCTTCCTCGGCATTTTCGGTTCCAAGCGTTTCGTCTTGACGCCCTCTGGGCTGGCAGCCAGGGCTGAGCTCGAGCAGCGGATAAACGCGGGACAGACGCAGTTCGCTGGCTGGGTCCGCGATGACCCGAACCAGGCGCTGCTTTACACTGGGTTCGCGGGCTCATCCTTGCTGCTCATGCCCTTCTTGTTCAGCGACGTCACAGAGCTCCACCGCAGCCAAAGCAGTGATGAATCCGCTTCCGGCGTTGTTCCGGTTCCGATGGGATCGGTTGCCCCCGAGTCGAGTCTGGATTTCACGGGCCTCGATCTCGCCGCCATCGATGAGCTCGGCACCGCCTTTGCCACATTCGACGCCGGCTTCGACGGCGTCGCGTGGGGCGGCGACACCGGCGGCTGGAGCGGCGGAGATGGCGGCGGAGGAGGCGGCGGAGGAGACTGAGAGCGACGCCAGGAAGCTGATCGCGTCAGAGCCCATGAGGGTGAACGGTAGGGCGTGAGAGATCCCGACTCGCATCCGTCCTCGCTTCGGTCCACGCGGCCGGCACCTCACGACTTACGCGTCGATGCCTCCTCGCACCTCACGTCCCACGCCTCACAGCTCCAGGTGTGCATGGTGGCGGGCGAATACCCTCCCGCTGTGGGCGGCCTGGCGGATTACACGGCGATCCTCAGCGGGAAGCTCGAAACGCTCGGAATCTCCGTCACGGTGGCCACAGCCCGACGCGACGCCAGCCTCTGTTCTGGCCGCACGCTCAACGTCCCCGGCTGGGGCCTGCGCTGGATCGGCGAGGTCGCCAGGCGGATAGCCGAGACGCGGCCGGACGTCGTGCACCTCCAATACCAGGCCGCCGCGTTCGAGATGAGCGGCGCCATCGCGCTTCTCCCCGTCGCGCTACGCCGCTGGGGCGTCAGGCCGGCGTTCGTTACCACGTTCCACGACTTGCGCGGGCCGTACCTGTTTCCGAAGGCCGGACCGCTTCGACGCGCCGTTCTCCGCGCTCTGATGGGGATGAGCGACGCCTCGATATTCGTCGACCCCGCGGATCTCGTCGCCGCCCGTCCGCGCCGGCGGGCGGCGTGGATTCCGATCGGCAGCGCCATTGGCAGCGGCCTGAACCCGGACCCAGCCGCGGAACGCGCCCGCCTCGGGATCGCGCCCGGCTCGCTCGTTGTCACCCACTTCGGGTTCATCAACGCCAGCAAAGGAGTCGACGTGCTGCTGGGGGCCGGCGAACGGCTCGTCCGCTCTGGACTGGACCTGATACTCCTGTTCGTGGGCGACGAGGTGGGCTCCAGCGACCCGACCAACGCGGCGACGGCGCGGCGCATGCGTGCTCGGGCCACGGCGCTCGGTCTCGACGACCGCATTGTGCGCACCGGGGCGCTGTCGGCGGCGGCTGTTGCGCGAGCGCTCGCGGCCGCCGACCTTGCGGCGCTCCCCTTCCTCGACGGCGCATCGTTACGGCACAGCAGTCTCCTCGCCTGCCTCGCCCACGGCCTTCCCGTCGTGACAACCACTCCCCGGCCGGCACCCGCCCTGTTCCCGCGCTATCTGGCGCCCCCCTTCGAGGACACTACCAGCTACCGCGTCGACGAGCATGTGGCGGAGCTGATTCCGCCGAATGACGACGCCGCGCTCGCCCGAGCTATCTACCGGTTGGCGAACGACCCGGCCCGGCGCGAGGCTTTCGCTCGGGATGGGCGCGCGCTCGCCGACCGCCTTGACTGGGGAAGCATTGCGCGAGCCACCGCCGAAGTCTATCGACGCGCCGGCGCAGGTCTGCACTAGAGGCGCGGCCGAAATCCGCTCGTGGTGAGCCTGTCGAACCACATGTCCTTCGACAGGCTCAGGATGAGCGGTCTTACCAGGACCTTTTCGGCCGCGCCTCTAGTTCGATTGCATGTCGCCTACAATATGGCTGCAAGTTCTGTGGAGGCTCGCAGACATGGCATCAATCACCGTCGGTTTTTCAATCGCCAAAGAGGACGAAGTGCGCCTTCAGCGCCTGGTGGATCGCTTTGGTCAGGGCAACCGCAGCGCGTTCCTGCGCGCCGCCATGAAGCACATGGAAGTCCTGGAGCGAGCGGGCCGGCTCGACGAGCTATCCCAGTACGGTGCCGAGCGTCTCGCTGACCGGGGACTTTCGGCTGAGGACATCCCCGAATTGGTGAAGCAGGTGCTATCGGCTCCCAAGGCGACATGAGAGCGGCGCCGGCGCAGCCGGTCACCTTCGACGTCAACGTCTTCGTAGCCGCTGTGGCTGGGGGCCCTCACGCATTCTGGGCCTGGCCAACTCCGCCACCGCTGGTGGGAAACCTCTCGGCGAATTGCCTTGGAATCGTCAACGACGCCGAAGAGTTCAGCCTGTTGCTTAGCCCGCATGTGATGACGAACATCCTGAAGGTTCTTGCCGCGCTGAACTGGTCGCGCGACAAGGCGCTTAAGTACCTTCAAGTCCTGAGAGAGATCGCTGACAGCTCGGGTGGGGGCATTATAGAACCGGACACACGGGTGAACGATTGCCCAGATTACGAGGATAACCGGATTTTGGAGCTCGCCCTGGCCAGCGGGTCGATCCTCATTGTGTCGGACGACGGCGACCTACTGACGATGTCGCCATGGCGAGGCATCCCGATCATTCGTCCATCCGAGTTCGCTGGCCGAGTAGACGCCATGCGGCGGGCCCGGCGACGGCCGTGGAGATAATGGTCCTAGAGAATCCGTCCTGTGAGATAAGAGGGGATACCCACGTACTCGTCCTGACCGACGCGGATACGGTCCGGGCGCCGAGCTTTGACCCCCGGCTCCAATCCATCATTGGGGAGCTGGAGACGGGGTTCGACCTGCAATGGTAGTCTCGCGCGGGCTGGCCACTTCGCCAGCCGTTGTGGTCGCCATCGCCCTCCTGGTGGGGGTCGGGAGCGGGCTCGCGGCCCTCATGGAGTCGCCGCTCGTTCCGCCGGTTGTGCTCGCGGCAATCGGGATTGTCGCAATGACGCTGCGGGTTCCCGTGGCCGGCGTGCTCGCCTTCGTTCTCATCGCCTCCCTGCTCCCGTTCGCCGTTCTCCCTGTTCGAGTCGTCTTCGCGCCCACCCTCGTCGACCTGGCGCTCACAGCACTGCTGGTTGCCTGGCTTGCCAGGCTACTCCGCCGCCGGGAGCCGCTGGTCCGAACGGCCGTCGATGCACCATTGATCGTTTTCGTCGTGGTCGCCATCGTCGCTTTCGTCCTCGGGACCGCACACAGCCCAACGCCCGGCGAGACCTTCCGTTTGTTCCTCAAGCTGATCAACAGCACGTTGCTGTTCTTTGGCGCGACCCAGGTCGTTCGTTCGCAGCGAGACCTGGCCCGAGTGACGTGTAGCCTGATCGTCGGCGGAGCAGCGGCGGCGATGCTGGCCCTGGCACTCTATCTCCGTCCAGGCGAAGGATCGCTGGACCTCCTCGGGGGGCTCGGCGCTCTCGGCTACCCAGCCGGACCTGACGTGCTCCGCCCGCTCGCGGGCACCGAGACTCTGCGAGCCACGGGCACCTCAGTCGACCCGAACCTGCTGGGAGGTCTGTTGATGATCGCTGGCACGCTGGCGGTCGCGCAGCTCCTGGCAACGCAGCCGGTGCCCTCCCGCCCCTGGCTCATCGCTCTGGTCCTTCCGATTCTGGGAGTTCTGCCGCTCACCTATTCCCGGAGTGCATGGGTTGGATTGGCAGCGGGCGTGGGGTTTCTCGCCCTATTCAGAGAACGGAAGGCATGGGCGCTGATCGGCCTCGCAATTGCCGCCCTCGTGGCGCTCCCGCAGGGTCAGACCGTACTCGCTCGCTTCGGGTCCGGTCTCGAGGCGAGCGATCAGGCTTCGGTCATGCGCCTCGACGAGTACCGCAACGCACTCCAGATCATCGAGCGCTACCCCGTGTTGGGGATCGGCTTCGGCCAAGCGCCGGATGTCGACCTCACGGCGGGGGTTTCCAGCATCTACCTCCTGCTCGCAGAACAGATGGGACTCGTCGGGCTCGCGTGTTTTCTGTCGGCGGTCGGTCTGGCCCTCTGGCTCTCGTTCAGGGCGCACATTCCGCGTGACGGGCAGCTCGCAGGGCTGGTTTCAGGCTTGCAGGCGGCCCTTATTGCCGCGCTCGTCGCCGGCCTCTTCGACCACTACTTCGTCAGTATTCGATTCCCTCACATGGTGGCCCTATTCTGGCTGCTGGTTGCGCTCCTGCTCGTGGCGACCGGTCTGGCCGTCGAGCGGAACGCCCAGCTCACGAGAACGGAGATGCGGCAATGAGAATCGAGACGCTCGCCGTGCACGCTGGCCACGAGGTCGATCCGGCCACCGGCGCCCTCGCGCCGCCCATACACCTTTCGACCACCTTCGAGCGCGATGCCGACGGAGCCTACTCACGCGGGTATGTGTATTCGCGCAGCGGCAACCCGAATCGGGAGGCGCTGGAGAGAAGCGTTTGCGCCTTGGAGGGCGGAGCAGCAGGCGCGGCTTTTTCCTCCGGGTCCGCGGCGACGATGGCAGTATTTCAGTCCCTTGCACCGGGCGACCACGTGATCGCGCCGAACGACGTCTACCATGGGACCGCCCGACTGCTGAGGGAGATGTTCGCTCCCTGGGGACTGCGGACGACATTCGTGGACACCACTGACTCAGCCGCCGTAGAGCGAGCGCTCGAGCCGACAACGAGGCTGGTCTGGGTCGAGACCCCTTCGAACCCGATGCTGAAAATCACCGATATCGGGCGCATTGCGGACATCGCTCATGCCGCCTCTGCCGTGTGCGCATGCGATAACACGTTGGCTACTCCCGTTCTGCAACGCCCCTTCGACCTGGGCGCTGACCTCATCGTGCACGCCGCGACCAAGTATCTCGGCGGCCATCACGACGTACTCGGCGGCCTGGTGATCGCCAGAACCCACGATCAGGTCTTCGATGCCATACGGAGGATTCAGGGCAGCGGCGGCGCGGTGCCGTCCCCGTTCGAGTGCTGGCTGGTGCTGCGCGGCCTCCAGACATTGCCCTGTCGGTTGCGGATGCAGTCGGAAACCGCCGGCACGCTCGCCGGGTTCCTAAGCCGCCACCCGGCCGTGGAATCCGTCCACTACCCCGGGCTCAAGGGGCACCCCGGCCACGCGACCGCGGCCAAGCAGATGGAGCGATTCGGCGCCATTCTGTCGTTTCAGGTGACGGGTGGGCGCGACCGAGCCTTCTCCGTGGCCGCGAAGGTGCGGCTGTTTACGCGGGCGACGAGCCTGGGTGGCACCGAGAGCCTCATCGAACACCGCGCGTCCGTTGAAGGGCCCGAGACCCGGACGCCCGATAACTTGTTGCGGGTCTCGGTGGGCCTGGAAAACGCTGAGGACCTCGTGGAGGATCTGGCTCAGGCCCTGGTGGAATAGCTGCGATGTTTCGCCATACCGCAGCAGGTCGCATCGTCCTGGGCGGAGGAGCCGAACCCCTCTTCCCATCGCAAGTGGGAGACGGTGGGGCGAGGGCAGCCTCAAAGCTCAGTTCATGAGCAGGCTATGGGGGCCCTCACCCTGCCTCTCCCGCTGCGGCAGGAGAGGGGTGGCCGTCAGCGATGCTCAGCTCCCTGACCGTAGTTCTGGAAACGGTGGGCTAAGCCCCGCTGCCGCCTAGCTGGGCTATGAGCTCTCGCACGTCCGCAACTTCACCCACAGCCATTGCCCGAGCGGCGAGGCCGCGCGCTTCGAGCGGCGTCATCCGCTCGGCCACCAGATCGACGAACTTGTCGACCACCTCGGCGTCGGACATGGGGTTGTCCGGCGTGCCGGTGGCCACCTCGACGCGCTCTTCCCAGCTCGTGCCGTCCTTCGCAATCAGGCGCACCCGGGCCGCACTGGTGGCCAGGCCGTGGTCGGTCTCAGCTCGTACTCGACCCCGGAGCGCCACCACCTCCGGGCGCCGGACGGCCGCGTCGGTGAACTGGCGCACGCGAGCAGTCCCATCGATGTAGCCAATGGCCGCACAGTGGTAGATGCTGAACTTTCCCTCCAGCCCCACCGTGGGCTCGCGCTTGCCCATCAGCTCCAGCACGTACGGGTTCACCTCGGCGTGTATCTCCTGTATGTCGTCGGGTGCGAGCTGAGCGACATCCCTGAGATGGCGCACGGCATCGATGGTGGGGTGGCTGACGACGCCGCAGGCGTAGGGCTTGAGCCCATCGCGCCGCAGCTCCCAGGTGTCGCCCAAACCCCTCGTCGCGACCTCGGGATCGACGCGCGATGACAGGACGGCCCAGTAACCACGACGGCCCTCGAGCCCCTCGCGGGAACTTATCCACCCGCGTCGAGCCAGGAGCGCTGCGTAGAGGCCGTTGGCGGCGGCCTTCCCCACGTGGAGCGACTTGCTCATAGAACCGAACATCTCGCGGATGCCTGCTGCCTGCGCGGCCGCAGTCGAAAGCGCATTTGCCATTTGCGCTCGGTTCAGGCCGAGGATGCGGCCGGCCGCCGCGGCGGCGCCAAAGGTCCCGGCCGTTCCGGTCACGTGGAAGCCCTGGTCGTAGTGCTCGGGGTGCACAGCGAGCGCGACCCTTACAGCGACCTCGAAGCCCACCGCGTGGGCCGCCAGCAGCTCCGCGCCCGACGCGCCGCGGAACTCGGCCGCTGCGAGCGCGGCGGACAGGACAGGCCCCGTCCCGTGCAGAACCGTCGGATCGTGCGTGTCGTCGAAATCGAGGACGTGCGAAGCAATGCCGTTCGCGGTGGCCGCGTGCAGCAAGGAGGTCCGTCCGCCGCCAAGCAGGGAAGCCTGCGGAAAGCCACCCAACTCCTCTGCGACTGCGCAGGCGATCTGAACGGCGGGCTCCTCCCACGCGCCCAGGGACACGCCGAGATAGTCGACCAGACAACGGGCGCTGGCGTGGAGCACGTCATGGGGAATCGACTCCGCCGGAAACTCCGCCGCGAACGCCCCAAGCTTCAGGGTCTCATCCACCGCGAGGCTCCCATCGTGGGTCTCGATAACGCGCCGCGAGCAGGGCCGGATACTCGCTGGCGAGAAACTTTCGCAGCACCCGAGCGGTGGCGCCCCAGATCTCGTGACCGTTGTAGCGGTAGAACTGCATGCGCCTGAGGCGCGCGTCCGCGAACGAGTCCTCTTCGCTGTAGATGCTCGGATCGCGAAGCCGCTCCAGCGGCACCTCGATGACCTGAGCCACCTCCGCGGGATTTGGATGGAATGCAGGCTCGCGGTCGAGCGCCCCCACGTATGGCGCGATGAGGAAGTTGCTCACCACGACGTACTCGTCGTCGAGACGCCCCAGCACGTCCACGTCCTCAGGGCTAACCCCCAACTCCTCGGAAGTCTCGCGCAGTGCTGTAACCGCGAGATCGGGATCCGACGGTTCACGCGATCCGCCTGGCAGCGATATCTGGCCCCGGTGGTCGGCGACGGTGTGCGTGCGCTGCGTGAAGACCACGTGAGGCTCGCTGCCTCTCGGGTAGCCGAGGATGAGCACAGCGGCGATCCGCGGGTTGCCAGGATTCATAGCCACCTGGGTGTGCGAAATCGAGCGTAGTATACGAGCGTTAATATGATTCCGCCGTAGCCACGCAATCCCTCATCAACGTTCTCGGAGGTACGAAGTGGCCCTCTTCGTCGTGCGCCACTGGCACGAGCCAGAGCTCTGCCCCGCGAAAGACCCTCAGATGGGAGCCATGCTCCTCAACCACCTGAGCCGACCAAACGTGCGACAGCACGGCGTCGAGATCCTGGGCGAGGCAGTCGTCGGCGGCGAGCACACGCTCTACATGATCGTCGAGTCCAGCGACGAGGATCGGGTGAACGAGTTCATGAAGCCGTTCACCATGGCCGGAGGCGTCGAGGTCTATCCGGCGATGAGCTGCGTGCGCGTCGTCGCGGCGGGTGGCTGCGGGCTGCAGTTGCCGATAGATGACGACGTCCCGACGCTCGATCCCGAAGAGGCGTGCGAGCGGGCCATCGATGCCGGTCTGGTGGTCCACCGAGCGCATCCGCTGAACTGCGAGACGTCGATTCCGGCCCTCCTTGGCGGCGTGGTGATGCCCAACGCCCACTTCTACGTGCGCAACCACTTTCAGATTCCTCTCCTGGACGCCGCTACCTGGCGTCTCAACGTTGGTGGGCTCGTCGAACGACCGCTCAGTCTCAGCCTGCGGGACTTGCAGCGCCTCCCCTCACAGACGCTGGTCGTAACCCTCGAATGCGCCGGCAACGGTCGCTCCCAGCTCAAGCCTCCCGTCGACGGCGAGAAGTGGCAGCTGGGAGCGGTGAGCACCGCCGAGTGGGCGGGGGTACCGCTCTCCGAAGTGCTCGACCGCGCCGGCGTCACAGCGGGGGCTCAGGAGGTCGTATTCCGGGGAGCGGACGGTGGCACGGTCGACGGCCGCACCGGCCCCATCAGATACGAGCGCGGCCTGAAGCTGGACCACGCGCGAGTGCCCGACGTCCTCCTTGCGTACGCGATGAACGGCGAGTCGCTACCGGTCCAACACGGTTATCCCCTGCGACTCGTGGTGCCGGGCTGGTACGGAGTGGCATCCGTCAAGTGGCTTACGGACATCGAGGTGATCGACCGTCCATTCGACGGCTTCTTCCAGGCGGACCGGTACTGGTATGAATGGGAGCAGAACGGGCCAATGAGGAGAGAGCCCGTCACCGTTCAGCGGGTGCGTGCCCTCATCACCGAGCCGGAGCCCCAGGAGGAGGTGCAGCCAGGCGAGCTCACCGTGCGGGGGGTGGCATGGTCAGGCTCCGCGGCAATCGCCCGTGTTGACGTGAGCCTGGGAAGCGGCCCATGGCAGCAGGCTCGCATGGTCGGGGAAGCGAGTCGCCACGGCTGGCAGTGGTGGGAGCTCCAGACCCGCCTTGACCAGCCCGGGGATGTCGTGCTTCGTGCGCGCGCGACCGACTTCGCCGGACACACGCAGCCAGAGGAGCCGGCGTGGAACCGCCTGGGTTATGGCAACAACGCGATCCAGGAATTGCCCATCCGCGTGAGCGGCGCATAGCGGCACGGCCGCAAACTGTCATCCTGAGGCCGCAGGCCGAAGGATCTGGGGTTGAAGTAGCGCTGGTGCATGGTGGTTTACGTCCGTGACAGATGCTTCGCTTCGCTCAGGATGACAGTTTGGCCTTTTCGGCCGCACCGCTAGCGCGAAAGCGGCAGGCGGGCAGCAGCACTCGCCCCCTGATGCGACTGTGCTAGTGGGTCACTTCTCATGGATATCGCCATTGCCTCGGTTCCGTCGTTCGGTAGGGCCAGGGCTCGCCCCCGCCGTGGGGCTCTGTGAGCGCTCGCCGGCGGGAGTGGACGCGAGCCCCTCTCTACCGGACGAAAAGGCTACGTCCGCAAGAGCTGGCTCAGCCCGGAGCGGGCCGGAGCAGGGTCACGCCGACCGCGGTGGTCCAGCCAGCCCAGAGCACGAGCACGACCGCGAGGTATCGATCGGGGGCAGTAAGAAATGGCACGCTTAGTGCATAGCCAGCAAGCGCGGGCACGACACTCAGGCTGGCGATAACACCGGTCCACCCCGTCCAACGCGGCAGCCGTGCCGTCCGCAGCCCGAGGGCGCCCGTCCACAGCGCCCAGCCGCCGACGAGTGCGAGCGCGACGATGCGCGCCGCGTCCCCCTGGTCGGTCCAGCCAAGCAGGCGGACGAGCATCTCGCGCTCGTCGTTGGGCGCCACCGCATAGTGCTGGGCGAGGGCCTGCAAGCGGCCAATGTTCAGCGCGGTGCGGAGAACGCCGACGCCGAGCCCAAGCAGCCCGACACCCGTGGCGAAGAGCGCTTCGCCCGGAGCAACCGCCGAGAGCCGGCGGTGCAAGCCGAGCACGACGCCCATTGTCAGGATCAGCCAGATCAGGAGCAGCCAATCGTCGAGCAAGGCGAGGAGCGGGAAGGCGGCTGCGAACTCGAGGAAGGCGCGAGCCGAGCCGGCGGGCGGCGCCACGAAGACGTTCAGGCCGAAGTAGGCGAAGAGGACGCCGCCGCCCGCCAGGCCGCACAGGCCAGCCAGGCGATCAAGGGTCATTGCTCGCGACACCGCGCTCGCCTCCAGGGGAGCGTGAAGAAGCAGCGCTTCTTCCGCGCTTGTTGGGGGGGGGTGGGGAGGAGACAGGTCACTCGACGAGGGAGACACCCAACCCGGGGGCATCGGTGACCTCGAACCGCCCGTTCCGTATCACCAGCCCGGACGTTATGTCACCCTTTACGGCAAGGTGCTCACCCACCTCGCATTCTTTCTCGATACCGGGCACGGATACCGCTACCTGAGCCATCGCGGCATCGACGACGCAGGGGTGGCCGCCCCCACCTACGTGCACGCGGATACCGAAAGCGAGGCACCTCTCGGCAACGCGTCGGCATTCGTCGAGCGAGCCGGTCTGCCCCGCCTTAATGGACACGACGTGGGCCGCGCGGCGCCGGCACACCTCCAGCGCCGAGTCGACTCCCTTCACGTACTGGTCTGCCATGATCGGAATTGGGCTCGCAGCCGTGAGTCGTGCCAGGCCATCGAGGTCGCCATAGTCGATGGGCTGCTCGATGAGACGTACGTCGTAGGGCTCCAGCGCATGGCTCAGCTCGATCGCCCCGTCGGTCGTGTAGGCGCCGTTGCCATCCACGGCAATCCACACCCGGTCCCCGAAGTCGCTGCGCAGCGCCCGGATGCGCTCGACGTCCCCGGCGAGGCCGGTGCCGAGCTTCACTTTCAAATGGGTGAAGCCCTCCTCCATCAGAGCGCCCGCCGCGGCCACAAGCTCGCCTGGCGACTTGACGCCCACGAAGCGGATCACCTCACCCCCAGGCCGGACGGCGCCACCCCACAGCGCATGGCACGGAAGCCCCGCGCGTTTGCCCACGAGGTCGCTGAGCGCCAGATCGACGGCGGAAACGGCTGAACGATGGAGCTGAGCACCGCGCAAGCGCTCACGGATCGCAGTCCGCTCCAGCGCATCGGCGCCCACCAGAGCATTGCTGACTGGGCCTTTGAGCTGGGCCTCCAGCACGTCGCCAGTGACTGAGTTGGGGTGGGCCGCGGTACCGCCGATCCCCACGAGCCCATCTGCCTCGACCTCGACGATCAGTCCCTCGACCGCGCTGGCTGCGTAGGTCGCCGTCCGCCAAGACGGGTCGACGCGGGGCATGCTGGCTCGACGCACGCTTACACGTTCGATCCTCATCGTCCCCACCTGCCCGAAGCGATTTCCGCACGACACGGTAGCACTCCTGGCGAGCCGTGCCAAGCGCAGCCGTGGTAGGCTGGATTGGGAGGATGCACATGATCCGCATCGGTACCGCCGGTTGGTCGTACACGTCGGGAAAAGGAAAGTGGATGGGCGTCTTCTACCCGTCGACGCGCGTTGATCCGCTCGAGTTCTACGCCGGCTTCTTCGAGACCGTGGAGGTCAACAGCACCTTCTACCGACCGCTCACGCCCCAGATGGCCGAGGCCTGGGCCCAAAAAGCGCCCGTCGGGTTCCAGTTCTCCGTCAAGCTCTACCAGAAGTTCACCCATCCCAAGATGTTCGCACAGGCCACGGGTGGGGCGGCTACAGAGGTGAGCGCCGAAGACTTCCGCGAGTTCTCCGAGAGCGTCGCCCCGCTCAGGGACGCGGGAAAGCTTGGACCGCTGCTGGCGCAGTACCCACCCAGCTTTCGCCGCAGCGACGCGGCGACGGACCAGCTCCGGCGACTGGCAGACCAGCTCCGTGGCTACCCGGTCGTCGTGGAGCTCCGCCATCGGAGCTGGATGCAGGATGAGAAGGCCCTCGAGCTGTTGAGGGACAACGGCCTGTCCTGGGTCCACACCGACGAGCCGTTCATCTCGTCGGCCGGGGGCACGATGCCGATGACGGGGCCAATCGCCTACCTGCGCTTTCACGGACGGAACGCCCGGGACTGGTGGAGGGGTGACAGCGACGAGCGCTACAACTACCTCTACTCGCTCGCGGAGCAGACGCAGCTCGCTCAGCGCATCATGGCCATCCCCACTATCGCACCCGATACCTACGTCGTCTACAACAACCACTTCGGGGGAAAGGCTGTGGCCAACGCGCTCCAGATGAAGCTGCTCCTCGGCCAGGACATCGCCCATGAGGTTCCGCGCCAGCTGCTGAACGCGTTCCCCGAGTTGGCGCAGCTGATCGAACAAGAGACCGTCGAAGCTGAGGCCAGTCCGGGTCGTCGTGCGCCCAAAGGCGCACGACGGACAGCTGAAACTGTCATGCGGAGGAGTTATGGGCCTTCGGCCCGCCCCGAACCCATGAAAACCGCTCATGGTGAGCTTGTCGAACCATGAGGCGAAGGCTGCCGACCCCCAGGCTCGTCCTTCGACAGGCTCAGGACGAGCAGTATTTTCATGCTGAGCCGCAGGCGAAGCACCTCCCGGGAGATGCTTCGCGGCGCTGGGGATGAGAGGCTCAAACCTTCGCCGACCCGCTCGTCCCGATCCTCGGCACCCCAAAGGCCGCCGGCGCTGGGAGGCCGGTAGCCTCCGCCCAGTAGCTCGCGTCGTAGAAGCGCTCCACCGGGTCGTACGGCGGATCGTAGAGGCCCATCTCGGCACGCACCTCGACCACGCTGGCCAGCCCAGGCGGGTCGATGGCGGCGTGCGGAATCACCCGCTCCAGGGCGCGCTCCGCCTCGTCCCCCTCCAGCTCGGCTTCCTCCGCCAGGAGGTCGAGAGCGCGCTCACGATTCGCGGCATCGAGCACCCAGTCGCTGCCCTGCGCCTGGGCGCGGATAAAGCGCGTGAGAAGGTCTCGGTGGGCCTCGGCCCAGCGGCGGAGCGTCCACCCCGAGCTCACAGGATAGGCGGGCACGTGGCGTGCCGCCTCGTCAAGCACGCGAAAGCCGCGCTCCACGGCGCGCTGCCAGTGGGGTGGCGTGAGCATCGCCGCGACGACCTTGCCAGCGACCAGGGCCTCGTAACGCTGGGGCGTCGCTCCGACGATCTCCACCTCGTAGTCATCGTCCCGAAGACCATGGTCGCGCATGATCTTCCGTCGATGCAGGTCGTAGTTGGAGTCGCCAGGATCACCCGCCAGCCGCTTGCCCCGAAGCTCGCCCACCGAGCCGACGGAGTCGGCGGCCACGAGCTTCACGTCTACTCCCCGCTCGGTGTTCATGAAGAGAACATAGTCGGTGCCGTCTCGTGTAACGCGGGCGATCATGGTGTCCGCGCTCGAGAGTGTCAGGTCCCAGCGTCCGACCGCCATCCCTGCGTTGTGGGTCGGCGCATGGGTGGTCACCTCATAGTCGATTTCGAGCCCCTGGGCCGCGAACAATCCCAGGTGCTCGGCGGCGATGAACCCCGGCTGTCGGCGGTACCCGGTGGCCCGAATGACATCCGATGGCATGGCGGCTCCTTCCTTCCGGCGCGTATACCGGCGCGTGGGCCGGTTTGTGGGCCCGCGCCAGGGCGTTTTGACTGCTCCGCTGGCAACTCAATACCATAGCTGCCACGTGGCGGCGAGCGCGTCCCTAAACGCTCTCGCCATCGTCGAATAATCGGGCTCCTGCGAGGGCGGTGCTCTGACAGGAATCTCGGGTCGGGTGGCCCTGGTAACGGGCTCGAGCCGCAACATCGGCCGCGCCATCGTGCTCGCCTTTGCCGGAGCGGGGGCGGACGTTGTGGTCAACGCCCGCACGAGCCGCGACGAGGCCGAGGAGGTCGCTCGCGAAGCGCGCGAGCACGGTGTCGGCGCGATGGCCTGTGTCGCGGACGTGGGCGACGCTCGCGCGGTCGGACAGATGGTGGGCGATGCGCGAGCAGAACTGGGGCCCGTCGACATTCTCGTCAATTGCGCTGCCGTTCGGCCGGAGCGGCCCTTCGAGGAGATTACGCCTGAGGAGTGGCGCGAGGTCCTCTCGACCGTCCTGGACGGGGCCTACACCTGCACGGGCGCGGTCATCCGGGGAATGGTCGAGCGAGGCCGAGGGACCATCATCAACATCATCGGCCTCACCGGGGAGACAGGCGCAGTGCACCGCGCCCACGTCGTCACCGCAAAGGCTGGCCTGATCGGCTTCACCAAGGCGTTGGCGCTGGAGTACGCGGATCGGGGAATCACCGTGAACGGTGTGTCGCCCGGGTTCATCGCCACCGAGCGCCGCCTCGCCTCAGCCGTCGCACTGCCCGCCCACCGCCGCGAGCGGACGACTCCGATGGGCCGGGAGGGCCGCCCCGAGGACGTGGCAGCGCTCTGCTGCTACCTGGCCTCAGACGAGGCGCGCTTCATGACGGGCCAGATCATCTCGATCAACGGCGGCGTGTACCTCTGAGGGTACGAGCGTCTCAATGTCTCGGCAGTAGCCTAAGTGGGAGACCCCCCGTGGAGCGGTTATCGCGCGCCCGACGAGCGTGAAGAGCGCATCATCAGTGAGATAGTTGTCGACGCCAACCGCCCGAGGAGGGGCCGGTAGCAGCGAGGCAGGGGCTGCTCCCGACTATGATCTGACGCCCCAATTTGCGCCTAAGCAGTGGTGCCGAAGGGGGGACTCGAACCCCCACGGGGTTGCCCCCAACGGTTTTTGAGACCGTCGCGTCTGCCGTTCCGCCACTTCGGCGCGAAGCCCTCGGGGTGAGGACACCTGGATTATAACTTCCGCCGAGCGAGTACCCCGGGGTCGTGACGCTCGCCAGCCCTGCCCTCTGCGCCCCGCCCGCGGAGCGCCCGGTGTTTGCCCGGGCGCTCGCCGCCCCCCTAGAATCCGCCGGCGGCCGGCCGCTACCCCGCTCTGGAGTCCTTCATGTCCAACGCTCCGACCCTCGACGGTTGGGCCCTTATCCTCGGAGCTTCGAGCGGCTTCGGAGCCGCCACCGCGGTCGAGCTGGCTGCCCACGGCATGGATATCTTCGGCGTCCACCTCGACCGCGCCCAGACCCTCCCGCTCGCCCAGGAGGTGGCCAGGCGCATCGAGGGTCATGGCCAACGGGCCGAGCTCTTCAACGCTAACGCCGCCGACGACGCCAAGCGCGCCCAGGTGATCGAACGCATCCGCCAGGTCGCCGGGCCTCAGACGCCCGTGCGACTCCTGCTCCATTCGCTGGCCTTTGGCACCTTGCGGGCCTACGTGACGCCCGAGCAGCCGAAAGAGGCGCTCAGCCGCGCGCAACTGGAGATGACCCTCGACGTCATGGCCAACTCGCTGGTGTACTGGACGCAGGACCTGGTGCACGCCGGCCTCATGGGCAGCGGCGCCACGATCTGGGCAATGACCAGCGCCGGCGATGTGCGCGCCATCCCAACGTACGGAGCGGTATCCGCCGCCAAGGCGTGTCTCGAGGCGCACGTCCGTCAACTCGCGATCGAGCTGGCCCCGGCGGGCATCCGCGTGAACGCGATCCGCGCCGGGGTCACAGACACGCCCGCGCTCCGCAAGATCCCCGTCCACCAGCAACTCATCGAGCAGGCGCAGCGGCGCAACCCCAGCGGCCGCATGACCACGCCCTCCGACGTGGCCTCAGCCATCGCCGTGCTGGCGCTCCCCGGCGCGAGCTGGATGACCGGCAACGTGATCAACGTCGATGGCGGCGAGGAGGTGGTGGCCTGAGGCCCGAGGTCTTCTTCAGACAACTACGGGCAGACAGACTGTGGGCAGACAAAACTATGGGCAGACAAAACTATGGGCAGACAAAAACTATGGGCAGACAAAACTATGGGCAGACAAAACAAGAGCCCGGCCATACGGCCGGGCTCTTGTCGCTTTGGGCAATTACCTCGGGAGCGCGCTAGCTCGCTCCCGAGGTAATGCCCATAGGTTGATCACTCATGGGCATCACCTCCTTTACGGCGGGGATGATAGCACGTTGGCCCTCGACGCCACCACCCAAAACAAAAATCGGAACGTGTGCGCGACCGTTAAATATCGACGTGCACGACGGGCCCAGCGACGGAGCCTGCCACGGCGGTGAGGACACGCTCCAGCTCATCCGGCTCGCCCGTCGTGTAGTAGCGCGTCGAGTCCGCTGGGCCCCCGCTGGCCAGGCCATGGCTGGCCAGGATGCGCCCAAGTTGGCGAGCCACCGCGTCCGAGGGGTCCACCAGGGCCACATCGGACCCGCAAATGCGCTGAATCGCGGTCCGCAACAACGGGTAGTGTGTGCATCCGAGAACGATCACGTCGGCGCCAGCCTCCAGGAGCGGATCCAGGTAGCGGTGCGCCTGCATTTCAACCTCCGGTCCGTCGGTGATCCCTCGTTCAACCAGCGATACAAGCCCGGGGCAGATCTGCGTCTTCACCGCAACCCCGTAGGCGAACTGCTCGATGAGCTGGGCCAGTGGCTCACTGTCCGCGGTGGTCGGCGTCGCCAGCACGCCGATCGTGCCGGTTCGCGTCAGCCCAGCCGCCGGCTTCACGCCGGGAACGATCCCGACGAAGGGAACGGCGTACCGGGCACGAAGGTGCGCGAGCGCTGTCACCGACGCCGTGTTGCAGGCCACGACGATAGCCTTAGAACGCTGTTCGAGGAGAAAGTCGACGATCCGCTCGCAGCGCCGCTTGATGTCCGGCGCCGGCTTCGTGCCGTAAGGGAACTCACGGCTGTCCGCTACATAGATGCACTGCTCGAAAGGGAGCTGATCCCTGATGTGGCGGAGAATAGAGGTGCCGCCGACTCCCGAGTCGAACAGGCCCACGGGTCGGTCGTCAGCCATCAAACCTGCATCGTCTGTTCGTCTGCGTGGGCTTCGCCCACGCAGATAGTAGTTGGGGTGTGCGGGCGCCCGGCCCCACACACTACCATACCCGCCATGGACGTCGGATCCTTGACCATTGACGACTTTCTTACCCGTCTGGGGTCCTCCGATCCGACGCCGGGCGGCGGTGCTCTCGCCGCCGTGGCCGGCGCCATGGCGGCCGCCATGCTCGCCATGGTGTGCAATCTGACCCTCGGCCGGGAGCGCTATGCCGACGTGGAGACCGACGTCCGCTTGATCCTTGCACAATGCCTGGAGAGCCAGCAACGCCTGATTCAGCTCGCCAACGAGGATGCCGTTTCCTACCTGGCGGTGCGGGACGCGTACCGGCTTCCACGTGGGAGCGACGCGGAGCGCTCGGCGCGCGCAGACGCCATTGAGCGGGCGATGCATCGCGCCACCGAGGTCCCCGTGGCCACGGCCAGCTCAGCGCGGGCTGTCCTCGGCCTCGCCGCGAGGAGTGCCGAGATCACCAACGTTTCTGTGCTTGGAGACGTCGCGGTGGCCGCCCGCCTCGCTCTCGGGGCCGCCGGTGGGGCGGCGGACCAGGCTCGCCTGAACCTTCTGAGCCTGGCGGATGCCGACTTCGTCTCTCGCAACCGCGCGCAGATCGACGACCTTCTCACCGGAGCTGACGCCGATGCAGCCAGATCGCTCGCAGCTGTGGACGCCCGCGCATCCGGCTAATCCTGAGCCCCCGCCATCCATCCATCCATCCGTTTCCCGTATAAGAGTTGGCAGGTTCAACGCATGCAGGTTTACTTTCCCCGCTCCCACCTGACCCCGGTTTTGTACGCGCCGGTCCTCCGCGGTCTCGAGATGGGCGCTCAGGTAGCTCAGGGCCTTACAGCCGCTGCGACTCGGGCGAGTTAAGGCTCTATGACCACGATCGTCGATGGCGGCGCCCTCGCCCGCACTGTCCGAGAGGAAGCCGCGGCTCAGTTCGAGTCGGCGGTAGCGACGAGCGGCGTGACGCCGCTCGTCGCTATCGTTCAGCTGCACGGCGCCGAGTCGGCCGAGATGTACACTCGCCAGCTCCAGCGGGCCTTTGCCGCCGCGAGGGTCGACGTGCAGGTCCACGAGCTCGCCGCCGACACGTCCCTTGACGAGGCGATCCGCCTGGTGCGCACCCTCAGCGAAGATCCAGCCGTGCATGGTGTTCAAATTCAGACGCCTCTTCCCCCGGGGCTATCGCTGACAGATCTCACCGCGGCGCTCGACCCCGCCAAAGACTTGGACGGCATCCATCCTCAGAACCTCGGCCTGCTGGCGCAGGGGCAGCCGTCGGTTGTTCCCGCGACCCCCCTGGGCGGCCTTGAGATCCTGCTGCGCCACGGCGTCGACATCGTGGGCGCCCACGCCGTCGTGGTTGGCCGCAGCACCTCCGTCGGCAAGCCCATGGCGCTGCTGCTGCTCCAGCGCCATGCGACCGTCACCATCTGCCACACGCGCACGCGCGACATGGCAAGTCTGGTTGCGCAAGCCGATATCCTGGCCGTTGCCGCCGGGCGCCCCGGGCTCGTGACCGCCGCTTTGATCCGGCCCGGAGCGGCGGTCGTCGACTTCGGGACCAACGTCGTCGACGGAAGAGTGGTCGGCGACGTCGACCCCGGCGCGGCCGATCGCGCGGGGCTGTTCACGCCGGTGCCGGGCGGCACCGGCCCGATGACCACGGCAATGCTCGTTCGGAACGCGCTGGGGCTGTACCGGCGAGCGACTGGAGTCGAAATCTGATGCCTGTTCGGCGCTGGCTCGTCGTTTGCATCGTTTCCCTCGTCCTCGGGACGCCGTTCAGCGGGGCGCCTGCCGCCGGTGGGTTGATCGCCCCGGCTGCGACCATCCCGGACCTCGCATTCAACGCGTTCCCCGCTCTGGCCCAGACCGCCGAGCCCTCTCTGTCCGAGCGGGCGATGGAGGTGGTGCACGCGCTCGCCGATGACATCGGCAGCCGGCCGGCGGGCACTGAAGCGGAGAGGCGCGCTGCCTCGTATCTTGCCGACGGTTTCGTTGCTCTCGGGTACACGGTGGAGGTCGTGCCCTTCAGATACTCGTCGGCACGGGGCGGCTCCGGCACGAGTCAGAACGTCGTGGCGGCAGGACCCGCCGAGGATCCGCGTCTTCCGCTCGTCGTCATCGGCGGGCACTACGACTCCGTACCCATGGGACCGGGAGCCAACGACAACGCCTCCGGGACGGGAACGACGCTCGCCGTGGCGCGCGAGCTCGCGCGATACCCGATCCCCGGGGTTGCGGTTCGCTACGTGGCCTTCGGCGCCGAGGAGGTGGGCCTATTCGGTAGCAAGGACTACGTGGATAAGCTCAGCCGGGCCGACCGGGACCGGCTCCAAGTGGCCATCAGCATCGATATGATGGCGGTAGGCCAACAGCCCGCGTTCGGCGGCTCCGAGCCCTGGGTGTCCGAATCGATGGCGCGAGCGGCATCCCAGGGCTATCGACCGATGGACCTCTCGGGCTTTCTGCGTCGGATGAGCGACCACGCGTCATTCCTGGACGCGGACCTGCCGGCCATCATGTTCCACTGGGTAGAGGACCCGTTCTATCACACCGCGTTGGACGTGTCGGCGAATGTTCAGCCCGATTCCCTCGAGCTGATGGGCGCCATCGCCATCGAGCTGGTGCGGGTGGCTGCCGGCCGTTCCGGATGACGATAAGAAGCGCGGCGGCCGAGGCACACATCGTGGTGCGGGGGCGTGTTCAGGGCGTTTACTTCCGGGGAAGCCTGAAGCAGCAGGCCGACATGCGGGGCCTGAGCGGCTGGGTGCGTAACCGCCCCGACGGATCGGTGGAGGCGGTCGTCCAAGGACCACGTGCGGCGGTGGACTCCGTCGTCGCCTGGGCACAGCGCGGTCCTCGTGGAGCGCGCGTTGAGTCAGCCGAGGTGCACTGGCCAGAGGTCGAGGCGCTGCTGGACACGTTCGAGGTGGTCAGCTAGTCAGATGCGCCCCTTGAGGGCCCCCTGCTGCTATCGCTAGAATGCGCGCCGTGCCGCCCGCCCGGGCTATCGCGGAGAGCAGCCGGGAGCAAGCACGCACCATAACCACGAGGAGGGACTGAATTGGCAGGTCAGATGATCGAGTTCACTGCCAACGGCGGCACGACCAGGGGCTACCTCAGCAAGCCATCGTCGGGGAGCGGCCCGGGCGTTGTGGTTGTTCAGGAGTACTGGGGCCTTCACGACCACATCAAGGGCATCGCCGACCGATTGGCCGCCGAGGGCTTCGTCGCCCTCGCGCCCGACATGTACCACGGCGACATGGCCCGTGACCCGGACGAGGCCATGAAGCTATTGATGGCTCTCAACATCGATCAAGTGGCCACGGAACTGCGTGGCGCCGCCCAGGCGCTCAAAGAGAACGGCGCCACTGGGGAAAGTGTCGGTGCCGTCGGGTTTTGCATGGGTGGGCAGCTCGCGCTCTATGCGGGAACAGTGAGCGCGGACGT
Organism: uncultured Chloroflexota bacterium; assembly: GCA_964417895.1. Taxonomy (GTDB): domain Bacteria; phylum Chloroflexota; class UBA6077; order UBA6077; family SHYK01; genus CAYQJS01. The sequence goes on along the minus strand of CAYQJS010000013.1, from coordinate 10,416 downwards.
GGGCGCGGTCGTCGATTTCTACGGGATCCATCCTAACGTCAAGCCGGACTACTCGAAGCTCCAGGGGCCGGTGCTGATCATTTGTGGCGACCAGGACCCGATGTCGGGCCCCGAGCCGTCCGGTCAGGTGGAGCAGGGCATCAAGGCCGCCGGCAAACAGGCGCAGATGGTGGTCTACCCCGGCGCAAGCCATGCCTTCATGAACGACACGAGGCCCGAAGTCTACAAGACGGACGCAGCCGCGGACGCATGGGGGAAGATGGTCGGTCACCTTCGAGCGCACTTGCGCTAGGGCGACGCTAACCGCTCGCGGTGGGCACGTCGAACCTCGTGTCCTTCGACAAGCTCAGGACGAGCCGCCGCTTCACCTCGCCGCGGCGCACCGTGGCGCTCAGCGCCTCCTTGCGCATCGCCGGCGATGATGCGCTCCATCTGGCCCAGGTCCACAGGGCTGATGATTGGCAGCGCCTGCGAGTGCCAGAAGTGGAAGGTGAGCATCGAGGCCTGCCCGGGGTCGGGCATCCGGACGCGCTGGGGCGTCAGCTCCATACCGGAATAGCCGATGCGCAGGATCTTGATGGGGTCCCCGTGGCTGACGCAAACGACCGTCTGGCCATTGTGCCGCCGCACGGCCAAACGAAGGGCACGATCCATACGGCTGAAGACATCCAGGATGGTCTCGTCGTCGGCGCTCTTTATTGGATCGTAGTAGCTGAACCCCTCGATCTCGTCCTGGATCTTGTTCAGTTCGCCCTGCCACGACGTGCGAACCTCGATCAGCCAGCTGCAGCGTCGAACGGGCACGCCAGGCTGGTAGCGGGCGATGCTAGCAGCGGACTCGCGGGCGCGAAGCAGAGGGCTGGTGTAGATGGCTGCAAGCTGCTCGCCCGCGAGGTGACAAGCCGTTCGCTCCATGTCGCGCCGGCCCTGCTCAGAGAGGCGCATGCGCGGCATTCGGCCATAGATCACGCCCGATGGATTATGGACGTGCCCGTGGCGGACGAAGATGACGCGCGTTCCGGGAGCCGCGTCGAGCCCGCCGGGCACCTCAGACAGCGCCCGGATCGATCTCGAAGTCGAGCCCGACGTCCAGCGCGGGCGTCGAGTGGGTGAGGGCCCCGCTCGAGACAACATCGATCCCGGCCTCAGCATAGGCGCGCACCGTCTCCAGCCGCACGCCGCCTGACACCTCGGTGACGGCGCGACCGGCCACCATCCGCACTGCTTCCCTGACCTGTTCCGGTGTCATGTTGTCGAAGAGGATCGCGTCGACACCGGCCTCGAGCATTTCCGGTATCTGGTCGAGGCGGTCGACCTCGACCTGGACCCGCACCGTGTGGGGGATGCGATCGCGCAGCAGCCGCAGCGCCTCGACTGTTCCAATACCCTGGTTTCGGAGAGCGACCAGGTGATTGTCCTTCACCAGGGCGCCATCGGAGAGATTGAAGCGATGATTGCGGCCGCCCCCCACCCGCACGGCGTACCGCTCGAGGACCCGCAGCCCGGGCGTCGTCTTGCGGGTATCGATGACGTGGACGGGCAAGTCCCCAACGGCCTCCACGTACCGAGCAGTCGCTGTGGCGATTCCCGCCATCCGCTGGACGAAGTTCAGCGCGACGCGCTCGCCCTTCAAGATACTGCGAGCCGAGCCGCGAACCACGGCGACCGTCGCTCCTCGCGCGACCTCTACTCCGTCCGGGACGAGCTGCTCGACTGCCACACGGTCGTCGATGGCATGGAACACCGCCGCGAGCACACGAATGCCACACACGACCCCGGCGGAGCGATAAACCACGGCCGCGCGCGCGAGCGTCTGGGCGGGAACCAGGTTGTCGGTAGTGATGTCTCCGGAGCCGATGTCCTCAGTCAGCGCCGTCGTGACGATGCGCTGAAGCTCGGCGCGAGGGATCTCAAGTGACTCCGGTGCGACGGAGGCGGTGATTTCTTGCGCCATAGCTGACCTCTTCTCGCTCTGTCCTGCCGAGCGTGTCGGGCTACTCATGCGATCGGCGTGCAAATCCCCGATACACGGGCGGCCCAAGCTCGAAGCCCAGGAAGTCGTGCCCGGTTGCCCGGCACCAAGCGGGCAGGTCGTCGACAATGGCTTCGTCCGTGGCCAGAACCTCGAGGACGTCGCCTACGCCGATCGTCTTGATCCTCTGGGCCGTCCAGATGATAGGGACAGGGCAGAGCATGCCCCTCGCGTCGACCGTCGCGTCTGGAACCAGGGGCATTCAGATGGGCCGCCGCTCATACGACCGCTGCGGAGAGCGAATTGCTCCTCCATCAGTAGCGCGTCTCGTTGATGATAGCGCCAAGGGGTTGGGGGGGCGCGGAGACGATCGCGCCCGCTCCCCGCCAGCCGTCGGCGATGCCGTCCATATCGGGGAGATAGAACGTGCGCGAGTCGCCGGGCGGTACCGCCTCCGCGGCCGAGCGCACTTCTTCGCCATCGGGCCCACGCAGGTGGAGAGAGACGGTCGTCGTGGTGGTCCCGAGGTTCTGAACCTGCACGCCCGTGCTCCATCCCGTTTCCGCTCGGCGCGCCAACGAGGGCACGCTGAGCACGGGCGCCCCGTCCCCAAACGCACGATAGGTCATCGCGACGCCAAGCGGGGCATTGACTTCGTTCACGATGCCCACCAGGGGCTGCTGGTTGAGGGACGTGGCCACGGCGGACCCGACAAACCCGTTGGGTACCACGGTGCTTGCCGGTTGGTAGAACGTGAACGATGAGCCTGGGGCAATCCAGGCTGCTTCGTACCAGGGCCCTCCTCCATCGGTGGCGCGGTAAGTCACGACGACCTCGGCGTCTACAGGCCCAACGTTCTGGATCTGTAGGCCCGTATTCCATCCATTTGCATTCTTGAACAGGAGGGGCGCGCTTACTGTAGAGCTGCCGTCGAATGCGCCTTCGTAGCTCATGCCAGCTCCTTGCTCGTGAACCTCATTGACCACGGCGACGATTCTCGACCCCTCGGGCGCCTGAACGACAGCCGAGCCGACGAAACCGGCGGGCAGGTCAAGATGTGCAGGCTGGTAGAACGTCACCGCCGCGTGGGCGGGGACGACACCCGAGTCCGTCCACGGGCCGCCGTCACCGTTGCTCTGCCGATATGTGATGCGGACGGGCACGGGTGCGTCGCCCAGGTTCTGGACCTGCACGCCGGTGTCCCAACCGTTGTACCCCTTCAGGACCAGCGGGACGTGCGCGAGGTCGCCGCCAGAGGATGCGCCGCTATAGCCAAGGGCATCCATGTCGTCGCGCAGCTCACGCACGGAAGCGGTAAGGGGTTGGGAAGACTCGAGGATGGCTGATCCCACGAACCCCTCGGGAAGCTCTCCGACCGAGCGCGGGTCCAAAAGATGGGAGCCCTCGGCGGCCAGGGGAAAGGTGTGGGCCGCCACCTGGGCCCCGGTCTCGTCCAGGAACGCGATGTTGACCGGAGACGCCGTGCCGCCGCGGCTCTGCACGGAGATAATCGTCGTCCACCCGTTGCGCGCACGCATGACGAGCGGCAGTACGAGCCTTGGAGCCGGATCCGCAACGGCACTGTACGCCGCGGCCTGCGGCCGCCCGGGAGGGCGCGTCGGGACCGGCGTCGCGGTGCGGATCGGCGTAGGCGTGACGGTGGGAATCGGTGTCGGGCTGGGAGTGGGCGTGGGCTGCGGAGTCGGGGTCGGGGGCGGCGTGGCCGCGCGGAACCCGGACCCGATGAAGGCATCGACGTCGACGAAGGAGCCTGTCGAGGAACTCGAGCGCCGGCCCAGGGCAGTGATCACAAGGCGGTGGTTGCCGGAGCTGAAATCGCCGAACGTCATCGGAACGTCCCAGAGCACGTCCGGGCTGTAAAGGTCGATCTCGGCTACGGTGGCTCCATCGACGTCCACGCGCGCGAGGCCACGGTCCGGGCCCTTGGCGGTCACCCACGTCACGCTGGGTCCACCGAACTCCACGGCCACGGAAAAGCCGGCGGTGGCGTGGCGGCGGTAGGAGCCCCCGCTCGCGCCAGCGGCGCCCGCCGCGGGTGCCCCTGCGCTCTGGGTCTCCCACGTACCAGCGTAGCCGATCATCGGATTCGACTCTTCAATGGTCTGGAGTCCGGAGCGCGGAGACTCGACGATCAGCAGCGGCGGACCGCCGATGTGGAAATCGTTGGTGTCCACGCCATTGTTGGCGGTCGCAGGCGCCAGGTCGAGCTCGTACTGGCCTCCGATGGGGCGAATGGCGCGCTGCGCACCGGTCTGGTCCACCACGGTTGCGCTCGTCGCCAGCCCGCCTACGCGCGCGGTGAACCGGGACCGTGTTCGGTTCCAGACGACGTTCACACGCTCCCCGCCGCGCCGCACGACGATCTGCTCGACATCGCCCTGGCGTGCAATGTTCGCGCCAGTGACGTGGGAGAGGTAGCGCGTAGCCACCTGCAATGCCGCGTACGCAGGCCGGCGTGTCCCGTTGTTGCGGAGCAAGCCGTAGGCCTCGGGCCACCCCGTATCCTGCAGTCGGTAGATGAAGATGCGGTCGGCGCCACCGGCCACGCCGTACGCGGCGGACTGGATGAGGTACGCAGCCTGCTCCTGGGTCGTGCCGGACCACGTGTACGGCCGAAAGTTGTTCACCGGCGACTCGTCCCACGCGGGGACGTTGGTCTCGTTGATCCAGATGGGCCGCGCCCCCACGCCGGCCGCCACCAGTTGCCCGCGGCCGTTGACGGGCAGATCGAAGGAGTCGCTGGGCCGGCTGTACGCATGCCACGCGAGGATGTCGAAGAAGTAGTTGTTGGAGGGACCAAGCGGATCGGCGCGCATCAACCGGAGGAGCTCGGCGAGGAATCCGGTATTCGGCCAGTAGGCCAGGCCGGCCATCAGTACCCGTGCGCCCGGATCAACCGACTTGACAGCCAGATAGGTAATTTTCAGCAGCTGGTAGTAGTCAGCGACGGTGCCCGCCCAGAAGATATCGGCGTGGTCCGGCTCGTTCCAAGCTTCCCAGTACTGGATTCGCCCCCGGTAGCGGGCCGCCGTCTCCCGCACGAAGCGGCCCCACAGGTTGCCGTTATCGTTCCACGGCAAGAAGAGACCTCGTGGCAACTGTGCCTGCGGGTCACGCGCCCAACCAGGGGTGCTGATCAGGATCCCTTGAACGGCGAGGCCGGTCGACTGGCTACTGTCCACCATGCGGTCGAACGACGCGTAGTTGAACCGCCCCTGCGTCTCCTCGATGTCCGCCCAGCGGAACTCCCATCGGTTCCAGCGGGCCCCAGCCTCACGCGCAGCTCGCTGCGAGACGGCGTCCGCGTAGGTGTGATTGATCCCCCAGCGATCGTCGCCGTCGAGCACGGCTTGCATCTGGGCCACCGCGGCGGTGCCGCCTGGGGGCTGTGCAAGCGGAGGCACCGGTGCGCCAACGAGCAGCAAGGCAAAGACGCCGAGGACCGCGGAGGTGACTCGTCGCAGCAAGCAATCCCCCGACCAACGAACCCGCTGCCGGACGAGAGTGCCACGGACGCCAGCTTGGGTCGGGAATTGTAGCGCACCGCTGTGAACCTGTAACAGCAACTCCAGGGTGGGCGTTTCATTCCGTGTATGTGTCAATGCCGCCAGCTTGGCGGTCTGGGGTTTACGTGATGCGAGATGTGGCCTGTGCAATCCTCCTTTCGCTGATTCTGGCACTCGGCGCTGCGCTTAGCACAGGGTTCCTGCCGGACCTCGTACCGGAACGAGGTCCACTGCGGGGCACAACATTTGCGGCGGCTCAGGGCGCAGATGAGTTGGAAGCTTGCGGGCTGGCTCCGAACGATGAGGCCGCCCCGTGCTCGGCGCGCGCTATCGCGGACGAGATCGAGTTGGAGCTGTTCCACCTGGCCAACCAGGACCGGGCGAGGAGCGGGCTACCAGCCCTGCAGGTCGACGATCAACTGCTCGACATCGCCCGCGCCCGCGCAGCGGCGCATGTAGCTGCTCTCCCCCTGTCCCACACAGACGCCAGTGGAGGCCTGGCCTTCGTCCGACTCATCGACGAACTGGGCTTGAGCTATCGGCTCGTGGGCGAGAACCTTGTTCGAGTGGGCGGTCCGTCTGAGAGCGCAGCGGAGCGCGCCGAGCAGGGGTTCATGAATAGCCCGCCGCACCGCGCGAACATCCTCGATCCAACCTTCGAAACGCTTGCTATTGGCGCTGCAGCGGACGCGGGCGTCCAGATCGTGTTCGCGCAGATCTTCCGTGCTGAGGGTCGAGGCTAGATCGCCGTCACCTGAACCAGCTCACCGGGCGGCAGGGAGAGACGTCGCGGCAGCGTGTCTGTGGGTCACGCGCCCAACCAGGGATGCTGATCAGGATCCTTTGAACGGGCGCTGGACGGCGACGATCGCTGGGGATCAATCACACCTACGCGGACGCCGTCTCACAGCGAGTTGCGCGCGAGGCTGGGGCGCGCTGGAATCGATGGGAGTTCCGCCTGGGCGGACATCGAGGAGACGCAGGGGCGGTTCAACTACGCGTCGTTCGACCGCATGGTGGCCGGCCCGGTGCTTCTCCTTGTCCATCCACTACAATGCACCAATTTTTGGCACCAATTTTTGCCCGCCCGCCGAACGGTCTCATGCTCACGAGGCGAACACGTGGCCCGTACAGCCCTCCTTTCGCTCATTCTGGCACTCGGCGCCGTACTCGGTCCGGGGTTCCCGCCGGATATGGTCCCGAAACGAGGTGCACCCCAAGGCGTGGCGTTTGCGTCGGCGGGGTATGCGGCACAGCTGGGAGCTTGCGAGTTGATTCTGGGAGAGGAGGCCACGCCGGCCCTGGCGCGCGCCGTCGTCCACTGGATCGAGCTGGAGCTGTTTCACCTCGCCAACGAGGACCGGGCGAGGAACGGGCTGCCGCCCTTGCAATTCGACCATCAGCTGCTCGACATTGCCCGCGCCCGTGCAGGGGCGCATGTAGCTGCTGGCCCCCTGTCCCACGCAGACGGCGATGAAGGTATGGCCTACGTTCGACTCATCGACGAGATGGACCTGGGCCGCCGGCTCGTGGGCGAGAACCTTATCCGAGTCAGCGGTCACCCTGAGGGCGCAGCGGAGCGCGCCGAGCAAGGGTTCATGAATAGCCCGGCGCACCGCGCGAACATCCTCGATCCAGCCTTCGAAACGCTGGCTGTTGGGGCTGCGATCGACGCGAGTTGCCAGATCGTGTTCGTCCAGCTCTTCCGTGCTGAGGGTCGACGCTAGGTCGCCGTCGCCTGAACCAGCTCGCCGCGCACCACTACCCGCTCGGCGTAGTCCTGAAGCTGTGGCAGCCAGCGGCCCGTACACGTGATGAGGGAGACGGCAGCGGTCGCGGTGGGCTCCAGCACCGAGACGTCGGTCCTCGACACCCTTCGAACGTCCACGACTCGGTAAGCGAAGTCGCCCGAGGTGCCGGACACCTGAATGAGGTCGCCGACGCGCGCTCGTTCCAGGGTCTCGAATACATTCCCCAGGCTCCGGCTGGTTACATGGCCGAGGAGGACGGCGTTCCCCGCCCGCCCCCCCCCCCCCCTGGATTTGGCAAGCCCGACCTTGAACGCGGGGATCAGCCACGTGCCACCGTCGTTCAGCTGAACGAATTTCGAGGGCACGACCTCTGCGTCGATGCCAAGCCGGGGGAGACGCACCCAGGTGATGGGCTCGATGGGCGCATAGTCGAGGATGGGCTCAGCCGGCTCCTCCGGCGCCGGCTCGGCCAGGCTCTCATCTGCCGCCGTCTCCGGTGCACCAGGATCGAGGGCGGATGGGGATCTGGCCAACCCTTCTTGTAGGCCGGAGGACGACGGGGGCTGAGGTCCAGAGGCCGGCGCGGTGAGCGTAACGCCAACATAGCCGAGGCTCAGCAGCGCGCCCAAGATCAAGAGATTGCCAGCGATTCGGAAGAACAAATCTCAGCCTTTCCACACTACTTTATCAGGCCGTCACTGGCGCCGCCCGGCGCAACGTCCAGGGGCTCCGGATCGAGCGGGGCGCGCCGGAGTGGCGCGCACAGCGCGGCGAGCGATTCGAGGGTCGAGAGCTAACTGTTATACTCTTGTGTCTTCTGGGGTGACTTCGGCTTACGGGCGGGTGACCAGGCGGTCGCCCGACTCCCTACGGCGGCGAACGAGACCCGCACCCAGTGGGTCGTTTCTCGCAGGAACCCACCCGATACCGACCATGGATGGAGAACCCGTGAGGATTGCACAGGTCGCCCCCCTCGTAGAGAGCGTCCCCCCGGCCAAGTACGGGGGGACCGAGCGAGTCATCGCTGCGCTGGTCACCGAACTGGTCCGCATGGGCCACGACGTGACCCTGTACGCCTCGGGCGATTCCAGAACCGAGGCGCGCCTCATTCCCCTGGTCGAACGCGCCCTCTGGAAGTCCGGGGGTCACGGGAACGACTTCTTGCTGCACGAGGCGGAGCTGAGTCGAGTGTCGCGAGACGCCCGACGTTATGACATCGTGCATTCCCATCTCGATGTGCTGGGGTTCGCGTTCGGCCGATCCTCGCCGACTCCGTGGGTCCACACACTGCACGGCCGGCTGGACTTGCCAGAGCTTCAGGAAGTTTATCGCCAGTTCGACGACGTGCCAGTCGTCTCCATCAGTGCGAGCCAGCGGCGACCCGTCCCGCACGCCAACTGGGTGGGGCGCGTATACAACGGAGTGTCGATGGAGACCCTTCCGTTCGGCACCGGCAGCGGCGGCTACCTCGCCTTCGTCGGCCGCATCTCGCCCGAGAAGGGCGTGGCCGACGCCATTGACATCGCGCTCCGCGCGGAGATGCCGCTCAAGATCGCCGCGCGCCTCCCGCTCGAAAGAAAGGACGATCCGTGGGTGGCTCAGGACTGGGCATACTACCGCGACGAGGTGAAGCCGCGGCTCAAGAGCTCCCTCATCGAGTTCATTGGCGAGGTCGGAGACGACGAGAAGGGGGCGCTCCTTAAGGATGCCGTGGGCCTGGTCTTCCCGATCAACTGGCCGGAGCCCTTCGGTCTGGTTATGGTGGAGGCTCTCGCTTGTGGCACGCCGGTGATCGCGCGCAACATGGGCTCCGTGCCTGAGATCATCCACCACGGCCGGACCGGCTTCCTCTGCTCGACAGTCGACGAGATGGTGGCTTCCTGCCGCTCACTTCCGTACGTGGACCGCCGTGTCTGCCGGCAGGACGCAGAGGAGCGCTTCTCGCCCCACGCTATGGCCCTCGGGTACCTCGAGGTGTACGAGAGGCTGGCCGCCCGCCTGCCGACTCCGCTCCCTCTGCGACCCCGCCGCGAAGCGGTCCAGCTACCGGCGTGAGCCCCGCGGGGGGACGTTCCGCGGGCGCCGTGTGTCGCTATTTCGGGCGCTGGGCGACAACATTGACCCGCGGGCTATCCCAGCCGAACGCCGTGCCCGCGAGGCTCCCGTAGAGCGCGAGTACGTCGAAGCCTGCTCGCCGCAAGATGCTTGTGATCTCCGGCGCGCCGTAGAGCCGCATAGAGTGCTCGTACTCGCGGCGCCGCCCATCCGGTCGGATCACTACGTCCTTGCCCTCCACGCGCCCCTGTAGCGAGTCCCAGCGGCGCTCGTGAAGGACCACGGTTCCGTCCTCCAGTTGATCCCAATCCTTGCCGATGAAGCGCGACAGGATGCCGTCGCGGTTTCCCACATCGAGCAGGAATTTCCCCCCAGGCTTGAGGGCCCGCGCGGTCTCCTCCAGGAGGGCGAGGTCTTCATCCTCGGTTGCGAACTGGCCGAAGGAGCCCCCGAGACACACCGCGGCATCGAAGATGCCGAAGAACGGGAGCTGGCGCATATCGCCACGAGCGAAGAGCGCGTGCGCTCCTTCGTCTACAGCTCGCCGAGCAGCGAGGCCGAGAAAGTAGGCGCTGAGGTCGAGGCCGACCACCCGGAGCCCACGCCGAGCCAAATTCACTGCATGCCGGCCGTAGCCGCAGGCGATATCGAGCACGCGCTCGCCGCCGCTGATCCCCAGCAAGCGAATGGCTCGCTCGGCCTCGGAGGCGCCGCTGGCCGCCTCATCAGGGAAGATCGCCATGTAGTCGGGGCCGTAAATCCCGCCCTCGAGATACCAGTTGACTCCAACGTGCTCCCTCATCGCGCGCGTTCCGGGCGCTCGCCGGCAGGAAGCTCGTGACGAAGCCCCATGCTATCGGCTCCCCCGACGACGAGCGTGAACTCACCACGTGGCGCCCGGCTCTCAAAGTGCTGAAGCGCCTCGGACAGCGTCCCGCGCACGATCTGCTCGTAGAGCTTCGTCAGCTCGCGGGCCACAGCCACCGGACGGTCGGCCCCGAAAGCGTCAATCGCGTCGCGCAACGCGGCCACGGACGGGACGAGCCGCTCCGAGATCTCCTTCACCGCGGGCTCGAGCCCGGCGCTCTGGAGTTGCTCGCGCACGTCGGAT